>QHYK01000048.1 GCA_003224085.1 Acidobacteriota bacterium | reverse complement strand
CGCGCCAACTTTAGATGGAGTAAGGGCAGCAAGCAATGCGAAGAGGCCACCGCTGGCAAGACCGATTATTCCAACGCGGCCGCGCGCAGGTATGCCTGCGCGGCCCACACACCGTAACCTTTTGTATGAAGAGTCTCGGCGAAATTGTCCATGTATCGACCCGTTGGTTCGGCACGGAGTCGCCGCAAGGTGTGGTCTAGTTTGAAATAGCTTTCCAGCATGGGTCCTCCTCGGGTGGCATCTTCACCCAGGACAGCATCTCACCCAAGGAGGGCTCCATAGTTATGTGAAGTCGACTACGCAGCGCGACACGAGCGCACTCCGCAGCAGCCGGTGTCTTCTGGAGATGGAGCGCGACTCTCGGCACATAACTTTTCTCGGCACATCAGATCGCTTATGGGCCATGGCGCATAAGCGATCTTTGCGACCTTTACCGCCTTGGACGTGAATCACCATGCGTTGGCTGTCCACGTCGCTGATTTTCAGGTGTGTCAATTCAGCGCGTCGTACTCCGGTGGCGTAGAGCGTCATCAACAGAGTGCGATGATAAGGAGTCAGAGCTGCGTCGATGAGTCGCGCCACTTCCTCCTGACTGAGGATCGTTGGCAGGTGAACGGCCTTCTTCGGGTAGGGTGTTTCCGTGATGCTCCAGGCTTTCTTGAGTGTCTTGACGTAGAAAAAGCGTAGAGCCGCCAGGTGTTGTGCCACCGTGTTCGGCGAGAACTTCCGCTTCTGAAACAACGCGGCTTGATATTCACGAATGTGTCAATCAAGAGCACGCCTGAAACCCTGAAACCATGACGGTGACCTTTGACTTCAGCCCTACGCACGACTTTTTTGACCATAAGACAAATCGCACGCGACGTCGCTGCGGAGATCAGACTCACTCTGAGCTCTTCGCAGCAGGCTTCCTTCACGAATGCACGGTCGGTTAATCCCGCCGCGCATGAAGCTTACTTGCGTGGTCGCTACTGGTGGCATCGGCGCGGTACCGAGGCGGAGCTCAAGGGATTGTAATACTTCGAAGAGGCCGTGAAGCTCGAACCCAGGTACGCGCTCGGCTGGTCTGGGATGGCCGATGCCTACATCACTTTGGCAGCGCATGGCGGGATGCCTCCGACACAGGCTATGCCGAAAGCGAAAGCGGCGGCGCTGAAAGCCATTGAATTAGACCCGTTACTTGCAGAGGCGCATACGTCCTTAGCCGGCGTAGAAATGGCGTATGACTGGGACTGTGCTGCCGCTGAGAAGGAATACTCGCGAGCTATCGAGCTGAATGCGAACTATGCTACAGCACATCACTGGTATTCCCACTGCCTGGTGATCATGGGACGTTTTCCGGAAGGGATTGGGGAGATTCAACAGGCACATGAGCTTGATCCGCTCTCGATGACCATCAACGACTTTTGGGCCCTGGCTCTGTACTACTCCCGAGATTACGCGCAGGCTGTAGCCCAATTCCGCGCAATGGCAGATCTGGATCCAAGCGCACGGTCTGCAGCGTCGTACGGACTTGTCGACGTCTACGAACAGCAGGGGGATTACGCTCACGCGCTCGAAGCATGGCGCAACATGTCATTGTCGTCCGGGAAAGCTCAGGACGCGGCTGCGCTTGCGAGTGCATACGCCAGTGCAGGACCGGGGGGTTATTGGAAGAAGCGAATCGAACTTGCACAGCAGCAACGTTCTACTCCACCGCTTGATCTAGCGAAGCTCTACGCCCGGCAGGGGAATAGGGATGGGGCGATGGCATTGTTGCACCGCGCCTATCAGGAGCGCTCCGCATGGCTGAACTTCATGGGTTGTGAACCGGCATTCGACACTCTGCGCGCCGATTTCCGTTTCCGTAAGCTAGCCCGCGAAGTTGGCGTGTCTTAATGGCGGCTGGGCGTCGGTCTCTACCCTCTTGACCCAGAGGATCAGTTGTCGGAAATCGCTGCCGTAAGCGGAGATGTCTTCACCGCAGTTCCGGGAGGCGCATGCCTGTGGTGTACAGGATTTCTGACACACAAAAAGCTTGACGGAAGCTGGCGGGGTGAACCGCTCCTATTTGAGAACAATGCTTACCGGGCAGAAGGGCCAGCAGACGGCCGCTTTCGTCACCAGCAACTCAGAGGACCAACTCAGACTACTCAGACCACTCAGACCAACTCGGCTTGTTTGGCGCGCACCCGTGTCCCGGTAACCTGAAGAAAGGGCCCGCAAATACACCCGCACGGGTAAGCCGAGCATACGTTGGAGATCGTCAATCACTGACCGGGCACGTTCGACCAGCCCGGCCGTTCGGTATTGTCTAGTCGTACTGGGAAACGTTGGGAACAAACTACAGAAGAGTACAAGGCAAACAGGGCGAGCAACGTAGACGTAGGTCACTGCAAAACAAACATGGGCTTATCCATCTACAACTACCAGCTCGAAGATCGTCAGTTCATATCTGCCCCCCCACAACCATCCGAATTGTTAGCGGGCCTGTATTGACGGTCATTCCAGAAATTGTAGCCTCTTCAATGAAAAAACCAAGACGAGGAAGCAAGATTCGATTTTCATTAAAACTACCCCGTTATACTAATTGGTATGGCGATATTGATTGATTTCTGGCCAGATTTGCGCTATCCACGAAGCAACCTGGGCAGCCCGGATGCTCCTCGGCCCCTTCAATGCTGCCAAGGGCGAGTGGGTAGGTGTTCTCGATTTCCAAGGATGTGTTCTCGATTTCCAGGGACATGTCTGCAAGACTTCGGCACCGCTTACCCCTCTCTGTGATTGCCAGTGCGGTGGAGGCACCCTAGCCAGCCACAAATGCGTCCGCGCACCGAGGCTGGTCAGGGGCCCTTCATTGCAGGAGGAGATCCTGTGCCCATGCCCCGAAGGTTGTCATACCTCCCTCTCTTTGCAAGCGTTCTGGCTCTCCTCTTTGCCCTCCGATCCGCTCCGCTCTTTGCGCAGGAGCAGGAAGAAGTGCGCAGAGGTCCGCGAGTCATTTATGAAGATAAACACGACACGTCGCTCTCCCTGAGAACCATGCTACTAGTCGGCCCCCAGCAGGGGACGCGCGCCATGCCGCTTCCGCACCGGAGACCTGGACCGTCTCGAGTGGAAACCACTCCCAGCGTCATCCAGCCGAGCAGCCCGTCTCTGCAAGTAGCCACGACAAACGCGCTGAGCTTCAACGGTATCGGTTCTACGGGATTTGCCCCACCGGATCCCAACGCTTCGGTCGGATCCACCCAAGTGGTCGAAACGGTGAACGATTCCTACCAGGTCTTCAACAAGTCTACCGGTGCTTCCCAACTCGGCCCTGTTTCGATTGGGAACCTTTGGGTCGGCTTCGGCGGAATATGCGAGACCGGCAACCTGAGCGACCCCGTCGTCCTTTTTGACAAGGCGGCTGGGAGGTGGGTTATCGCTATCGTGGCATTCGACTCCTTGTTTTCGAATAACGCCGAATGCATCGCAGTTTCTACCTCCTCGGACGCGACCGGAAGTTTCAACCGCTACGCATTGTCATTTGGGAGTGACCTGAACGACTACACCAAGATGTCGGTGTGGCCGGACGCGTACTACCTCTCGGCCAACATCTTTCCTTACGGCGGCGCATTTGTCGGCCCGGCGGCGTGCGCCTTGGATCGTACGGCGATGCTGTCCGGCAGCACGGCCACAGCGCAATGCTTCCTGCTCGGAACCAACGATGCCAGCCTGCTTCCTTCCGACCTGGACGGCGCCACGGCGCCCCCTTCCGGCTCGCCCAACTTCTTTCTGGAACTGGGCACGTCGACCTCACTGAACCTCTACAAATTCCATGTCGATTTCGCCAACTCCTCCAACACCACTCTCACCGGACCCGTGAATATCTCTGTGCCCTCTTATACCGACGCATGTGGCGGCTCGGGGGGAACATGCATTCCGCAGCGAGGAACCTCGCAACAACTTGATACCTTGGGCGAGCGGCTCATGTTCCGCCTGGCCTATCGCAATTTCGGAAACCATGAGTCCCTGGTCGCGACCCACTCCATCGCCTCGGGGAGCAGCACGGCAGTTCGCTGGTACGAAATCCGCAGCCCCAACGCTACCCCGGCTGTCTACCAGTCCGGCACCTTTGCGCCTGACGCCAGCTCTCGCTGGATGCCGAGCATCGCTATGGACAAGGCCGGCGATATCGCGCTCGGTTATAGCGTTTCCAGCAGTACCTTATATCCTTCTATCGCCTATACGGGGCACGTGCCGGGCGACGCACTGGGAACGATGGACGCTGAAACCACGATTCTTACCGGTTTGGGCTCACAAACGGGCGGGCTTAGCCGCTGGGGCGACTACACCAGCATGGCCATTGACCCTGCGGATGACTGCACCTTTTGGTACGACAACCAATATCAGCCTGCCAATGGCAGCTTTAACTGGACTACCCGGTTAGCTTCCTTCAGTTTTCCCTCGTGCGGTTCCACCGCGCCCGACTTCACCGTTGCCGCTACGCCCTCCTCTCAAAGCGTAGTCCAAGGCAGCAGCACGACCTACAACACGACGGTCACAGCGGTGAACAACTTTGCAGGAACGGTCAATTTCAACGTCAGCGGACTGCCTCCGGGAGCCACAGGCAGCTTTAATCCTACGTCGGTAGCGAATTCCGGCTCATCGACCCTAACAGTGTTGACAGCCAGTACGACATCGACGGGAACCTACCCCCTGACAATTAGCGGCACGAGCGGCACTACGACTCATTCGACTAACGTCTCCCTCACCGTGGGTGCTGCCACCACGGGCGACTTCAGCCTGTCGGCTTCACCCTCCAGCGTGACCATCACGCAAGGCAGCCGCGGAACGAGCACCATCAACATCACGCGGACCAATTTCAGCGGCAGCGTGAGCTTCAAGACTTCGACTCTGCCGAGCGGTGTGACCGCGTCGTTTAGTCCCAGCAGCACCACAAACAACAGCAGCACGTTGACCTTCACTGCCACCAGCACCGCCACTACCGGGACAACTACCGTGACCATCACCGGCACATCGAACGGCTTAACCCACACCACCACTGTTACGTTGACCGTGAACTTTGGTGGCGGTGACAACTGATGTACTCGGCTTAAATCAGTCGTACGGCTTGAGCAAGGATGCTAGCACGACTTTGACAACTGGGCGTTCATTTTGCCGATTTTTGGCGGCCTCCAAACGATAAGCGTATCCCTTTCAGTCGCGCTTTCCCGCTAGTCGTTGTTGTGAAGACCTACGCCCAGAACCAGCCGACGCCCGCGGGCCAGGTGCTGATCCAGAATGACTTATTCACCCTGAAGCAATTGCACCAGCTCGGCGCTGTGGCCCCAGTCGTGCCACTCGCTCCACCTGGCGAAGCCAATCTTTCCTGGCTGCGCGCTTTCGATTTGAAAGTCGGCTGGTCCTACATGCCTCGCGAAAGGCTCACTGTGCAACCGAGCGTGGGCTTCTACAACCTATTCAACTTCGCGAACTTTGATTCTTTGATTTACCGGGGACTGCGCTAAACGGACTGTTGACGGGAGCCGCGGGACAGATCAATGCGATCTGGCTGTTGATCTATATTGCGTGGAATGTGACGCGAGGTGTCCCGATGCCGCACGGGATCGGTGAATGGTCGTTCGCGTCCAGCTTCGACCGGATGTTATTTTATTCGGCGATGAGCGAGAGCGTGGAGGAGATTCGGAGGGGATAGCCTAAGATCTTCCAACCAGAGCGCCGACCAAGCGCACCTCCGCCACTACGCTACTCGATCTCGGTTGGCGAGGAGCCGTGGGACTTCAGAATTCCCGTTGAGGGAGAAACTCCTCATCCGGGTTCGGCGGATTTAAGAAGTGCCTGTATCCTGCAGGAAATGCAGGAAGTTTTTTTGTTGGAAGTGTGTTGCAGAGCATCCGGGTGTGGCGGAAGAACCAGCAGAACCAGCATAGGTTGCAAGCGCGGCAGTAGAGAACTGGTGTAGCGTCGCAACCGGCGCCTTTTTGCTGTTGAAAAATGCTACTACTGCTAATTCCCACCCCGTATTTGAGACTTCAAAATCGCCGCTTCGGAAGAGCCCAAATCTTCAAATCGCAAATCCCCTTTATTTATACAGGTTTCCAGACGACAGTGGACGACAGGTGACGACAGATTTCGCGGGTTGGAGTCCCACCCTCTCCGCCAGAGAGTTTCCCGCGAAACCCGGATGCTTTTTCGCACTGTTAAGCAAGTCCGCCGCATCTTTCTTATCGTCGCCGGGTTCACTCTCCTACTCCTGGGAATTGTCATGATTTTTACGCCGGGGCCCGGAACACCGGTTATTCTCCTGGGCCTTGGTTTGCTCGCGGTCGAGTTTGTTTGGGCGCGGCGACTCATGGAGCGCTTGAAGCGCGAAGGAACGCGGTTTAAAGACGCTTTTTTGCGGCCCGAGAAGTAAGAAGCAAATCCTCCGTTCGCTCTCTCTGAACAAAGCTGAAGAGTCTGAATTTAGTGCAACAGCCCATCTCTTCCTCGCTATGACCCGCAGCGCAGTTAGAGACCTGGAAACTTCCGCTTGACTCTCTCGTTACGGAAGGGTTTAGCCTGCGTCTGATGCAGAAAAGAAAGGACTCGGCGTTGCTAAAGATAGGTGAATTGTCTCAGTTAGGAAATGTCTCGATTCGGGCGCTGCGGTTCTATCATGAGGCTGGCTTGCTCGAACCAGCGCATGTCGATCCGTCGAGCCGTTACAGGAGCTACGATCCCGGACAGCTTCGGGACTTGCAAGATATTCGCATGTACAAAGCTATGCGATTCTCAGTGAGATTCGCGAGCTACTGCGAGAGCGGCCGAACCCTGCTGACCTAAGATCGATTCTTTGCCAAAGACGGGCACTTCTGACGCGCCGCATCGAAGATGACCTAATATGCCTGGCAAGAATCGAAGCCCAATTGCGCAGAGCAACGGCCGGAGACAAGCAGTTGGGCTGGCGCATTGAGACGCGCGAAACTCAGCCAGTTTGGGTGGCCGCTTGCCGTGAAAAAATCCGCTCCAACGAGGAAGCTGATGATTTGTTTGGAGAGGTGGAGCGCCGGATAGGGGCCGGATTGCTAGCGGGAAAACCGGCCGCGAATCGATTGCGAAGCGCTGCGATTCCTGCAGCGTCCGGTTAGCTCAACACGAGGCGTCCAGGTGTACCAGATGCCCGCCGCGCGCGTGGTATCCCTCTTTCATACCGGTGCCGACGAAACTATTCCGCAAGCGTATCGGGCGCTGAATGCATGGCTAGGCAGGAACGGCCTCGTCTCGCACGGACCCAAGTGCGAAATATACTGGGTTGAGCGGCTCGATGGAAGCGAGCACGAATCCCTGACAGAGATTCGGGTTGCGGCTTTCCTCGTGGCGGACGCGCGCAGAGCCGCACCGCATGGGGTAAGCGTCAGACTGCCGCATGAGTTCTTGAAGTCACAACAAGATACAACGGAGGACCGCATAGTAGAACGGTGATCTGAGTAGTCTGCTTGCTATCTGCCGCGTGGTTTTCGGTAACTCAGAATGAAAAGGAGAAAGAGCAAATGAGCCAGTCACAGGATGCCGTACGTTTCGTGAAGTCCGACAGTTTGCCGCCGTCGCCTGGCTATTCGCAGGCAGTGGATATAAGGCGCGGGCGCATCGTCTATGTCGCCGGCCAAGTCGCCATGGATCACGCTGGCAAAGTCGTGGGCGTGGGAGACATGCGTGCTCAGACGCAACAAACGTTCGAGAACTTGAAGGCCGCGCTGGAGGCAAGTGGCGCGAGCTTCGAAAATGTGGTTAAGCTGAACTACTACTTTTCGGACATCACGCAGCTTCCGGTTGTTCGCGAAGTCCGGGATAAGTTCATCGACAAGGCAAATCCGCCGGCGAGCACAGCCGTCGAGGTCAAGCGTTTGTTTCGCGAGCCATTCCTGATTGAGGTGGAAGCCGTCGCGGTCGTGCCGGAGTGACCGGGGCGCATCGCCAAGCTGGATGCAGGGCTGGTTCCCAATCCGTAGAATAAAGAATGTTCGGCTATCGAAAGCTTGGTTGGCCGAGCATGGGGGTTGAATGGCTGAGTGGCAGGGCAAATGGGCGCTCGTTACCGGCGCCAGCGCTGGGATTGGCGTTGCCCTTGCGGAAGAACTTGCCAGCGGCGCAACGAATCTCGTGCTCACGGCGCGGCGCAAGGATCGTCTCGAAGCGCTTGCACAAAGGCTGGCCTCAATTTACAAAATTCAAACGGAAGTGCTCCCCGCGGACCTGGCTGATCCCGCATCGCCGGAGAGGATCTTCGCCTTCACGCGCGACAAAGGCATCGAAATCGATTTGCTCATCAACAACGCTGGTTTCGGCAAGTACGGCGAATTTTTCCGCGTCGAGAAGCGGCGGCTCCTCGACATGGTTCAGGTGAATTGCGCCGCCGTCATTCATCTTACGCACCTGTATTTGCAAGGAATGATTGCGCGAGGGCGTGGCGACATCCTTACTCTCGCTTCCACGGCATCTTTTCAGGCCGTCCCTTATATTTCCACATACGCGGCAACAAAAGCCTTCGATCTGCTCTTTGCGGAAGGGCTCGCGGAAGAATTGAAACCTTACGGCATCCGTGTCTGCGCGCTTTGCCCAGGCTCGACCGAATCCGAGTTTCATGTCGTTGCGGGGCAGGAGAAATTCACTTACCGGGCCGAGAGCGCACAAAAGGTGGCTCGAACGGGCCTGAAAGCGCTCGCTGCCGGAAAAAGCTATGTCATTTCAGGAGTCTGGAATTATCTGGGCGCGCACGGCGAACGGCTGGTTCCCCGCCGCTTCGTCACACGCACTGCCGCGCGCATGTTCAAACCGGAAGAAAAATGATGCCTTGCGCGCGCGACAATCTCCAGCCATGTCCGTGGCAAGGCTTGCGTGACCTTCTGGTGCTTTGCCTAACCGCCCGCGGCAGCGCGGCGTACCACAAAGTGAGATGTGTAAAACTCAAAGAAGCGGCTGGTAAAACGATTCTCTGGGTCGAAGCGGTGTTTCTGCCGGAAGAACTCCTCTATTTTCGGATAAGCACGCCGCAAATCGTCGGGTTCCACTTCGCGGGCATAGGTGAGGTAAAAGGTGCCGCCATTTTGCACGGCAAGGCGCGTCAAGCGTTGTGTGAGCGCGTTGCTTTTCGCCCAGCCTTCGGGAGAAAGAGGCTCGTTGAGATAGAGAACAGCAGCGAGAGCTTCTTCGCATGGCGCGTAGGAGAGAAATGATTCGGTGTCGGGCCTGACGTAGCGAATCGTCAGTCCCAACAAGTTCATCTGTGACTCACGCAGAACCTCGCGCGCCGATTCCATGAAAGAGAGAAAGCGCGGAACAGGGACAAAAAACTCCTGAATGACGTCGGTGTCCGCCGGCGAGTGATAATCAAACATTTTGATAGCCGAGACCGGAGGCCGCATGGCGTTGTTGCGGGAGACAAACCCGCCCCTTGGGGGATGCAGGGAAATGAATTTTTCGGCGTGCCAGCGGAGCGCTTTGCCCCAGGAGTATTTGCGCGAAAGAGCAAAGAGGAAGCGGTCCCGCCGGACGTTGCGTTCGTGGTCGAGCCGGAAAATGTTCTTGGGACGCGCGGGCGTCACTCTCCATTTCGTCACGATGGTATCGTCGAGAAAACCGCGAGCCGCGATGGATGGCCGCGCGATGAAAAGCCTCGCGTGGGGGTCGCCTTGAATCTTGCGGTCAAAATATTCGGGAAGAGAAGCGAGCGGCATAATCTCCGAGCTCTGCTGGTAGACGGAATTTTCGACGAGCTCCAAGTCCACTTCGAGAATGATGCCGAACAAGCCGTAGCCGCCGATTGCCAGGCGAAACAATTCCGCGTTCTCGGTCCGGCTGGCGTGGACCACCGACCCATCGGCAAGCAGGATGCGAAAGCCAAGAACGCTTTGAATTACGGTCGAAAACTCAAGGTCCCGCCCGTGGGCATTCGCGGAAAGCGAGCCGCCCACGGTGAAATTGTTGTCGGACTGCATGGCTTTCACGGCCAAGCCGGCGGGATTCACGGTTTCCTGAATCTTTTCCCATGTAATGCCGCTTTGCACGGTGATCCGCCTCCCCGGCACCTCCAGAGACACAACGCGATTGAAGCGTTTCAAGTCGAGAGCCACGGCGCCGTTGGCAAAGGAATGGCCGCCGAGATTGTGCGTTGTTCCCATCAGGCAAATGGACCGATTCTCCCGGTGCGCTTGGAGCAAAATCTCGCGAATATCCGAAACAGTGCGGGGCGAATGAATCGTCCGCAACTGCGCGGAGTAAACTCGGCGCGCGTCGATCACACGAAGATGCGGCGCTTCCCTTTGGATTTCGTGGAGGGCGCACTGGAGCCGCGGCCGCGCCCGCGGCGGCACTTCCGGATACACGGGAAGATAGAGCAATTTGCGGTGGGCCGCGCGTAGATTCTCGGGCGCCGGGAATTTTCCCCCGGGCGGAGGTGCAATCACAGAAAGCGCCGACCCCGCGGTGGTGGCGTCGAATCCGTATGCGCGCAGCTCAGCGGCGAAACGCTCCGGTGCTTCCACAAGCACGGGAAAAACCCAGAAGCTGTGGAATGGCGCGGCGGTACCGAGGCAAGTCATGCCTGCGGGAAGTGCCTGAGCGAATTGCTTCCCCAATTCCCTGCGTTCCCGCAGGCGCTGGGTGTTGAACGTCTGCAGCCGCCTTAGCAAAAAGGCCAACAGAGGTGCCGCAGGCTGCTTTCGAATGAGCGCCAAGTCTTCTTCTTCATCTTCTGGCGGAAGATTCCGCACGGCGTTGATCACCTGGTCGAAGTCTTTCTCGAACCACACGCAAGCCCGATAAAAAAGCCCGTAGAGCAGCGGAATGGTGAACAACTTGACGAGAACGTGCGTGAAGATCAGATGGAAGTATTCCGCGCGCGACTGCACGGCATACTCTTGCTGAAGTGCGCGCATTTTCTCGAGAATATGGGCGTCCTTGAGCCGGATCACGGCGCCGGCAAGCGCGGTGGCGGTTTTGATAGAGCCGAAGCTGAACATCGCCGCGTCCGTTTCCGGATGCCCGGTGTATTCCACCCCGGTGAACGCCTGCGCACAATCTTCGAGAACGAGAATTCCGTGACGCTTGGCCACGGCGATGAACGGCTCCATCTCTACACGGCTGCCGAAAAGATGCGCGATGACAATGGCGCGCGTCCTCGGCGTAATCGCAGCTTCCATCGCCGAAAGTTCCGGAGCGAGTTTTCCCAGATTCAAATCCAGCGGCACGGGGATCAGCCCGTGCTTCCGCGCGATGTCCGCCATTTCGCGAATGGTGAGAGCGGACATCAGGATTTCGCTGCCCTCGGGCCATCCTTGCGCTTTCAGGAAGAGGTCGAAGCCAGCACGCACAGCAAATGTAACGAGCACCGGCCGGTCCGGAGCAAACGTGCGGCAGACTTGCGCTTCGGAACCTGATAGATCACTGGGGAGGAGACACCTAACGGCTGCGGCGGCGAGATCGCGCCAACGAATGTCCAGTTGCTTTCGTGGATACAGCAATAATCTGTTCCATGCCATGCGCGTAAAGTGGCGGCATTCTATCTCAGGTCGGGGGGCGGACACCACTGGCCCGGGCTGTTGGAGCTGTTGGGCTGTGGGAGCCTCTCGAAGAAGGTGGGTATGCGAAAAATCATGGCAGCAATAATCCTCACCCTATTATAGGCTTGCTCGCAGGGCCAGACGAGGCTTTGCCGGATGCTATCTGTACGCAGCAAGTGATGGTCGACATTCGCCAGGACCTCACAAGATATGTGGGCCGCAGTTTGAGGACGCCGCTATAGTTTCCCTAGATCCTAGCCCCCTTGCTTAGCTAGCTGCTTCAGCCCGCTGACAGGAAACCGCCCGAACTGCCTAACTCGTTGCAGCAAAATGGGTTACGAGGTTGGCAAGGTTGTCTTTGGCCGAGGGAACTTTTCCGTTCCATCGCGGGAATGTACGTTTAAGGCCGGGCAGAACGTCTTATCAGGGGAGATGAGCATAGCGGACCACGAAACAGACGACGTGCTGCTCCGGCGCGCCGGCAAGGGCGACCAGGAGGCCTTTACGCTTCTCTATCGGCGCCATCAAGGCCCGGTTTATCGCTTTGCTCTGCGCATGAGCGGTAGCACATGGGCCGCCGAAGAGATTGTGCAGGACGTTTTCATGACGCTGATGCGTGCCCCCAAGAAGTATGACGCGGCCCGGGGGACTCTGGGCGGCTTTCTCTACGGTGTAACTCGCAATCGCGTGTTAAAGCATCTCGAGCGCTCACCCCGAGAGGTCTCTCTCGAGGAACACCATGAAAACGGAACCGGACCAGGAATTGTTTTGAAGGATGCCTCTACACCGGCAATCCAGGCCGAGAAGCGCGAGCGCATGGAGCAAGTTTGGGCGGCCGTCCTGGATTTGCCCTCGGAGTTTCGAGAAGCCGTGGTCCTCTGCGAGCTCGAAGAGAGAAGTTACCAAGAAGCGGCCCAAATGATCGGCTGTCCTATCGGAACGATTCGCTCAAGGCTGCATCGAGGACGAGCTTTGTTGATGGCTCGGCTGGAAATGCTGCGGGACGCGCCGCGGCGCGCCAGCGTGGGCTAAATGAATTTTGAGCAGGCAAGGTATGAAGGAAGTGTGGCAATGACGTGCGTTGAATTTGAAGCCATTGGATTGGATGCGGAGCGTGACAGTTCGCTGACGGAAGTGCAGCGTGCAGCCGCGGCGGAGCATGCAGCTTCCTGCTCCCGCTGCGCAGCGCTTCGGAATTCCTGGGAGGCCGTGCGCCTTGCGTTGCGCTCTCTTGCTCAAGCAACAGCCACCGGCGATGCCCCGCCTCGCGTCGAGATGCGCCTTCGGCAGCAGTTCCACACGCAGTATCACACGCCGAGAGCGCGCCGCAGGGCCATGGTCGCCGCATGGACCCTCGCTGCGGCTGCCGTTCTTGTTGGGGCTGTGAGTTGGATCAAATGGCGCAATAATCAAGGACCGGATGAAGCGCGCAAGCCAGCTCCTCCCGTTTCGAATCAGAGATTGCCCGGACAAAACGCGACCGCAGATTCTCGAGCGTTGGCCGCGGACAACGAGCTGGGCGAATTCACGTTATTGCCGGGAGTGCTAGCCGCAGATACGGATGACGCGGCGATTCTCCGTGTTCGCCTGCAACGGGGCTCGCTGGGCACACTCGGCCTGCCCGTGAATGAAGACCGCGCGGGGGAATGGATTCAAGTGGATTTGCTCGTCGGCGGCGACGGACTGCCGCAGGCCGTTCGATTGCCCTAATAAAGTGAGCAAATGCTTTTGAAGGTCGGGAGAGAAGAGGAGAAGAAAAGAATGATTCACAGATCAATATCGAGCGTGACCTTCGTTTGCGCGCTTGTGCTTTGTGCGGGAGTCACAAAAGCGCAGCAATCACCGCCTCCACCGCCTCCCGACATGATTCATCCGGGCGGACCGGAAGGTGATTTTCCCCCGCCCCTTTTTGGCGAACGCATGGAGTTGCTCGGTTTCGGGGGAATGCACGGCGGAAAAGTGGTAACCGGTGCTCCCTTCAGTGCCGTCGCCGTTTCTGAAACAACGCAGACTCTTGCAGATGGCAATCACATTAACCGGAAAACGCAGAGCAATGTTTATCGAGATGGCCAAGGCCGCATCCGAAGAGAGATAACCATCGCCGGTTTTGGCCCAATGGCGCCCTCCGGGCAGCCGAAATCCTTTGTGGTCATCAACGATCCGGTAGCGGGCACAACGTTCATGCTTCACCCCGACCAGAAAACTGCCGAGCAAATGGGAAGACCTTTTGGCCGGCAGAAGGGCGCGCTGCGGGACAAGATGGAAGCCCGGCAGCAGCAGGAAATCGCCAGCGGCAGCTTGCAAAAGGAAGATCTCGGCAGGCAAACCGTCTCTGGCGTGACCGCACAGGGAACTCGCATCACGCGCATCATCCCGGCGGGGCAAATCGGAAATGAGAAGCCCATCACCATTGTCCGCGAATCCTGGTATTCCAGCGATCTGCAGACCGTGGTGATGAGCAAGCGGAGTGATCCGTGGTCAGGCGAGACCACTTACACGCTCACGAACATTCAACGGGCCGAGCCGGAGGCGGCCCTCTTCACGGTCCCTTCTAACTACACCGTGACGCAAGGCCCTCCGGAACGCGGTCCGCGCGGTGCGATGCGCCGCAACCAGGGGCCACCGCCCCCTTCGGACAACTGAGACCGTTCGTGGGCTGATTCTTTGAAATAACCGATCTTCTCTCCTGAAGACGGCACGCCCTTTTCGCGGCAACCCCCATCGCTGCGGGAAGGGCGCCGCCGTTTTTGAAGGAAAGAAGCAAGGAAGTAAAGAAGTAAGGACCTAAGAAAAAAACACACACGTGTAGAATAGGCGCATGACAGAAAAGGAGCTGGCGGAAAAACTGAAACGCGAAGGGTTTTCTCACACTTACGTTTGGCAGGATGGACCAGGGGCGTTTTATCCTGGTCACACACACCCCACGAAGACAGCGCACATCATTTTGAGCGGCGAGATGACTCTAACAATGAATGGCAGCACCGAGACGTACCGAGCGGGAACCCGTTGCAACGTCCCTGCAGGAACAGTGCACTCCGCAAAGATGGGCCCCCAGGGCTGCCGCTATTTGATTGGCGAGCGCTGAAAGTGGAATTTGCCAGCTTCATGGCGCGCCAACAGCTCCCTTTTCCACCAAAGCACGATCGAGCAACTCGACGACATGGAGGACCTTCTGGTTGGTTTGATGAAGGGCCACGCCAGCGCTCAGTTGCAAAATGCAGCCCGGATTTGCGGTAACGATCGTCTGCGCGCCAGTCGACTGCGCGTGGCGCATTTTCTCAGCAAGCAACTGCAACGATGTTTCCGTCTGCGTGATGTTGTAGGTTCCGGCGGAACCACAGCAAATTTCCGAATACGGCAATTCGACGAAATCGAGATGCGGAATCGCGCGTAGCAACGCGCGCGGGGCCTCGCGGATTTTTTGCCCGTGCAGGAGGTGGCAGGAATCCTGGTAAGTGACGCGATGGCGCAGGGGATACAGTTTGGCAGTCAGACCTAGTTCCGCGAGAAACTCGGTGACGTCGCGCGTTTTCGCCGCGAAAGCGCGGGCCTGGGCATACTCAGGCTCATCTATCGAAAAAAGATGATGGTATTCCTTGAGCGTTGAGCCACAGCCCGCCGCATTGGTAACAATCGCATCAAAATCGCCGAGCCGGAACGCCGCAAGATTTCGTCGCGCGAGCTCGCGCGCGGCCTCTCGGAATCCCGCATGGGCGGAAAGCGCGCCGCAACAGGATTGCTCCCTTGGCACGACGACCTCGCAGCCATTGGCGGTGAGCACGCGAACGGTGGCTTGGTTAAGTTCGGAGAAGGTGACGTTGGCGATACAGCCGGCGAAAAAAGCTACCCGCGCGCGGCGCGGCCCGACTGGAGCAGATGTCGAGCCAAATCGGCTGAAGAAAAAGTCATCATCGATGCGCGGGAGAAGGTGGTCGCGTTCCGCGAGGCCGAGGAGCTTGAGCAGGCCGATGCCACGCGCAATGGCCTGCATGCCGGAACGCTGATAGATCCGGAAGAGGCGCGCCGCGTCTTCGATGAAATGGGGAGCGGAGAAAAATTCCTGAAAAAAGAAATCACGTGCAGCGCGAGAAAACCAGGAGCGCTCATAGGCCCGTTCGATGCGTGCCCGCGCATGCTCCACGAGCTTGCCGTATTCGACGCCGGAGGGGCAAGCCGTTTCGCAAGCGCGGCAGTCGAGACATTTGTCGATGTGGTCGACAAAGACATCGTTGATGCGCGCTTCCCCTTGTGACGAGTCGGTGAGCTCGACCTGAAAGACGTGGAACATTTGCTGGATGCGCCCACGGGGCGAATCTGCTTCCAGATTCCAGAGCCGATACGTGGGACAGGCCTTTAGACAAAGACCGCAGTGGATGCAGCGTGTGTAATCCTCGTAAACCGGCGCGGGGCCGGGGATGGATCTTGCCGGCATGGGCGTGTTTGGCTGAACAGGATGATTCTACGGAAGTTCGGCGGTGGTGACGAGGGGTGCGCTTCCACCGGTCGGCAAAACCTTAGCATCGAAGCTTAAGGAGCGCAAGCGTACCTTGGAAGCGCTACTGCGGCAAATTTTGCGGTGGTTGCTGCGGCGGATTCTGAGGAGGCTGCTGGGGATTTCCGGGATTCGCGGGAACCGGCACACCGGGCGCCCCCCCAATGGGCTGCCCAATCGGCTGACCAATGGGCTGTCCAATCGGCTGACCAAGTCCTGTACCCGTTTGCAGGCCGGGCTGACCCATGCCGAAGGAATCCTTCGATGGATCCCAGATAAACTCGAAGAGTCGATAGTTTTTTGCCTTTTCGTAGACAATCACCGATTTCTTGTTGATTTTGCTGCCCACTCCAATGATGTTTCCGCCCATGATGGAGGGCGGGTCGTCGGCAGGAATTGAAGCATTGGCGTCTGTTCCCGTGCCCTGATCAGCGGAAACTGGTTGCGTTCCCGGCTGTCCTTGTGGATTGAGGCCGCCAACCTGTCCCACCGCTTGCCCCAGAACGGAGCCGAAACCGCTGTTGGGAACTCCTGGTGCTGCCATGCCGCTAACAGGAGGGGCAATTCCCGGCACCACCGGGGCCTTGCCAAACAGCACATTCTGCGGCTGAGGCTTCAAGCTGCCGATGAGCTGCCCCGCAGGACCAACGTAAATGAGCCTCCACGAGCCGTCCGGCGTATTCATGGGATCTTTGTAAGCCTGTCGCATGAAGTGCAGCGAGCCGACCTTCGGCTTGGTCAGATCGTCGAGGCTGGTGGGGAAACGTCCCATTTTGCGGTAATACAGCTTGATGCCGCGCGTGTATTGGCGGCCACGCCAAATCATTTCCTTTTCTTTTTCGCGCTGTCCTTCGGTCTTGATGTCTGGAGCAGCCAGAGTGGCCAGGATTAACATCGTAGTGGCCAGGAAAACAACCAATAACAGCGCATATCCCTGCTGGTTGCGCTTTCTTGCTCCCGCAAATGACCGGCGGCTGGCGATCATTGCGATGGCCCTCCAGCCGGTTCTTCGATCATAGGCGTGCTACCCGCGCGGCCAGTAGCAATCTCTTCAAATTCGAGACTGGCGTTGCCAATTCTGAGGATGCGGAAGCGGTTCAAGAAAGTCTCGCCTTCGGCTACGACATACACTTCCTGACCGTCAGTGAGGAAAGCGCGTCGCGATGTGCCGTTGGGCACGGTGCCAAAGCCATAGAATCTCACGTTCGCCGGAAGCGCCAAAGGCGGGGGAAGAGGCGGAGGAGCTGGCAGTTGTGGCCCGGGGATCTCTTTATTGAAGTCCGGATGAGGAGTCGGCTTCTGAGGAGGTGGCGCTGGGCTGAACGGATTGCGGCCTGAACCCTTGTACTCGGCCCTGCGGGCCCGCTCGATCTGGTCCATTCGAATCTGCGGGTTCTCTAGTTCGATGATGCTCTTATCATCCTGCATACTCGGCACGACATCGGCGGTTACTTGCTTGCTGCGAAAATTCAACAGCCACACCACTGCCGCGATGAGAATTAAGATGAGAAGAACGCCGACTTGTCGCTTCTGCTTCACTAGGAATTCCGAAAATAGGTCTTAAGTTGCAACTGGACCTTTATAGCGTTTGCCGGCCCCTTATTGTCCTTTTGCGGTGCCAGCGTCAAGGACTCTACCTCATAAATATTGGCGGAACGTTGCAGTCTGTTCAAGAAAAGAATTACGTTCTTGTAGTCGCCTTCGATGGTCGATTCCATGGCCAATTCCGTCAGCCCGCGCGCTGGAATCGCTGTCGGCTTAAAAGAGGTACCCTGCAGGCTGACACCGCTCTTCTTGGCGATTTGCCCAAGCTCGGAAGTAACCGAAGAATACCCGGAGCTGGCCGGCAAAAGCATGGTCTCGAACTTCTCGCAATCTTTCTGGGTCTTCGGCATGTCTTCTCGGATCTTCTGGGCCCTCGCGATAGGCGCTTCCCTCATCTTGAGCTGCATTTCCAGCTTGTGGAATTGCTCCTCGGTCGGCAGCGGCACGGAAGTGAGCTGCCAACTGTAGTAGCCCAGCGCAAGATCCGCGGCGACCAGGCAAACCACGCCGGCCAGAATTGCCCGTTTGCGGGTTGTGAAATTGCGCGCCATCAAGTTCCCAAATAGAAAGTGGATAAATTAACGACTCTCTGGTCGGTACTGGGACCACTCCCAGGGCTAGGCCGGATGTCACTACGTACCTGCACGTCGGAAAACAGCTTGGAGGTTTCTAGCGCGCGCATGAATTGGACCGTGACTTCGTCGTTGGTAGCGCCGAAGGTCAGATTCAATTCGACGTGTCCGCCGACCTGCTTCGGTTCAATGCTGATGATGCGCACTCCGCCGGGCAGAATACGTTCCAGGTCCATGAACATTTGCGTCCAGTTGAAGCTGCGCAGCGCAATGACGCCGTTAATGAAATCGGCGCGGTCGTGCAAGCTGGCCACGTTCTTTTGGGCGAAATAACGCCGCAGCTCGTTGCTCTGCGCCTCATACTCGGCGCGCTCCTGGCGTATCTTCTCCGCACGGGCGCGCACTTCTTTCGCGGCCTCGCGAAAAGAATAGACATGCCAACCGAGCGCGATAAAGACCACCGAGGCAACCAAGGCAGTCAGGCTGGCTCCCGCCAGGAATCGGCGATGCGATTCCAGCGGTTTGGTCGCCAGGTTGAGCCGGACCTTCATTCCTTCTTGTTCCTCAATCTCGAATCTCGCAAAATCCCTGTTAATTTCGATGCAACATCCAGCCAACCAGTCCATCCAGCTCGCGGTCGGCCAGCTGCCGCGCATCGTCTTTGATGATTCCCTCCGCGTGCGCGGAATTCAATAAGGACTTTACCTCGCAATGGAATTCCCGCTCCAGCGGGCCGGAGAACTCACCAAGGCGAACGCCGAGGCCGGCAATTCGAACCGAAGAAATTTCCTCCTGCCAGGTGTCCTGATAGTAGGCCGCGACCGGAAAAATCTCTTCCAACAGCATCTGTGGCGTGAGACTCGCGCCGTATGCCGGAAGTTCGGTGCAGCGGTAGCCGCAGAGCAGGCCGGAGCGCACGATAGCAGTGGTTAAGGCTGAGCCAGAAATGCGCGCGAGCAGAATAGGTTTGTCGCCATCAAGCAACGAAAGGGCCGCAAGCGAGGAACTTAGAACCACTCCCGGCTGCAACCCAACCCCCTCGGCGAAGGATTCGTATTCCCGAATAATGCGCTGCCGGGCAAGCGCGGTGACGATATCCACGCCCGCTTCGCGCGGTGCCTGGCGAAAATAGGAAATGATAGTTTCGTCCGCTTCGAACGGAACGCTCTTTTTCAGTTTCCAGCGCAACAGTGGAAGCGCCTCCTCCGGGGAGCGCGGGAAGTCTTCGAAGTGCTGAACAAACACACGAATCACGGGATCCGGCAGAATCAACGCAGCGTCCTCCGCCCGCACGCGGAGCCGATCGCAAGCCTTGGCCACCGCAGCTTTGGCCAGCGCCGAATTCACCAGATTCGTTTCCACAGCCGATGGAATAACCGCCCCGGGCGGCAACAGTTCGACGGCAAATGCGTCGAGCGATCCGCTCCGACTCCACCTCGCCAGCGCAACGCGATCCGAAGCGATTTCCATGGCCACCGGTGGATGGGGGATGGCACCCAACCAGCTTGCCACGCGGCGGGCGAGTCCGCTCCTATAAATGCCCTGATGAACTGCCGTAACGCTACTCAACGAAAGTCACCTTGTTGATTTCTTTGATCGTGGTAATGCCGGCCTTCACTTTCGCCAGTCCGCTTTCGCGCAAGGTAGCCATTCCCTGTTCGCGCGCGACGCGCTTGATCTCAGAAGTCGGGCGCCGGTCCACAATCATTTCCCGGATGCGGTCTGTCAGGTCCATCAATTCGCAAATCGCCGTGCGGCCATGGTACCCCGTGCCCGAGCATTCCAGGCATCCGACACCTTCTACCAAGGTCAGGTCTCCCCATACGGCAGGATCCAAGCCCGCTTCCTTTAGCTCCGCGGGAGAGTATTTCTTGGGGCGCTTACAATTTGGGCAGATGAGGCGAACCAGACGTTGCGCCAGGATGCAGTTGAGGGCAGACACAAAGTTGTAAGGCTCGACCCCCATGTTGACGAAACGGCCGATGACGTCGGTCACGTTGTTGGCATGCACGGTGGTGAAGACCAAGTGGCCCGTAAGCGCCGATTGAATGGCGATTTGCGCCGTTTCCTGGTCGCGAATCTCGCCGACCATGATCTTGTCCGGGTCGTGCCGCAGGATGGAGCGCAGGCCTCGGGCAAAGGTAAGGCCTTTTTTCTCGTTGACCGGAATCTGGGTGATGCCGCGAACCTGGTATTCGACGGGGTCTTCAATGGTGATGAATTTATCTTCGTCGCTTTTGATTTCGTTGATGGCCGCGTAAAGCGTGGTAGTTTTGCCCGATCCCGTCGGGCCGGTGACCAGCACCATCCCGTAAGGTTCGTGAATGTAACGCCGGAAACAGTGCATTTCCTCCTCGGAAAAACCGACCACATCCAGCGTAAGGTTCGCAAATTTCTCAGAGAGCGTCTCTTTGTCGAGCACGCGAAGCACCGCGTCTTCGCCATGGCTCGCAGGCATGATGGAGACGCGCAGGTCGATGAAGCGCCCTTTATACTTCACGCGGAAGCGGCCATCCTGGGGGACGCGCCGCTCGGCAATATCCAATTCGCTCAAAACCTTGATGCGCGAAAGCACCGAGGAATGGTGTTCCTTGGCAATGGGCTGCATGGCGTGCTGCAGGACGCCGTCAATGCGATACTTCACGGCTACTTCCGTATCGCGCGCCTCGATGTGGATGTCGCTGGCGCGCCTCTCAAGTGCGGTAAAGATGATGGTCTCGACCAGGCGAACCACCGGGCTGGCCGTGCTGTCGCGCGTAAGGCGATCGCCGGAGATGGTCTCTTCGGTTTCTTCTTCTTCCTTAGAAGCTTGGAGAGCAAACGCTTCCGTGGCTTGTTCGAGAACGCGCTGCGACTGTTCCGTGCGCTTCAATACATCGGCGATCTGGCGCGCCGTCGCGACTCGAATGAGAAGCTTTTTGCCCAGCAATAGGGGCAGTTCGTCGTTGCTCTGGACCAAGCCCGGATCCGCGGCAGCAATGGCTAAGACGTTGTTATGCGTCTCGAGGGGAACGAAGTTGTAGCGAAACATCAGGTCCGCGGAGATGGTGCGAATCAACTCCGGATCAATCCGTTGTTCGCGCAAATCAATGAATTGGTAGCGGTATCTCTCGGCCAGCTTGCGGGCAATCTCGCGCTCCTGCTGCTCTTCCGCGGCGGAAGTCCCGCCAGCAATGATGTTCGCGTGTTGATCTGTGGTGGCCATAACCCCTACTTTGCCCCGTTTATCGAGAATGAGAAGATCGGCAGATACAGCGAAATCAGAATGAAAGCAACGAACAATCCCATGACGATGAGCAACGCCGGCTCGATCACGGCAACCATCGCGGAGAGGCGCAAATTCACTTCGTCTTCGTAGAACTCCGCGACGCTATTCAGCATGGGAGAAATTGCGCCGCTCGATTCCCCGACTTCGATCATGTCCACGGCCAACTTCGGCATGACGCCCTGGGAAGAAAGCGCGGAATGCAATGATTCCCCTTCGCGGACCATTTGCGTGGCTTTGGCAACCGTGGACTGCAGCAACTTGCTGGTAATGGCCTCCGTCGCAGTTTGCAGTCCGGCCACAAGTGGCGTGCCGCCAGTCAAGAGAGTTGCCAAGGTGCGAGAAAACTGCGCGACCTGAAACTTCAGCAACGTGTTCCCGACAAGCGGCAGGCGAAACTTGAAGCGGTCAAAGGCCGTTCCGCCTTCCTCTGTGCGCGACCACAGAAAAACGCCCGCTGCCATTAGGGCCATCAAAGCCACGAATGCCAGAAAAAAGTAACGATAGTCCACTGTCAGCGCAATGAGCACGCGGGTAGGCGCCGGGAGTTCCACGTTCAAATCCCGATAGAGGAGCGCGAACTTGGGAATCACCTCCGTAACCAGGTACGTCACGATGACGATAGCGACCGTAATCAACAACGTTGGATAGACGAGCGTAGCGATGATCTTCTTTTTTACGCCCGTGCTTACACGCTGATAACCGATGTAGTAATCCAGCACTCCCGGAAGGTTGCCGCTTTTTTCACCCGCTAGAATGGCCGTAGAGTAAACCTTGGAAAATACGCCCGCCTCGTCGACGGCTTCCGAAAGCGACTTCCCTTCGCGCACCTGATCGCGGATCTGCGAGATCACCGGCCGCAGCTTCGGAGAGCTGGCACGCGTGGCCAGCAGATCCAGTGCTCGCAAGATGGGCAGGCCTGCTTTGATCAGGGTATTAAATTGTTGGTTAAGAATCAGGAAATCGGAACCGCCTATTTGCCGCCCGGTCTTGTGGCGGACCAAACTCCCGAGCCGCCCTCCCCGCGATTCGACGGAGTAAACGAACAGCCCTCGATCGGCGAGCTTCTGGCGCGCTTCTTCCAGAGTGTTCGCGGGCTCGACGTGGGAGAAGACACGCCCGTCAGCATTCGCCACACGACAGACAAATTCACCCATAGACTTTTAGTCTACCTCAATTAGATGATATGCGTAGGGGGTCCTGGGGGTTGGCTGTTCCTGACTGGAAAGGGAGCCATTCCTACGGGGGAGTTTATGGACTTACCGTCTTCTGGGCTGCCGCCAGTTCCCCGTCTACAATAGCAACACCGGGAGGGACCTGGAAGCGGAAAAATGAGTCGTTCACCTTGGGGTCCAATTGCCAGTTAGCGAAGCGGAACTCGATCCCCACGCCTCCTGAATCATTTACCAGCACACGGACAAGCTCACCGGAGTTTTCGGCGACTTCCAAAAAGCCCGCATCTCCTCCTCCTCCATCCGAGGCTAGCTTACCGCCGGGTTGCCCTCCTTCCTCTGATTTAGACGCACCACGAAGCTGACAGTAGAGCATGACATCCCCAGAAAATTCCGGGGCTGGCTCGCGAGCATATCCAATTCTATTACAAACTCGGGAAAGCTTCATTTCCCCAGCCAACAACGCCAGGGGCGTTCGCCAATCGGTGCTCTTCTTGGCCGGGACGCGAGTGACCGTACGGTCTGCAGGAACGTAAAACCAGGCGTTCTTCCCATCTACAAGGAAGACATTTTTCTCTGGGGATTCGTATTCCCAGCGCATCCTGCCGGGACGCTGAAAGTAGACTTTGCCAGCCTCCATTCGAGTCAAATGCCCGTTCTCTGTATAGCGCTGAAGGAAAGTAGCCTCGAGGCGCACGGCGCTGCGGTATCTCTCCTCAAATCGCCGCAGTACCGGTGTAACGGTCGCCCTATTGGCAGGACCGTGCGCCTCGGAAGCGCTTTGGCCGCAGAACGGCAGCGAAAAGGACAAAACCAGCAACGCGCTCGATTCAGCTTGGAAAATTGCTCGCAAGCCTCAAGTATATCAGTGGCCGAGCACACCTTGGGCGGGAATCCCAGACCTCAGCGGCAAGGCATCGGGCAGACGAATCCACACCCTAGTTCCGGTTAATTGCCAACCGGCCCCGAACTTCCCGGAACGGTCGCGACTCCGGCACACGCTCCCGCGGCCACACCGATGGGAGCGGCACCCGGGGTCACAAACTTGATCACGCCAGACGCGTCCGAACAAAAAGCGCGCACGCCGGAGACTTGCACCTGCACGGGGGTGGCATTCACTTCGAATCCGTTGAGCACGCCGTTCGCATCGGGGCGAGTCCCTGCGGCATTATAAACGTAGCCGCTCTTGACGAAACCGCCTGTGCTCAAGAGCGGATCAATCAGGCAGGCAGCCGCCGCAGTCGCCACCATGCAAGGGGCCGGCCCGCCAAGATTTGCCAGAGCCGGAGCGTAGCCGGTGCTCCAACTCGAAGAATACGTGCCTTGCGCTGTGCAGATCTGGCGCATGGAAGAAACGGCGCTGGACTCGTTCGCTAACATCCTGGAACGAAGCAGGTTGGGAATCGCAATCGCTGCGATTACCATGATGATGATCACTACAATCAGAAGTTCGACTAACGAAAAGCCTTCCTCGAGTTCCTGCTTGCCCTTTCCCCGATTTGCGGGTTTGCCCATGGTCTGACCTTCCCTTCTGCAACGAGAATCCAAAAGGCGCGGAGGACCATAGCTAACCCTCGAGGTTAGTTACCCACGATAAGCGTCGCCACCGTAGCGCATGTTCCCGCGCCAGTTCCAATCGCCACACCGGTGATATTGGCACGAAGCACCCCGGTCTGGTCCGAGCAGAAAGCCCGCTTGCCCGTAATGTCCACCATAGCCGGCGTGGCGTTGGCTTCAAATCCGCTGTTTATCCCCATGACTGGCGTGTTCCCCGCAGAGAGGAACGTATAGCCGCTTTTCTGGAACGGCGCCATGCTTAAAGCCGAATCGATGATACAAGAGTTGGCTGACGTTGCATTCATGCAGGGGGGCGCCCCGCCCAGATTCGCCAACGTAGCGGCGTAACCTGACCCCCAACTCGAAGCATAGGTTGTTTCCGCGGTCGTAATCGTGCGCAGCGAGGCCACCGCCGATGATTCGTTAGCCGCAATCTTCGAGCGCAGCAAGTTCGGGATAGCGATGGCGGCGATGATCAAGATGATCGCCACCACGATCAGCAGCTCGATCAGCGAGAAGCCCTGCTCGAGGACGTGCCTCCTCTTTTTCACCGCTTGATTGGCTGGGTCGCTCATGATCTTGGCTCGTTTTTTGCCTCAAAAAAATAGGGAGGAAGCGAAACTTCCTCCCTAATCCGAGGGTTAACCGCAAGAGTTAGTTTCCGACCGGACCGGAAACGCCCGGCACCGTCGCAATCGCGGCGCAAGCGCCCTGTCCAACACCGATCGCAGCCGCACCGTTGCCTACGAACTTGATGACGCCCGTCTGGTCATCGCAGAACGCGCGCACACCGGTCGTCTGATACGTGTTCGGAGTGGCATTCACTTCGAACCCGTTCAGAATGTTGTTCACATCAGGGAACGTACCGGCTGCGTTGAACGCATAACCGCTCTTGGTGAAGCCACCGGTGCTCAACAGCGGGTCGATCAGGCACGCCTGGGCTGCGGTCGCAACCGTGCATGGCGGAGGACCGCCCAGGCTCGCCAGGTTGGCCGCAAAGCCGGTGCCCCAGCTCGACTGATAAGTCACTTCTGCCGTGCCGATGGTACGGACCGAACCGACCGCTGAAGATTCGTTAGCCGCAATCTTCGAGCGCAGCAAGTTCGGGATAGCGATGGCGGCGATGATCAAGATGATCGCCACCACGATCAAAAGCTCGATAAGGGAGAAACCCTTCTGTTTCTTCATGAAGTCTCCTTGACGGGTAAATCTGTGCTTGAGCACGCTCATAGTTGTGCAAGGGGCGTGCCAACGAACCGGTGGGGGCGCCCCGGCGCGTCTTGCGACGTAAGTATTTCAATGTCAAACAGTTAGGGAGAAAAAAACGCGTAGTACGAGATTGTTCTTAGGCATGGTACTAACTTTTGCGCCAAAACATGCCGGTTTCTGTCATTGCCCAGGCCGCAATTTGTCATTGTATCCAGCATTTACGGGACTCCCAAGACGGGTAGGGTGATGCGTGGCCTGGAGAGGGCATGCGGGCTTTTGACGCTTCTTCACTGATCTCTGTTCTCAGATCACGCCCAAAAAAAAAGGGAGAAAGCCTTTCGGCCTCCTCCCGGGATGGGAGACTTCGCTCGGTAAACTTAGTTTCCTACCGGACCGGAAACGCCAGGCACCGTCGCAATCGCGGCGCAAGCGCCCTGTCCAACACCGATCGCAGCCGCACCGTTGCCTACGAACTTGATGACGCCCGTCTGGTCATCGCAGAACGCGCGCACACCGGTCGTCTGGTACGTGTTCGGAGTGGCATTCACCTCGAAGCCGTTCAGCACGCCGTTGACATCGGGAAAGGTCCCGGCAGCGTTGAACGCATAACCGCTCTTGGTGAAACCACCAGTGCTCAAAAGTGGGTCAATCAAGCAAGCCTGCACCGCCGTCGCAACCGTGCATGGAGGAGGACCACCGAGCCGCGCTAGAGTAGCGGCGAAACCGGTGCCCCAGCTCGACTGATAAGTGACTTCGGCAGTGCCGATGGTGCGGATGGAGCCGACTGCGGACGCTTCGTTAGCCGCAATCTTCGACCGCAGCAAGTTCGGGATGGCGATGGCTGCGATGATCAGAATGATCGCCACGACGATCAAGAGCTCAATAAGGGAGAAACCCTTCTGTTTCTTCTTCATGCTATCTCCTTCGGAAGTTTGACGTGCCAGAAGCACTGGCGTCAATTAGGGCATGCGCAGGGCCAATCAGGTCCACAGGAACCGGTCGCGTCCACCGTCCTTTATTTTATAGAAAGCACAGGGTTTATTCAATACTTGACATCCACTACTCCTGCCCCAGGCGCCCCAGATTCAAAACAAGCGATTTCGGTCGACAGTTTTTGTCCATTTTGAAGACTATAAACGTCAAATGACTACTTTAAATCCCTGAATCCCCTGAATCGGTTCATGGGCTATGTGTGCCTCGATTGGCCAGGAACCTAAATGCTGTGTTTCTTGGCGTAATGCCGGTAGGAACGGTAGGTGATTTTGAGGAGTTCAGACGCTCTCGTGCGGACGCCTCCAGCCTTCTCTAAGGCAGCTTGAAGGTAGAGCCGTTCGGTGGCCGCCACGACCTTTTCAAAATCCACTCCTTCATCGGGTATTTGGAGCCCTTGGCTCGCTCCGGGGACAACGGCAGATGCACTGCCGTAGCCCAGAATCCGGTCCTGCAACACCCGCACGGAAATCTCTTTGCCGGTCTCCAAGGCGACCGCGCGCTCCACGGTGTTCTCAAGCTCTCTCACATTCCCGGGCCAATCGTACGATTCTAGTTTACTCATCGCTTCGGGAGAAATTCCCTCAATAGGCTTTTCCATTGTTTTGCGGAAGCGCTCCAGGAAGTGGCGCGCCAGGAGCGGAATGTCCTCACGGCGCTCCCGCAAAGCAGGAACCTGGACGGGGATCACACTCAGGCGGTAGTAGAGGTCTTCGCGAAAACGACCCTCGGCAATCTCCTTTTCGAAGTCTTTGTTCGTTGCGGCGATGATGCGGACGTCCACGGTGGACTCTTCGGTGCTGCCGATCGGGCGAACCTTGCCTTCCTGGAGAACACGGTAGAGCTTTACCTGCATCGTCAGACTCATGTTGCCAATCTCGTCCATAAAGAGCGTTCCGCCGTGCGCCGCCTGGAATAATCCTTGGCGGTTCTCGTTCGCTCCAGTGAAAGAACCCTTCATATAACCGAAGAGTTCGGACTCCAGAAGAGTCTCAGGAAAGGCGCCGCAGTTAATGGTGATGAACGGAGCCTGGGCGCGTGAGCTGTTTTCATGAATGGCGCGAGCAACCAGCTCTTTTCCCGTTCCACTTTCTCCGGTAATAAGCACGCGGCTCGATTGCGGCGCAACCGTTTGAATCAGATCGAAAATTGCGCGCATCTTGGGGCTTTGTCCAATGATATTGTCGAGCCCGGTAAGCCGGCGCAACTCCCGCCGCAGATAACCCGCCTCCTTTTTCCACCTGAGGCTTTCGCTCACTTCCTTGACTGCGCGGCGCAGTTGGTCGATGTGATTGTGGTCCTTGATGACATAGCGGTCGGCGCCGGAGTTTAGCGCCGCGATGGCGGTGTCCAAGGCGGGAAGAGCGGTCATCAATACGAAAAAGGAATCCGGGGCAATTTCCTTGGCAAATTTCAGCAGGTCGACACCGTCTTCTCCGGGCATGCGAATGTCGGAAATGATAATGTCGAAAATCTGCGATTCCAACTTGCGCTTGGCGGCTTCCACGCTGTTTGCAACTTCCACGCGGTGGCCTTCCTTGCGGAAGGTAATCTCCAGGAGCTCGCAAATCGATTTCTCGTCGTCAACGACGAGAATATGAGGCAGCTCGCGTCCGATCTCTTTGGTAGCGGTTTTCGTCCCCTGCATAAGGCCTCAAGCCACTCGCGGCAACTCGACAATAAATTCCGCGCCGCGCTCCTTCTCCGAAATCACGCTGATCTTTCCGCTGTGCGCTTGCACAATCTGATAGACAATCGATAGCCCCAGACCCGTGCCGCCTTCAAAGCCTGATTGAAGGGGCTCAAAAATCTTAGCTCTTTGCTTGGCATCCAAGCCAATGCCGGTATCGCGAAAGGCAATGCGCACCCAGAACGGATAGGGTTCCAGCTTCACTGTAAGCGTGCCCCCGGCAGGCATGGCGCGGAGGGCGTTGTCGCAAAGATTCCAGAAAACCTGCTTAATCTTGTTGGCGTCCACGCGAGCGCGCAATTCCTGACCGTTGAAAGCGCGAACGATCTGGAATTTGGAGCCGACTTCGGGCTTCTTTTCCATCAACGTCAGCGTCTCGTCCAAAAGAGCCCGGACGTCGGCTTCCTGAAACTCATAGGTCTTCTCACGCGAATAGTTGAGAAAATCAGTGATGATGTTGTTGAGCCGCTCGGATTCCCGGCTCACAATGTTGACCAATTGCTTCTCGTCGTCCTCCAAAGGTACAAGACGAGCCAGTTCTTTAACAGCGCCGGCCATGGCCGTCAGGGGCTGGCGGATTTCGTGAGCGATGGCGGCCGAAAGCCGTCCCAGGGCAGCCATGCGCTCTTTGGTCGCCACTTCCTGTTCCAGCCGGCGCAACTCCGTGAGGTCCTGGAAATTGAAGACGAACCCGCTGCGTTCTTCCGTCCCCAGGCGTAGCGGCGACACGCTGATTCCTAGATAACGCACCTCACCCTGAGGCGTACGAAAATCGATTTCTTTCCGGAGAGCGCGTCTTTCGACGTTCGGATATTGGCCGGGAAGCCAAAAGTCCTCGTCCAATTCTTGCAGTTTCTTGCCGCGTAAATCCGCAAAGCGGTATCCAAGAATTTCTTCGCCAGTGCGATTCAGAAGCAGGATAACTCCCTTGAGATCGGTGGTAATTAAACCGCCGCGCATGGAGTGGATGATATCCTGGGTGAAATCTTGCAGACTGAGAAGTTCTTCCCGTTTTTCCTCGAGTTCTCGTCCCTTGCTCCGCAGGGATTGCACGAGCAAGCTGGCCAGATAAGCCACGGCAAGGAATCCCAGTAGGTTCATAACCAGCCAAGTGCGAAGACTCTCGAATGTCGGCAGAGTCGTGGAGGTGCGCGGAAGTTTTCCATTAAAAGCAAGAATGGTCATGGCCCCAAGAAGCGAAAAACAGATAGCCGCGTTGATGAAAGCGACATTTCGGGAGAAAACCATGCTACCGACGATGATGACCAGCAGATAGAGCGAAATGAAATAGCTTTCCTGCGCGCCAGTTACGTAGACGAGCAGCGTAACCATCACTACGTCGCTGGCGACCTGAAAGCTTCCATGCCAGCGTGCCTCTGGAAGCCAGCGCAGCAGCATGAGATGCAAGATCCCCAGAGTAATCCAGAAGATGATGAGCGGCAGGAAAAAGCGGTTAGTGCCGGATCTTTGGAGGTATTGCGGCCAGACAACACCGACCGTGAGGATGAGCGTGACCGTGAGAAGGCGAACACGCGTCAACCATTCAAGCCATGCTCTTGTCGCGAAACTTTGGTCCATTGTTTGCCCGCGCCCTCATTCTCACAATCAGGGCATTCCCAAGTCCAGGCAGGATAGACAAAGGGCGGGAATGCTTGTCGCCGCCCCCTGCAGAGGTTTCGACGTGCCGGCCCAGCCCGATTAGTGGCTGTTGCTCAGTTTTCCAATGAGCGAGAACAGCGGCAAGTACATGGAGACGACCACGCCGCCGACCACCAGGCCCAGAAATACGATCATGATCGGTTCTAGGGCGGTTAGCAAGTCCTTGACCGCCGAGTCCACTTCTTCTTCATAAAAGTCGGCGATCTTCTGCAACATGGCGTCCATGGCGCCCGTCTGTTCGCCAACAGCGATCATTTGCGTGACCATTCCCGGAAACACCTCTGATTCCTTCAATGGCTCGGTGAGGGATTTGCCCTCTTCCAACGATTTTCTGACCTTCAATAAGGCTCTCTCCACCACCGCGTTGCCGGCGGTCCGGGCAGTGATATCCAAGCCCTCCAGGATGGGCACGCCGCTGGCGATCAGCGTTCCCAGGGTCCGCGTAAAGCGGGCAACCGCAATCTTTCTCATCAGGATACCCAGTACGGGCAGTTTAAGCAGGATGGTATCCAGAACCATGCGGCCTTGCGGTGTGCCATACCAGATTTTCAAACCAAAAATGCCGCCGACAATGGCCACCAGGACCATGAACCCAAAAATGCTGCCAATAAAGTGGCTCATCGCGATGACGATTCGCGTGGGGAGCGGAAGGTCTACACCGAGGCCGGCAAACAAAGTCGCGAAGATGGGCACGACTTTCCAGAGCAGCAAGGTGATGACACCGCCTGCGACCGTCACAACGCCAACCGGGTACACCAGGGCGGATTTCACGGCGCGCTGCAGCTTGACGTTCTTTTCAATGTAGGCGGAAAGCCGCTGAAGAATGGTGTCGAGAATACCGCCCGTCTCGCCCGCCTCCACCATGTTCACATACAAAGAGTCAAAGACTTTCGGCGAGCTGCGCATGGCGGTCGAAAGGGTGGCGCCTCCTTCAACTTGGGCGCGCGTGCCGGTCAAGACCTTTTGAAAGATCTTGTTCTCCTGCTGGCTGGCGAGAATTTCCAGGCACTGCACCAACGGCAAACCAGCATCAATCATGACCGAGAACTGACGCGTGAAGATGGCGAGTTCCTTCGAGGAGACGCCACCACCAAACGTGGGAATGTTGAACTCCTTCCCCTTTTCGGTCATCTTTGTGGCCGTAATCTGCTGACGCTTCAAGATGCCCGCGAGTTCCGTCTTGTTTGCCGCGGTCATCACGCCGCTAACGCTGGAGCCGCTCCGGCTCGTTCCCTGATATTTGTAATCCGGCATGAAATTGCCTCCTAGAGTTCCTCGATCTGCCCGGCTTTATCGCCTGGTGGCCACGGGCGCTTTTGCTGCGGCCCCGCTGCCCGAAGTTGTGGCCACCCCTCGGTTAATCATGTCCTGCAGTTCATCGGGATTCGATGAACGAGACAGCGCCAGGTCCAGCGTAATCAGCTTGGAAAAATAAGCATTGGCAAGCCCCTGGTTGAATGTCTGCATGCCGGTTTGGCCGGTGCCCGTCTGCATCGCGGAATAGATTTGGTGGATCTTGTCCTCGCGAATCAGGTTGCGGATAGCCGGCGTGGGCACAAGGATTTCCATAATCATGACGCGGCCACGCCCGTCGGCACGGGGCAGAAGCGCCTGACAGAGAATCCCTTCGATCACCATGGAGAGCTGTGCGCGGATTTGCGGCTGTTGGTGCGCGGGAAAAACGTCGATGATACGGTTAATCGTCGAAGACGCCGAGTTGGTGTGAAGGGTCGCGAACGTCAAGTGACCGGTCTCGGCGATGCGCAGCGCGGACTCGATCGTTTCCAGGTCGCGCATTTCGCCGATGAGCACGACGTCCGGGTCTTCGCGCAACGCGGCGCGAAGCGAATTTGCAAACGAATGCGTATCCGCGTGGACCTCGCGCTGGTTGACCAGACAACGCTTGTGGTTGTGCAGGAATTCGATGGGGTCCTCGATCGTGATCATGTGCTCTTCGCGCTCGCTGTTGATTTTGTCGAGCAAGGCGGCGAGCGTGGTGGACTTTCCGGAGCCCGTTGGGCCGGTGACCAGGACTAGGCCGCGAGGCTTGTCGCAGAGGCCCTTCACGACCGTAGGCAAGCCGAGGGCGTCGAAGCCTTTGATGTCCCAGGGGATAGTGCGGAACACGGCGCCGACGGCTCCGCGCTGATTGAAACAGTTTCCGCGAAAACGAGCCAGGTTCTTCAGACCGAAAGAAAAGTCCAACTCCAGGTTTTCTTCGAAGCGGTGTTTTTGCGCATCGGTCAATACGCTGTAGGCGAGGGACTTGGTATCCGCAGCTGTAAGCGGCGGCATGTCTAAAGGACGAAGCTTTCCGTGTACGCGAACCCGCGGAGGGCTATTCGTGGTGATATGGAGGTCGCTTCCCCCCATCTCGATCATCTTCTTCAGCAATTCGCTCAGCGTAATCCCAGCCATCAGTGAACCTCAATTCTATAAAACAGTCTCGCGCAGGACTTCTTCCATGGTGGTCTGCCCTAGTGCCACTTTGAGCAGGCCGCTGCGTCGCAGCGTAATCATCCCTTGCTCGATCGCCTTCTTCTTCAATTCCAAAGCGGATGCCCCGACAAGAATGAGCTCGCGCAACTCGTCATTGATTTCCATCACTTCATACAGCCCGGTGCGGCCCTTGTAGCCGCGTTTTCCGCAGGTGGTGCAGCCCTTACCGTGATAAATTTTCGTGGTTTTTGCTTCTTCCGGTGTGAACCCAGCATCAATCAGCGCCTGTTCCGGAACTTGCAATTCTTCCTTGCAATTCGAACAGATTCGCCGCACCAGACGCTGAGCGCAAATCAAGTTCACCGAAGTAGCCACCAGAAATGGCTCGATGCCCATGTTCATCAAACGGCTGATGGTCGACGGGGCGTCATTGGTGTGCAGAGTGGAAAGCACCAAGTGACCGGTCAAGGCCGCCTTCACGCCGATTTCCGCCGTTTCAAAGTCGCGAATCTCGCCGACGAGGATGATGTTGGGATCTTGCCGGAGGAAGGCCCGCAGCGCGGCGGCGAAGTTCAGTCCGATCTGCTCCTTCATCTGCACCTGGTTGATTCCACTCAATTGAAACTCGACCGGGTCTTCCGCGGTCATGATGTTGGTATCGACGGTGTTCAAAGTGGCGACGGAAGAATACAAAGTGTTTGTTTTTCCTGAACCCGTGGGCCCGGTCACCAGCACCATGCCGTAGGGCTTCAAGATGTTGCGGTGGAATTTTTCAAGCGACGCGGGTTCGAAACCAAGCTTGGTCATGTCCAGCCGAAGGTTTTCCTTGTCCAGCAACCGCATGACGATCTTTTCGCCGTAGAGCGTGGGGACCGTGGACACACGGAAGTCCAATTCCTTTTTCTTGCCTTCGGCCTTGTACTTGATCATGATGCGGCCGTCCTGGGGCAAGCGCTTTTCCGCGATGTCCAGCTTGGCCATGATCTTCACGCGGCTCGTTATGGCGTCCTTCAAACGCATCGGCGGAGACATCACCGTCTGCAGTTGTCCGTCCACCCGGAAGCGCACGCGCAATTCCGTCTCGTAGGGCTCAATGTGAATATCGCTGGCGCCGCGCTTCACCGAATCGGTCAAAATCAGATTGACGAGCTTGATGATGGGAGCTTCTTCGGCCGCCTTTTCCAGCGTGGCGGTATCCAGCTCGGACTCCTCCGCGGCGAGCTCGAGCTCCTGCTCCTCTTCCACGAGGTCTTTCATCAAGTTGGTGAGTTCCTCGGTGTTCGAGGAAGCCCCGCCATAAAACCGACTGATGGCATCGCCAATAGCGGCTTCGGAAGCCACTACCGGTTCCACATTGAAACCGGTCATAAACTTGATGTCGTCCATTGCGAAGACGTTGGTGGGGTCCGTCATGGCAATGGTGAGAACCGAACCGACGCGCGAGAGTGGAATGACTTGATAGCGCGCGGCGGTATCCTGCGGAATCAGCTTGATGACGTTGGGGTCGATTTCGTAATACTTCAAGTTAATGGAGGGAACGCCGTATTGGCGCGAAAGAACTCCAGTAATGTCGTCGTCGGTGATGAAGCCCAGTCTGGTCAGGCAGCTCCCGAGCTTGCCGCCATTGGAACGCTGGAATTCCAGAGCTTTCTGGAGCTGGTCCTGCGTAATCAAGCTTTCTTTAACCAGTATTTCGCCGAGACGCACGGACATCCGCAGCACTCCCTTGCGGGCTTGCACCCAAGGCCAACCTTAACAAAGGACGATGAAGAAAGGAGCCAGAATTTCGTTGGCCGTTTTGAAATGGCTAATACCTGTCCACGCGGGCAGGTTTTTCCCACACAGGGACAGGTAGAAATCTTGACTTGCCTTCAGAGGATGCTATCTTGCCAGAGAGATGCGGGCTGGTACACCCAAAACACAATTTTCTGGCCGGCGGCTCCCTGTGGCCAAAACTACAGGCTCGGAGCGCAAAACGTTCCGTTCCGAATCCGCGGCCTTGGCCCGCGTCGTTTTTAGGAAGCCGATTCATCTATGAGCCGCCTTGATTCCAAACAACGCTGGGGCCTCGCGATCGGCGCAATCCTTCTGACGCTCTTGTTGGCGGCCGTATTCACGTTCGGTTCGCTCGACGTGCCCTTCCATCCCAAGAGTTGGCGCGAAGTGATGGTGCTTTATGCCGTGTCCAGCTTTGTCACCGCGGCGCTTCTGATCTTCCTTTTGATTCTAGGCCGCACCACACTGCGGCTCTGGGTGGAACGCCGCCGCGACCAACTTGGCGCACGGTTCAAAACCAAGATGGTTGTCGGGGCCATGGCGCTGTCTCTCCTGCCCATCGTATTCATGTTTATCGTCAGCTATTCCCTTATCAATCGCAGCCTCATGCTGTGGTTTCCAAAACCGCTCGAAACCGCTTCCGAAGAAACGCAGAAGCTCTTGAACGATCTCGGTCGCGCGCAGTTGCCTCGGCTGCGGGGCCTGGCCCTGCAAGTGCAATCGGAAGCGCGACGCTCGGGCGATGACTTCCTGCGGCACGCGTTCGCCAAGGGCGCCGATGCTGTTTGGATTCTGGATCAAGAAGGAAAGCCCATCCGAGGTGGAACGGTTTGCGACAATCAAGCGGAAGACCGGCGGGGCACGATCTGCGTGGAGCCCGATGTGTCCGGTCACTACCTGCGGCCGCTTCAGAGCGGGATGGAAGTTTGGCAAGCGGGAGGCAGAAATTATTTCGCTGCGCGCGTGCAGAATTTCCACAATGGAAAACCTGCGGGTTTCACCGTGGCTGCCTACCGCACGAGCCCGGATGTGCTCACGCGGCTCGCCACGATTCAGTCTCAGACAAGCGAGTACTACCAAGCGAGGCAGGACCTTCGCGCGCTCAAGCACCAGATGCTTCTCATACTCCTTTTCTTTACGGTTCTCCTTTTGTCTTCGGTAATGTGGGTGGCCCTGTTTCTCGCAAAACAAGTCACCGTGCCCATCCAGGCGCTTGCCGAAGGCACTCGCGAAGTCTCCTCCGGCAACTTCGATTATCAGGTCCCGGAGCAGGCTCAGGACGAACTTGGTGTATTGGTGCGCTCGTTCAACACCATGACCACGCAATTGCGGGATAGCCGCGCACAAATTGATGCGTTTACCCGCAGCCTCCAGCAAGCCGTGCAAGAGCTGGAAAGGCGGCGGCAATTGATGGAAACGGTGCTCGAGAATATCCCTACCGGGGTGATTTCCCTGGATAGCGCGGGCACCATTCTGCGCATGAACACTTCCGTTTCACGCATGTTTGGGATCAACGGAACAGGGCTGAAGTCCCCGGAGGACCTGCTGGGCCCAGAGCCCGCACGTACCGTGCGGTACCTGATGCGCAGATCTCTCCGCATGGGGGTGGTGTCCCGAGAAATGGAAATGGTGGTTGGAGGGAGAGTGCTGCACCTCGCCGTAACCGTAAGTTCCCTCGGACCGCGCCGCGCCAATACGGGTTATGTGCTCGTGTTCGATGATTTGTCGGAATTACTCCGTTCCCAGAAGACCGAGGCCTGGCAGGAAGTGGCACGGCGCATCGCGCACGAGATCAAAAATCCGCTAACGCCCATTCAGCTTTCCGCGCAGCGGCTTTCACGATTCCTGGAGAAGCGCGACTCCTCTCAGCCGGGAGCTTCTCCTGACCCGGAATTAGCGAAGCTTGTTCAGGAATGTTCCCGTTTGATTGAACGGGAAGTATCCACGCTGGCCTCGCTGGTCAACGAATTCTCTCAATTCGTGCGCTTTCCTTCCGCCAAGTTTGCTTCTGCGGACGCCAATACGATAGTCCGTGAAGCCATCGAAGTCTTTTCGGGAAGGCTGGATGGCATCACATTAAAGACAAATTTGTCCGAGAATCTCCCGATGGTGCGAGCGGATGCAGGCCTGGTTCGAAGCGTGGTCGTGAACCTCATCGACAATGCCGCGGAAGCGCTGGAGAATTCTTCCTTCCGCGAGATATCCGTTTCCACAAAATCGCTTGCCGATACCGAGGCCGTGGAAATTTCCGTGGCCGATACTGGCTACGGCATCTCCCCTGAAGACAAAGACAAGCTTTTTCTGCCTCATTTCTCTACCAAGGACCGGGGCACGGGCCTTGGGCTGGCCATTGCTGCGCGCATCATCGCGGAGCACGGAGGCAGCATCCACGTCGAGGACAACTTCCCGGTGGGCACGCGCTTTGTCGTCGAATTGCCTGTCGCAGAACTGGCACCCACCGCCATGACTGACCGCAACGGGTCCGCTGCTGCATTATGACCCCTCGCTCACGCCTGCTTATTGTCGACGACGAAGCTGGCATTCGCGAATCCCTCTCTTCCATCCTCAGAGACGAGGGCTACGAGGTGGATGCAGTGGAGTCGGCCGAAGAGGCTTTAGAACGTTCCGCGCGGGGCGATTTGGAAGTGGTACTCCTCGACGTTTGGCTGCCCGGCATCGACGGCCTTGAAGCCCTCAGCCGCATACAAGGATTGCCTCACGCGCCCGCTGTCATCATGATTTCCGGCCACGGCACGATCGAGACCGCCGTGCGCGCCACCAAGCTAGGCGCCTTCGATTTCATCGAAAAGCCTCTATCGCTCGAAAAAATTATTGTCTTGGTGCGCAACGCCATCCAGCAGCGCCGCCTGGCAGAGGAAAACCTGCTTTTGCGAAATGAGCTCGGCCATCGCTACCAGGTGATCGGCGACAGCGTCCCCATGAAAGCTCTGCGCCAGCAGATAGCCGTGACCGCTCCCACCAACGGGCGGGTTTTGATCTACGGCGAAAGCGGCACTGGCAAAGAGTTGGTTGCCCACGCACTACATGCCGCCAGCCTGCGCGCGAAGGGCCCTTTTGTCGAGGTCAATTGCGCAGCCATACCCGAAGAACTGATCGAATCCGAGCTCTTTGGCCACATCAAAGGCAGCTTTACGGGAGCCACCGAGGACAAGATCGGCAAATTCCAGAAAGCCGACGGTGGAACGCTTTTTCTGGATGAGATCGGCGATATGAGCCTGCGCACGCAATCGAAAGTGCTCCGCGTCCTCGAGGAGCAGCGTTTCGAACGCGTAGGCTCCAACGTCGCTTCGAACGTTGACGTGCGCGTCATCGCCGCGACCAATAAGAACCTTGAACAGGAAATCGCCCGCGGGGCATTCCGGCAGGACCTTTTTTATCGCTTGAATGTCATTCCCTTCTACGTCCCCCCGCTGCGCGATCGCCGAGAAGATATTCCCACGTTGGCGAACCACTTTCTGCGGGAGTTCAGCTCTGCCTATGGCAAGAAAACCCGCGAACTCAGCGACGCTGCTAGGGAAATCCTGCTTCGCTATCCGTGGCCTGGCAATGTTCGCGAACTTCGGAACCTCGTGGAGCGGCTTGTTATCATGTGTCCCCAGGTGCGCATCGAACCGCATCATCTTCCGCCGGAGCTTTTTCGAGGTGTCGCCGAAAGCCCGCATCATCCTTATGCGACTCTCCACGAGGCGCGCAGCGCGTATGAGCGCGAGTTCATCCTGCGCAAGCTGCAGGAACACCGCTGGAATATGACCCAGACTGCGACGGCGCTAGGATTGGAACGCAGTCATCTCTACCGCAAAATGAAGTCCCTGGGAATCGCTGCGCCGGATTAGTTTTAAAAGCTCGTTAACTGAATCCCATCCGGCATGCTTGTTCTCGCCTTCCAAACCCGCGATTCGTATAGAATTCCGTCCATCTTGGGTTACCTTCAGAATTAGCGACCGGACAAAGGAGGTTGTGCGCACGCTCCGGAAGTTCGGGTTCTTTTTTTGGTGCCATTGCGATTCCAGGTTCCGAGCCCGGTCAACCGATTCCAGCTTAAGGAGACGCAGTGAAGAAAATCACTCTGACTCTGTTTGCCCTGTCACTCATTTCGGTTCCCTCTGCCGTATCGCAAACACTCACGAATGAATCCGCAAGCTTGGCTGCTAGCTCGGCGCAAAGGTCCTCGACGCCTACTCTTTTTCCACACAATTGGATTCGCGGTTATACCGACTTTGCCGTGGCGCCTTCGCACAACGAGCCCGATCTCGGCCGCTGCATGTTTCCTCAGCCTGGCAACGCCGGGGGAACCACTTCACAGTGCACAGCATACGCTCGCTATCTCTTTAGTGGATATCTGGAAATCCAGCCTTTGGCTCGCACTCCGGCCCGCCATCTCTTTCTTTTCTTCGAACCCAGGTTCAGCTTTGGACGAAACATCCCGCAGTTGAGCTACGAAGAGTCTATGGAACCTATCGCGTATGATCGCTCGATTGGCGGCGGGTTCATCCTGCCACGAAATTTTGAGCTGCGCGTGACTCAGCATCAAGTTGACTACCTGGGACGCTACGGCCGTACCCTTGGTCCCGCCGATCTTCACACCACCGGACCGTATGGCCTCTACACTACGGTCTCCGTTCGCTGGTCCTTTGGCGGTTATGGAAGAAACGGAGCATCGCAGGCGTATTAGGCCTCGGCAATGACCCCGTTCGCATCGGCAACTTCGCCCTTCTGACAGGGAAACGGCAGGAAAGCCTTACTCTCCATCCTCCAGGTCACTGGGTTCTTGCAACTCTTCGAGTTGGTGGCGCCAACTGAGCTCTATCACCTTTTTTGGATCTTCGCGCCAATGCGGCGCCACTTTGACGTATAAACCCAAGTAAATTCTCGTGCCTAGAATCGCCTCCAGCTCTTTCCGAGCCTCCGTGCCGATTCTCTTGATCGTCTCTCCCTTCTGCCCGATCAATATTTTCTTCTGCGAATCTCGTTCGACGTTCATTAGCGCTTCGATCCGCACGAGCTTGGGTGTCTCTTCGAACTTCTCCACGAACACGGCCAGAGCATACGGAACTTCGTGGTACATCGCTTGAATGGCCTTCTCGCGGATGATTTCTGCCGCCAGAAAGCGTTCCGGCTGGTCCGTAATCTGGTCTTCCGGAAAGTACGGCGCGCCTTCGGGCAGGTTATGCAAGGTTTCCCGGAGCAATTCATCGCAACCGGAACCCTTCAGCGCGGAAATGGGCACAATGGCTGCAAAATCGAAAGCTTTTGCAAAGGACTCCATCAGCGGAAGCAGCTTTGGTTTCGGCAGGCGATCGATTTTGTTCAAGGCCAGAACGGTTTTGCCGCGAAACCTCCGCGCTTTTTCTAGCAACAACTCGTCCCCCTTCGCTTCGGAGCGGCTGGCGTCGAGCATGAGCAGCAGAACGTCAATTCCTTCCAACGCAGCGGCTACTTCTCGCATCATGTGCCTTCCGAGAGCGGAATCCGCCTCGTGCAAGCCGGGCGTATCGATGAATACGATCTGCCCTTCCGGCTTCGTTACGATTCCTTGAATCCGATTACGGGTTGTTTGCGGCTTCGATGTGACGATGGCGACTTTCTGGCCGACCAAACGATTGAGCAGCGTGGATTTCCCCGCGTTCGGGCGCCCGATAATTGCGACAAACCCGGAGCGAAACGCTTTCTTTTTCCCAGCATTTTCTTTTTCGGGCATTAAGGTTTTACGATCGGCAACTCGAGCGCGCTCGGATGTTCCGGGTCATGTACCAGCGTGATGTGAGCGGTCTTCGCGTCCTTCGCGGTTTCCGCTGCGACCACGCCGCCACTATTGTAGTTCTTCTCGGCGCCCGTCGAATTGATGCTGCTCACGATCAGCCTCAAGCGGCTTCCTTTCGCGATGCGCCGCGAGAAAAACATGAAGTTGTCAAAAACGTATTTTTCGACAGCCCCTGCAGGCACAGATTTAGCTTCGCGGAGCGACTCACGGTATCTCGCCCGCATGGTTGCGCCTGTGAGCGTAACGGACCCGCCGTCCGGCAGGATCTCAAACAAGTCCACTTCCAAATCCGTGTCCGGCACATCCATTTTGAGCCACACGGTCAACTTCGCGAACCCCGTCACCTCGGTTGCTTCCCTAAACGGTTCGCTGTGATACACCACGCCTTCGCCATACAGGTTCATCGCCGCCCGTTGAGAAGTCAGGAAGTTCGGATCATCTTCTGGCTCCGTTGCGCCAGGACGCGTATCCAACGGGTCATAGGTCCAGGAATCCGTCCCTGCGCCCCCGCTCGCTTTTTCTTCGTTCAATGCTCCGGAATGAAAAGCATCTCCCGCCGTGCCATTCGAACTCAAATAAAACATCTTCGTCGCATTCGCGATGCTCTCCAGGGTGTCCGCGTAGTTCCACTCCTCCGCCCCGACCACGTAATACGCCACGCGCTTGTTCAGGAATTCCGGCTTGGCCCCACCCTTCATCGTCCAGTCGTACCATTCCGTGTGCAGTTTGTTGAGGTCAAGCACGCTCGCGGTGCCGAACTTCAGGCCGCCCACTTCCGCTTTCGGAGTGCGCGTGCCCGCGTGGTCCCACGGCCCAATGATCAAATAATGTTTTGCTTTGGCCTCTGCCGTCCCGTACTGCATGTGTCGCTTGTAGTAAGTAAACGCACCCGGCTGGTCCCCGTCATAATGACCGGTGATCGTCAGGATCGGGACGCTCATTTTCTTGTATTGTTCCGCCGACGGCACCATCGCGTCGTAGTACGCATCTGGCACCGGATGCGCCAGCCACTTCTGAAATACCGCCGAGGGATTCCCCACGACCTTGTCGTAGGCTTGAAACGCAGCGTGCGACATATACATTTCGCGCGCTTTCGCCCTCCAAAAGCCGTTATTCCCAAAGAGGTTCGCGTTACTCGTCACTCCACTGGTGAACGTCAGCCATTGCATATCGTACGGAGCAAAAATGTTGTACTGGAAGGGGAAATCCACGCCAGGATGCGCAGCGGCTGCGGGAACGATCGTCGCAAGGTGTGGCGGAAACTCTTTCAAGACTGTCCACTGGTCGAATCCCGCGTACGAGCCGCCCCACATGGTCACCTTGCCGTTGCAATAAGGTTGTTTTGCGAACCATTCCACAACGTCGTAACCGTCGTGTCCTTCCTTCGCAAACGGTTCGAATTCTCCGCCAGAATTCCCACGTCCTCGCACATCCACCAAGGCGTACGCGTAGCCATGCTTCGCAAAGTAGGCCGCGCGGTCGGTATACGAATCCCCAATGTATGGAGTAAGCGTGAAGATCACGGGAAGCCGATCTTTCTGCCCGTGCGCGGTGAATACCGTTGCGTTCAGCTTCACTCCGTCACGCATGGGAATTTTCACCGCCCATTGCAAATCCACCGCCGATCGGTCTGTTGCCGCGTCCTGCTGCGCGTAAATTGACGCTGCGTCCATCACTGCAAAAACAGCAAAAGACGCTGCAACAGCAAAAATCCCCGTCGATGTCACACGGAACATCTTCCATCCTCCACACTGAAATGGATTTGCTTACCCCGTGGCCCCGAGCCCGGCGCGTTTCGCCGCTCTTCTTTAACTTTTTGTCGGAACCGCCTTCATCAGCTTACGGATTCGCACGCGCAACACTTTTCTTTGATTCGCTTCCACCACTTCGAACTGGTGCCCGGCCATGTCGATTTTGTCCCCGGAAGCTGGCACTTTGCCGGTTACATGACTCAGCAGTCCCGCCAGCGTCGTCACGGTCTCGTCTGCTTGCTCGCCGAAATGCAGGCCCAACAAATCCTCCACGGCGTCAATGGCCATACTTCCGCGCATCACCAAACCGCCATCCGGCTCGCGCACCACGTCTGGGGCCAACGGTTTTCCGTTGTTACCGCTCTCCCCCACAATCTCTTCCACCAAGTCTTCCACCGTGGCGATGCCCGCCACCGTCCCGTGCTCGTCGATAATTACCGCCAGCGGATGGCCCTTCTGCCGCATCTCGCGCAACAGGTCTGAACCGATCTTCGTCTCGGGCATGAACAAAACCGGTTTCACCAACTCGCGTACTTTGCGCCTGGGCAAGTCCTGGTCCGCCACCTGTAAGAGGTCTTGTGCATACACCACGCCGAAAATGTCATCGAGCGATTTTTCGTAAACGGGAATCTTGCTGAACCTGGTTTCCACGACCTTGGCGTGCAATTCCTCGAGGGTAGCGTCGGCGGAAATTGCCACAATGTCCGGCCGCGGTGTCATCACTTCTCGCACGCGTTTGTCGCTGAATTCCACCACCTGCTCGATCAAATCCGCTTGCTCCGGCTCGATGATGCCTTCTTCTTCCGCCGCTTCCACCAGCGCCTCGATGCCTTCTTCGGTGAGCTGCTCTTCGGTTTTCTCTACCTCCTGTTCGGAAATTCGCGCGAGCGATTCGGCGCCTTCCAGGAACACCCGTACCGGCCAGACCAGCCAAATCGCGCCGCGAATCAACGGTAAGAGCGGAAGCAGCCAGCGGCCCGTGGTGCGGTAAAGCAGCATGTCCGGAATGAAGTGCATGGCGAAAACCACTTCGAGAATGACAAAAACGCAAAACTCGACAAACGATTCCCACGTGCCCTGGGCGAAATACACCACACCGCGTGTCGTCTCGAGAACAAGAAAAGCAAGCCAGAAATGGCCAATAATGCGGAAAGTGCGGCCTCCGCTGCGCCGGTTGATTTTGAGTTTAGGCTCGATCTCCGCTTCGAACATGTCGAGGTGCTCGTGGACGCGTCCGGTGGTCATGCGTCCCAATTCACGGTAGATCAGCGTTAGGTAGGAAAAAATCGGCAAAGTTAGGCCTACTAGCACAACGCTGAGCACATAGACCCAGTAGGAAAAAGCGGGTAAAGCGAATCCTTGTAGTACAACACCGAGCGCAAAGAGCCAGCTGAAGTTCATCAGGTCAATCCGAAACGCTTGCGGAGCCTTTGCTCGATTTTGTCCATTTCGCCGCGATCGGTCTCGTGGTCGTATCCCAGTAAATGCAGAACGCCGTGCAAAATCAGCGCGCAAAGCTCGCTCGGCAGAGGGCGGTCATGCTTTTGCGCGTAGCGACGAGCGGTGGCCGGCGAGATGGCAATATCTCCCAGGTATTCGGGTTCACACGAATTCACCGCACGCGGTCTGCGCCTCACTCGCGCGGGATAGCGCTTCGGGACAGCGGGAAACGAAAGCACGTCCGTTGGTCCTTTTTTCTTGCGAAAGTTTCGGTTTAAGCGTGCCATCGCCCTGTCGCTTACCAGGCAGACTGTCAGGTCCGCATGTCTCAGGCCGAGTTCCCTTTCCACTCGGCGCAAGAACGATTCCAGGGGGCGACGCGCCACGCGCACCTCATGCTGCTGGTTCAGAATCATCCTTGCTGAATTTCTTGCTCCGCTTCTTTAGCGGACTCTCTTGCCGCGGCCGCTTTTCCATTCGCGCCGCTGCGCGGCAGGTGTGCCGTTTCGTAATCTTCGTAGGCGCGAATGATTTGCTGAACCAGATTGTGCCGCACCACGTCCTTTTCCCCGAACTGCACTGCTCCAATGCCTTCAATCTTGCTGCAAACCTCCAGCGCCTCAATCAGCCCGCTCTTTTTCCCTTGCGGCAGGTCAATCTGCGTCACGTCTCCGGTAACCACCGCCTTGGAATTGAAACCCAGACGCGTCAGAAACATTTTCATCTGTTCGCTGGTGGTGTTCTGCGCTTCGTCCAAAATCACAAACGAGTCGTTCAGCGTGCGCCCACGCATGAATGCCAGCGGCGCCACCTCAATAATGCCCTTTTCCAAAAAGCGTTCCAGTTTGTCCGCGTCAAGCATGTCGTAGAGCGCGTCGTAGAGCGGCCGCATGTAGGGATCGATTTTCTGCTGCAACGTTCCCGGCAAAAATCCAAGCCGCTCGCCCGCTTCCACCGCCGGCCGTGCCAGGATGATGCGGTTCACCTGCTTCGTGAGCAAAGCGCTCACGGCCATGGCCACCGCGAGGTAGGTTTTTCCGGTGCCTCCGGGCCCGGTGGCAAACACCATGTCGTGCATCTCGATTGCTTCCATGTAGCGCCGCTGGTTCGCGCCTTTTGGCGTGACCTGTTTCTTGCCAAACGACCGCACGCGGCTGTGCTCGAACATGCCACGCGGCGATTCGTGCGGCTCTTCGGTTGCCACGCGCACCAGTGATTTCACTTCCGACGAAGACAGCTTGCGCCCGTGCCGCGTCAAGTGGTTGTATTCCTCGACGATGGTCACGGCGCGGTCCACGCTGTCCTGCTCTCCTTCGATGGTCAGCCGCGTATCGTGCAGGTGCGTGCGCACATGCAGCGAATCCTCGAGCAGGCGCACGTTTTCATCCAGCGTGCCAAAGAAGGATTCGATTTGTCCGGAGATGTGAACGGTGCGTCGCATCCAGTTGGAAGGTTCTCGGGTTACCGGAACCGGCTTGCCGATGGGATCCCTCCTCTACACATAGGGGCTTGGCGGCCGACCTAGGAGAAACTCTTTACACCCTAACCTAGCGCCCCGCTCGGGTCAAGTTACGAGTTCGTGACTTTCGTGACCATGCGGGCTGGATCTTTAGGCTCGATCGTCACCCGAGACTTCAATCGGCAGAGACGGCGCGCGTCTTCGCCCATTCGCGGATAGCCTGCACTTCTTCGGCGCGCGTCACGCTAAGAGGCTGTGTTCCTTGTATCTCCGCGAGCAAAATCTCCGTGTTCAACTGCTGGCTCGCGTTGAAGGCCGTGTACAGCCCGGCGACGATGACTTGCTCAATCTCCGCACCGGAAAATCCTTCGCTCGCCGCGGCCAGTTTTCCCAGATCAAATCCCGACGCTTCTCGCCCACGCCTCTTCAAATGCAGCGCGAACAGCGCCGCGCGCACCTCCGCATTCGGCAAATCCACGAAGAAAATTTCGTCGAACCGCCCTTTGCGCAGCATTTCCGGCGGCAGCACGGTTATGTTGTTCGACGTCGCCGCCAGGAACACGCCGCTTTCGCGATCCTGCATCCATGTCAGTAGCGTGGCCAGCAGACGCTGCGACAATCCCGCGTCGGCGTCGCCGCTCGAGCCCGCCGAGGCGAACGCTTTCTCAATTTCATCAATCCACAACACCAGCGGCGCGAGCTTCTGCGCCAATTCCAGAGCTTTGCGCAGACGCCGTTCGCTCTCGCCCACGTATTTGTCGTATAGCGCGCCCGCGTCCAGCCGCGCCAATTCGAATCCCCACTCTCCTGCGACCGCGCGCGCCGCCAAGCTTTTCCCGCAGCCCTGCACGCCAGTAATCAGCACGCCTTTCGGCGGCACCAAGCCGAACCGCCGTCCTTCCGGCGTCAGCGCGTTCTTGCGTTTCGCAATCCAATCGCGAAGGCGCCGCAATCCCGCCACGTCCACAAACGACGCATCCCGCCGCATCGTCTCGATCAATCCTTCGGTCTTCAGCGCCTCGCGCTTCGTTTCCAGCACCGCGCCGAGCAATCCAGCATCCGCTTTGCCTCTTTCGAGCGCGCTCTTCCGCAGCGCCCGCAACGCCTCTTCCTCCGGCAAGCCGACTAAATTTTGCGCGAGTTCCCTCATCGCCGCAGCTTCCAAGGAGATCGGAATCCGCTGCTCGCGATTCAACTCCGCCAGCACTTGCATCACCCCGGCCAACAAATCCTCCGCTCCCGGCAGTCCCAACTGGAACGGCATCGCGTCACCTTCGAGGTCCGCTGGCAGCTCTATCTTCGCTGCCGTCAGCACAATCGAGCGCCGCACGGCGCGAAACTTCTCCGCCAAATCGCGCAGTCGCCGGCAGATTTTGTCGTTTTCGCAGTAGCGCGCAAAATCCTTCAGCAAGAAAATCGCGTCGCCTTGAATCAACGCAATATTGGCCACCGCCTGCTCCGGGCTATCACTGTTGTACAGCGGCGCTCCGTGCGCTCTTGCTAAGCCGGTCGTGACGCTCCACTCATACAGCGGCACGCCCAGCTCCGTCGCCACATCCATCAGCAACCCTTCCAGCCGCTCTTCCTCCGGCGTCTCAACCGTAATAATCGGGTGCCGCGAATTGATCAGCAAGCGCAACTCATCGTGCTTGTTCGGCTGTTTTGGTCGTGTACTCGTAGTCGAAGCGCCCATGCCGCCGCCGGCAGCCGCTGGCCGCACCGGCGGCGGAATGGGCATCCCGAAAGGACTTTTCACTTCGTTTGACAAAGCTACGAGCCTCGTTTAACGTTAGAAATTTGAATAATCCGCCAAAGGAGCGATAGATGGCCCAGGGACAGCCTACCAAAGTCAAGAAGAAGAAAAAGTCGGTTTTGAAGCGAGCGGCGCAAGCTCGTCAACGGGCCGAAGTGAACCGCGTCAATCGTACCCGCGTGCGCACCATGATGCGCCGTCTGCGTACGGCTATCACTGCAGGCGACTCTACCGCGGCTGGCAACCTGCTCCATCCCACCATGTCCGCCATTGATCAGGCCATTACCAAGGGCGTGCTGCACGAAAACACCGGCAACCGCTACAAATCGCGCTTGACCCTTGCCTATAACACCGTCAAAGCTAAGCCGGCGAAGTAAGAGCTGCTCTTCGGGGCCAGGCGTTTTTCCATGACACGGGCGGCCTAACAGCGGCCTTTTTCTTTTGTTTATCGAGCAGGGGTGGAATCCCATGAACTACTACGCCTTGATCTATGAAACCGTTGACGATTACGTTGCGCGCCGCGCGGAATTCCGCGAACAACACCTGCATATCGCGCGAGAGTATCGCGACCGAGGCGAATTGGTCCTCGCCGGTGCCTTCGACGATCCGGTGGACCGCGCCTTGCTTGTTTTTCAAGTGGACGACAAAAGCAAAGTCGAAGCCTTCGCCCGCAAAGACCCTTACGTTCTAAACGGCCTGGTCAAAAATTGGGAAGTGCGCTCCTGGAAAGTCGTCGTTGGCCAACAAGGGCGCGCTCCTTCTACCCTTTCAGCCGGCGCCATCCTCAGGCAGTGGTCCGCGCGCACCACCGAAGTGCAATTGCCCAAATATCTCGACCATTTTTCCAAGAACGTTCTGCCCCAGCTTCGCCGCGTCAACGGTTTTCTCGGCGCAACGGTTTCCTTTCGTCACGGCGAAAAAGAAACGGAAATTTTTGTTGAGACCGCATGGCGCTCGCTCGAAGCCGTCCGCGCTTTCGCCGGACCCGACCTCCAAGCCGCCGTGGTCGCCCCCGAAGCCGCTGCCCTGCTTACTGACTACGACCGCCGCGTTGGCCAGCTGGAGATCGCCATTTCCGCTCCCGCCTGAGGCAATAATTTTCGCAGCGCCTGGCTCGTGACACCCTCCATCATGCGCTATTCATATCCCAGCAATCTCCCAGTAATGAAAGAGGTTCAATGTCGCTCCGCCCAAAGAGAGTCCTGAATTCATTCTTTGAGAGGAGGTTGCATGTCTTTGAAGCAATTGGTCAAATCAGTGCACGGCCTGCGGTCTAGCCTCGCGGCTGTGACCGTGTTGCAGCTGAGCCTGGGCGGCCCGCTTGCCAGTCCGGTCCAGGCCCAACCGAATACGCGCGCTCCCATCAAACACGTCATCGTCTTGATTGGTGAAAATCGCAGCTTCGACAATCTTTTCGCCACCTACGTACCGAAGGGCGGGGACGCGGTGAAAAACCTCTTGTCGGAGGGCATCATCAACGCCGATGGGGCTCCCGGCATACATTTCTCGAAAGCGGCGCAATTTCAAGCGGTCGCCCCCTTCCGCACAGAGTATTTCATCAGCTTGAAGCCGGAAGAGAAGGCTCCCTACCAAACCCTGCCGCCGCCAACCCTGAATTTTTCGCCCAGTCCGGACGCCTCCATCATCGGTTTTGCCACAGAGCCGCCTCCTTTTTCCCCGTCTACCCCAACCTCTTTTTTGGCAGCCATCGAGCCTTCTCTGGGAACCGCTGATCTTGGCCTGCTGACCACCGGTGCTTCGGGGCAGAACAACACGTTCGTGCTCACGCCCTTCCCTGATTTCGATACCCGGGTCGCGAATTACAACAACTTGCCCGACGGTCCGTTCCCGCTGGAGGGCCCCGATCTTCCCTACGATTCCTACACCGGAGACACTACGCACAGGCTGTTCGAAATGTGGCAACAATCCGATTGCAGCATCAAGAACGTCACCCGAAAAAACCCCTCGGGCTGCCTGAACGATCTCTATCCTTTCGTGATTACAAACTACACCGACCAGATCGATCCTTTTGACACACCTCCGGCCATCGACGACAACGGCGGCGGAAATTCGATGGGCTTCTACAACATGCAAAAGGGCGACGTCCCGGTCCTAAAGAGCTTGGCCGACCAATATTCGATGAGCGACAACTTCCATCAGTCGTTCATGGGCGGTACGGCCGCCAACCACGTCATGCTCGGCAGCGGCGACGCCGTTTTCTGGAGCGACGGCCAGGGCCATGCGACCACTCCTCCGTCGCACATCGCCAATCCCAATCCACTGCCCGGCACCGACAATGTCTACACCGTCGACCTCTTCTTCGATGGAAATTTCACCGAGTGTGGGAATAACCGTCTGCCCGAAACTCGGGCGATCACCAGCTACCTGGCAAGTCTTCCTTACCATCCCAGTTCAAACTGCCAGCCCGGCCACTTCTACATGATCAACAATGACGCGCCCGGTTTCCTCCCCGACGGAACCATCGATACGCACGGGATCGCAAAGGGCGGCTCTCTCCCGCCCTCCAATGTGCGCACCATCGGCGAAGCCCTGAACGAAAAGGGTATCTCCTGGGCCTACTACGGCGCCGCTTACAACGCGGCAGTGGCTTTGCAACACCATCCGACCAGCACCGATCCCACTGTGCAAATCGGAGCGGCTTACTGCAACATCTGCAATTTTGAATCCTATTCGAGCGCCATTATGGGCGACCCGGCGCAACGCGCCGCGCACATCAAGGACGCGACCGATTTCTTCGCGGCCGTCGACAATGGCACTTTGCCTGCAGTCTCTTTCCTCAAGCCCGACGGCTTGCTGGACGGCCACCCGGCTTCTTCGAAAGAAGACCTGTTTGAAGGCATGGTCAAGAAGGTCGTGGACCATCTCACCGCAAACCAGGAACTCTTTGCGTCCACAGTCTTGTTCGTCACCATGGACGAGGGCGGAGGCTACTACGACTCCGGTTATATGCAGCCGCTCGACTTCTTCGGCGACGGCCCCCGGATTCCGCTCATCGCCGTGTCCCCGTTCAGCCGCGGCGGCCACATCAGCCACACATACACCGACCACGTCTCCATTCTCAAGTTCATCGAACGGAACTGGGGTCTCAAGCCGTTGACCGCGCGCAGCCGGGATAATTTCCCGAACCCCGTCGTGGAAGCCGACAACCCCTACGTGCCGTTGAACAGCCCGGCCTTGGGCGACCTGTTTGACCTGTTCAATTTCCCTGATCAAGGCAGTCAGGACGGCAACTCGCAGTAGGTTCGTTGCGGATTCAATCGGCATAGGGGGAGTGGTCGCCCACTCTCCCCTGCCACACCGCCTCTATCAGGTTGTGAAGAGGACTTGCACCTCCAAGCTAGCGGACATGCTCGGCCAGAAAATGGCGGCGGCGCTTGGGCCGTCCCCCCTTTAATTTCGCAATGCGGTCTCGGTGAACTCTATGTCCCCGGAGGGCTCTGCGTTGATTCCTGTTTTGGATTCTCTTATCCCCGTGCAGCTTTCGCTTCGACGCAGGTCAGCTCGGTCACCAAAAACTCCATCACCGCGCGGGCATTTTCCCCGCCGCCCTTCAGACGATCGTCTGCGCGCTGCAACGCGCCTAAGCCCGCGAGCAAGCGATGCTTGGGGATTTTTCGCGCACTCTGCAGCGCCAACTCCGCTTGCTCCGGCCGCATCCCCAGCACACGAGCGGCTTGCCAGCCGTTCGAAACGCCTCGCACTTCGCTTGCTTCAATCAGCTTGCGGTAGATCCAGGTCATTGCGCCGAGCATTTGCAATGGCTCTTCGCCCTCGCGCAGCAAGCGGTCCAGAAACTCCAGCGCTGTGTTCCCTTGCCGCGACGCCAGCATGTCGGCCAATTCCCAAACCGTAGTCGTCTTGTCGGAAACCACCAGCGCGCTCACGTCTTCCCGGCGAATCCGTTTTCTCCCTGCGGCAAATGTCGCAAGCTTGTCGATCTCCGTTTTCAGACGCATCAGATCGGCGGCGACGAATTCCGCCAAATCCTCAGCAGCCCCTCGTTCGAATTCAACGCCTTGCTCTTTGGCCATCGCCCGGGCCATCGCTACCGCAGCAGCCTGCCGCTCGTTCAAGTTTTCTCCGACTCCGCACTCCACGACCAGTGACTTCTCCGCCAGCAGCTTCCCCCATTTCATCCGCTGATCCAATTGCTTTGCTTCGATCACCAGCACGGTAAACGGCGCGGGATCTTTCAGGTACTCCGTCACCATGTTCACAGTTTCGTCTCGGTTTTTCTCTCCAAGGCTCTCGATGGCTTCCGCGTCTTCGAGAAAAACCACTTGCACCAGCGAAAGCATCGCCATGGTCTGCGCCTGCTCGAGCGCCGCTCGCGTCTCTCCGCGGTCCGCCGAATACCGCGACACCGCCCACGGCCGCGCCGCTTCAGGCACGTATCTTTCGATCAAAAGCGTCCGGCAACTGTCGCGCAGATAGGGTTCGTTCCCGAGAAGCAGGATTACAGGGATGGGTTTCCCCTTCTCCAGGCGTGCAAGCAACTCCTTGGCCGCGATTCGCGCCATTTCACCTTTCCCTCTCGCTCTAAGTCAAAACGAATCAAAGAGTTTGAATAGTCGATTAAAGTATTACTCTAAGCTTTGCGCCGCAAAGTGCATAGCGGCGGCTGGCCGTTACTTTCTAGCCATAAGTTGCTGATTCTGCCTAATAGTTTTCTGTCACCGCCGCGACCAGTCGGGCCGCAAAATCCTGCGCCAGGCGATCGAGCGCCGGATCCTGCTCTTCGAAAAAACTCTTCACGTCGGTCGAAATCTCATATTGGTTGCGAAACAAAAAATTGTCCGTGTGATATAGAACCCTTCCTGTCTCGCGCTCTTCGAACGTGACCTCACACTTTACCGTCACCAGCATCGTCGTCGCCCTGCCCGTGAGGGTGTCGAACAGCAGCGGCACCGCCTCCAGGCTGAGCACTTTCCCGCGCAACACCGCATCGCCGTTCGCAGGATCGGAAACCACGCGATACGTTGTCTTAGCCAAAAACTCATGCACCATCGCCGCAGCCAGTCTCTGCTCGATGCGGTAGCTGGTGGTCTTGTTCTCCAGCGCCGGCACCGCAATCACGTGAATGCTCTTCGGCAGCGCCTCGCCTCGGCCTGCAACGTGATACCCGCAACCTCCGAGCACCGCGGTCATTACCAAGAGAATTGCGCGCTCCCCTATCCGCCGCGAGTTGTCCGTTCTAGGTTTTAAGTTGCCGGTACGAAGAGAAGGCGGGGCATTCCAGCTGTTCAGCTTACGGTTAACATGCAGACAGTTCTTGCGGCTGGTCCCGCCACTCGCCACTCGCCACTCGCCACTTCTCTTCATGCCAGCTTCTCCGCCAATCTCACCGCGTTTGCCGGCGGCAAACGGATGTTATCCGCTGCTCCCCAAAACCACCATATTCCGGGATGTACTGGATCGGCTTTCGGCTGTGCCAGTTGAATCGCTTTCTCCCCTGCCGCACTCACGTTGCTCGGTCCCGCCTCGCCGCTCGCCGTCAACACAAGTCCCGCGTCAGCGCAAGCCTTGGCAATTTTCCCCGCGTCCGCGCTCGGATCCAGTTCTGCGCACGCGGAAAACATAGTTCCATAAAAAACGGGTGCGTGGACCACTTGAATCGAGGGCACGACAGCCGATTTGCCCAAACATGCTTTCACTTCTGCGCGAACCCGCTCACACGCTGCGTCCAGTTTGTGAACACTCTCCGCGCCGTAGGCGTCCAGCATGTTGAACGCAACCTGCGCGTCAAACACCGGCTGGCCAACGCTTTGAAACGACAGCAACTGGCCAGTTTGGCTTTCTAGCTCTTCGATTCCAGCGCGGCCCGCCTCGGACACCGGCTGGAACCACTGAAATGCGATTCGTTTTGCGCCGCATCGGGAAAGGGCCAGCGTCAACCCGGTCGCCGCCGTCCCCGGCGCAGAAGGAATTGCGAACGCGGTCGCGGTTAGAGAAAATGCGGACCCGCGCAGTTCATCAAGCTTGGGGAACCAGACCACCGCCCCACCTTCACAGGCAAGGGCGCCGGAAAGGTCTACGATTTTTCCGTGCGACCGTTTTGCTGCATTCGAGTTTGTCGTGGTAAACGCCGAGGATCCCGCGAAGAATACAAATCGCGCTTTCTCGAAGCTGCCTTCTTCCACTGGCTGAATGACGGTGGCTTCCCCACCCGCCTCGGTCAGCGTTCCCGCAGCTTCTTCCTCATCCAGCAATCGAAAATCCCAGTCCGCAAACTTGCTTTCTTCCAGCAGCGACTTCAACTCCGCGCCCAGCAGCGAGGACGCACCTGCAATCACAATACGGTGGGATTCCCGTTCCATGGAAGGCATGAATCAGGCGGCCCGCGAAACCAGCCGGTGGCGGAAGAAGCGCACCAAATGCAACGTTAACCCAACGACAGCATAGGCGGAAGCCATGATGACCAACGCATACTCCGAGTAACGCCAGATAACTCCCACGAGCAAACAAAGCAGCACGACGGCAAGCGACGGCTGCTTTCGGGTCAAGGGAACGTCCTTAAAGCTGTAGTAGCGGATGGTGCTGGTCATTAATGCTCCGAGTCCAGCCGCCAGTAAAAACCATGCAACGGACCAGCGCCAGTCCTGCAAGGGCTGCTTGAAGCCATGCACAAGCGCGGCGATCATGCCGGCCGCCGCAGGTGTGGGCATGCCTATAAAATATTTCGACCCGCCGGGCGCCATGCCCTGCACGTTAAACCGCGCGAGTCTCCATGCGCAACAAATCAGGAACGCCAAACAGCAGACCCAGGCAAATTCTCCCACCTGCTGGAACGCAACGCTGCCTTCTCCGGGCAAGCCGCGCAGTCCCCAGGCGTACGCCAATATCGCCGGCGCGATTCCGAAACTCACAACGTCCGCGAGAGAATCAAACTGCACGCCGAAATCCGTGTTCGCTTTCAGTAGCCTGGCGAGACGGCCATCCAGCGAATCGAACAAAATCGCAAAGCCGATGGCTTTGGCCGCTCGGTCAAAATAATCAAAATGTTCAGGCCCGCCTAGCAACGAGGCCACCACTGCGTAATAGCCGCACAACAAATTGGCGACCGTGAAGAGGCTGGGAATCAGAAAGATTCCCCTGCGGCGCAATTTCTGATTCCGGTAGCGCCGTTCCTCGAAGGGAATCTCCTGCTGATCTTCGAACATGGTTACGATCGCTTTCCGGCTGCAATCAAGTTCGCTTCCGCGTCTGCCGCGTTTTTCGTGGACGTTTGCTCAAACGCGCGGTGCGCCGGCCACCTGGCAATCACGCTGGCCCCGCCTTTGACATTCTCTCCCACTTTCGCCAGAATCTCAGCACCTTTTGGCAGCCACACATCCACGCGGGATCCGAATCGCACCAGCCCGATACGTTCTCCTCGCAAGACCTGCTCGCCTTGCTTTTTCCAAGAGACTACTCGCCTCGCGATGAGTCCGGCAATCTGTTTGAAGACCATTTCGCCCGCTTCGTTCGAAAGCGTAAACACCTGTTGCTCATTTTCGAACGAAGCGCGTTCCCGCATTGCCGCAAAAAATTTCCCCGGCCGGTAATCCATTTTTGTAATGGTTCCAGACACAGGCGCGCGGTTTACGTGCACGTTCCAGACCGCCAGGAAAATGCTCAGGCGCTGCCCCGGGCGCCCCGCATTCTCTTCTTCCGTAACAACCACAACGCGCCCGTCTGCGGGCGACACCACTGCGCCAGGTTCGGAAGGGATCACGCGCTCTGGATCACGAAAGAAGAAAAAAACAAATAAGGCCAGCAACGCTAGAACTGCCGCGGTGACATTCCAGTGAAGCAAAAAAGCTCCGCCGCCTAACACCAGCGGCGGCAGCCCAAAGAAAAAGCCTTCTTTGACCATTCGAACGGAGTAGACCTCCACTTCATCGCCCACGGCTCAGCCGCCGCGGGCAAGCATGGCCATTCTACGCCAGTTTTCTACGCCGCAAAGCTCGTATTGCCTGGATCTCGCTGCTCGCGCAGAATGCGCGCAGCAATCCGCTCCATTTCATCTTTGCAGTGCAGCTTCTTCTTTTTCAATCGGATTTCTTCGAGGAGGTCTTCTGCGTTCAGGTAGGGGGATTTGGAGATGCGTTGAAGTTCCAGATCATACTGCCGGTGCTGCTCAGCCAGACGCCGATACTCAGCGTCTGCCTGGAGAAGCACGTCCCGAGGTGCCCGCTGCGCGCTTGCCATGCGTTCCTCCTGACGACTTCGTGAATGGAATGTGAATCCTACATGAGCGCACAATACCACTTCGCAGTCCCACGTCAAGAGGGAACAATTGGGTATTTTCGTTCTAGCTATCAAAAGTTGTCCAGCTTCGTCTCGGATCTGCTAGGTGCTAGTGCCCGGCGCATGCTGAAGGCGCTCGCTGACGGGGAAACCAACCCGGCGGCTCTGGCCGCTTTGGCCGATCGGAACTTGCGCGCCACGCCAGAACAATTGTGTGATGCACTCGGCGCGTGCACGGACCTCAAGCCGGTGTACCGGCGGCTTCTGAAGATGGCGCTGGAGCAGTTGCAATTCCTCGGACAGCAGATTGGCCAATTGGACAAAGAGATGGCCAGCCTACTCAGCCAGCACCAGGACGCCGTCGAGCGACTGGCGGAGGTGCCCGGTCTGGGTGTGGACTCGGCGCAACAGATCATTGCCGAAGTCGGTCCCACCGCGGCGACCTTTCCCTCCGAGAAGTGTCTCTCCTCATGGGTCGGTGCCTGCCCGGGCGACGACGAGAGCGCAGGCATAAACTACAGCCACCGCTCTCCGAAGGGTAACCGTCACATGCGACGCTTACTCAATCAGGCGGCGAGCGCCGCAGCCAGGACCAAAGGAAGCATCTTCGAGATCGTGTATCGCCGCTCCGTCTCGCGCCTGGGACACAATCAAGCCATTGGGGCCATCGCCCATCGACAGTGTCGGCTAATCTGGTTGATCCTGCATCAGGGAGTCCGTTACGAAGAACGCATGCGCACGGATTTTCTTCAGAAATTGAGCACTCAACTGATTCACAAAAACCAAGTGATTATGGTTGAGACGCTCGGCACCAAGAACCTACTTAAGAATCGCCGCTTAGCCAGAGCCATCTCGGATGCGGGCACAGGTGAGTTCGTTGGCATGTTGGAATACAAGTGCAAGTGGCCTGGAAGAACGCTCGTCAAAGTAGCTAGGTTCTTCCCGTCATCAAAGTTGTGCTGCATTTGTCACCAAAAGAAGGTAGACCTCAAACTCCAAGACCGTTGGACGTGTTCGAGTTGCCATACCGAACATCAGCGGGACGAGAATGCCGTCGTAAACATTTCCCTCCGTCGAGGGTTTGAGAATCTTAGCCGAGGGACGCTCGGTATTAGCCTGTGGAGGCACGGTAAGACCTAAACGCGAGTTTAGGCGTGGGCCCGTGAAGCAGGAAACATCGTCGGAGGTAGGTGGCCATGTCGCATAGTAACTCCGAGGAATCCCCCGCCTTTAGGCGTGCGGAGTCGTCAACATCTCAATGAGACAAATAGGAAGGATCGGGCGGAAGGTGCTCTTCAAAGTATCCCAGAATATTAGTGAACACATCCTGGTTCGTGCCTTTCCCTTCCGAGATGGAGTGCGTGCGGCCCGGGTACACGCGCATGTCAAACTGTTTGCCAAGCGAAATCAGTTTGTTGACCAGCAATTCGAATCCTTGGAAATGCACGTTGTCATCGCCGGTGCCCTGTATCACGAGCAAATCGCCGCGCAAGCCGGAAGCAAAATTGATTGCAGAGCTTTGTTCGTAAGCTTTCGGGCTATCCTGCGGCAAACCTAAATAGCGCTCTTGATAGATACTGTCATAGAGCCGCTGATCGGGCACCGACGCTACCGACACGCCGACGCTGTAGACTTCGGGGTAGCGAAACATCAGATTGAGCGTCTCCGTTCCGCCTCCACTCCATCCCCACACGCCGACGCGTTTCGAATCGATATAAGGATGAGTCTTTGCCAGCGATTGCAGCGCCGTGGCTTGCTCGCGTGACGAGAGGGCCCCCAGATTTCCGTAGATGATCTTGCGCCACTCGCGGCCTCGCGGAGCGGGCGTTCCCTGATTGTCAAAACTGGCCACCAAATAACCGGCGCTGGTTAATGCGCGATCAAACATCGACGCCCAGCGGTCTGCAACCGTCTGTCCGGCAGGCTCCGAGTACACATAAACAATCAGCGGGTATTTCTTCGAAGCGTCAAAATCGGGCGGCTTCAGCAGCCACGCATCCACCAGCAAGCCATTTCCCGCATCCACCTTCACAAATTCCGCCGGCCCGCCCGACAGCGGCTTCACGCGGTCTGCAATGGTGGCGTTATCTACCGTCTTTCGCACCACTCCGTGATCGGGGAGGTGCACCACGTCAAAAGCGGGAGGCACATCGAACGAAGAGTAGGTATGAAAGGCCCATTGGGCATTCGGCGAAATCGTGTACGAGTGCGTGCCCGGCACTTTCGGCGTCAAGCGCTCGGGCACAGCCGTTCCGTCCAGCCGCGCGCGGTAGAGGTAGCGCTGCGTCGCATTTTCAGGCGACGCGATGAAGAAGACCCATTTCTCGTCCGGGGTGAGGCGATCCACGCTGACGACGTCGAAGTCGCCGCGCGTGACCAATCGGGCTTTACCGCTATCGCGTGCCACGCCATACAAATGGCGCCAACCATCGCGCTCGCTGGTCACCAGGAATTCGCGCCCGTGATTAATCCAGGCAATGTCCCGATTCACATCCACCCAGGCTTTGTCTTCATCCACAAACACCGCGCGCGAGGCGCCGCTGGACGCGTCAGCCAGCAAAAATTCATTTCTGTTCTGCAGCCGGTTCATGTGTTGCAGAAGCACGTGGCTGGAATCCGCCCAGCCTATTTCCGGAATGTAACGGCTGTGCGGATCTCCCGTCGTCTCCATCCAAACGACCGGCCCACCGGCGGCGCTCACCACCCCGACGCGAACCGCGGAGTTCTGTGTTCCCGCCAGTGGATACGGATATTCCAACGTCTGCGGATAGGGTCCTATGTTCGGATAAGGAATGTTAGTGACGATCTCGCCTCTTGGCGCGCCGAGGTCGTAAATCAGCGTGTATTTGTGGACGCCGCTGATGTTGAACTGCCAGAAAGCAATCGAGCGGCTGTCGGGACTCCAGGCAAAGCCATCCCGTATATCGAATTCTTCTTCATTCACCCAGTCTGACGTTCCATTGATGATGGTGTCAGAGCCGTCGTGGGTCAGTTGCGTGATTTTTCCGCTTGCTAAATCTTCCGCGTACACGTTGTTTCCGCGAACGTAAGCGACCTTGCCGTTGTCTGGCGAAAACTTGGCAAACATCAAGCTGGACGCGGGAGCGTCGCCTCCAAGCTTACGCAACGCGCCGCTTGCCAGGTCGAGCACCCAGTAGTCTCCGCGCGTGTTCTGGCGCCACACGGTTTTCGAATTTGTGAACACCAGAACGCGATGTCCGTCCAGGGACATGCTGTAGTGCTCGACGTCCAGCGGTGTTTTCTCGCCCGCGGGAATCAAGCGGCTGGTAGCAACGAAAACTTCTCTTGCGCCCGTAGCGGTCTCGTACTTCACGATGTCGCTGCCGATTCCCGAGGCTGACGGCTCTATATCCAGATACGCATCGCCGTTCCCCAGCCAAGTGCCGCCTCGAAAGGACCTCGGCCGGAATTCGGGAGTACCCATGGTGCGGGCGATCAGTTTCGCGGCGGATTCGCGGAGTTGAGCAGAGGCGCTCGAAGGAAGTGCAATTGCCGTCACGAGGCAGGCCGCAATCAAAGCTATTGCGGAAAGATGTCGCCTCCCTTTCGCCGTGCGAGGCGTGGCATCCGATAGCAATCCCGAGCAAACCATTTCTACCTCCGTGAATCAGCGGAGGGAAACAGTATCAGATTTCGTGCGTTTTATGCGTTTCTACGGAGAGCAGTTGTGATGTTCAGTCGAGCACCGCAACGATGAACCAAACAAAAACTAAGAGGGATTTCTCCCTTCGCTCGAAATGACGCGTCTGGGGCCTAGTGGGTCAGCTTCCCCTCCATGACGATGGCCGCTTCGATTGGGTCGCGGTAATAGCCCTCGCGTCGACCACTCCTGGAAAAGCCGTGCTTCACGTAGAAGGCGATTGCGTTGGCGTTCGATTCGCGAACTTCCAGAAACAAGCGACTTGCGCCTCTTCTTTGAAACTCTTCGATGGCCGCAAGCAGTAAAGCTCCGCCTTCGCCGCCGCGGCGGTTTGTTGGCGCCACGGCCAAGTTCAAAACTTCCGCCTCGTCTTTCGTTTGCCGGCCAATCAGAAATCCCGACAGTTTTCCGGCTGCCTCGCTGGCGATGCCAAGGATTCCCTGCCATTCCAAAACTTCGCGCACGCTCGCTTCAGGCCAAAACACCGCCTCCGGTGACTGGCGCAGAATCTCCGCGACCGCCCCAGCGTCTTCGGCGCGAAGTCTTCGGAGTGAGGCTCTTCCCTGGTCCCGGCGTAGCTCAGTGGCCATGCGCCGCGCCACCTTTCCAGAAAAGCTCCGCGTCCGAGCGGCGCACATAGTTCGCATCGAGGCCCAGCGCATCCGTCGTTCTTCCTTCTTTCAACTGCTTCACGCCCATTCGTCCGATGATTCCAGCCAGTGTCGCGGAAACTTGCTCGACGCCCTCGCCGAGCCTTTCGCGGCTTTTCCAAGCGCCTTCATGGGAAAGCAACCTAGCATCAGGCGAAGCCCAGGAGATTTTCTCTCCGGCCGCCAGCTCCGCCGCGGTCTCGACATATTTTCCCGGGGCCATCACCATCTCTTCGCCGACCCTTACGAGAGCGGCGCCCTCTTTTCTATAGACGGCTCCAAACACCTGTCCGCGCTGGGCATCGACGAAGGCAGCCACACATTTCCCCGGGCCGGTTCCCTGTGAAGCAATCGCCTCCAGCCGAGAAACGGCCGCCACCGGCTTGCCATAAACCTCCGCCCAAGCCTTTACCGTCGTCAGTCCAACGCGCACGCCAGTGAACGATCCTGGACCTGCAGCCGCCGCATACCCTTCCACGTCGCCCATCCGAACGCGCGCCGTTTGGAGAACTTTATTCACCGCGGGAAGTAGCCAAGAGGAGTACTCCTCCTTGGTCTCGTGTGCTAGCAGCTCGTGAACGGCCTCATCCCTAAGCAGCGCGACACTGCCGCGCAAATCGCACGTATCTATCGACAGGACAAGCACATGCGCATTGTAACCTAGCTCGGAATCCTACCCGCAAATTTCAATCGGGAGTCGAAAAGAAACAGGTGTTTCACAAACTCTTGAGCCAATTTCGACCCCTGAAGGGAAGGTCTCGTGGGATCGTGTGGTTCACACCGATGCCTAGGCGGGGGCTCCGATCACAGCAATTCGAGTGCCAAATTTGCATCAATTTTTTCCCTAACCTATTCATTCTGCTGGATATATCTTGACTCTTTCAGCACAACATCCTATAGTGAGTTCGCTGCCTGGGGGGGCATCCAAAAATTATGGACTACAAGATCGGTGACAAAGTTGTTTACCCGAATCATGGTGTGGGCGTTGTCGAGCAAATCAACTACGGAGTCTTGAACGGCAGAACCGAGCGTTACTACATGATCCGGATTGTTTCCAGCGGCTTGCGCGTGATGGTCCCGCAGTCCAACGCAGGCACGGTGGGGCTACGATCGGTCATTCGCTCGAATGAATCCACCAAAGTCCTGGGCTTCCTCGAAAAGGGCAAACTCAACTCGCATCCGGATTGGAAGCACCGCTTCAAGGAAAATTCCGAGCGCATGCGCACGGGATCACTCATTGAAGTTGCCGCCGTCCTCAAGAGCCTGGTTTCCCTCAGCCGCAGCAAGCCCCTCTCCTTCCGCGAAAAGAAAATGCTCGAGCGCGCGAAGTATCTGCTCGTCAGCGAAATGGCCACCGCCAAGAACACCACTGCCGAAAGCGCCGAGGGGATGGTCATCAAGTCCCTCGCCAAGGCTAAGCTGCAGTTTCCGGTGATGACGGAAAAGTTCGACTAACTATCGCGCCGCGTTTGGGCGCAGTTTTGGTTCGAGTTTAAAGCGGGCAACTCACGTTGCCCGCTTTTTCGTTTCCAGAGGCCCAAACTTTCGCACCCACCGACTTGAATCAGATCGATTCATTCGCTTCGGCGCACTTCATCGCGCAGCCGGTGTGACCCCGGCATCGCGCAGGGTGCGAGCGACAGAAGCGGCAATTTGGACCGAGCCCGGCGTGTCGCCGTGGATGCAGATGGTTTGGGCGCTTAGTTTCACTTCGGTGCCATCGTGCGCGGTTACAAGGCCGCGCTGGGCGATGCTTAAGGCTTGCCTGGCGGCTTCAGCGGGATCGCGGATCAGCGCGTTTTCGAATTTTCGGGAGCGTAAAGTCCCGTCAGGTTCGTAGCGGCGGTCGGCGAAGGCTTCGGCGGCGACGGCAAAGCCCGCTTCGCGAAAAACGTCCAGCATCGGCGATTCCGCCAATCCCATAAGGAATAGCTTCTTGCTGTACTTCGCCACCCCTTGGGCGATGGCTTCGGCCAACTCGCGATTCTTCACCGCCTGATTGTAGAGCGCGCCATGCGGTTTTACGTGGACCAGCTTTGTGCCGCATTTCGCTGCGACCTCGGCCAGCACGCGCACCTGCTGGTATACCGAGTCGGCGACGGCTTGCGGTAGCATCTTCAACTCGAGGCGGCCAAAATTCTCGCGGTCGGGATAACCCGGATGCGCTCCAACTGCGACCCCGGCCCTCACAGCCTGCTCGATGGTCGCTCGCATGGTGTGTTCGTCGCCGGCATGTCCGGCGCAGGCCACGTTGGCGGAAGTGATGGAGCGCAGGAGCGCTTCCTGCGTGCCGTCGGCGATGGCCTCCGGCAGCTCGCCCATATCGCAGTTCAAATCGATGCACGTCATCTCGCATACCACCATCAAGGTTTCCATGTAGCGCCACCCCTTTACGGTGGCATCTTCGACCTTCTTCAGCTTTTGTAGTGGCGGGTGTTCAGACCCGTTCTTTTCGGGTTCCTGAATCATCCGGGCTAAGATACCACTGCCTGAGCAGCCAGGCCGCGGCTACACAATCAGATCCTCGGAGGCCAGCAACTTCTCCTGTTCGATCAGCAACTTGAGCGCGGTATCGAAACTCACGCTTCCAAAGCGAATCTCATCGCGCGGCCGGAGCTGCCCCAAGCTGTGCAGGTCCGCGGAAATGACGTTCGCAATCTTCGCATAGCCGCCGGTGGTTTGCTGCTCTACAAACAAGATAATCGGCAGACCTCCCGCTGCAATCTGAATGGCGCCAAGGGAAACGCCTTCGCTGATCATTTCTCCATGCGAGCCGCCGGGGATCGCGGGCCCTTCCAGGCGCAGCCCCATGCGGTTCGCCTCTTCGGAGACGCGATACGTGGCGTTATAGAAAGTTCTCTGAACGGTTTTGGAGAACCAGTCACTTTGCGGCCCGGGCGTTACGCGCAGGGTCTTACGCAGTGCAAGGCGCTCCAGGATTATTGGAGCAACTTTTCGACCGATCAAGGAAGGGGGAGCAGCACTTGAAGCGAGAGGAGACGCAGGAATGCCAGGTCTACTCGACGGGTCGCGAGGGTTGCTAGGCGCAGGGGAACAGGCAAGAGTGTCTGTTCTACTCGAACTAACCGCATCGCCAATTTTCAGCACGTCGCCCTTGCGCAGCGCCCTCCCCTCGTGGCCGCCAAGGCCGCTGAGGAGATGTGTCGAAGCACTGCCGAGAAACGGTTCGACCGCGAGTCCGCCCCGCACGCACAAATAACAACGCGCGCCCGTACGCGTCGGCCCGAGGCGCAACCTTTGGCCGGGCTTCACTTCAAATGAGGTCCACGACGGTATGGCAACGCCATCCAAGGTCGCGCCGAAATCCGAGCTTGCCAGAGCTCCCACGGCGCCTTGGGGGAACGCGAACGTTCCGCCCAGTAAAGTCATTTCGAGCGCGGCTGCGCCCTCAGCGTTTCCTACCAGTCTGTTCCCGATTCGGAGCGCGATAGGATCTGCCGCGCCTGACGGCGAAACGCCCATGGGCCCAAAGCCTTCGCGCCCCAAATCTTGTACTGTCGTGAGTAATCCGGGAGACAGCACTTCGATTACTCTCATGCGCCCTGCAACTCCGCGAACCGCTCCCGCGAAATGCGAACGAACCGCACGCGATCGCCGATGGACAAGAGGCTCAAGCCCTGGCGGTCCGTGCGAAACATTGCGAGCGGCGTGCGGCCCAGCAATCTCCAGCCGCCGGGCGTTTCGAATGGATACACGCCCGTCTGGTTCCCCGCAATGCCCACGCTTCCGGCGGGAACTTGTTTCCGCGGCGCGGGCAGGCGCGGCGTCACCAGTCCCGGTGGCAGTTCGCCGAGATACGCGAATCCCGGCACGAATCCCAGACAGTAAACAAGGTAGGTGGCCGAGGTGTGCAACTCGATGACGCCCTCTGGCGTGATCCCGTGCGTCGCGGCCACTTCGTCGAGGTCGGGACCATACTCTCCGCCGTAGCACACTGGAATTTCCACGTGCCGAGGTTCCGGCAACCTCACTTCGTTTAACCGGCCGAGATATTTGCGCAGCTCTTTTCCGAGTTTGTCGTGCGTCCACTTCAGTGGGTCAAACTTTACGAGAATGGAGCAATACGCCGGATGCAAATTGCGCACTCCGGCGATGGGCCCCTGCTCCAGCAACCGCAACAATTTTCTAACCTGCTCATTCGCTCGGATTGTGAATTGGCGGCTTGGAGGCCGGGCTTTAGCCCGGCTTTTCTTCGCCTCTTGGTCGAAGTAAATGAGCAACGACTGATCACTTGCGCGTTCGACTCGCGCCCGGCGGCTTTCTTTGGTGGGCATGTCCGCGAAAGTATAACGCAGGCCCCATGCGAAAAACGCGCAGAGCCTAGAGTTCAGTCGCTACTTCTCTGGCTTCCCCGTTAATTCACGGATCAGATCTGCTTCGGCCTGGCGATAAGGTTTCCCGTCCGGATGCAGCACTTCGTGGAACCACACCGGCGGCTGATTTTGGATGTAAGGGTGCTCCCACGATTCCCACGGCAGGTTCGTTTGCGTTTTGCCTGCCACGAATCCCCAGTTGATCGCTCCTACTTTTTCTTCTTTTGCAATCGGCAAAATCGTGTCAAACGTGCTGCCGACCGAGCGCGCCATGAATTCCGTGCAGATGACCGGCCGGTTGTATTTTTTCAGCCAGCCGATTTCGCGCCTGAAGTACTCCGGCCAAGTGTAGTTGTGAAAAGTGATCACGTCGGATTCGCGGAGTTGGATTTGTTCAATTTTGCCAAGGTGAGCCGCATCCGGCGCCTGGTCCACGCAACAAACGCCGCTGGTGAGGGGTTGCGTGGGATTGGCTTCGCGCGCCCATTCGAACGCCTGCGGCAAGAGCACCAACACGCGCGCGGTCTTGTCTTTCAATTCTTCTTTCGCGTAGCTGCCCATGTTGCTGTTGCCGGGTTCGTTCCAGATGTCCCAGCCAAGAATCCGATCGTCCTTGGCGAACGCGCCGACTACTCCCTCCACGTACGCTTTCAAGCGCGGAAATTGTTTGGGGTCCGCGAGCCCCGCGGCGCCAGGGCTTTGTACCCAGCCGGAATTGTGCACCCCTGGAATCGGCGGATGCTGCGGTCCCGAATGAGGCAAGGGGTCCCAGCAGGAATCGAAGAGCACAAACAGCGGCCGGATGTGATGCTTCGCAGCAATCGTCAGAAATTGGTCGATGCGTTTTTTAAACCCCTCAGCATCTTGTTGCCAGAGCAAGTCGTGCAGGAACACGCGCATGGTATTCATGCCCAGAGACTCCGCCCAGCCCAATTCTTCGTTGATTTGTTCCGGATTGAAGGTTGCTTCCTGCCACATTTCCAGTTCGTTGATGGCAGAGCGCGGAATATAGTTGCTGCCCACCAGCCACGGCTGCTGTGTGTACCATTCGTTTGCCTTTTGCTCGGTCCAGCGAACTGGCCGCGCCCCGGCTGCACTCGCTCGAGAGGCAGCGAAGGGAAGAATGGCTATCAAGAAAAGAGATTTCGCTGTGTTCATGAATGGATTCCCCTCATTTGCTTCTCAGGCAAGCGCAAGGCTGGGGTCGGCGTTCAGCATAAGATCGGCGAGAATGCCGGCGCGAAGGCGTGGATACGCGGCCGCAGCGATCATGGCGGCGTTATCGGTAGAGAGCGCACGGCTCGGGAAAAATACTTCGACGCCGGCAGCCTTGGCACGTTCTTCGAAGGTCGCGCGCAACTGACTGTTGGCCGCGACTCCTCCAGAGACCAGAATACTCTCGACGCCGAGTTCTTCCGTAGCGGCCATGGTGCGGCCCACTAGATCGCGGATCACAGCATTTTGAAATTCGCGCACGAGCCCGAGGGTGGCTGGGCTGCAGAGCGGAAGGAGTTGGTCGAATTTTCGCTCGCCACGCGCAAGAGCCTCTTCGCGCTTTCGAAGCTCTGCGGAATATTCCGCATGTTCGCGCAAATGATAGAGCACGGCGGTTTTTAATCCGCTGAAGCTGAAGTCAAGCGGATTGCCGCGCGTTTTCGTTGGACCGAATTTCACCGGCGCGGGCGCACCGCCGGCGGCCGCTGCCAACCGGTCGAGAATCGGGCCGCCGGGATAGCCCAGGGCGAGCAGCTTTGCCACTTTGTCGTAGGCTTCGCCCGCTGCGTCATCGCGCGTCTGGCCCAGCTTGCGGTAGTGAAAGAGGGCCGTCGCATCCCGCGCGCCGGAATCCGCAGCGCTCACCGCGTATAAAACGGTGTGGCCACCAGACACAATCAAGCAAACCGCCGGAAGTTTGGGCCTACTTCCCGCTTTATGCGCCTCGAGAAAAACGGCGTGGACGTGCCCTTCCAGGTGATTCACGGGCACGAAGGGTTTTCCAAGCGATTGCGCCAGCGTCTTCCCGTAAGTGATTCCCACGAGCAGCGCGCCAACCAGACCCGGTCCTTGCGTTACGCCGATAGCGTCGACGTCCTCGAGCCTCATGTGCGCGTGCGCGAGCGCTTCGCGCACCACGGGAACGATTTGCCGCAAATGCTCACGAGAGGCCAGCTCGGGCACCACGCCGCCATATTTTCGGTGCACGTCGACTTGCGAGGCCACGACGCTCGACAGAATTTCGCGGCCGTCGGCGACTACGGCCGCTGCAGTCTCGTCACACGAAGATTCAATTCCTAAGATGCGCGTGCTCATGGGAGAAATTATGAGCTACTGACTATCCCATCTCCAAAACAAAAACAGATTCCTCGTGCGCTCGGAAGGACACTCCGGTATCGTTTTTTCGTAACGCATTAGAGCTTTAAGCCTTTCAGGTACTGCCGGAACTCGCCGCCAAGTTCTTTGTTCTGCAGCGCGATTTCCACGGTGGCCTTCAAGAATCCCAGTTTGTCGCCCGCATCGTAGGAGACGCCGTCATAAATGTACGCCCAGAGCCCGTCTTCCTGAGCGAGGATTCGAAGCGCGTCGGTCAATTGAATCTCGTTTCCGGCGCCCGGCTTGGTCCGCGCCAGGCAATCAAAAATCTCCGGCGGCAAGACGTACCGCCCGGTGATGGCGAGGTTCGAGGGAGCTTTCTCCGGTTTGGGTTTCTCCACAACATCGCGAATCCGAAGCAAGCGCGCCCCGAACGGCGGCTGCGGGGCGGGTTCGCCATCGATGATGCCGTAGAGGTGCGTTCGCTCCTTGGGCACTTCTTCGACGGCGATTGCTCCGACGCCCGTCGCGGCGTACACATCAATGAGTTGCTTGGTGGCCGGATTCTGACCGGGAATCAGCACGTCGCCCAGTAAAACGGCAAAGGGCTCGTCGCCCACAAGATCTCGCGCCACCAGGACAGCGTGCCCCAGGCCGAGCGGCTCTTTCTGGCGCGTGTAGCTTACCTGCACCATGTCGCCAATCTCCCGCACCATAGCCGCCTGTTCTTTTTTTCCTTTTTCTTCCAGGAAGCGCTCCAGCGTGGGCGAATAGTCGAAGTGATCTTCGATGGAGTTTTTGCCTTTTCCGGTAACGATGATGATGTGCTCGATCCCAGAAACAACGCACTCCTCGACGACGTATTGAATCTGCGGCTTGTCCACAACGGTGAGCATTTCCTTGGGCTGCGCCTTCGTGGCGGGCAGGAAGCGCGTGCCAAGCCCCGCAGCCGGCAAAACCGCTTTGCGCACTTTGCGTGGTGCGGCACTTTGCCCTTGCGTTGCGTCGGCCATTCCCGCTCCTCGCGTGATTTACTTTTTCTTTGCGGATTTCTTTTCTTTGGATTCTATGGAAGCGGTGTCTTTCGCGCCGTCGCTCTTATCTTTGCCCGCCGCGTCGGCTGCTCCGGGTGCAGGCTTTTCGGAATCGCCAGCAGCGGACTTCCCCGCGTAGTCGGTCACGTACCAGCCCGCGCCTTTGAATTGAATGGCGGGTGGCGCCAGCAAACGCTCGACTCTGCCGCCACAGTGCGGACATTTCTTCAAGTGCGGTCCGTCCACACTTTCAATTTTCTCGGTTCGCCGGCCACACTTTTGACATTGGTACTCGTACAGGGGCACAGACGTTCCTCCTCCTGGTGCTCAGAAAATGAAGTATAGCATTGCTGCGAAAATGCCGATGCGCGAGGGCGCTTTGGTACAGCGAACTTCTCTGCCGGTCGAGTTTCACTCGCCGTTCACCGCCGCACCCAGAGCGCATGCTAGACTGGTCGCCATGGCCGCCAGGAATCCAGCGACAGACCAACAAAGCCCCGCGGGCTGTTTGTACCTTGTGGGGACACCCATTGGCAACCTCGAAGACATTACGCTCCGCGCGCTGCGCACCCTCAAGGAAGCGGATCAAATCGCGTGTGAAGACACGCGGCACACGCAGAAATTGCTCGCGCACTACGAGATTCGCAAGCCGTTGGTCAGCTACCATGAACACAATGAAATGACGCGGGCGCCAGAATTGATCATGGCCATGGAGCAGGGCGCGAAAATCGCGCTGGTAAGCGACGCAGGCATGCCGCTGGTTTCCGATCCGGGGCACCGTCTGGTAACGCTTTGCCTGCGGCACCAGATCCCCGTCGTACCGATTGCAGGTCCGTCGGCGCTGCTCGCTTCCCTTTCCGCTTCCGGCATGCCTACGGAGGAGTTTCTCTTTGTGGGATTCTTGCCTGCGCGAAGCGGCGAGCGCCGGCGCGCCCTCGAACGTCTCCGCATTGAAGAGCGCACTATCATTCTTTACGAAGCGCCGCACCGCGTCGAGGAATGCATCGCAGACGCGATGGAAATTCTTGGCGACCGGCCCGCATGCCTGGCACGCGAAGTGACAAAGCTCCACGAAGAATTTGTGCGCGGCAAACTCTCGGAGATTGCCGCCGCTTTGGAGCAGCGGCCGGCGCGAGGAGAGCTCACGCTCGTCATCGGACCGCCGGATGCCGCCGAAGGCCGCGTGCAAGGGGACTCAGCCCAATCGCTGGCAGCGCGCGTCGAAGAATTGATGCACCAAGCCAAGCTGGACCGCAAAGAGGCGCTGAAGTTGGCCGCCAAGGAGCGCGGGATGACGCGTCGTGCGGCGTACAATCAAATCGTTCAGGGCCAAGCCCGCGGGGCAAGCAGCGGCGACGAAGGCTGAAAAAGAACCTTCGAACGCGTGACAAGCGGAGAAGGCCGCGCATCGAAGCAAGCGAGTCTGCCCTGCCCAGAGCGGACGATCCCACAACGAGGTGACTCCATGAGCATTTATGGCGGAAAAGAATTGGCGAAGGCCTTTCGCACGGTGCGCAAGAACACCATTCAGGTGGCCCAGGACATTCCGGAGGACCGGTACGGCTTCGTGGCAGCTCCGGAAGTCCGAACCGTCGCGCGCATGCTGACGCACGTGGCGATCGCCACGCGAAGCTGGGAAGAAATCGAAAAGAAGCGCCTGAGCACGCTGGTGGGCTTCGACTTCTTTGGGATGCTAGACAAGTTCCAAGCCGAGGAGGCCAAGCCGAGGACAAAGAAGGAGATTCTGGAGCTGCTGCGAACCGAGGGTGAGCAGTTTGCGGCGTGGATGGAGACGCTGACGCCCGAGTTTCTGGCAGAAACCGTGACCGAACCCGACGGAAAGAGCACGAAGACGCGCTTCGAGAGACTATTAGGAGCAAAGGAACATGAAATGCATCATCGCGCGCAGTTGATGCTCATCGAGCGGCATTTGGGAATCGTGCCGCATCTGACGAGGCAATTCCAGGAGCGAGTGGCGCAGATGCGCGCGGCAAAAGCCTAGCGGCTAGTGAAAAAATCCTCCTGGGTGACTTCACGGACTGAGAGCTTGTGTGAGAACTGCCTGAAAGGAGAGATTCCTCGCTGCTGCTCTCTGAAATCTCGTCTTTCTGGAGTCCCCGTAACCATCGCTCGTGACATAAAAGAGGGCACGACATGTCGTACCCCCTACAGCGACTTCCCGGGGAAGGATCTTTGTACGAATTTCGGTGACGGCGCACTAGCAGGAAATGCCAGGAAGAACCCGGCAAGAGCGCTCTGCCCGCCGATGAGGGCGCGACGGACGGGGGGAAGCATTAACCGATTTGTTTGGTGCGGATGCCCTTCACGGGGTAAGTGGTGAGTCCGCTGACCAGGCCGAGAAAGCGCGTCATGTGGGGCAGCTTGGGATGGGCATCGAAAGCTGCTTCGTCCACCCACTCGGAGTGGATATAAAACATCAGCGGCTCGCGCAGCGCTTCGTAAAGATGAATGCCGATACAGCCGGGCTCCGCGCGGGTGGGTTCCAGCAGGAGCTTCAACTCCTCGCGAAGCTTTTGCTCTTTCCCAGGCTGCGGCTCAAAGCGGACAAACGTGTGCAGCGGCAAGGCGGGCCTCTCGCCGAGTATAGCCTACTCGGCAAGAGTAGAAACGGACCGGAGGGGACACCACTTTTCCGGGGGAAGAAGCCCCAGCAGACTGTTCCCTTCTTCCTCGGGAAGAATCAAGTAGTGCAGAGGCGTGTCGGGCAGACCGGGTTTAGCCGGGCTGAGTATGGTAACGATTCCCACGCGTCCTTCGGCGCAACGAAACGCAAAGCCCACAAGAGCATCCGCGTCGTGATTCCATTCCCGAAGGCGCAAAAGTTCCTGCCAGCGGCGTTCATGAAGTAGATCGTAATATTGCTTGACACGCAGGGGACACTCCCATTGCGGCTCCATGGCCACCGTAGCTAGAACCACATACGAATGATCGCGGTAGCTGCCGTCACAGATGGGGCAGCCATCCAAAGTGCGCCGCAGTTCACGCGCAATCACGCTGCCAGGAACGCTCTCCGCTTCTTCAGCGACCCCGCTGACCTGGGCCTTGCGCTCCTGCTGGAGAAGTTTGCGTAAACAATCCCGATGACCGCGCCGATCATCGGGTATTAGCACTTTCATTGAACTGGCAGGTAATTTGCCAAGGAAGGCCCCTCGAGGACAATCAGGAAACTCATGCAATTGAATTAAGGAACGCCCTTAATCCTGCTAAGGCAGAACCTGCTCCCCGCCATGGCTCAAAATCGTATGGCGGAAATCCTGGGATGGTGTCGAAGACGGTTATCAAGGCAGGGTACCGGGCAGCCAGCGCCAGAAAGCGCTGGATTAGAATTGAGCCGGAGGCACAACATGGCCAACGAATTGGAAAAACAGCGGTGGTCGCGGCGTGGATTCCTGGGAGCAAGCTCAGCGGCGCTAGCCGCCGGGATGTCGCCGCCACAACGCTGCGGCACAAAGCCAGGTCCAAACGTCAAGTATCCTTTTTCGATCGCTCACAAGCGGCTGCACGAAGGCGGATGGTCACGCGAGGTAACCGTGCGCGAACTGCCGGCTTCGAGAACGCTCGCGGGGGTGAACATGCGGCTCACCGCCGGAGGCGTCCGCGAATTGCGCTGGCATCCGAACGCGGATGAGTGGCAGTTTTTCATCAGCGGCAAGGCGCGCATGACGGTGTTCGCCACGGGCGGCCGCGCGCGCCACCATGGATTTCGACGCCGGTGACGTGGGCTACGTCCTAAAAACGCTTCCGCATTACGTCGAGAACACCGGCAACACAGAACCAAGATTCCTGGAAATGTTCAAGAGCAGCTACTACCAGGACCTAGCTCTCTCAGAGTGGCTGTCGCACACGCCGCCGGAACTTGTCGCTGCACACCTGAACCCGGACAAGGCGACGCTCGACGCGCCGCCGCGCAGGAAGCCGGTGATCCTGCCTGAATAATGCGGCGGGTGGCTTACCGGAGCGCTTCTAGCAACGCCAGGGCAGCGGTCGTTGGCTGCTTGTGACGCCGTGGCATTTCAGAAGATCCCGCAGCAACCAGAGCATTCGCTGCGTCGAGCTGCCTTCGGGTCAAAATGCCAGAGAGGCTCTTGCGACGCTCGGCGCCCGTGTTGTCTCCGCTGGCGACGGCCCGGGAATACCAGGCGTAAGCAGCAACGTAATCGAGCGGAACCCCCCGGCCCGATTCATAGAGATAAGCGAGGTCGGTTTGCGCGTGGGGCTCACCTTGCTCCGCGGCAAGCCGCTCCCAATGAGCGGATTCTTTGTAATCGGAGGGGACGCCGAGGCCCTTGAAATAGAGGAAACCGAGATTGTGCTGGGCGCGGGGGTCACCCTGTTCGGCGGCGGCGCGAAACCATTTGGCGGCAAGAGCGTAGTCGCGAGGAGTGCCTGAGCCGTAGTAGTACATGCTGCCTAGATTGCACTGAACCGCAAAATCGCCTGCCTGCGCTGCAAATTGATAAAGTTCAAAGGCCTTGGCGGGATTCTTGGGAACGCCCAGGCCCCGGTGGTAGAGAAAAGCGAGATTGTTGGCTGCAGGCGCGTATCCCCGGGCAGCCGCGGCCTGATAGCTCTCAGCCGCCTTGGCATAATCTCGTTCCGTTCCTTCCCCATTTTGATAGAGATAACCGAGCAGGAATTGTGCCTGAGTATTTCCTTGTGCGGCTGAGGCGCGCAGCCATTTTATGGCCGACCCGTAATCTGGAGCGGGATTGCTGCGCAGAGAGTCGGCCGCGAGTTTAAGCTGCGCGCCGGCGTCGCCCGCTTCGGCGCGGGATTTCAAGGTAGCGAGCGATGAAGCCGTAGTTCCGCTTTGCGGAGACTGTGGTAGGGCAGGGCAAGGGCAGGCAGCGGCTAAGGTCACAAGCAAAACGAACAGCAAGCTCAGAACAGGAATAGAAGATCGAACCGGCGAGTCCATAGTGGTCCCCCTTGTGGACAAATACGAGCCTCAAGTTTCCGTTCATCTCCCGACGGGACCACCGGAAGAAAGGAGACACTCGGAGTACTGAGCGATCGCGCGACTCCACTAGAGCGCTAGAAGCCCCCCCGCTATCGAAACCGGCAGGGCAGACTCTCTTAGCGCATCCAGCGAGTTGCAGATTTCTGGCTGGTATTGGAGTGACGAAGGAGCCGTCAGAAAAGTTTGCGCGATTTTCAAATTTTCTCGAAAATTTCTTGCCAGCAGTGATTCAGGATTTGTAACTGGATGTAATTCCCTACCCGTAAGCCTCAGGTATTTACGGGGCTTCGGTTTGGGGTATCCACCGAATTGTCCGCCATGCCCTCTCCTTTTATAGCTACCGTGTGCCTCAAGAAGCGGGTGGCCAAGAGCTGTCCTTCGGGTCCGTGCCTCCTTGAACAGTGGATGACCACCCGCTTCGCCAAAAGTCGCAAGAGCAAGCCGGCAACGCGCCAGGGGCCCTCCTCAGCCCTGTAAGAATTGTCCGAAGGAGACTTCATGCGCAAACTGTTACCCTTGCTGTTGTTCGAAGCCGTCATCCTGCTCGTTTTGATCTCCCTATTCTCCATGAACGACAGCCGCAGCGTCAGTGCTCAGGCTATCTATCCCGACCCTGCCGGCGAACACGCTTGTCCAAGTCAAACGGGCGCAGGCGGTGGCGCGGAAGCGATTCCCGCTTACGTCGGTCCTGGAACTGACGGATTCAGTCCTAATCAAAGCCTGTGCCTTCCGCAATTGGCTCCCGTACCCACGGGGGCGAGCCCGTTGGCTTTTATTGTCCAAGGCCTGGAGCCCGGTGACCGCGTCGATTCCCAAGGCACAGTGTACGTGGAGTCTATTCGCGGCGTTCCTGGCGGCATTGACCTCTGGCGCTGGGATCAATCCATCGACGGCGCGCCCAACGCCAACGGAACTTTGCCTTTCAAATACGAGGGACAGCCGGACAATTGCGGCGTTTTCGGACTGACCGGCGGGGGCTGCGACAATAACGTAGGGAGTCCGACGAACCTCGGGGTGGCGCTGGGAGGGGGCGATGCGGATATCGCGGTGAACGCTCCCGACCCGAACAATTCGGCGATCCCCAATGTGGCCATGACGAGCCTAACGGTGGTACCAGGTTTTACCGCGACGAATTCCAGAAACCGCGGAGATACATTCTTCACTCCGCCGAATGGGGTTGCGCCATTAGTACCCGCCGACGACCGGATGTGGAATGATGCCTTCAATGATGTTTCCACGGTTTACGTCGCCTACCATGACCTTTCGACGTTCAACATCAACGTGCAGCGCTCGAACAATGGCGGGCTGACGTACACGGCAGGTGCCGGAGAAGCGATCGATTTCGCAACGCTTCCCGCGGCGGGCAGCCTGGCGCCCACGGACAGCGCCAACACCGCTGCGCAAATCAAGGTGGACCACACCGCGTGCCCCAGCCAAGGTAACCTCTATGTCGCATTTACCGCTCCGGACAACGCCATAGAAAACACCCATGGTGGGCCTCAGCGCACGGTGTATGTCGGAGTCTCTACCGATGCGGGCCTGGGCGCTCCGACTTTTACTTTTACAGATCACAAAGTGTTCACAAGCCCAGCGGGCTCAGCCGGAGCGACCAATGGCAACAACAACATCTTCCCTGCTCTGGCGGTCGATGACTTCGGGAACGTTTATACGGTGTGGTCGGACAATGAGAACATTTTCCTCTCTTCGTCCACAAACTTGGGCAATACCTGGACTGCACCGGTGCGTGTGAATGGCGGATCCACGGTGGGCAAGGCGAACGTATTTCCATGGGTCGCGGCAGATGCAAATGGTCACTTGGTCGTGACCTGGTTGGGAGCGAGCGTCGCTGGTAACTCCAACGATGTTGCGGCAATGCAGCCGCCATGTGCGGGTGGAACAACAGATTGCTGGGCACAATGGAATGTTTACGCGGCGGAAAGCCTTAATGGCAATGCGGGGGCCCCAACATTCACTCAGCACGCTGCCAGCGACCACATCATCCATGCGGGAACCGTTTGTACTGCCGGCACGGGTTGCTCCAATGGCGATAGCCGTTCCCTGGCGGACTTCTTCCAAGTGGCTCTGGACAGCCAGCACCGCGCCAATATTGCTTACGCGGACGACCATCTTGCGAGCCCGCTCTGCTCACAGCAAAGTCCCGGTCATTGCGCCAATAACGACCCGCAATCCTTCCGCGTGGGCGTCCCCTATTTCACCTATCAGCTGAAACCCAACAAGAAAGTGGTCACCACTGGCGTCTGCGCCAGGTAAGCCGACGAATTGCGAATGGAAGGGTGAGGGGAAGACGCCTGCGCGGTCATGACTCGCTACGCATGATTTTCCACCAGTCATCGCGCTGTTCGGGCCCCACGTTCACAAGATGAACGCCGATTCTGCGCCTCTCACAATGGCGCACGATGGCGCGCATCTTTAGTCGCCCGCGGACTTCCGATTCCTCAGCCCCCAAATGAACCTCGATCGCGGTTCCGACGGGGAATTGCCTTTCGCTCAGAATACTCACCCCGATAGGACTCAAGTCCGCCAGCAATCCCGGTGAAAGGTCCCCCGGCGGTCCAAACAAGGCGCGCCAGTCGGCGGCACGCCGGGAATTGGCTCTTCGCTCGCGGGTATTGTCGTTGGTCAAAGTCTTAAAGGAGTTGCTAGCGGACCAAAGGCCGGAATCAGGCGAGGCGACACTAGCAATGAATTGTTAAAGCTGTGTGAAGACTCACAGACCGTACACCGGAACCGGTCTCTGCACAAGGAGGTTGCGTAACCTTTTTCCGGGCGGCCAGTTATTATTCACAGAGCGATGACCGCCACCGGACCCGCCGGAAGGAAGAAAGCTCCGCCGCAAAGCGCTGCGTCAGGGCAGGTGGACGCCGCGGCAAAAGCGGAGGAGCGCCTGCTTGTGGAAGCAGCGCGGTCCGATCCTTCAAAGTTCGACGCGCTCTACGAACTCCATTTCGAACGCGTTTACGGTTTCATCGCCGGCCGCGTGCATGACCGCGCTACCGCCGAGGACCTAACGTCGGAAGTGTTCTACAAAGCACTTGCAAATTTAAAGAGTTATGAATGGCGCGGCGTTCCGTTCGCAGCATGGCTGTTGCGAATCGCCGCGAACGCCGTCATCGATCGCTCGCAACGCGCGCCTCGCGAATACTCCATGGGCGACAAGCCGCACGATCCAAGCGCTGCGCCGGACATGCGCGGCATTGAACATCGCGCCCGGCTGTTCCGGCTGGTGAATCAACTTCCCGAAACCCAGCGTCGTGTGGTTCATGAGCGGTTCGTCGACCAGCGCAGCATCCGTGAAATTGCCGAACGCCTCGGCAAGAGCGAGGGAGCCATCAAGCAATTGCAATTGCGCGCGCTCGAGCGCCTGCGAGCCCAGATGGGAGGCCACCATGCCTAAGCGCCTTCCTAAACGAACGCTCGCCGAACAAGTGGAAGAAGTTGTGCAAGCGATGCTTGTGTCGCTGCAGCCGCGGCCGGAAAAGGCCCCGCATCGCGACCTTGCGCCGCTGGCAGCGATTGCGCGCGAGCTGCGTTACCTGCCGCGACAGGAATTTCGATCAGCACTCAAATCTGAATTGCAGAGGAGGGCATCCATGTCTACGAAGGAAGGAACTGATTCTCGTGCAGCCACGGCCCCCGCAAAGGCGCTCCACATGCGTCCTGGATTTACGTCCATCACGCCCTACATCATCGTGAAGGGCGCATCGGACTTCATCGAATTCCTGAAAGAAGCTTTTGAAGGCGTCGAACGGCTGCGCGTGCCGGCACCAGATGGCTCCCTGATGCATGCGGAGGTAGCCATTGGCAACGGCATGATCGAGACCGGGGATGCGAATGAACAGATTCCACCGGCCCCGGCCGACATCCATGTGTACGTCAAAGACGCCGACGCCACATTTGACCGCGCTCTGCAGGCCGGCGCTACCGCGATTTACAGGCCGACCGACGACCATCCTTCGGGCGATCGCTGGGGCGCGCTCAAAGACCGTTTTGGCAATCGTTGGTATATCGCGACGCCGAAAGGCTGGACTCCAGGGCCGGAAGGCCTGCGCAGCGTACAGCCGTATTTGCACCTTCGCGAGGCGCACAAGATGATTCCGTTTATGGAAGCAGCATTCGGAGCAGAAGCGATGGGCGTGCACAAATCGCCTCGGGGAATGGTCATGCATGCCACCATGCGGATTGGGAACGCCACGCTTGAAATCGATGAGGCGCACGGAGAGTATCAGCCGAAGCCCTGCCACTTGCACATCTACGTGCCGGACGTCGATGCGATGTACGCGCAGGCGCTGCGAGCGGGAGCAACTTCCGCCGAGCCGCCGATAGACAAACCCTACGGCGACCGCTCATCCGGCGTGAAAGACCCCTTCGGAAATACCTGGTATCTCAGCATGTTTCTCGGGCGTTAGGAGACGGGCTGCAAGGAGAGCTCACAAAGCTTCGAGATTAGTTGCTTTGGCCGCGAAGGAAGCGGATGGCGTCGGGAAGCCCGGCCTCGTCGCCGCCGGTGGACGACTCGGCGGCTTCTTCGAGTACCGTGCTCTCACCAGGCGCGAGAAAGAGATTGGTCTCGATGGCGTGCTGCTTCGTGTAGAGGTCATAGTAGCGTCCGCCTAGCGCGTAGAGGCTTTCGTGCGTGCCGCGCTCGATGATGCGGCCCGCCTCGACAACGAGGATCTGGTCAGCGCGGCGGATGGTCGAAAGACGATGCGCGATGACAAAGGTCGTGCGCCCGCGCATCAGGTAGCGCAAGCCCTCTTGAATCAGAGCCTCGGACTCCGAGTCCAGGCTCGAAGTGGCCTCGTCCAGAATAAGGATGCGCGGATCGGCGAGGATGGCGCGAGCGATGGAGACACGCTGCTTTTGCCCGCCGGAAAGTTTTACGCCGCGTTCGCCCACCACGGTGTCATATTTTTGTTCGAACGACTCCGCGAATTCATCGACGCGCGCGATCCGGCACGCCGCGAGGATCTCTTCTTCCGTGGCGTTGGGTTTAGAAAACGCCACGTTTTCGCGAATCGTTCCGTCGAAAAGAAAAGTCTCTTGCAACACCACGCCGAGCTGCGTGCGGAAGGAGCTGAGTTTTACGGTGGCCAGGTCCACGTCGTCCACCAGCATTTTCCCGCTCGAAGGAACGTAAAAGGCGGCAATCAAGCCAATGATGGTGGATTTTCCCGCGCCGGAAGGGCCGACGAGCGCGGTCACGGTCCCCGGTTCGGAAACGAAGCTGATGTCGTGCAGCACTTCCTTCCTCTCTTCATACGAGAAGCTGACATGCACCGCTTGGACCAGACCTTTGACCCGGTCCAGAGTCACGGTTCGGCCCGGGGCTTCGTCTTCCGGCTTCTCGTTGAGAATTTCGCGCGTGCGCTCGAGGCCGGTGATGGCTTCGGTGATTTGCGTGCCGATAGCCACAATCTGAAAAACGGGTGCGATGAGAAAGGCTAAGAAGGCGCTGTAGGCGAACCATTGGCCGGGAGTCATGGTTCCGGCGAGCATCTTGTGCCCGCCCAATTCCATCATGAGCACGCTCACGATGCCCAGCAGCATCGCGCCTGAAAGGCTCATCAGCGACGTTGCCGTGAGCGTCTTGAGCACGTTGTCCAGTAAGCGCTGCACGCCGGCCGAGAACACTTTTTCCTCGCGCTCCTCGGCGTGATAGCCCTTGACGACACGCACTCCGCTCAGAGATTCCGTGAGCCGGCCGGTGACTTCCGCATTGATTTTCGGACGGGCGCGGAAAATCGGGCGAATCGTTTTGAACGCCAGGCTGATGCCGACGCCGAAAAACACCAGGATGCTGAACGCCACGGCAGTCATCATCACGCTCGTGTGAATCAGATAGACCAGCGCGATCGCGGCGGTCATCAGTCCGCCGACAAACTCGATCAAGCCCGTGCCAATTAAATTTCGGACGCCTTCCACGTCGCTCATGATGCGCGAAACGAGCACGCCCGTTTTGTTCGCGTCGTAAAAAGCAATCGGCAGGCGACCGATGTGCGCCTGCACTTTCTGCCGCAACTCGGTGATCATTTTTTGCGCGGATTTCGAAACCAACTGCGTCAGACTGAACGACGTCAGGCCCTGGATAACCGTCGCAGCGAGGACGGCCAGCGCGAGCGAGGTCAGCAGGTGAAGCTGCTTGTGAAGCACAACGTTATCGACGAAATATTTTGTGGACGCGGGCAGCACCAATCCGGAGACGCGGTTGATGGCCATGAGCACGAAGCCCAGAATTAACAGCCCGCGGCGCGGCTTCATCAGCGCCCAAACGTCGGGAAGATTCTTCCACGCGTTTTTGCGCTTCTTCTGTTTCGACACAGCTGCGTCGGCGGTCTCAGTAGCCATGCGTCGGGGCACAAAATCCGGAGCCCTTGCCGTTGGATGCCGGGCGGGCTGATGCAACTACATTGAAGGAAACCGCTGAATTTGGCAATTCAGCAAGCAAATTGGGACGCGCACCGCCGGCAATTTAAGGTCAGTCGCCCACGGCGCCCGTACTCCCGGCATCCGCGCTCGCGGGGCGTTCCAGGTTCAGCACACTGGCGACGAAATCGCTGATGGTGACACCCAGGTGTCCCCAGAGCCGCTGTTTCAGGGTGGAATAGTTCTGCGCGCCGCTGAAGAGGTCGGCCATTAACTGCCGAAAGATGGCGTTCCGGCGAATAAACTGCACCATGCGGGTGGTCACCGCATTTCCCAAAAACGACCCGCGGTAAAAGCGCCGCACGATGCGCGCGGCAAATTCCAGTTCGCTGGAAAACGCCGCTTTAAGCCACGCGGGATATTTTTCAGGGCATCCCTGCGCCAGGGAGCGCCCGAGAAGTTCGCCGGAGCGAATGGCATAGAACAGTCCTTCGCCGGTGAGGGGATCGACCAGGGCGGCGGCGTCTCCGACCAGGGCCCAGTTTTTGCCCACGACATTGCGCTGCGAAAGCGTGCGCTCTTGCGGCGAGGGCAGCACGTGGCTGTAAAACTTTGCACCTTCGGTCGGAATGTTCTCCTTCTCGACGAAAGTTTGCAGATGTCCCCGAAGCTGCGCGCTGGTATGCGAGCACATGCTGCCGCAGATTCCCACCGAGAGATGATCGCTGCGCGGAAAAGACCAGATGTAGCCTTCAAACTGCGGAAGAAACTTGATCGTAATGGAGTCCGCGCTCTGCGGCACGAAGTAGCCCTGGGTCATCTCCAGTTCGTCGCGCTCGAGCGCGCGGCTCCCCGGCACCAACTGATTGCGCGCGCCCGCCGCCAGCACCAAGAAGTCCGCTTCGTGCCATTGGCCTTCGACGCAGAACCTCGGCTTTGTTTTTTCGATGTCCACGCTCATCACGCGAGAGCGCTGCACCGTGCAGCCGGCTGCTTGCGCGCGCTCCAACAGCAGCCCATTCAGCACCTTGCGCGAATAAATCACGATGGGATGCGGCATTTCCAGAGTGGCGTGATGCTCCTGGCTGCTGATCAGCTCAACGGAGTGAACCAGCTTCTTCGGATAGGAATTGTCGAGCAGAAATGGGAAACACTGAATGGCTTTGTGCGTCAACCCGCCCCCGCAGGGTTTTTCCCAAGCGAGGTGCTCATCCAATAGTCTTACTTTGTTCCCCGCGCGGGCCAGCTGCTCACCGCACATGGCGCCGGAAGGCCCGCCGCCAATGATTGCAATTTCTGCCATGAATTTTCTTGGTTTACCCCTCGAATCCTCTGTCCGATGCGCAAACGCGGCCCGGGACCCTTTGCTAAGGAAGACAAGAGACAAAGCGCTCGTGGAGCGCCACACCCTCAGGTGACGGGGAAAATCACCAGGCAAAAACCAGCCAGGAGTATAGCACCGAATACGGCGGTTGCCGCAACCGAACCGGTTTCCTGTCGCACAATATCCATCCCCCTCCTCTGCAGCACATGCAAGAGCACGAAGTAGGGCGTGAGCAGCACCATGAGGATTTCGCCGCTGTGCAAATAGAGAACGCCCGCGGCGAGCGCGCCCCACGCCACTAGGCGAAGTGACAATCCAGCCATGAGTCGCCGTGCGGCGCCTCGCGGCGCCGACGGTAGGAGACAAATCTCTTCGGCGATGTGATACGGGATGAACGCGAGAAAGAGAAACGGGAAGCGCACCCACTTTGCAGGCGTCAACCACGCTTCATAAAGCGAGAGGTCCAGCCAGGCGGTAAACAGAAGAAACAAAATCATCCCGCCAAACAGTGCTCCCCCCAATCCTTTGCTCCAACCAGAAAGCTGCTCGCGGAAAAGATGCAAATGCATGAGAACGAGCGCGATCCCCAAAATCAGGAGAAAACTAGCGAGATAATCCCCTTCGAATAATCGGATCGCGCGCAGAGGATTCCAGAAGCGCAGCAAGATCACACCGACGACTGCTGCAACGGCAAATTCGAGCGCCATCCGGCCCCACCCCAAGGAATTGCCCCTGTCCGCCGGCTTTTCTTCTTTCTCGCCGTTCTGTTTTCCACCCACGATTTCGCGCAAAAACGGGTTCGCTAGCAATAGCAATCCGGCAAATCCCGCGAGCGCACCATAGAGCTGGCGCAGCGATGGCATTCCGGGCGTGCCGTGGAGTTGCAGCGTTTTGGCGGTCCAATCTTGAAAAGCGCGCACCACGCGAGGGTCGAAGATAATGCTTCCGTGCGTGGCGCCCGGGATCAAGACGAAATGCGCCGTTTCGTCCTTTCGCGAAGCAACTAGGTCCGCCGCATTCGCACGCATCGGTTCCGGCTCGAGGGAACCGTCGATGACCACGAACCGCTGCGGAAGCGGTCCGGGATCCGGATAGAGCAGCATTTCCGGCCGCACGCCGTGCGCGCTCCGCATCGGCGCTGGCGAAATGGCCACGACTTCCGCTACCGGAATCTTCGCACCGACGCGTAACGCGATGGCCCCTCCCATCGAATGCCCCGCTAGTATGGTTCGGTCGAGTTCAACCATGCCGCGGCGCATCAACTCGGTCAGAAGTGCTTCCCCGCAGTCTTCCGCGCGCTGGGGTGTAAATGGGCCCGGGCTGTGCCCATGTCCAGGCAAATCCGGCACAAAGACTCGCTGGTTCTGTTCTGCGAATCCGTCGGCGAGATAGGCCATGACTTTCTTGTTGGCAACAAGCCCAGGGAAAAGAAGGACAGTTCCTTGCGGCGCGCCCTCCTTTTTCTCGATGATGGTGGTTTCCAGGCGGCAGCTGCCCGCGGGAATCAGATAAGTTCTCTCGCGATAGCTCCTGGGAAATACCAGCCAGAAACCTGCGGCGCAAAGAAGGATTCCGGCGACGGCGCGTGCGGTTTTTCGTGATTTCATCGTGGAACGCGGGCTCCTGAGCGCCGGCCTGGCGCTCGTGATAAAATGAAAGTCCAGACGTGGTCCCGATTTCTTTTCTGTGCCTGCATGGAGCTCCCTTGCATTCGAAAGCCTTGACGCTTGAAGAAGCGATTTTGCGGTTTGGCCCCGAGAAACGCAATGGCCGCCGCGTCGTTTTCACCAACGGCTGCTTTGATCTGGTCCACCCGGGGCACATCCGTGAGCTTGAGTTCGCGCGGGCCCAAGGGGACATATTGATTGTTGGCCTCAATAGCGATTCGGGCGTCCGCCGGCTAAAAGGCCCGGACCGGCCGCTAATGTCCGAAGATGAGCGCGCGGAGATTCTCTCCGCTCTGGAATCGGTGGATGCCGTCGTCATCTTCGATGAACCGACCCCACGAGAAATGATTTCCCGCCTGCTTCCAGACGTCCTGGTAAAAGGCGAAGACTGGCCCCTCGATCAGATTGTTGGTCGAGCGGAGGTGCAGGCAGCCGGCGGAAAGGTTGTAAGGGCGCCCATCTTGAAGGGTTATTCCACTACCGAGATTATCGAAAAAATTCGCCGAGGGGAGCGCGCCTCGCGCGCGGATTCCTGATCGTCCACGCATGATACTTCCGGCGGTCCGCGAAAGATTGGAGGCTTTGCTGCGCCATCCTGCGATGGAAGGCGCATTGGCGGAGCTCGGCGCAAACGCGGGCCTCGTTTCGGTCACTGGGCTGCACGACGTCGCCAAAGCACTGGTTGCGGTTTATTTCGCCCATGCGCTGCGGCGCCCCGCGTTTTTCGTTACGGATTCAAACCGCCGAGCCGAAGCGCTCGCGGAAACATTGCGCTTCTTCGCCGCCGTTTTTCCAGGAGCATGGGGAAGCGTCGGCACGCTTCCTTCTTTTGACCGGCTGCCGTGGGAGCCGCAGAGCCCGCACGCGGACATTCTCGAGCGGCGCGCCACGACGCTTTTTCGCCTGGCGGACGGTCAAATTTCTCTGGTGATTGCGCCGATGGCCGCGGCGCTCTGGCGCTATCAAGATCCTGCGGCGTATCTGTATCTAACGCGAACGCTCGCAAAGGACACGGAGATTGGCCACGAGGAATTGATCACGCATCTCGGCTCCGTGGGTTACACGCGCACGGAAATGGTGGAGCTTCCGGGGCAGTTCGCCGTGCGCGGCGGCATCATCGACGTATTTTCGCCCGAAGCCATGCGTCCTGTGCGCATCGAGCTGCTGGGAGACACCGTGGAATCTGTGCGCGAATTCGATGCCCGCACGCAGCGCTCGATTGCCCCGGTCGTTCGGACCACGCTGCTGCCGTTAACCGAATGGGCCGTACCTTCGCCCGAAACTGCAATCCTCGATGACTCCAGGAATGGAGAACCCGCCCCGGCGTTTGGACCAGCGCGAGAACCTGGCACAGCTTCTCTTTTCGAATTGTCCGAAAGTTCGCTTCGCCCCATCGTTTTTCTCGACGAACCGCAAGCTCTGCGCCAAGCCGCCCCGAAGCATCTCGCCATCGCAACCGAAGTGTACGAACGCCACGGACATGCCAATTCCCCGGCCCCATCTCATTACTTCTGGACCGAAGAACAAATTGCCGCAGCCCTCGCCAAAACGTCCCAGATTCATCTCGAACAACTCGCGTTAAGCATTGGCTCCGCGCCGCAATTCGGAATCTCTTCCCGCCCCAGCGCGCGCTTCCACGGCGACGTCGTCGCCTGCATGGGCGACGTGAAGTCACAACTGGCTTCCGGTGGTCGCGTGTTTCTCACCGCCGCCAGCACCGGCGAGATCGAGCGCTTTGCCGATATCTGCCGCGAATACGAAGTGCCGTACGTTCTCGGCGAATCGGAAGAGGCTGCTGCCGGTTTTACCGCCGAAGGTGCGCAAGAATCCGCCGGCATGCTTCTGATTCGCGCGCCCTTCGCCGAAGGCGTCACGTTTCCCGAAGCGAATCTCACGATTTACGGCCACGCCGATCTCTTCGACGTCACCCCCACCGAGGAGCGGCCCAGCCACAAAATCCGTACTTCCGGTTTTTTCAGCGATTTTGCCGAGCTCAAGCCCGGTGACTTTGTCGTGCATGTGGATCACGGCATCGGCCAATTCGAAGGCCTTCGCCAGATTGAATCCGATGGCCATCGCGGCGAATTCATGCTTTTGCGCTACGCCGAGGATGCGCGGCTCTACGTTCCCTTGGAGCGCATGGATTTGGTGCAGAGCTATCGCGTTCTCGAAGGCGCGCACCCTGCGCTCGACAAACTCGGCGGCACCGGCTGGAACACACGCAAAACGCGCGTCCGCAAGTCGCTCGAAGACATGGCCGAGCAGCTTCTTGCCCTTTACGCGCAACGCAAGACCACTCCCGGCTTTGCGTTTTCTCCGGACGGAAATTTTCAGCGCGAATTCGAAGACGCGTTCGAATTCGAAGAAACGCCCGATCAAATCGCCGCCATCACCGACATCAAGAAGGACATGGAGAAGAGCGAGCCGATGGATCGCCTCCTCTGCGGTGATGTCGGCTACGGCAAAACGGAAGTGGCCATGCGCGCCGCCTTCAAAGTCGTCAATGACAACAAGCAAGTCGCCCTGCTCGCGCCAACCACCGTCCTCACCTTCCAGCACTTCGAAACTTTCAAGAAGCGCTTCGCGGCTTTTCCCGTGCGTATCGAATTGCTTAGCCGCTTCCGCAGCACGGCCGAGCAAAAGAAAGTCCTCGCCGACCTCGATGCCGGAAAGGTCGATATTGTTATCGGCACACATCGCTTGCTTTCGAAAGACGTGAAATTCGCCGACCTCGGCCTGCTCATCGTGGACGAAGAGCAGCGCTTCGGTGTGGCGCACAAAGAGCGGCTGAAAGAAATGCGCAAAAACGTGGACGCTTTAGCGCTATCGGCCACGCCGATCCCTCGGACACTGCACATGTCGCTCGTGGGGCTGCGCGACATGTCGCTGATCGAAACGCCGCCGCGCGACCGTCTCGCCATCCAAACGGTGGTCGCGCCCTTCAAGGAAGAACTGGTGCGCAGCGCCATCCAAAACGAACTCGCTCGCGATGGCCAGGTCTATTTCATCCACAATCGCGTGGAGTCCATCTATTCGGTCGCTTCGATGGTCCAAAAGCTTGTTCCCAACGCGCGAGTGGTCGTCGGCCACGGCCAAATGGGCGAAAAAGAACTCGAAAGCGTGATGCTGAAATTTATCCGCGACGAAACCGACGTCCTCGTCGCGACAACCATCGTCGAGAACGGCCTGGACATCCCCCGCGCCAACACCATCCTCATTAATCGCGCCGATCGCCTGGGATTAGCGGAGCTCTACCAACTCCGCGGCCGCGTGGGCCGCTCCAGCCAGCGCGCGTATGCTTATTTGCTAGTCCCCCCGGAAACCACACTTTCCGACATTGCGCGCAAGCGTCTCGCAGCCATGAAGGAGTTCAGCGAATTAGGGGCTGGCTTCCGTATTGCCGCGCTCGATCTGGAACTCCGCGGCGCGGGCAACATGCTCGGCAGGCAGCAACACGGCCACATCGAAGCGATCGGCTTCGACATGTACTGCCAGATGCTGGAGCGCGCCGTGGCCAAGCTCAAAGGCGGAGAAGCTGCTCCCGATTTGCGCACCACTCTCAATCTGGGATTGGATGTGCGCATCCCGCAGGATTACATCCCCAGCGAGAACCTGCGGCTTCGAACTTACAAGCGAATCTCCACCATCGCCACCGAGGAGGAAAAACAGGACGTCCGCAAGGAACTCGTAGACCGCTTCGGCAAGCCTCCTTCTTCGGTGGAAAACCTTTTGGATTATGCCGTCCTCAAATCCATGTGCGAGCGCCTGCGCATCTCTTCGGTCGAGCGACAGGGCAGCCGCGTTGCGGTGCGCTTCCACCCGGAAACCACCCTCGACCCGGCCAGGCTGGTGAGCGTGGTGCGCTCGCGCGTTGGCATCAAGCCCGATCCGAGCGGCGTGCTTTGGATCGAATTGAAGCGCGGCGAATCCGTTCCGGCAGTCTTAAGAAACGTATTGCTCGGCCTTCAAGGGCAAGGCTAAACTTATCAGTTGGGGGAAGGCATGAGAAAACTTGTCGTAATCCTGATGCTTTGCGCCGCACTATGTCTCGCGGCCTTGCCTACCAACGGCCAGGCGCAATCCCAGGACAAGAAATCCAGCTCGCAAGCGCCTCCGCCTGCTGCAGCACCAACGAAGCCTGTTCCGCCTCCTCCCGCCCAGAAGCTGAGGGGTTCGGCGCCGACGCAGCCCGTTGATCCGAACGCCGGCAAGACCATCGAAGAAATCATAGCGCGCGTCAACAACGAAATCATCACGCTCTCCGAATACGAAAAGGCAAAGCAGAGCGCTGCAGAGGACGCCAAGCTGGAATGCCAGGGCCGCTGCACACCAGAACAGTTGCAGACGGATATCGAAGAGCGCCAGAAGAACGTGCTGCGCGACCTCATCGACCAGTCTTTGCTCGTCCAGCGCGGCAAAGATATGGGCGTCAGCGTCAAACCCGAAGTCATCAAGCAGCTCGACCAGATTCGCACGCAAAACAAGCTGGCGAGCATTGACGAACTCGAAAAAGCGGTAACTTCAGAAGGCATGAACTGGGAGGATTTCCAGAGCAACATCGAAAACCACCTGCTCACGCAGAAGGTCATTGGCAGCGAAGTCGGCTCGCACATCACCATCACCGACGACGAAATCCAGAAGTATTACCAGGCGCACAGATCGGAATTTGTTCGCCCGGAGCAGGTCGCGCTGCGAGAAATTCAAGTCAACACCCAAGGAAAGAGCGCGGATGAACTTCCTGCCCTAAAGAAAAAAGCGGAAACGGCTCTTAAGCGCGTTCAGGACGGCGAAGACTTCGGCGAAATCGCCAAGCGCTACTCCGACAGCAGCACCAAGGACCAGGGTGGCTTTCTGGGCGTTTACAAGCGCGGTGAACTGGCCAAGGAACTCGAAGACAAAGTCTTCGCCATGAAGCGCAACCAGCTTACCGACGTTCTGGAGACCAAGCAGGGTTACCTGATTCTTCAGGTGCTCGAGCACTACGACGAAGGCCAGCAGTCTCTCGACAAAGTCAGAAATGAAATCACCGAGAAGCTTTATAACGAACGCTTGGAGCCCGCCGTGCGCGCCTACCTCAGGACGCTTCGCGAGCAAAGCTACGTCATCATCAAGCCAGGCTACCAGGACATCGCGGGTGGAGGCGGCTCGGAGATTCAGGAAGTCAGCGCCACTCCAGAAGTCAGCAAGCAAAAGAAAGGCCACAAGAAATTCCTGCTTTTCGGCAAGCGGTCCGGTTCGAGTTCCGCAAAATCCGGCGCCGATTCCGGGAAATGAAGATTTCCGCTGTCAGATATGTTCTTGATGAATAACCTAGGCTAGAATACCGCCCGATGAAGACACCCCTCGTCTCTGACCTGAATTCCGAGCAGAACATCACCACATTTTTCCTGGTCTGCGAAAAAGAGATTCGCAACACGCGCGAAGGCAAGCCTTACCTGCGCCTCGAGCTGGGCGATCGCAGCGGAACCATCGAAGCCCGCATGTGGGACCAGTTTGAAACCGCGGCTAAAGGCATTCACCGCGACGATTTCGTGAAAGTCCAGGCGCGCGTCGAGATTTACAAAAACCGGGCGCAACTTTCCGTAATCCAAGTGCGCCTCGCCAAGCCCGAAGAAATCGACCTGGCCGATTTTTTGCCCCAGACCAAAGCCGACGTTGCGAAGCTGTATGGGGAATTGTTGGCATACGCGGCGTCCATTTCAAATCCTTGGCTGAAAAATCTGGTAACTGGGATTCTTAGCGATCCAGCCATCGCCGCGAAATACAAACGCGCGCCCGCCGCGAAAGTCATGCACCATGCTTATCTCGGTGGCTTACTCGAACACGTCGTCAGCCTTTGCGGCCTGGCCAAGCTCGTCGCCGAACATTATTCCGAACTCGATTTGGATCTGCTTTTGACGGCGGCCATCCTCCACGACGTCGGCAAACTCGACGAGTTGTGCTACCAACGCGCCATTGGTTACACCGTCGAAGGCCACCTCCTCGGCCACATCGTTATGGAGCTCGAAACCGTTTCGAAAGCACTGAGCGCGATCGAGGGCTTTCCGCCCAATCTGAAAACTGTGGTCCAGCACCTGCTCATCAGCCATCATGGCGAATACGAATTCGGCTCGCCAAAGCTGCCGATGATTCGCGAAGCGCTTGTCTTCCACTATCTCGACGATCTCGACTCGAAGCTCGCGGCCGTCCGCTCTGCCCTGGCGACAGATACCGGGGACCTGGAATGGTCTGCCTATTCCGGCGCGCTGGGACGCAAATTCCTGCGCCTGGAAGAATTTCTGAAGGATTTCGACCTCTCACCTCCCGATAAGAAGTGAAGCTACTCCTTTCGCTTGCTAAGCGCTTTCTGTCTTGCCCGAAGACTTCACTGCCACTAAACTGAACTTGATGTTTCCTGCGACGCTCCAAGTTCGAAACCTGGCCATTCTCCCGGCGGCGGTCCTTGCGCCCATGGCGGGCGTGACGGACACGCTTTTCCGCCGCGTAATTCGCGGCCTGGGCGGCTGCGGCCTGCTCATGACCGAGTTCACCAGCTCCGAAGGCATCACGCGCAGCGCCGCAAAAACACTCCGCTACTTGTATTTCCAGGAAGACGAGCATCCCATCACCGCGCAGCTTTTCGGCGCGAACCCAGCCGTGATGGCGCAAGCCGCAAAAATGGTCGAAGACCTCGGCTACGATGCCGTGGACATCAACCTCGGCTGCCCCGCCAAAAAAGTGGTGAAGTGCGGCGGCTCCGGCCTGCTGCGCGACCTTCCGCTGCTCGAGCAAATCTTTCGCGCTGTGCGCGCGGCGGTCAAAATTCCTCTCACCATCAAGCTGCGCGCCGGCTGGGACGAAAAATCCATTGTCGCGGTCGATGTCGCCAAGCTTGCCGAAAGCGTTGGCGTGGAGGCCGTCGCCGTGCACCCGCGCACGCGCATGCAGGGCTACGCCGGCGCGGCGGACTGGTCCATCATCGCCGCCGTCAAGCAAGCAGTGAAGATTCCCGTCATCGGCAATGGCGACATCAACCGCCCCGAAGACGCCGTGCGCATGTTCCGCGAAACCGGTTGCGACGCCGTGATGATTGGCCGCGCCGCAGCCACGAACCCCTGGATTTTCCGGCAAATGCAGCAATTCGCCGAAGCTGGCTGCTATGCCATCCCAACTGAGGCCGATCGCCGTCGTTTACTCTTGGACTACTATCAACAAATTTATGTCGCCAACCTCCCCGACGGTGTGGGCAAAATGAAACAGTTCGCCTGCTGGTTTACTCATAGCGTGGGGAACGGCAGCGAGCTTCGCAGAATCGTACACGCGGCGCGAACGCCCGCCGAAATCCTTTCCCGGGTGGAGAGTTTTTTCGAGGGCCGTGCGGCTGCTTTGGCTGGCTCCAGCCCAAGGGGGGCCGGCGGAAATGAGGACCCCGCCCATGGTCCCCGTCAGCACGTCGGTCTCGAGGCAACGCTCGGAACGTAGAATCGCCGTGCACCTGCCCATGCGCGTTCGTGGATGCGACACCCGCGGGATCACCTTCGAAGAAGATACTTCCAGCGAAAATCTTTGCCGCAGCGGGGCCGCGTTTCTCACGCGCTTCGACGTGGCCGTCGGCTCCAACCTCGAAATCCGCATTCCTTTCTCCAATTACGCCTGCCGCCGCGCCGAAGCGGACTTCGCCACCTACGGGCGCGTGATCCATGTCCGCGATGCCGCATCGGTTGGGGAGAAGCTTGTCGGCGTACAGTTTACCGGCCCGCGCTTCCAGCGCGTCTTCCGCTCCGAATCCGCCGCCTGAGTGCAGCACCGCGAAATTGGAAACCGGCGAATCGCCGCACACAGCCTTGACCGAATCTCCCGGGTGTCGGCGAACAGCTCCACGGGGGCGGACGCGCAAGAGGCAGCACTGCTGCGTCCCTGCAAGGGAATGTCGGCGGCTAGGCAGTGGGCCGGCGGGCGATGATTTTCTTGGCGGCGGCCGGAGGAATCAGGGTGGCCATTTTGCGGATCATGGCCAGCACCAGGCGCTTGTCGCCGTCGGAAAGAGTGTTGGTGTACTTCTTGATCTCCGCGAGGAAGCGAATTTCGTCTTGAGAAAGTTCGCCCAGGGCTTTCTGCGTTTCGCGGTCACGGGGCGTCTCGGTGCCGGGGAAAAAGTCGGCCAGCGAAATGTCCATGGCCTCGGCGATTTTTGCGAGCGTTTCGAGCGAGGGCACGGTGTGACCGTTCTCGACGCGCGAAAGGTAGCAGCGCAACAACCCGGTGCGACGCTCGATGTCGCCTTGCGACAGGCCGCGCTGGCTGCGATAGGTCTTGATGACTTCGCCGATATTCACCCGAGGCTTTTCTTTAGGCATGGTCTCCCCGCTTGATAATGGACACCCAATTGAGGGGGTTATCTTAATGGCTAACAGTAGGAGTGGCAAGAGAGAAAGTGCGGGGAATGGTTCTAATGCGGCAATACTGCCTGCCGAGGCACGTGCCGCGGATATGACCTGAAAAGGCAGAAAGCGAGGGCAGAGAGCAGAAGGCAAAGGCAGAAGGAAGAAGGCGGAAAAGAAAGCAGAAATGCCCCTGGGGAGGAAGGAAGGCGAGCTCAGTTTTCAAACAGAGGGCGCAGTGTCCCTCCGGCTTTGCCCGGCGTAAAGCTGCGCCCGACAACGAACTAGTTATGCAGATGGCTTTAACCAACTTGAATGAATCCGGCTAGCCGCGAGCCGGCGTTACCGTTACGGGCTGCTGCAGGCGGAACTCGAGCACAGTTTCGCTGGGCACCTTGACCTGCGCGCCCTTGGTCATGACTTGCACGGCGCCGCCGGTAGCTCCACCGGCAGCCGCCCCGATCGCCGCACCTTTGCCGCCACCAGCAATGGCACCAATGATGGTTCCGGCAACCGCCCCCACGCCAACTTTCTTTGCCGTGGAGGAACCCTGGCCCTTGCCTTGGAGCGTGTAGTCGCTGCTGACTACGGGATAGTCCTTGCCGTCAATGACCATTCGCGTCAATTCGAGCTGCAACTCGGACTTGCCGGTAAAAGTTCCGCTCTTCTGCGCTTCCGCCAGCCGTCCGTAGACATCCGTTCCCTTTCGCGCAACGACGGAGTTGCCAACCGTCAAATCGGTCTCGAGACTCGCGTGGAAAATGTCACCGGGATGATTCTTGGAAGAATCCACACCGTCAATCATGCGGATGAGTACGGACTGGCCGGCGGGAACTGTTACGTCGCCATCAGCGCTGGCGGCTGCGGGAGCCGGAGTAGGCGCTGCGGCGGCTGCAGCAGGGGCCGGAGGCGCCATGGCTGCCGAGGCCGACAAACGGCCGGTAAAGGTCAATGCGACAATGTCATTGGTGCTGAAGGTTTGCACTTCCCCGTTCACTTCAAAGCGAAGAACGGCAGCGGTGCCGCCGAGATATTTTCCTTGAATGACTTTGCCGCTCTTGAGTTCCAGAGTGTCGGCAGCGGCCACACCTACGAAGAACAACGCCGCCAAGGCGGCTGCAAAAAAACGCTTCACGTTACGCATAACTCCCCTCTCTCATCGCAGATTCACAATCGCACGTGACCCGACGTCCCCCCAACGGAACGCTAGCCTATTCTACTGCATTGGATGTTCCGACGCTGCGGAAGGGTTGCGCGATCTGTAGATTGTTCCTCGACGGAAAGAAACCCATGCCCGAGGGCATTTGGTCTTCCGTTTTCTCAGTCGGGGAGCGCTTGGGGGGAGGTGTAAGCCTTAGAAAGGAAAGGGCCCAGGCAAAAAGCTTGAGCCCTTTTCTGCACTACACTTTTATCGCGAGTTTGTGTTGGCTGGCTTCTTTGCTCTCGCGCTCTCTGCAAATTGATCTAGAAGCCGCGCCGCGCTTCGTCGGCCTCTTCTGCGAGCCGCATGAGAACGGGAACGATGGGGCTATTTTGGCCGGATGCGTCCAGGAACAACCCATCATCCACGAAGGACTGGACGGCGCTCTGGGCAGCCAAGTGTGGGTCGGTCGGGCGAATGATGGAGACTGGCCCGAACTTGGAGTTCAGAAAGACGGTCGGCTCGGGCATGATCAGGTTGGTCTGGAATAGATCGGGCGCGGGAGTCGAGGTGTTTCCCTCCCCGGCGGTGGTCAAACCCGTATTGGGGTCGGTGCCGAGATTGAGGTTGGGAAAGCTGAGGTTGCCGTCGGTGATGGCGGGAGCGTTGCCGGCTTTATCGTGCCAGACCTGGAAGTGCATGGTCTCGCTGGGTCCGATGCTGAGCAGGACGCGCAGCACCTGAAGATTGGTCACCTTCTGAGCGAGGCTGGGGTACAAGCTGGTGCCGCCCTGCTCGATGAAAGCGAAGTGGAATCCGGCGGTGTTGGCAATGGCCTGAAGATGGTTGGGGATGGAGCCGTCCGGATTCAGCTGCAAGTCATCGTTATTCAAAGGAATTGCCGTGTGCGGATGCGAGGCGAGATCCGGGACAGCATTTTCAAAAGTTCCGCCGAGGTCGGGATTTTGGACCGCGCTCCGGTAGCGCGTCCACCAAGAGGTGTCTACCTTGAGCTGCTTCAGATTCGTCAGGCGGCCGGTTTGCGGCACGCCGGTGACTTGGCTGGGTGGAAGAATAGCGAAATGGCTGAGATCGACGGGGTTTGCTCCGAGAGAGGCGACGTAATGATTGAGAAAGGCATGGTGGCTGATTTCATCGTCGGTGTTGTCCACGATGTACTGGGGCATGTCGCCATCGAGCACCTCGAGCGCAGTCACATAATTCGCTGCGAGGCCAGTGCTGATTTTTCTGCCGTTTTGCACGAAGTCAATCGCGGAGAGTCCTTGGTTGGTCGCGCCGCCGAGTTCGGTGTACTGAATCCACAAGTCGGCCTCGACTTGTTCGAGGGCGCTGAGGAAGCGAAGAATAGCGATGTCGCCCCGTGTGACCGGGAAACCGCCGGCCTCCTGTGCAAAGACCGGATTTGGGTTGGTCAGCATTCCCGCGCCCAGCGTTGCAGCGCCTGCAGCGATAGCACCTCCCTTCAGGAATGAACGTCGGTTGGTGTGTTGTTGCCGAGAAACCTGCCGAATTGGATGCTCCATTTGAATTTCCCCCTTAAATAGTTTTGGCGAGCACGCAACGCGGACTCTCGAACGCTGTGTGATCACATTCCAAGAAAAGCGTATGGCAAGAGCTGAGGTGAGTTGTCTGAGCGGTGTCTCCGCGGTGTCAATTCCGCGTAATTTGTGATCCTTGGAGCCAGCGAAGCCCGATTCGCTGCCGAGTTTCCGCCGAAGCGGCGGGAATAAATCAGGAGGAGGTCAAGTCTTTATCACTGTCAGGAGGTCTCGGAAATACTGACTTAGGCCAAAAACTCAAGCAGAAAGGATCGGCGGGCAACCTGGGTCGAGGCCAGGGACGTCCCCCGGGTAGAGCCCATGAATGACGTGAAGAGCTTGCCCTTGGTTGTGCGATTTGGCACGTTTGAAGTGTCGTTCGAATCGCGAGAACTTCGTAAGCATGGCATGCGCATCCAACTGGAAGAGAAACCCTTCCAAATCCTGGAGATGCTAGTTGAAAGCGCTGGACAAGTGGTAAGGCGAAAGGCGCTTTGCGAAAAACTCTGGCCAAACACCTATGTTGCGTTCGACCACAGCTTGAATACGGCGGTCAACAAGCTCCGCAGCGTCCTGGGGGACACGGCGCAAAGCCCGCGATTTATCGAGACGCGCCCGAGACTGGGCTATTGTTTTGTCGCGCCGGTGGAGCGGGTGAACAGGAATCACCTGGCGGTTACGGTGCCCGCGACAAATGCGTCCGTTGAGGCAAGCAGTCACAATCTTTCGCGAGAGACTCACCGGCACGTCATGGTGACACCGGATCGAGGTTCCAGCCGTCCACAACGAGTTTAGGAGGGGCCCCTGCAAGCGAAGAGCTGTCAAACTGCGCGGTGACAGATTTTTTTTCTCCGGGCAGCAGGGAAAAGTAGTTGTCGCTCCAGAAAACAGGAACCACGTCATCGCCGTTCTTGCCGCGAGTGAGGCGGGGGTGAACCAAGAAGGCCACCCTATCGCCAGTGTTGGCTACGGAAACGGTGACCCACTGATTCGATCCGCTCGCCCGCGTTGATTTGGCAATCGTTACCTTAGCTTTTGGCAGGCTGTTCAGTCCGGTCAGGTCACCGAAATCCTTTTGCGGCGTGTAGTCGGTGTCTTTTCTCTCGGCCCACTCGAGCGTGTCGGGCTTCGTGGAAAGCCAATAGAAATTGTCGCTGACGAGTTTTCCCGCGGCATCATGGAGCTGAAGCTTGAGGAAGTAAGTTGTAGAGAGTCCGTCGGGAGCTTGCAGGTCAAAGGCTTTGGTGCTGCTATCTGCAGCTATGTCCAGGGTTGCGTTTCGCGTGGCTTTTTCTTTTGCATCGATGTTGTAGATTTTCGCGGAAACCTTCATTCCCTTCCGAGCTTCGTAGGTGCTGTTAACCACGTTGACGGAATTGTCGTCGTAGGAATACTGCACATGGACAGGCTCGCACGCCTTTTTGGTTCCGAAATACCCGCCGGCGGGAACGAGGTAGTAGTCGTAGAGATGCCAGATCAGAGAAGGCCAGGCGTTATTCAGCATCCACTGAATCACGCCGGTTGCAGTGTACTTATTGCGGCCGTAGGCTTCGAACATGGCGCGTTCGCCGTCGTAAGTCATGGCCTGGGCTTTGCGTTCGTAGTCCTCGAGGGAAGTGGCCTCGCCGTAGCGGCGGTTCAAACCGTCAGTGAAAATGTTTACGTTGGTGAAGCGCTCGCCGCCCGCGTGATAGTTCCAGACGTCATCGATAGGCCAGAGATGTTGCTTGGGGATGAACTTTTCGAGAGATTCCATTGGAGGAATCGCCGGCCCTGGACTTGTTTCCGTGTTGTAACCATAGGCGCCACCGGCTTGGGTGTCTTCGAGCCAATAGTGTGGCGGAACATATTCGTAGGGGCCGGTCATCTTAACGCCGGACGCGCCGGTCAAGGTGGTCTTTTGCTCGGAGGCTGACGACACGATGGGATTGGGCCAATCCAATTCTTTTTCGATGGCCAAGTACATTTGTTCGACGTCGGCAGGCGGCGGATTGTCGCTTCCGTTGAGGAAAACAAAGACGCTGGGATGGTTGCGCAAGCGCGTGATTTGATCGCGCAAAGAAGCGGCGGCGACGCGATTCTGATCTCCCTCCCAATACTTCCAGCGCTCCCAAGCATCGCAGCAGGTCCAGCCGGGCATGACGAGAATTCCTAGCTTGTCGGTTTTGTCGAAGAACTCGTCGCGGTCGAGGCGTCCTTCGAGGCGAATGGTGTTCAAGTGCATGTCGCGCACGTAAGCGAGGTCGGCGTCAAACTTTGCGGAAGACCAGCGAAAGAGCAGATCCGGAGCCCAGGCCGCGCCGCGAATCAAAATTTTGCGGCCATTGATTTTGAAAAGGCGATAGCCTTTGTCGGTGAGTTCGGAGGTGACTTCGCGAATGCCAAAGGTGACGCTGGCGGTATCCGATACCTGCTTGCCGATTTCGAAGCGAAGATGCGCGGTCTTGAGATTTGGCGTGCCCATTTGATAGGGCCACCAAAGTTTGGGACGCGCAAGTTTGAGCTTTTGGAATTGCTCCGGAGAGAATTTGACAATTTTGGATTCGCCGGCGGCGAGCTCCACTGGCTGCCGGAGAGCGACGGTGTCCAGCTGTGCGTGGAGCACGCCTTTGACTGCTTCTTTGAAAGTGTTCCGGACTTCCGCGCTGATGGTTAATTCGGCCGTCTTGTACTCAGAGTCGAGCTTTGAAGAGACCAAGGGGTTTCGCAACGCGACCGGGCCGCAGGTAGTAAGGAACACTTCTTTCCAAATGCCCATGTTTTTGTCGGGAGGGGTAGGGTTCCAGTCGACCCAAGTAATGCCGAGGTCGTATTTGTCGGGGGCGAAAATCTCGAGCGCCAGGGCGTTAGCGACGCTGGGCTTGAGGTACTTGGTTATGTCGAATTCGTAAGCGCGGTAGGTCCCGGCGACATCATTGGTGTCAGCGATTCTCTGGCCGTTGACCCAAATGTTGGCGCGGTAGTTGATGCCGAGGAAATTGAGCCAGACATTCTTGCTTGTGTCGGCGGGCGAAGAAAACTCGGTTCGGTACCACCAGGAACATTTGAAAGGACTGCCTTCGGGCATGTCCTCATTGGCGAAAACGCGTATGTTCGAATGGCTGATCCCCGGGAAGGAATCGAGATTCGTGGCGTAGTTGGGATCGGGATAAGTTTTGTCTGTGACCAGCGCGCCGACCACCGTAGCAGGAATGTCGGTCTTGTGCCAGCCGGCAGTGTCGAAGCCCGTCTGCGAAATTTGGTCGCCGGTGGCTTTCACTTCGCAGGAAGACTGAAGCTCCCAATTCTTGTGCAGATAGGTTCGGTTTGCGGAACCACTGGAGTCAGCGGCTATTGCGAAATTGGGAATCGCAAAGGAAATGGCGATTGCAGAAACCATCGAGAAGAAAATGCCAATCGAGCGTCGCAAGAAACCCCTCCTGGGAGTCCAGAGTTACAGCGGCATAGCCGTGCACGCCGCCCGGGCGAGCCGCACGGAGCATATTAAACCGATTCAATGGCGAGGCCTCGGATTATTTTGAGAGCAAGAGAACACTCGCAGGCGGTGGTCTTGGCCAGAATATGAAATTGTCCACGAGGAGTTGATAAGCCAGATGAAATAATTCTCTTAAGCCGAATTTTTCGCGGAGGATTATTCACGCTTGGCCCCACCTCGAAATCGTCGCTTCTGGGCCGCCGAAAAAGACTGCAGTCGACACATAGACCAACGGGACATCCAGAAAAGCAAAAACCCCAAATACCGCGGAGATTCTCGCACGCCGATCAGTATCCTCTACCATCCCGCGGAGAAGAAGGTATGAAATGTAGAGTAGCCATAGGATGAAAGTCGTTGTCAGCCGCGCATCCCAGGTCCACCATATGCCGCAGGCTGGCTTACCCTACTGGCTTACCAAATGGAGCCGTAAAGCCCCGGCCTTTAGGCATTCTTTAGGCATGGGGACATAAGGCTCCATTTGGTAACCGGGAAATTACGACGAATAGCGAAACCTGTTTATCAATGCTCCCAGTCGCAGACGATCTTCCTCAGTTACTGCCGTGAACTTCATTGCCAATCCACTACCGGGCTCTGTACGCTTCACAACTGCGTGGGCCCTGATCTGTCCCTCCTGGACAAGAAATTCAAGCTTGACCGTCGAACCCATACTCCTTGACTTGCGTGTCTCGACAAACAGACCATCCAGGCTCAGATTCCGAACTCGTGAAATGTCTTCAAGTCCAAAACAGCACCAATCGACGAAGACCCCCTCCTGCGTGTCGACTCGGGGTGTGAACCTCCTTGACTGGAAAACGGATTGCTGCGACATGTGCGACCACCGCCTGCGGCCTTGCCAAAGATGGCGGAATGTATAAGCGCGCAGGACTTTACGGGCGGGAATCGTTGCGAACGATACGTCTTCGGAACTGATGGCGGCTACCGTTGACCAGTTCCCGCCTCTAAACTGAGGGGACAACAGCGGGTACATAATGGACTTAGTGATATCCGATTGCAACATGAAAATAGGTTCGGCATGGACTACTTGCCTTTGGCGCTGGCTTCTATTTGGAATTTCGCAGATTGTCAAACCAGGTGTGCTAATGTCTCGTATCGTCAGAGTGGCAACAAACCCACAACCTCTTTGATTGACCACACAGTTTCTAAGCGCCCGTGCGATTCTGCCGATGCGGACGAGGCTGCGATAATAAGTACTCGCTCTCCGGTCGCCTCGTCATAAATAACATATTCGCCTGGCCACAACTCCGCGAGTGCTTGCACACGCGCTTTTGCAGCGTCGAGGCTTTGCGCTGCCTCTACGAAATATAGCCCTCCGTCGTCGAGAACGTCGCCGAGCACACTAAGGATGCAATAAGGTAGACGCATTCACTCACCAACTGGGGACGAGCTATCAGGGACAGTGGGGAGATTATCGCACCAATTTAGACTGTTTGGCATAGGATGAGCGAATTTATCAGGAATCTTCTAAGGGGCGGAAGAAACGACCCACAAAAAATCAACCAAGAAATCCGGCTGCGTCAGCTTTGTTGTTTAGTCTTGGCTGGGCTGCCGCCTTACGGGAAATCGGCTCTAAGCCGAGGCTCCACCGCGCCGCGCAATGGCGGGCGTAATCGCGCTCGGAAAGAAAGAGCGAGGGGCAATTCCTGAGCCCTTCGACATAAAGCGGCTGGGCGACAGCAGGAAATTTCAGGTTAAGCCACGCCCGGAAAAGCAGGATCTGCAACACAGTCTCCATTTGAACCAAATCCGGGAAAAGGACGATCTGCAACGCCGCTCTCATTTACTGCGGCGGTGATTTGCCGTCTGTCAGCGAACATGATTTTTTTGCGTAAGACTTTACCTACAGTGTTGACACGGAGGTTTGATTGAGCAAGTACAGGCCATCATGCGCAAACCCGATTCAATCTGCCCCCTCCCTTTGATGGGCGTTCCATCAACTCCGACGTAATCGGCATTCTCATCCCAAAAGTCGTCCAAAGCTGACATCCCCTTTATTAAGGCGAGCGACTGCCTGGTCCACCATGCTTCGGATGGTCCGCTCGTCTACTTCGTTTGTTGCCTTGGCTGAAGGTGAGGAAGAAGGAGCCGTGGCTTCCACCGACTGGCAGTTCGACCCGCACGCCTTCCCATATGCAGGCCGATTCCCATCCTGGATCGCCGCACATTCACCTACGTATTTTCCGTGCTTCGTATTCCCGTACCAGCGAGTGCCGGGGCACTGCCGAAAGTACTGGCGCGGCAGTACCGTGGGGCCATTCGCTGTCGCAGGTTCGCGCAATATCCTGTCGTTTCTGCCAGACGCTCGAAGGGGAAAGGATAGAAGTGAAGCGCCTGTCACCAGTGAACGTGCCATTTAGAGTGCTCGTATTTCTCCTCATCGTCATAGGGGGAACCGTCGTCGCGTCCCGATTGGTGACGCCCAAGAAAGGGATTGCCTGCTGCAGCGCTGAGGTCTGCGCTCGGGAACACCACCATGATTGAAGCCAGCAAAAGCAGCATTATTGCGGTATTGCGCCGCCGAGGAAGTTCTGCCTGCCGACCCATTCACTCCGGTCGCCTGGTCGCAGTTGCGGTTCTTTCTTTTCATTGGACTGGCTGCAGATCCGACATATTCCCACATATTCCCAAGAAAAAATAGCACAGCGCCCTGGGAATAGGCTAAGGCTCCACCCCTGTGGTATCCTGCCGATCTGCCCGAGTGGCGGAACTGGCAGACGCGCCGGACTCAAAATCCGGTGGCCGCAAGGCCGTGATGGTTCGACCCCATTCTCGGGCACCAAAATCTGTTGAAAAACCGCTGCCGCGTTTCATTGAGGTTCGACTACCGATTCGAAGCTACCTTGACAAACACCCCTGTGTTTATGCGGCTTGTAAAGAACGCGGTCGGTTGATGTGGCCAATCCGATTGTCACCAGTTGTGCCAATAACACCACTCCGGGTGGATAAACAAAAATAGCATATCACGATGCGGCACTCAGGAAAACACTGGCGTGGCCGCCGGATTGGATTGACCGGTTCGCTTCGGTTTCAAGATTTCCACAGAGCACCCACAGGCCGACTGGACGCGCGCGTTGCATAGAGCTAGTCTATGCTTCCTCGCTCGGCAGGGGTTTCCGTCTCGCCAGGAAACATCCGGGCGGGCATCTTGAGGAGATCCGTATCCATCGTTACTCCCGTTTCTGCGGGAGGTCACGCGGAGCACCGTGATTTGTCTTTCTGGATGGAACAAGTCCTGAAAGAACGGGAATTGGTGCGCGCGTCGCCAAGCCCAGACGCTGTCCATGATCTTCGCGTGGCCATTCGCCGATGCCGCTCGGTCGCCGCGGCCATGGAGGAAATGGATCCCGACCCGGTCTGGCCGGCGATGCGTAGAGCAGCGCGAAAACTTTTCCGGGCGCTTGGCGCGCTCCGCGACGCGCAAGTGATGGAGGAATTGGTCAAGAAGTTCGGACCAGAAAACGATCCGGTCCGCGCGCATTTGGAGGGATACTTCAAAGCGCAGGAGGCGCAACTGCGCGCGGTGGCGCTGCACGCCGTGGCAAAGTTCGACATAAAGTCTTGGAAACACCTAGCGCGGGTTTTGCGGAAACATAGCCGCCAGGTGCCAGCGGGCGGGCTGGCGGCTGAATGTCTGGCGCTGGAGCGATTCCAAGACGCGAAGGAGCTTCACGCAAAAGCGTTGCGCACAGAAAAGCCCAAGCCGTGGCACGCATTGCGCATTAGCCTGAAACGGTTCCGATATACGGTTGAGAGCCTGCTTCCGGAGCACTACGCGATATGGAGCGAGAACCTTAAGCGCGTCCAGGATTTGCTAGGAGAAGTTCACGACCTGGACGTCCTGTCGGATGTTGTCAAGAAGTCGGATTTCGTCGAAACAGAAGACTCGTTGAATCTCTGGGCCGAAATCATCGGGCGCGAGCGGCAGGAGCGCCTGCGCACTTACCGCCAACTCACGTTAGGAAAAACGAGCCTCTGGAATGTCTGGCGAGCCGGGCTGCCAACGAACGGACGGGTCGAGGCCGCTGCAGAGGCTCGGTTGCGGGCGACAGCCCGCGCTGTCGACCCGGACGCGAACCGCACGTCACAAATCTCTCGAATTGCCGTGGCAATTTACGAAGCGTTGAAACGCGCGAACGCCGGCATGGCATTTCGCGAGCCACCGCTGAGGCGCATCTTGCTGGCAGCGGCACGGCTCCACGGAGCAGGCGCGGCCAATACGGACAAGTCCCGGCAAAAGGCTGCGCGCAAATTTATTCTTGGTCTGCCGTTGCCTCCCGGCTGGAACAACGAAGAGTGGGAATTGCTGGGAGCCGTGGTCCGCTATCACCGGGGGACCGAACCGTCGGAGAAGTCGGGTCCGTTTTCCAAATTGTCCGCCGAGCGGCAGAATCGCGTTCGCGCATTGACCGGAGTCTTGCGACTGGCCTTGGCCCTTCGCAAATGCGGCGTAGAGAGCGGCGCGGGGCTTCGGGCAGAAAAATCCGAAGAGACCATCGTGCTTCACGTTCGAGGACTGGTTGACGACGTGGAGACCGCCGCGCGCCTCGGGGCGGGCAAGCATCTGCTTGAGGAATATCTTGGAATTCCGCTGATCCTGAAGCCTGCGGTCAAGCATGGCAAGGTTGTTCCGCTGCCGACGCCGCAGGCACCGCAGTTCTCCGTGGCCTCCGACTGAGAAAACAACTGAAAAATTACTTGCCGACGCGGCGCAGCATCCTTGGAATAGCCAGCCACACAAGCTGCCCCATCGGCGGAGAGATGCGCTTCAGATCAATCAGGGCGACCCCGGCTTTTTTCAAGGAGGTGACGCGCTTCTTGGCCCCCAGAGCTGTGGCGATGACGTCGTCGAGCTGGGGCGCATGTCCAAACAGAAAAATCGATGAAGCCCTTTCGCGGGCGAGTTCGCGGTATAACAGGGTGGGTTCCGCGCCCGGCAGCAGCAATTCGCTGCGCTGGATTTTCTGCCTAGAGTAGTCGAGGGCGTCCGCGAAAACCTCTGCCGTTTGCAAGGCACGAGTGTAAGGACTGCTGATGAACAATCCCGGATCTATGCCAAGAGCGGCCATGCCCTTCGCGACGCCTTTGGTTTTCTCCACACCTTCATCGGTCAAATATCTTTCTGGATCGGGGGGACATTTCGGGTCTTCGCGATCAATCGCGATGCCGTGCCGGACGACATAGAGCTCCATCTTCTTCTCCTATACGTTTTCTACTTTACCTGGGGATCGCTTACCAGTTTCACGAGGCCGACGACGGGCGGAGAAACCGCCGGATTCGATTCATGATGCTAGGAGTCGGGCGCGAATAAACCTTAACGTGGCACTCTTTCTCAAACCACTCCGCGCTGCGGCCCGCGTCGCGGAGGTCTTCGCTGGCATCGCCGCGGGACTGCACTTCCAATCCGACGGCGCCGCGCTGAAACGTGGCGTGAATTTTCACGATACGCTGCCGGTGCGAGTGATCGAAACTCTCGGCGATGCGTAAAATCGCCGCCAGTCTGCGCAGAATGGGCTTATCGGCATCGTCCAAAGAAGAATAGGCGGGATGATGAGCTGTGGGTTCGGATTTTCGATTGTGATAGCGAACCAAGCCCGCGACGATGGCGCGCTCGCGCCCCTCCAGGCCGGGAATGTCGCCATTCAGGACGAGATACTCTCCGTGCTTGTGGTGTCCACGATGACTGACCATGTGTCCCGTGTCGTGCAACAAAGCACCCGCTTCCAGGAGGACGCGAGTTTGCGGGGGCAAACGGTGTACGGGATGCAACTGGTCAAAGAGCTGAAGACTCAGCTCGCGCACGTGTTCTGCGTGCTGCTGGTCGTATTCAAGGCGCCGAGCAAAACTGCGTGTGCCCATGAGCAATTGACGCGCTGCGCCATTGTAGCGATGCGGTTCCTTGCGGGAGAAAAGTTCGTGCGCGATCTCCTGCAGAAGCCCCTCGCGAACCCCGACGCCCGGTACGGCCAACAGGCGAAGGTTCAAATAGCGTCCCAGCGTGACAAAAGTGATGGCGGCGATGCCCATCACATCGGCGCGGTCTCGTCGCACGCCGTAGGTCTTCATTCGTTCGCGGACATCGCGCTCAAGAATGGCCGGGAGCCGTTCCCGCAACAGGGACAGCTCGATGGTTTGCATGCCGTGAACGCGTTCTCCCGGGGCGATTTCGGCAAGCGTTTCGGCATTGCCTCCCAAGGCCACGGCGATGCCGTCGTTCAGGTTGGGCCGCGGCACGAGCTTCGACTCCAGCAGGGCGCGCACATACTTTCGAACCTGTTCGGCTTGCGTGGAATGAATTACCCCCGGCAAATCCAAAGTGGTCATGAGACGCACGGTGCCCACAGGCAACTGAGCGCTTTGTTTCACGCTGTGATCCCGGAGGATACTGATCTCCAGACTGCCGCCGCCTAAATCCACGATGCAGCGCGGCACCGCTTCCGGACCGAGGGCTGCAAGAACGGCTTCCCTGCCAAGCCGGGATTCTTCCGCAGCGCTGATCACTTCCAGCACGATGCCCGACTTTCTCTTCATCGCTCGAACAAAAGCGTCGCGATTTTGCGCTTCGCGCGTGGCGCTGGTGGCCACCGCGCGGTACTTGGCCACGCCGAAATCGTCCATCACTTCGCGAAAATAGCGAAACCCTTTTGCGGCCCTCTTGAAAACCTCCTCGCTGAAGCGCGGCCGCAGAAAAACATTTTCTCCCAGGCGCAGCGGGTAGCGCTCGGTTTGCAGCGGTTCGATGTCCAAGGCGGAATAGGCGCGCGCGACAGAAAGGCGTACGGCGTTGGAACCGGCGTCGATGGCCGCAATGTGGACCGGCTCAGGCATCGGCGAATTTACCGCCAGAGGTGAGACAGGGCTGCGGAGGGAGAGTATTTCGTCGCACGAATGCCGAGTTGCTCCGCGATGCGCTGCCGGAGCAGTTTGTTGACGGCAGGAACGCTGGCCTCGCCGTCCAGCTCGATGAAGTTGAACCTTTTCGCCATGACCTCGAATTCCCGCTTAATCATAGTCTGGTAACGGATGAAGGACCAATACAGATCATGCGAAAGAGACATATCGCGCCCGGCTTCCCAATAACTTATGGCTTGCGCTTTGCGGAATTCGCGGGCGAACGCGGTCTCCGGGCGCACGTTTAGCCAGAAGGTCAGATGCGGCCGGAGTGCCATGGCGTAGAGGCCGCTCATGTAATCGCGATTGATGCCGCGCACGACGCCGCGGGCAATCAAGGTGAAAATATAACGGTCCGCGAGCACGACCGTGCCGGAGCGCAGCGCGGGCAGGATACGGTGCTCGATTTGGTCAAAAAAATCGGTGGCGTACATCAGAGCCAGAGTCAACCGGGTGACGGCATTCTTGGCCAACAGCTCATCGATGTCGCGCCCAACCAGATTAGAGCGCCGCAAACCGCTGGTCTGCACCGCGAAGCCTTCGGATTCGAGCCACTCCTGCAACAGGGCAATTTGGGTGGAGCGGCCTGACCCGTCCATGCCCTCAATCACGATCAGGCTGCCGGTGATTTCGCTGGGATCAAACCCGACGAGAGGTTCGCCAAAAAAATATTGCGAGCCGGCTTCTTCCGGTGCGGATACGGCTTTCGGCGGCGCGGGGGCCGGAGGGGTGGGCGCCTCGACCGGGGGCGCTGACGTTGCTGCTTTTTCTTTTTCTGGCTCGGGCATGGTCACTCCGCCGCTTCCGCGCGCGGAGCGAAGCGCTTGAGATCGATTTTCGAAGCAACAATGTCGCGCATCTGTTTTTGCAATTTGTTGACGGGCATGGTGCCGTCGAGAACCACGAAATTGTCGGTCTCCACCATCTTGTCGTATTCCTCGAGAATGCGAGCCTGGAACAAGCGAAAACTCTCCGCGCGATCGTACGACATCCCCAAGTCCATGCCCGCTTCGTAGTACTTGAGCTTCGGGCGGCCGCTCAAGATGCGATTCACGGCCACGTCCAGCGGCGCGCGAAAATAAAATGTGATGTCGGGAATTGGCGCGAACCGGTACAGGTTTCTTAGCCAGCGCGGAGAGCAGCCCCTGGCCGTGTCGCGAGCAAAGGCCGTGTAAATGTAGCGATCGGCGAGAACCAGATAGTCGCCTTGCAACAAGGGCATGATTTGCCGTTCGCAGCGGTCCGCAAAATCCGCGGCATGAAGGAGCGAAAACGTCGTGGGCGTGAGGAGTCGCCGCTGTTTGCCGCGCCGCGTCGCCGATTTTACCAGCGGCGAAGAATTCCACTCCGTGAAATGCAGCCGGTAGCCGCCGATTTCCAGCCAACGCTTGAGCAAGTACAGTTGCGTGCTTTTTCCCGAGCCGTCCGTGCCTTCGACCACAATCAAAGCACCAGGATAGGCGCGGCTCGGAACCGGCCGGCCCGGTTGCGGAAGAGTAGATTTTGCCGGCTCGCTGCGAGCCGGCTTTTGAACCACGTCCTGAGTCTCCATGAGCCTCTGAGCAGAGGGGGGGCCGAAATGCAACATATGCAACGATTGTTACAGCCGCATTACAGCATATTGCTGCCGTTACGGCAAAGTCCGAGGGTCTTCAGAACATGCTGACTTTAATGTGCAGAAATTTTTTAGGGTTCTGCCGGAAATCCCCGATTAACAGGCGCATGTCTCCGGTGAGCCCCGCAAGGTTGTCGTAGAGTTTGGGGTCCGTAAACATCTTACCCACGGTTGTGGTGTTGTCATTCAACTTCGAGGAGGCAGAGGCAAAGTTTGCGCTCGTTTCATGCAACTTCTGGTAAAGGGAGTCGTCGGTCACGAACTTGCCCAGAGACCCTTTGCCGGCACGCACGTCGCGCAGCATGGTGCTGCCATTCGCCACGGCTTCCTTGGTTTGGTCGTAGAGTGTCGGGTCGTTGATCAATTTGCCGAGGGTGCCTTTGCCGGCGCGCACGTCCCCCAGCATCACGTTCATGCTGTCCACGCCCTTGTCCACTTTCGTGTACAGCTCATCGGAAGATACCAGCTTCCCCAGGGTGCCTTGCCCGTCGCGAATACTGGTCATCATCGCGTCGGCCTTTGCCAGCATGTTGTTCATGCGGTTGTAAGCCTGATCATCCGTTAGCATTTTGCCCAGTCTTCCTTCATCGCTTCCTCTTCGACGCCTTTGATCTCACCGGAATCGGAGATGGGCGTACCCGTTAGCCCACGACTGATGTTCACGTAGCGATTTCCGAGCAAGCCCTCGGTCACCAGGCTGGCCACGGAGTCCGTCAGAATATAGTTCTGGAAACGCCGGTCGACACGCATGATGACTTCGATATTTCTATTCTTCTCCGTCGCTTTTCCGGTGGCTCGCGGCATCAGTTTTATGGATTCCACGTTTCCTACTTCCACGCCGTCCACGCGGACAGGCGCTCCATTTGCCAAGCCCGACACTTCCGGCAGATACGCTTTCAACCGGTATTTCGGCCCTAGAATTCCTTGACCGGTCACATAAAAAATTCCGGCTGCCAGCACGGACAAACCCACTAACACGAACATTCCCACCCGCAATTCCGTCCAGGTAAGTTGTTTTCGCTGCGGCATTTCGTTTTTCCTCCACGGAACAAGAAAAAGTTACGGCAGAGTTACACCAGAAAACGCTTCAGATACGGATCTTTCGAGTTCACCATTTCTTCGGGACCACCTTCAAAATAAACTTCCCCGTCCCGATACACGAGAAACCGCGTCCGGGCAGCCAATGCTGCTGCCCCACTTCCATTTTCGGAATTGGCCACGACGCGGTCCGTGTGGGGATCAAAGTGAAAGTTTGCCAGGCCAAATCCATCCTGAAGACGGTGTGTCGCCAGGAGGCCTGTCACTCCGTACACATCCCGCAGGCGTAAAATCAGGGTAATGATCGTTTGCGAGGTCACCGGATCCAATCCCGCTGTCGGCGAGTCATAGAGAACGATGGGTGGGCGGTTAATGAGCGCCCGCGCGATGGAAACGCGACGCCGCATGCCGCCCGACAGCTCGGAAGGCAGCTGGTCCAGGGTGTGCTCCAGTTCCACAAAGCGCAAGACCTCCCGCACGCGAGGTTCAATCTCTTCCTCCCGAACACCATCCTCATGAAGCCGGTAGGCCACGTTGTCCGCTACGGTCATCGAGTCGAACAACGCTCCCTCTTGAAACATGAAGCCAATCGTTCGGCGGAACGCCAGCAGGTCGCTTTCAGCCATTTCGGAAACTTTTTGCCCCAGGACGTCAATGGTGCCGCGGTCTGGCTTCAGTAACCCTGCGGCCATCTTCAAAGTAAGTGTCTTGCCCGTCCCCGTTTCTCCCAGCAAGACCACGGTTTCGCGCTGGCGGACACAAAACGATACGCCGCGCAGGATTTCCCCTCCGTCGAAGCCTATGCGCACGCCTTCAAACGCAATGGCAGACCTTCCTTCCGCGAAGGGAAAAGAGCCGTCTTCGGCCATATTACGATTATAACGACATTTCGCTTTTTCTTCTGGGAAGAGCACTCAAAGCGCACTGGCCCGGAAAGGCGCAGGAGTTTGCAGAGAAACGCAAGGAAGGAACGGTGTCGCGAATAAGGCCCAAGGAGGGCTGCCGATTGAGAAGCTGCAGCGCCCCCGCGGGGCGGTGCCGACCAGATTTCACCTCGCCGCGCTGCTAGAGGATGACCTAGGCGTACAATAAGGCCGCTTTTCTTGAACTGAAAAGGAAATTTCCGTGAAAACAATCAGAAGTTTAGCCGTTCCATTCCTCCCCTCGCATTTTGCCGCGCTCTTTTTTTGCGCCGCATGCGCCCTGCTTGTTCCGCCGAGTTCTGCCGCACAGGGTTTCACCGTCGAGCAGATCATGAGTTCGCCGTTCCCAGAGGATTTGACGGCCGCCGCGCGTGCGCCCCGGATCGGCTGGATCTTTGACGCCAAGGGCGTGCGCAACGTGTGGGTTGCAGACGCGCCCGGCTTTGCCGCCCGGCAAGTAACTCACTATTCCGACGACGACGGCATGGACCTCAATAGCCTCCGGCTCACTCCCGACGGCCGCACCGTTGTTTATTCGCGGGGCAGCGAACTCAACTCCGCCGGCGAAGTGGCCGATCCCACGAGCAACGTTGCACGGCCAAACCAGCAAGTTTGGGCAGCCGACGTGGATCAAGGCGAGCCGCGCCTGCTCGGCGACTTGAATTGCACGCGCGAAGGTTGCGAAGACATCGAGCTTTCACCTGACGGCACGATGGCTGTTTGGGCCGCCCGCGGGCAGCTTTGGGTCGCACCCGTTTCCGGCGCAGTGCCTGCGCATCAACTCGCCTTCGTGCGCGGGGAGAATGATTCTCCGCAATGGTCGCCCGACGGTTCGGAGATTGCGTTCCTCTCGCATCGCGGCGACCACAGCTTCATCGCTATTTACAATTTCGGGCGCGAATCGCTCCGCTACCTAGCTCCTTCGGTAGACCGCGACTCCATGCCTCGCTGGTCTGCCGACGGCAAGCAGATTGCGTTCGTCCGCATTCATGGACTCGAGGAGCGTCTTCCGCTTCTTCAGATTCGCCCTAATCCTTGGGCCATTTACGTCGCCGACGCTTCTACGGGCCAAGGGCACGCCATCTGGCGCAGCACAGAACAGCTCACCGGCTCTCTGCCAAATCTCACGGAGAACAAATCCTTTCACTTCGTGGGCAACCGCATCGTCTTCGCCTCGGAGCAGGACGGCTGGAACCATCTTTATTCCATTCCCGCGACTGGAGGCGCTGCGATGCTTCTCACTCCCGGCGAATTCGAAGTCGAAGACGTCGCCATGTCCCGCGATGGCCGTTCGGTGATTTACTCCTCGAACCAGGACGATATCGACCGCCGCCATCTTTGGCGCGTGCGCATCGAGGGCGGCAAACCCGAAGTCCTGAGCAAGGGTGAAACGATGGAATGGTCTGCCGCGGAGATGGCTGACGGCCGCACGGTGGTTTGCCTCGGCTCTACCGCAACGTCACCCGCTATGCCGTATCACCTAACGCCATCGGGGCGCGAGATGATGGCCGCCTCGGGACTTCCTGCTGAGTTTCCAGCCGCGCAGCTTGTTGTTCCCAAGCAAGTCATTTTTCCGGCTGAGGACGGGTTGCAGATTCACGGTCAACTGTTCGCCCCGCGTGGACGCACTGCGGCTGGTCCCGCCCTGCTTTTCATGCATGGCGGGTCGCGCCGGCAAATGATGCTCGGCTTTCATTACATGCAGTACTATCACAACGCCTACGCCGAAAATCAGTACCTCGCTTCGCGCGGCTTCGTCGTCCTCTCGGTCAACTACCGCACGGGAATTATGTATGGCCGCGATTTCCGCGAGCGCGAGAAAGGCGGGCCACGCGGCGCGGAGGAATATCAGGACATTGTCGCCGCGGCAAAGTATCTCGAGACGCTTCCGATCGTGGACGCAAAAAAAATTGGCCTGTGGGGCGGCTCGTACGGCGGGTTCCTGACCGCAATGGGCCTCGCGCGCAATTCGGATATCTTCGCCGCGGGCGTGGACTTCCACGGCGTGCATGACTGGTCCGCGCGCGGCATCTTCCGGGGCGGATCCGCGCAGGAGGGTGGCGGCCCTCCCGACCGCGCCGAAGCCATGCGCGTAGCGTTCGAATCTTCACCCAATGCTTCCATCAAGACCTGGAAGTCGCCCGTGCTGTTGATTCAAGGCGATGACGACCGCAACGTGGATTTCAGCCAGATGGTGGACCTCGTCCAGCGCCTTCGCGAGCAGAAAGTCCCATTCGAACAGATCGTTTTCCCGGACGAAATTCATGATTTTCTGCTATGGCGCTCCTGGGTGCGTGGCTACAAAGCCTGTGCAGACTTTTTCGAACGCATCCTGGTCAAAGGTGAAACGATCGCGAGCGGGAATTAGTTTTTTAGAAGACTCTGTTGGCGAGGTAGAGGGAAAGTTTCGTCAGAAAGAGATCCGCCACAATAATAAGTACGGACGAAATCACCACCGCCTGCGTCGTGGCTCGGCCAACGCCTTGTGTGCCGCCCCGCGCTGTCAATCCCTTGTAACACCCAACAGTGGCCAAAAGGAACCCGAAAACCATGGCCTTTGAAAAGCCCTGCATCAGGTCCGAGAATTCCAATATGTCGATCGCGCGCCGCCAAAACTCCACCGCGCTCAATTGCAGCGAAAACACCGATGCGACGCATCCGCCCAGCAGACCAACGAAAACCATCAGGGCCGTCAGCAACGGCACCATCGTCAGGGTTGCCAGAACTCGCGGCGTCACCAGCTTCCGGCTGGGGTCCGTGCCCATCGCCCGCATCGCATCCACTTGCTCGGTCACGAGCATGGAACCCAACTCCGACGCCATTCCCGAAGAGCAACGCCCTGCCGTAAGAAGGCCCGTGATGGACGGGGCAAGCTCGCGCACCAGAGCGAGAGACACCACGTCTCCCGTTAGTGAAGTTTGCCCAAACCGCACGAACTGCGCTCCGGTTTGCAGCACCATGACGCCGCCGATGAAGAATCCGGAAAGCAGGATGATTGGCAGTGAGCCGACTCCTACGTCGTCCATTTGCTCGAGCGTGTCTTGAAAATAATGCGGGGATGTCGCGAGATTTGTCAGCGCTCGAAAGGAAAGCTGCGAGTAATCCTGAACGGCGGCCACCGCCCGTTTCGTCGCGCCCTCCAGCACTTCGACGACCGAAGGGACCTCTTCCCGTTTCGCACGGTTGCCTGCTACCTGGAGCGGAGTGTCGGCCACAAGTCCTTATTCACACCCGTCATCATCCTCGAACTTCTCGCCGAAACAGCTATAGAGGAAGCGTAACTTTGCGCCAACCGTGCGTCAAGTAAGCGATTCTGCGTAGGTTTCGTAAACTCTGTCCGTACTCGCATGGTACCTACTCATTCGAATAGTGCCTCGCAAAGTTAGATCGGGCTTTTTCGGAATTGCTATGCGAACCGTTGTCAACTAAACAACGTCCTCCCAGAACGGCGTTCCGGGATCTTCTAGCGTCCGGTACTCTGTCTTCACCAGCAGACTATGGGCTATCCACCAGAACGCCGGCGTCGAGCCCGGCTCAAACTTCCACAGGTGGTTCGCGTGCGGCCTTCGGATGCTCATCTCAACTTCGATGACATTCTTCCTACGCTGAACGCCACGCGGGATAGTGTCTACTTCGCGTCGAAAAACACTACCTACGTCGAGGGCATGCGCGTGTTTATCACTTTTCCTTATTCCGACGCAACCGGCTCCCTTAATCGCGAATCGCTCGGCCAAGTGGTCCGCGTCGATGACCTGGGGCAGGGTCGACGGGGTATTGCCATCCAAATCCTCATGCCACTGTACGTCGGCGGCAAAGAAACCCAGCGCTGACCTAGCGCTTGCCGCGGCCTTCGATCAAAAAGAGAGGGAAGTCGGTGGTCACTGGCTTGGCACCAAGCTGCCGCATCATCAGAGCAATTTGACCTCGATGGTAGGTGGAATGGTTTACCAGGTACTGCATCGTCCCAGGCTGACATGCTTGGTGCGAACAATAAGCATCCTTGTCAGGGCTTCTTCGGTCACACAACTCACGAACTCGGTCCGCTCTTTTTCAACTTCTGCCCACTTTGATCGAACTGCGGCAACGTTTGGAAATCTATCCGGATAAAAAAGGGCGTCGTGTCGATCCCACAAATCGGCTAAGAATGCAGGGCTAGGGGAATTCTCTTTCCAATAAGTAAGCCAACCCCACTCGCCGCCGATGATGTGCACGAGCGTGTCTCGCGCGAACTGCTCATCGCTGAGCGCGCTGGCGGCTTGCAAAACTCTATTGTTCGCCCAGCAGTCGTACTCGAAGAGCAGGAGAATGTCAGCCTTCGTCATGGAGAACAGCGGCGGACCATTGCTTCGAAAATATTACCTTGGCCGGGTCCTTGATGAAACACCGAGATGTTTTCTAACTGACGTGCCATGGCTGCAACAAGTTCTGCGCTAATGTGTTGTTCGGCTTGTGTGAAGAAAGTCTCGTCGAGTGAGGGAGGTAATCGGCGCAAACTGCTTCTCCCGTCGGATTTGCTCGGTAATCACGTCAGCGTTGCGCTTATACACTTTGTAGGCCCGCGCGTAGTTCTTGGAACCAATCACCCTGTAGAAGCGACCGTCTACAAACTCGATGGCGCAATTGTTTTCAATCGCGATCCCCACACCGCCGATTCGCCGAATCATTTCCCGGAAGTGTTTTCTTCTGGGAATCCCCCGAGTCAGGCTGTTGTAGTGAGGACAGTGGATTCCGGTTATGAGCCCAAGGCCCTTCACCTTGATGTACTTCCATTTTCGGGGGTTGTAAAAAGACATCGAATCGGAGTGCCCGGAATCAAACCAGCAGATCGCACCCGCGCTGATGCCCGACAGCACGGTTCCCTTCTCATAGGCGGATTTCAGCAGCTTATCGACGCCCCAGCGGCGCCAGACGCGCATCATGAGCAGGGTGTTTCCACCGCCAACGTAAATGATATCGGCCGCAAGGATCTTTTTTCGGATCTGTTTTCGAGACGGTCGTTCTTTGGTGAGGAAAAGCACTTCGGTTTTGCACTTCAGGAAGTGTCCGAAGTATTCCCTCACGCGCTTCCAGTATCTTCCGGAGTTCGAACTCGCGGTGGGGATAAAGAGAAGCTTCGGATGTCTCTTGTTCGAGAGCCGGATAATCTCCCGGTCAATGAGGGCGGTTCCTCTTGTTCTGATTTCACCGCCGCCGATTGCAACGATAGCTTTGGGCACCGTTTCATCTTAGCCTCAAATTCGAAACTGCCTAACCTCAGGATTGGCCTGGCATTAAAGCTCCGCGGGTGGACGGCGAACCCTGGCCCTCGCTACACTGTCTCTTCCTCATGAATGAATTGCCAAAGAACACGCGAGGATAGAGGCGCGGATGCTCAAGTTCTATACCGCCGGCGAATCGCACGGACAGGCGCTTTTTGCGTATGTCTCGGGCCTTCCTGCGCAGCTTCCTATCGACATCAAATTCATCAACAATGAATTGCACCGCCGCCAGCTAGGCTACGGGCGCGGGGGACGCCAGAAAATCGAGCAGGACCGCGCTGAGATTTTTGCCGGCGTTCGTCATGGTAAGACCATCGGCGCCCCGATCGCGCTGCGCATCGAGAACCGTGATTGGGCCAACTGGGAAAAAATCCTTCCCGTGGAGCCATCCGAGGATGATCCTGGCGCTAAGAAGCTGGTGGCGCCGCGCCCTGGCCACGCCGACCTTGCCGGCTCGTTGAAGTTCAATTATCACGACGCGCGCTACGTCCTCGAGCGCGCCTCGGCTCGCGAAACCGCCGCACGCGTTGCCGCCGGCGCGTTCGCCAAGATTCTGTTGAAGGAATTCGGCACCGAAATCGCCAGCCATACCGTTCAGGTAGGCAACATTCGCCTTGAGCGCCCAGCTCCGTGGAAGAAAATTCGCGCCGTCGGCGCGGACCTGGATTCGCCGCTGCGCTGCACCGACGCCGCCACACAAGAAAAAATGAAAGCGGAAGTGGACGCCGTTCTCAAAGCCAATGACACGGTCGGCGGCATCTTCGAAATCGTCGCCCACAATGTTCCGCCCGGCCTTGGCAGCCACGCCCAATGGGATGAGAAGCTCGATGGCCGCTTGGCACAAGCGCTCATGAGCGTCCAGGCCGTCAAGGCAGTTGAAATTGGCGACGGCGTATCGATTGCCGGCGCTCACGGCAGCGACGTGCAGGACGAGATTTCCTACGACAAGGCAGCACATCGTTTTCGCCGGTTCACCAACCGGGCGGGCGGCCTCGAAGGTGGCATCACCAATGGCGAAGACATCGTCATTCGGGGCTACTTGAAGCCCATCTCCACGTTGCGCAAGCCGCTGCGCACCGCCAACTTGGTCACCAAGGAGCCGGTGCAGGCTGCTTACGAGCGTTCCGACTGGTGCGTGGTCCCCGCGGGCGCGGTTGCGGGCGAAGCCATGGTTGCTCTTGTGTTGGCGGATACTTTTCTGCAAAAATTTGGTGGAGACTCTCTCCTAGAGATGCGGCGGAATTTCGACAATTATGTCCGACAAATCGAGGAGTTCTAAAGCGCCTGCGGCCACTGCCACCGAGACGCCACCGGTGTCTGCGCCGCCGCGGAAAATCTATCCCATCGTCAAGTACGGCGATCCCATCCTCGAAAAGCCGGGAGCGCCGGTAACGAGATTTGATGCCGAACTCGAAGAACTTGCCGAAGACATGTTCGCCTCGATGTACGCCGCGCAGGGTGTAGGCCTGGCTGCTCCGCAAATCGGGAAGAGCATGCGCTTCGCCGTCGTCGACGTCACTGGGGGGAAAAATCCGGAAGGCAAAATTATTTTAGCCAATCCCGAGATCACCCACGCCGAGGGCGAAGTTCGGGAAGAAGAAGGCTGCCTTTCCATCCCCGGCTTTCGGGGCTACGTCATTCGCCCCCAGTTTGTCACCGTGAAAGCGCAAAACGTCAAGGGCGAGACTTTTGAAATTCGCGGAGAGAATCTCCTGGCGCGCGCCTTCTGCCACGAAATCGACCACCTCAACGGCATCCTCTTCATACAACATTTGGGCATGTTGAAGCGCGATCTCATCAAACGCAAAATCAAAAAACTCAAGAAACAAGGAGAATGGTGACTTCGACTACGAACCAGACATGGTAAGGGCGCAGCAGGCTGCGCCCTTCCCCGACATGCCATCAAAGCCTGCCTTCTCCCCACCCCGCGGGCCCTCCATTGCACCTATGCACCTAAGGAAGTCTGAACCCATGCGCCTTGTCTTTTGCGGCACGCCACAATTTGCCGTCCCAACTCTGAAATATCTGTTGGCAAAGCCCGATTTCAGAGTCTTGGCTGTTATCACGCAGCCTGACCGCCCGCGCGGTCGCGGGCAGCAAGTTTTCTTTTCTCCAGTGAAAGAAGTCGCACTGGCCGCAAAAATTCCCTTGCATCAGCCGGAAAAAATTCGCGTGCCGGAAGTTCAGCAACTTCTCGAAAAGCTTGCTCCCGACCTCATCGTCATCATCGCCTACGGGCAAATCATCCCTGCGCGCCTTCTTTCGATTCCCAAGCACGGCTGGATTAACCTGCACGCATCCCTGCTTCCGAAATATCGTGGCGCCGCCCCCATCAACTGGGCCATTGCCAACGGCGAAACACGCACGGGGTTCACCACCATGCGCATTGACGCCGGCATGGATACCGGCGACATCCTGCTTCAGCACGAAATGGAAATCGGTCCCGCCGAAAGCGCTCCCGAACTCGCCGCGCGAATGTCCGAGGCCGGTCCACCTTTGATGGAAGAAACCCTGCGCGGTTTAGCCGGTGGCACCATAGTTCCGCGACCGCAAAACCATGGGGAAGCCACCGTCGCTCCAATCCTGAAAAAGGAAGACGGCTGCATCGACTGGAACCGTTTCGCGCAAGAAATTTACAACCGCATGCGCGGCTTCGCTCCCTGGCCCGGCGCTTACACGACCTTCCGTGGCCAGACCTGCCATCTCTGGGGTCAACCGGTAGCTGAAGCTTCGTCTCTACCTGCAGTGCGCGCCGACCCATCCCTCCCCGCCGCGCATTCTGTTCCCGGCACTCTCTTTGGTGCAAAGAACGATTGGTTCGTCTCTTGCGGCAACGCAACTTTCTTGCGCCTGCAAGCCGTCAAACTCGAGGGGCGCAAACAAGTCACCGCCTCCGAATTCGCCAACGGCGCCCGCCTCAAGCCCGGCGAACGCTTCGGCGACGCGTGATTTTTTGCCAGACGGGTGAGCGTCCCCTCTTATACTTTTCCACCCCAGCAGGAACCCCGGCGGCGCGACCAAGGGCAACGCCATCGCGATCCGCAAAGACAGGCCAAGCCCCAGACAAGCGCGGAAAACCAGTGGTAGCACGCGGGAGGCGTCAAGGGCGAACCAATTCTCCGGTCACGCAACCGTTTCACGGGCGCGGGTTGTCAAATAACGAGTGAACGTTTCGGACGCGGTCATTTGCGCACGTCAAAACACTGAGGCATACTCCAATTCTGGGTGGTTTTTGGTGATTGACACGGATCGATCGACTGTTGGATCGACCGTCGGAAGGGGAGTCCATTCTTCATGTACATCTTTGAATCCTCACAAAATCGCGGACGAGCATTTGCCGCCGTATCTAAACTTCTGCGTGTTGCCGCGGCCTGCTTCCTTGCAGGGCAGCTGGCCTTTCCCCCACTGGGGTCCGCCGCCGACAACAAGCCAACCTCGACTCCGCTCTCCGCTCCGACCCCGGTATCCGCGAACGACCCTGTCTTGAAAGCGATGCAAACGGAACTCTCACGCGCCGTCGCCGAGCTCGGCAAGGCCGAGCAGCCTCCCTACTACCTCAGCTACACTGTCTACGATCAGGATTTTGTCGTGCTTTCCGGCGCTTACGGCAGCCTCCTGGGCAACACCAGCGCTGCTCGCCGCTTTGCGGACGTCACCATGCGCGTCGGCGCTCCCGACCTCGATAACACGCATGGCCAGAGCCGCTCGAGCGGCGTCACCTCCGGAACCCTTCCTCTCGGCAATGACCGGGAAGCCCTCGCCCGTGTCTTGTGGGAACTCACCGACCGCGAGTACAAGCGCGCAGTTCCTGCTCTCATGAACGTCCGCACGAACACCGCCGTTCGCGCGGAAGAAGAGGACAAGTCCCCCGACTTCTCCAAGGAAAAACCGGAAACGCATATCGGTGAAGCCACCGCCGCGCCTTTCGATCGCGCCTCCTGGGAAAGCGAAATCAAGCGACTCTCCGCAGCTTTCCGCAAGTATCCCGAAGTGTATTTCGCCAGCGTCGTGCTTCAGGTCTCGAATTCCAATTCGCGCATGGTCACAAACGAAGGCACGACTCTTGTTTCGCCCACTTCTTCCGCGCGCCTCGTAATGGAAGCGCAAACACGCGCCGACGATGGCATGGACCTTCTCCGTGTCGAAACTTTCCAGGGCCCCAACGCCACGGGTCTGCCGGCCGAAGCCGAACTCACTAGCAAAATCGAAAAAATGGCCGCAGACCTCAGCGATCTTCGCAAGGCTCCCGTCGCCGAACCTTATGACGGCCCGGCTCTTTTAAGCGGGCGCGCCAGCGCCGTCTTCTTCCACGAAGTCCTCGGCCACCGCCTCGAAGGCCACCGCCAACGCGATGAAGAAGAAGGACAGACTTTCACCAAGAAAATCGGCCAGGAAGTTCTTCCGAAATTCCTAAGCGTCGTTGACGATCCGACCATCCACGAAATTGCTGGCGTCAAGCTAGCAGGCTCCTATGGTTACGACAATGAAGGCACACCCGCCCGGCACGTCGATGTCATCAAAGACGGCGTGCTCAAGAATTTCCTGATGTCGCGCATGCCCATCAAAGACTTCAGCGTTTCCAATGGTCACGGCCGCAATCAGCCCGGCCTCATGCCCACCGGCCGCCAGGGAAACTTAATCGTCACTTCGACGCAAACGGTCCCCGAAGCCCAGATGCGCCAGAAACTCATCGACGAAGTGAAAAAGCAAGGCAAACCCTACGGCTTGTATTTCGATGACATACAAGGTGGTTTCACCATCACCACGCGCCAGTTGCCGCAGGCGTTTCAGGTACTGCCCGTGATGGTCTACAAAGTTTACGCCGATGGCCGTCCCGATGAATTAGTGCGCGGAGTGGACATCGTTGGCACACCGCTGGCCGCTTTAACTCGTATCCTCACCACCGGCGATCAGGAGCATGTCTTCAACGGCGTCTGCGGCGCGGAAAGTGGCCAGGTTCCCGTTGCCGCGGTCGCGCCTTTCATGCTCTTTTCCGAAATGGAAGTGCAAAAGCGCGCGCATCAGCACGAGCGTCCGCCGCTGTTGCCTCCGCCCGGCTTTGAAGACAGCGCACCTCCTGCAAAGACCGCCACGGAAACCAACGCGGGGGTGAAGCCATGACACTGCTTTACCGCAACTTGGCATTTGCGCTCGCTCTTTCCCTCACTTCGATGACGCATACTCTCCGCGCCTCCTCCGGTGACTCGAAACCCGCGCTCGACCCCGCGCTGGCTGCCGCTCACGTCGCCGTTAAAGGCGACGGTCTTCTCGAAGCTCTGCTCACAGAACTCGACCGTTCCAAAGCGCAACTCAAGATGGACCAGGTCCAGCCGCCCTATTTCATCGAGTATCGTGTCAGCGACGTCGAAGACTATTCCGCCGAAGCCGCTTTTGGCGCCCTCCGCGAAAATCAACACGGGCACTATCGTGTCCTGCGCGTCGTCGTTCGCATCGGCGACTACAAGCAAGACAGCTTCTACGGGCGCGGCGAAGGCGAGTCCATGATCCTCCCGCTTGATAACGACTCCATCGCGCTTCGTCGCCAAATCTGGCTCGCCACCGACAGCGCCTACAAGGAAGCCGGCCAGGCGCTCGCCGAAAAGCAGGCCGAACTCAAACGATTCAGCGTCGACGCGAATCCCATCGACGACTTCGCCAGGTCTGCGCCGCTTATTGCCGTAGAGCCTACCGTTTCGCTGAAGCTCGATGAAACCTCCTGGAAGAAAACCCTGGAGGACGTCACCAGCTTGTATCGCCAGTATCCTGACGTGCAATCGGTCACCGCGTCGGCGCGCTTTTCCGCCGTCAACGATTACCTCATCAATTCTGAAGGCACCGTCACGCGCTGCGGCAGAACCACCTATTCCGTGCAGTTGAACGGTTCCGCGCAAGCCGCCGACGGCATGCGTCTCAGCCGCAGCCCCGCATATGTTGTCGCGCGCATGGAAGAATTACCCTCACGCGATCTGCTGATGACCGACGCAAAGAAAATGCTCGATACCATCGTCGCGCTGCGTCAGGCCCCCATTGTCGAAGAGGAGTATCGCGGCCCCATCTTGTTCTCCGCTGATGCCGCCGACGACATCGTCGCCTCTCTCATCGGCCAAAATGTCGTCGGTCACAAGCCGGCCCTTGGCCGTCCGAACCGCACGACCGGAGCATTTGCCACCAGTTACAAAGCGCGCGTGCTGCCGAATTTTCTTTCCGTCGTGGACGACCCCACGCTCAAAGACTTCCAGGGCAAAAGCCTTATCGGCAGCTACATGTTCGATAGCGAGGGCGTGAAAGCTCAACCCGTCAATACCATCGAAAACGGCACGCTCACGAATTACCTCATTGGCCGCCAGCCCCTGCGCGACTTCCCTGATTCGAACGGCCATGGTCGCGCCGCCGCTGGCATGGCGCCGGGCCCGAATCTTGGCGTGCTGCTGTTGAAAAGTTCCGAAGCGCAGTCGCCTGACGACTTGAAAAAGAAAGTCATCGAAATGGTCCAAGAACAGGGCAAGCCTTACGGCTATCGTGTCGAAACGCTCGGCCAGCCAGGAAACACTCCGCGCCTTCTCTATCGCGTCTACGCCGGCGACGGCCACGAAGAATTGGTGCGCGGCGCCGTGTTCAACGAGCTGGACACTCGCGCACTGCGTACAGGCGTCATCGCGGCAGGCAACGATCCGCTGGTGAGCAACCGCCCGGGCGGCATTCCAACAACCGTGATCGGCCCGTCTCTGCTCTTCGACGAATTGGAAGTGAAGCGCGCGGACACCAGCAAGGACAAATTGCCTGAGTATCCGCCCCCGCCGCTGGCGAAAAAGTAGTTTTGAGCTTTCGGTTATCGGTCTTCCATTGCCAGATTACGTCTCCTACTGAGAACTGATTCCTGAAGACCAAGTTTTCTGATGAGCGTAGCGGGCGTCGGTTGGTTTTCTTGCTCTACTGAGGGCGAGAACGATGACTGAGAACGAGCAGCCAAAACTCCCCATGACGCTTCGCGAGCGCCTCGAATGGCTCACCCGCATGACGCTGCTCGTTTTCATCCTCGCGTCCGCGGCCTTTCTCAGCGCCATCACCGCCATGCGCATCGCCATTCACGGCCGTGAAGTCACCATGCCCAACCTTGTGGGCAACAACGTCTCGGAGGCCAGCAAAATGCTGCAGTCGCGCGGTCTGGTCCTGCGCGTTGCCGACCGCATCTACAGCGACCAGCCCATCAACACCGTCCTTCGCCAAACGCCTCCCGCGGGCCTGCTCATGAAAGTCTCCCAGCAAGCCCACGTTGTTCTCAGCCTGGGCCAGCGCCAGCTGCAAATTCCTCTGCTCGAAGGCAATTCCTTGCGCGCTTCGCGCGTCGAATTGCTTCGCCAGGGCTTGCAGGTCGGGGAAGTCTCCGCCATCAACATGCCCGACGAACCGGTCGACACCATCGTGCTCCAGAACCCCAAACCGGGCGCGGGGGCTGCCACGCCGCGCGTGGACGTGCTGATCTCCCAAGGGCCGCGAGAGACGGCCTTTGTAATGCCTCATCTTGTGGGATGGAACGAAATCGAAGCGCAGCGCCGCCTCGACCAGGCGCAGATGCGCCGCAAAGTGAATTACGTTTCCGCCCCGCAGTGGCCTCACGGCGCCGTCATCGACCAGTCCCCCTTGGCCGGCACAAAAGTTTCCGCCTCCGCCACCATCGAACTCACCGTCGCGAACTGACTCCAGCCGCTAATTTGACGTCTCTAAGCAGAACCGAGTTTAATGGCTCCCTTTTCTATTGTCAGTTCCGCTTTCCTGCGTTCCGTCGTTTCACCCGGCGCAGAATCCCAGGTCGTCCCACTACCCTTCCGCCTGATTCACCCCGCGCGCTTCGCGCATCTCCGCGATCCACTTTTCCAAAACCAATTGCTGATTCGGTTCGATCTTCGTGAACAACACCCCCATTCGCGTGCTCTTTCCTGCGTAAGCTATCTTGCCCAGGGCAACAAAGCTCGCCCCGCTGCGAACAATCCTGATCCTGACCCGCGTCCCCGGTGCCAACGGCTTCTGCGTGTGCACACCACAGCCGAATAAACTCAGGTCGCACGTCTGTTCGTTACTCTGCGTCTCGGACTCCACATCGGTGATTTCAATACCAGCTACAAAAGGATGGCGGCGTGCGCGCGGGCGCTCAGGTTGCACCAAGATGCTCCTCTCAAAAGGCGGTTGGAATTCCGCGGGGTTGGTGCGCATTCTAACTCAGAACCAGCGAAAAGATCAGGGACGGTTGATCGTTTGACACTGGTTTGAGTTCGACAGCTAACGCTCTGTACAGTAACTCCGTTTAAATGCACACCTCCGAATAGGGGAAGAGCGATGAACTAGCACTTCGCGTATCTGGTTGGAACTCTCCTTTTTGACGCGGCCTGGCTTGCCTGCTTGCTCCGCGGCAAGCAATAGCGTCGGCAGATCCTCTGGGGCACGGTGGTTACTGCTCCGCTGGCGCTCACCAGCTTCCTATTCGTCCCGCAGTATTGCACGCCGCCGCCGCTCTTCGACCTCGATGCCCGGTTTCGCGTAGGCATCGAGGACTTCCTGTGGGCCGGCGCTGCGGGCGGAATTGCTTCCGTCGTCGGTGAAATTGTCCTCAAAGAAAGACTGGCCGCACGCAGAAATGTTCGCTGCATCCGGAGGTGCCGTCGGGAGCGTCGCTTACGAATATGTTCCGGGCTATCGTTTGGCCCCTGGCGGCGGGTTCCGCCTCACGGAAATTCGGGCTTGACTTGACTTTGGCTCTAAACTCCCATATCAGGCGCATATCTCTTCACACCGCACAATGACCGGCGAAACGGTCAAGCAAGGAGTGAACCCCATGCGAAAGGTAATCTTCACACTCTACGTGGCCACTCTTTTTTTGGCTGCAAGCGCAAAACTGCCCGCGCAGCCGCCCCAAGGCAAGGCCGACGACAAAAGACCTGCCGCCGACCAGAAAGCCGACGCCGATAAAAAAGCCGCGGCTCCCGATCAAAAGCCGGAGCCGCCGAAGGAAAAACCCTTTGCCGACGTTGTCAAAGACGCAGAAGTGATCCAGGGGCTGTTCACGTTCTATAAAACTGAAGAAAAGGTTTTTCTGGAAATTCAGCCCGCTCAGTTCGACAAAATGTACATGTTGTCCCTGACGTGCGAATCGGGCCTGGGCGAAGGCGGATTCTACGCGGACAGCTACTGCGGAGAGACGCCCATCGTCTTCCACAAGGACGGAAAGAACATTCAAGTGATCCTGAAGAACACGCGCTTTGCCGCCCAGACCAACTCCCCAATGGGGCGCGCCGTGGCGCATTCCTTCAGCGACTCGATCCTCGGCTCCACCAAACGCGAGAGCCTCCCTCATCCGGAACGCAAGAGCGATCTGATGGACTTGGGAGCCATCCTGCTGACCGACATCCCCATGATGGCTTACGCGCTGAACGACGTTTTTCGCATCGGTTATCACTACGACGCGAAGAACAGCAACTTCGGCAGGCTCAAGGCGTTCAAGCGCAACATCGAAATTGAAACCATCAACCACTTTGCCGCTGAGCAGCCGCCCTTACCCCCGTTGCTGCCTCCCGGCGCTCCGCCCCCGCCGACCCCGCCGCCCCCGCGCAACGTCCCCGACGTGCGCAGCCTGCTTTTTCATTTCCGTTACAGCATTTCCGAATTGCCGGGTCCGGGATTCCGCCCGCGTCTCGCGGATGACCGCGTGGGCCACTTCTTCACGCAAGTGGAAGACTACGACAGTGACCGCAATTTTGAGTCCGGTCGCAGGTACATCCATCGCTGGAGACTCGAGAGACAGGATCCCTCGGCCCCGCTCTCTCCGCCGAAACAGCCCATCGTGTTTTGGATGGAAAACACCATACCCGTGGAATATCGCGATGCCATCCGCGAGGGCGTTTTGCTTTGGAACAAGGCGTTCGAACGGATTGGCTTTACGGACGCCATCCAGGTCAAACAGCAGCCCGATAACGCCGATTGGGATCCCGCCGACGTGCGCTACAGCTCGCTTCGCTGGTTCACTGGCTATCCCGACCCAGGATTCGCCGAAGGGCCTTCACGCGTGAACCCTTTAACGGGAGAAATCTATGACGCGGACATCCGCTTCGACGCGGGCATGACGCGCTATTTCCGCCGCGAAGTCAACGAATACGTGAATCCCGCCGGCATGTCCTTGCTGCCCTGGATGGAGGATCAAGTGAAGCCGTTCCTCGCGCCCTGGCATAACGGCCCGGCGGAATTCTGTGACCTGGCGCGCGGCAAAGTGCGCGAGGCGGAGTTCGCCATTGATCTTCTAACTGCCCGTGGCATGGACCCGCAAGGTCCGGAGGCCGAGGAGTTCGTCCACGATATTTTGGTGGAAATTACCGCGCATGAAGTAGGCCACACGCTAGGGCTCCGTCACAATTTCCGCGCAAGCACGATCCATACCCTGGAGCAGGCGCAGGATACGGCGCTGACGGCGAAAGAGGGGCTTACAGGCTCCGTGATGGACTACATCCCAACAAACGTTGCGGCGCCCGGACAAAAGCAGGGGCAGTATCACCAGACGACTCTGGGACCTTACGATTACTGGGCCATCGAATATGCGTACAAGCCGATTACCGCGAACACCCCCGATGAAGAGTTGCCCGAGCTGGCGAAGATTGCCTCCCGAGCCGCGGAACCTCAACTGGCTTACGACACCGATGAAGACGCTGGAATCGGCGGCGGACCATTCGATATGGACCCGGCGGTGAACCGCTTTGATTTTGGCAACGACCCGCTGAAGTTCTACGCTTTGCGCGTCAAACTCGCCGACGAAATCCGCAACAGTATGGAAAAGAGGCTCGAAAAGCCTGGCGAGGGCTACCAAGTCCTCCGCCGAAGCTTTAACAACGCATTGGGGCAGGAAGGCTACGCGCTGTACCTTGCCTCGAAATACATCGGTGGCGTTTACCATTACCGGTCGCACGTGGGCGATCCGGGAAGCCGTCTGCCGTTCGAACCGGTGCCCGTGGCAAAACAAAAAGAAGCGCTGGACCTATTGCGTGAGCATTTGTTCTCGCCCAAGGCGTTTCAATTTTCCCCGCAATTGCTCAACAAGTTGGCCAGCCCGCGACATTCGGACTTTGTCGACTTCTTCGCCATGCGCACGCGTTTCGACGTCCCTATTCACGACATGGTGCTCTCCTTGCAGAGCCAGGTCTTGGATCGCCTGTTTCATCCGCTTGTTCTGAGCCGCATTCTGGATTCCGAAGTAAAGGTTGCTCCGCCGGCGGAATCATTCAGTCTTGCGTCGCTGTTCACCGGCGTTCAGGACTCCGTGTGGGCGGAGACCAAAGCGCCCGGCGATTCCCTGAACATCAACAGCTACCGGCGCTCGCTGCAGCGGGCGCATCTGCGCAGATTGGTGGCCATGGTGTTGCACGATTCGGCCGTGCCTGAAGATGCGCAGACGCTGTCGCGACAGGAGTTGACTACTCTGCGAAGCCAGTTGCAAACCGCGCTGAACAAGCCGGGCATCAAAATGTCCGTGGAAACAAAGGCGCATCTCAGCGAATCCGTGGCCCGCATTGATGACGCACTCAAGGCCAATATGCAGCGCACCGGCTTCTGAAGCTGGCTGGAAGCGTCGGCCAGCCTGCAGGGCGCTGCTGCGAGTATTTTCAAAGGTATGGTGTCGGCCGCTGGCGGATTCGGCCTTCCCGAAATCTGCGAAGCACTGGAGGAACGAAAATAGTAGCCGAGTACTATTGACGTCCAGCCAAGAGAAAAGCAAGATGACTCTGCCAGAGCCCCGCCTTCATTTCCCCGAACAATACGTTAGTACAGGATCGTGTTCGTGGACGCTCCCCTTCTTCGCCGGGCGGAAAGCCGCATCTCATTGAAGATGTTCGTGAAGATTTCCGACCCTGTGACCGGTGCATTCGAAATCACCTCCACCGTTGATGTGAGCTGCCACGGCGCGCGCCTGGTGACGAAACGCTTTTGGAACACGAACCACGCTCTTTTAGTCCAGCCGATTCGCGGGAACCTTCCCTCCCGGGGGCGCGTGGCCCACTGCGCAACGCGCCAGGACGGCACCTACGAAATTGGCCTTGAGCTGTATCCCCCCACCGACGACTGGACGCGATCCGGCAAACTGCCAAGCAGTAGTCAAATCGCCACGCGTCCGCGCAACGAAACTAAGAGCTAGCTTAGAGCTTCGACACAACACGAAGTCGGTGTAGATAATGCAGACCTATTCAGGCCCCGCGGTCAAATCTCAAATTCATAAAACAGACGGAGGAACGATGGCGACAAAGGTGTTCGAACCGCAGGAGTCGCGCCTGGACAAATACTTTTTCCCTGCGATAGCGCTGCTGATATTGGCCACCGTGCTTTGGGGATTTGCGCGGACGTACTTTCTCGCGGGAGTGTTCAAGGCGCCGTTGCCCAATGTGCTGATTCATTTGCACGGCGCTGCGTTTTCGTCGTGGGTTCTGTTGCTGATCACGCAGACGTCGCTGGTCGCCGCAAATCGCGTGGAGGTTCACCGAAAGCTGGGACTGGTGGGTTTCGTGTTGGCCTGTTTGATGGTCCTTCTCGGCGTCCTGGCGTCGACGGACCTGCTGCGAAGAGAATTCGGCCAGCCAACCGATGCCTCTGGCTTGGACCCGAAGACCTTTTACATTATTCCCCTGACTGATATGCTGATCTTTGGGATACTAGTGTTTTTGGCGTTCCGAGCTCGATCCAATCCTCCCGCACACAAGCGTTTCCTTCTGATTGCAACCACCGCGTTGATGATTGCGGCCGTCGCGCGCTGGCCGATTGGATTCATCCAGAACAACCCGTTCTGGGTGGCACAATTGTGCACGTACGGATTCCTGCTGCTGTTGGTCGCGCATGATTTGTGGACCACTAGGACAGTGCATCGCGTTACCATTTGGGCGAGCGCCTTCTTAATCGTAGTGCAACAAGTGCGGGTGCCCCTCGGCCACACAGACGCCTGGCACTGTTTCGCGACCTGGGCGCAAAATCTGGCGAGAAGAATGCCCGGCTGATGTTATAGGAGGGTTTCATAAACGTATTTTAGAACAACAGTACTTTGGTGCAGGTTCCTGAAAGGGAGGGCCTGTACCTTTTGGGGATTGCTTCACTTTGCAGCAGCGGCCTACATTGAAGATTATGTTTGGCCGGCCTGGCAGAACCACGGTGTCTGAGTTCGGAGATCGGGTAAGCCTGACGACCAAGTCCTCCCCGCTCGAAGGACCCGCCAGTTATTACGGCCAAACGACGGAAATCGACTTAAAGAAACTAGGTCGGCGCGAATCGTGGCTGTGGTTCTCCGCCCTGACCGTTACTACGCTTTCCGCAGTGGCATTGCTGCTAACCGCATTCTCCCGCCTGTTCAAACACAAGGACCACTTCTACGAAATAACGCCCGAGCAAGCGCGCTGGGGAGTTTTGTGCTTGCTCCTCCTTTTCAACGGCTGGATGCTGTACCGACAAAGAATATTTCGAAAAATGCGCAAGAAAGCGGCCGCGCCCAGCGCCGATTCGCAAGGCAATGAAGCGACTTCCGACGACTCCGCCGCATTGGATCCGGTTACCGGCCTGTACACGCGCACTTCGGCGCTGCTGCATCTCGCAAGAGAAATCGCCCGCGCGAAGCGGCACAACACGGCGCTGAGCCTGGCCACCATTCACCTGGAAGACCTGGCGGAACTGACCCAGCAGTATGGGAAAACGGCGCTGGATCAGGCGCTGAAAGAGTTTGCCGGGCGGCTGAAAGAAGTGAGCCGCGGCTCGGACTATGCCGTGCGGCTGGCCAACGACGATTTCGTGTTGGTGTTGCCAAAATGCAACGTAGGCGAAGTAACGCAGGTGTTGAACCGCATGGGGTCGATGGAATTGGAATGCGCCGGGAAAAAGATTTCGCTGGCCTACACGACCGGGTGGGTGGACTACCAGCCGGGAGACATGCCTTCCGATTTGCTGAAACGCGCGTCACAACTCCTGCACCTGTACGGTGACGCCGCCAAAGATATCTACGCCGCTACAGAAACTTCAAACTAGCCCCATTCTTAGCAACCTGCACGGGCAACGTTTCTCAACTAGCCTCCGCGCCATTGGCGGTGCGTTGAGCCTTAGTAAAGGGCGAGGAGAAGCGCCAGCAGGTTAGTTGGTAGGAGGCTGCTTGTGGAGGGTGGTGCAAAGGGTGAGCGCAGTGTTGGGGTCGACGGCATTGTCGCCTTCGTCGATGAGGCGGATGATGCCCCGCTTGTCGATGACGATATTGGCGCGAAGAGCCCACCGATAGTCCTCGTTTTCGATGCTGTACGTTTTCAGGATGCCGTAGGAAGTGACCATCTTGTGGTTCATGTCACTGAGCAGAGGAAAGTGGAGTCCGTTCTGCTCGGCGAAGGCGGCGTTGGCGGCGGGACTGTCCATGCTGACGCCAAATACGGCGGTGTCGGCGGTGGGTATGCGGCCGGAGTCTATGCCGGCCTGCACGGCTCGCATTTGCGCGGTACAGCCTTCCGAGAAGGCCAGCACGTAAACGGCGAGGAAGACGTTTTTCTTGTCGCGGTAGTCGCTGAGGCGCACGGTTTTCCAGTCGTTGGTGAGAAGGATAAAGTCAGGCGCCATGTCGCCCACTTTCAGGGACATGTGCGCCACTTCCGCTTTGTGCACTTGGTGAGCCAGCCGGGGCACCGCCGCCGCAACCATCAGAAGTGAGCCAGCCACCAGCGCGCGTTTCATCATAACGGAATCCACAGAGATCGGACCCCTTAGCTCCAACTTCTCACGAAATGAACTCCTCTTCGAGCGGAAAGTAGAAACTGGGTCTTCGTCGAGGTCCCTGGGCTACAGCTACACTCCGCCCTGCTGCTAGAGACCAGCTAAAGAGCCCAAATATTCCCTGCCTGAAAAAGAACTCCTGCCGCGCAGGTTCGCTTTGCTAGGGCAGGCGAGCCGCGGATAGATGAATTGGGGCTATAATGTGCGGCCTTAGATGGAAGTGGATCGTAGCGCGAGAAAATTCGAAAATTCAAGATGCGAATGGTGAATTCGAGTGCAACGCGTTTCGCGGCGCGGAAAGAGTGGGCGGGGATGGGAAAAGGCATGAGGCAACCCCTGGCAGGCAACCTCGGCATCTGAAACAATTGGACAGCCAGGCGGGGGCCCGCGGCCGCGTCGAGGAATGGTAGGAATGGTAAGATTAATGGGACCTGTCCTTTCGTTCAGGTATAATCAAATGGTTTAAACTGGGGAGGGCTGCGGGCTGGTGTGGCGATGGTAGTCTGTGTGGGCAATCCTAGATTTGCGAGAGAGGTGAGGAGTGCGCGTTACTTGTTCGAGGGCTAGCGCGGCGTGGTTGAGCATCTTGATTTCGAGTGCATTGATGCTGTCGACCGCTACACCCAGCAGTGCGCAATTTCTCGTCCACAAGAAAAAAAAGATCAATAAGTCCACCAGCGCGGACAACAACGCCGAGCCGGACAAGCTTCTGTTCGACAGGGCCATGGACGACATCAAGCATGGCAGGCATGAAGTCGGCCGGCTCAACATGCAGACGCTGATCAATACGTATCCAGACAGCGAATACTTGGCCAAAGCGAAACTAGCGATTGCAGATTCGTATTACAAAGAGGGCGGGACGGCCAACACCACGCAAGCGATACAAGCCTACGAGGATTTCTATGTTTTCTTCCCCATGCTGCCGGAAGCGGCCTACGCAAAGCTGCAGGTAGCCATGGCGCATTTCCGGCAAATGGAAAAGCCGGACCGCGACCGGACCCAGGCGCGCGAAGCGGAAGATGCGTTCCAGGTATTCTTGCAAAAGTTTCCGAATGATCCGCTGGCGCCCAAGGCAGAACAGTATTTGCGGGAAGTCCAGGAAGTGCTGGCTGAGGGAGATTTTCGGATCGGCTATTTTTATTACACCACGCGAGGAGACAAGAGAGCGGCGGGTTCGAGGCTGGCATCGCTGGTAAACCGCTATCCGTTGTACAGCAAAGCCGACCGCGCGCTGTGGATGCTCGGAAACATCTGGGAAGGCTCGGAAAAGAAGGAACTGGCGGCGCCGTATTACGCCAGAATCGTGCGGGAATATCCGCTATCGCCGATGGTTCCGCAAGCCAAAGACAAGCTGAAGGAGCTGAAGGCCCCGGTGCCGCAGCCCGACCCCAAGGCTGTGGCGTGGATGACGGCGGAGAAGAACTCACCGCGGAAGCACCATTCCCTCGTGGCCAAGCCGCTGGCGCTAGTAAGGACTGGCCCCAGGGAGGAGTTGTACGCGGCGGCGAAATCCGGCGCGCCCACAATGACGCCAGAGTCGGACAATGACGCGGGAATGGACATTCTGGCCGGAGGAAATCAATCCCGCATTGGCGGGGCCGGTTCGTCGATCGTTGCGACGGTAGCCGCTGGAGGAACGGCGGAGGCGACGAGTAGCGCAGAAAGCGTAACGCCGCCCGCAAACGGAAACGAGGCGAAGACGGAAAGGCAAAAGGCCGATGCGGAGCCAGCAAGAGCAAGTGATCCGGCCGGCGCATCAACGACGTCGACGGGAACAAGTGATTCTGCGGCAAAGACCGACGGCGCTGGCGTGACGGCTGGGGCGGCGGAGGGAGCCGCGAAAACCGATGGGCGGACGGCCGCTGGCGGCCAAGCGAGCGATGGAACAAGGCCGGATGCCACCTCCACACAGGGCGACCCCCCGGCGGCTAGTCCGACTGACAAGAAGGACAGCAAGAAAGAGTCTAGCAGCAAGAAAAAGAAGGGCTTGCGAAAGATTGTGCCTTGGTAGTCTTTAGGCTTTAGGGAACCCCGTTAGTCCAAGGAAAGGGGTGCAGCAGTTGCCGGCCCCTTTCTGTTTTGAACATTCGCGTCGGCGGGTTATGTACAATTGGGCAGTATTGCTTTGCGACACAATCCTGCCCGGGGGTGATTGACGCACACGTGCGCCAATGCTCCAATAAATTCAGGCAGGGCACCCCTTTGGGCTGCGATGCAGCTGGAGTGGCTTGCGGCGGTGAAGTATCGGCGGAGGGCGTTGAGTGCCGAAAATTCTGGTTGCGGACGATAACAGCAACATCCAGAAGATGGTTGGTCTTGCACTGAAAGATCAGGGCATTGACGTTGTCGCCGTTGGAAACGGCGAAGCGGCGGTGCGAAAGATCGCGGACGTGCGGCCGGACCTGGTGCTTGCCGACGTGTTCATGCCCGTGAGAAACGGCTATGAAGTCTGTCAGTTCGTAAAGATGGATTCCGCGCTGTCACACATTCCTGTCATTCTGCTTGTGGGTGCGTTCGACCCACTCGATGAGCAAGAAGCGCAGAGGGTAGGAGCGGACGGGGTGTTGAAGAAGCCGTTCATTCCGCCCGATCCGTTGATCTCGATGGTGAAGTCCGCGCTACAACGCTCGGGGGCAGGCCAGTTGAACGCTCCTGCGGCAAAGGCTTCCGAGCCGGAACCTTTTGACGCTCAGAACATGTTCACACCAAACAGCACCGGCGTGCCGACGGTCGTGGCGACGCCCGTACAAGAATTCAACTTCGGCGATACTTCCGCGGCGGAGAACGAGAGTTTTGTGGAGGAAGTGCCCGCTAAGCCGGAACCGATCAAGATTGATTCGGGGTCGCAGCCAGTGGCGTTCGGCACCTTGCTGGAGACGCCTGCAGAAGCAGCCGAGGATGACGCAAGGTTTACGACGGCAACCTCGCCAGAATTCACGATGGAGCATGATTGGCGCGACCAGGACGAAGAAGTAGCGGAAGAAGAAGGGGAAGACGAAGAGCCGGCAGCCTGGAGGCCCGAGAGCGCGGGAGAAGAAGAAGAGGTTTCTGCCGCCAAAACGAAGAAGTCGAAGAGTAGCACAAGCGACTGGCGCACGGGCGGATTCGAACAGATTGCGGCCAGCAAGTCGCGCAACGTGGCATGGGAGCCGGTAGAGGAAGAGAAACCGGCGCCAGTGGAAGCAGCTCCAGTGGCAAGCATTCGGGCACCCGAAACGCCGACGGTTGTTCCTCCGGCCCCGGTCCAAGAGACATCGCCGGTTCCAAGCAAACCGTTTAAAACCGATGCCTGGGCGCCCGTTTCTGTGGCGCCCGTAGTTTCCGCGGTTTCCAATGAGAAGTGTGCGACCGAAACGGCGACGGCTGTTGTTGAGGATAAGGCAAAGACAGCAAGCGACGCGAAGCCTGCGGAGAGGAAAGACGGAAAAGACTCGTGGTTTTCTGTCTCGTCGAGCCCGTGGGAAAGCGAGATGCAGAAGGCCAGCCAGTTGGCTTCGACGTGGGATGGGCCAGCGCCGGCAAACCACGGAAGCGCGCCGAAGAACGGAAATGAAAAAGCGAGCGAGGTCAGCCCGGAAGCAAAAACAGTGATTGAAGAGGCTGCGCTGCCGCCGGCTGCGGTCGAAGCGATTCGCGAGGAAGCGGCCCAGGTAACCGAAGACGCTACGTTCATCCTCGAAGGCCCGCAAGCCGCGTCGTCAGACGGGAGCAGCTTCTACGCGCAGGAGGAAGAGGGCGTCTTAGAGCCCAACAGCCCGTCGCAGGCAACATCCACCCCAGCCGCGCCTGCACCGACCATGGACGATCTGGTTGCCAAAGTTCTGGCCAAGATGAATCCGGAAATGCTGCAAGCGGTGACGCGAGAGATTCTAAAGCCGGTCGTGGAAGCGATGGTCAAAGAAGAGCTCAAGTCAAAAAAGCCGTAGTTCCCCGCCCTGGCAACCGCTGGCTATGAAGTTTGCGATTCTCTCTCCAGACTCCCCCCGAATTGACGTCATAGCTTTTCGCCCCGTATAGTCGAGGATTACCGAGGGGAGCCGTAAAGCCCCCTGCCTTCAGGCATGGGGATATAAGGCTTCTAGAAAACTATTTACGAAAGAAAAGCGAAGGGCTATAAGGCCCTTATGATGCTAGGATACAAGTCCAATCACAACGTCGTTTACAGCAGCAAATACCATGTTGTTTGGTGTCCGAAGTGCCGTCGTAAAGTGCTTGTGGATAAGGTTGCCGAGCGTCTCTTCAATTTGATACCTCCTCAGAAACTCGATTTTAAGTCTTTTGGAATCAATAGGCCTCGGGATCGAGTTTCAAGGTCGCATAACCACCCCAACGGGGTGGCAGCTGCTAGAATAAAGACCGCGTTGCCTTGGCTCCGCGAAGTCAGCGCCCCATCGTTACAGCAGACCGGGTGTGCTTTAGATACCGCGTACAGGAATTGGTTCGACTCCTTGATGGGTAAGCGTCCGGATAAAGTAAAACCACCGACGTTAAGCGGCGAGCCATCCTCTGTTGTGCTGAGCATGACGCCTGCAGGCCGATATTATGTTTCGTTCCAAGTAGAGCAGCCGTTGCCTGTTGTAGGCCCCGCGAGCCATCGCCTATCGGTGGACATGAACACCAAGGCGTTCAATGGAAGAAGGTGGTCTCAGGTGTGGTTGCCTCGTCCTTTGTTGGCGGCACTGTCAAAGCTCTGCACCGCCCAAAAGCGTTGTGAGCAGGGTTCTAAGAACCGCGAGAAGGCGCGTAGCAGGGTGGCTCATATTTGTCAGCGAGTAACCGATCTGCGCACGGATTTTCTTCAGAAATTGAGCACTCAACTGATTCACAAAAACCAAGTGATTATGGTTGAGACGCTCGGCACCAAGAACCTACTTAAGAATCGCCGCTTAGCTAGAGCCATCTTGGATGCGGGCTTCGGCGAGTTCGTTCGTATGTTGGAATACAAGTGCAAGTGGCATGGAAGAACGCTCGTCAAAGTAGGAGAAGCCACACGGAATGGCTCGTGAAATCGCCAAAGCGTACGAACCGCAGCGGATTGAACCGCGCTGGGCCGAATTCTGGGTGAAAGAGGCCCTTTTCAAGGCCGACCCGCGAGCGCGCGGACCGGTGTTTTCCATTGTCATTCCACCGCCGAATGTGACCGGTTCCCTGCATATCGGCCACATGCTGGAGCATACGCAGATTGATGTACTCACGCGCTGGCACCGGATGCGCGGGTACAACACGCTCTATTTGCCCGGGACGGACCACGCCGGAATTTCGACGCAACGGGTTGTCGTGAAATACCTTGCAGACCAAGGGATCAATTATCAGAAGTTGGGACGTGAAGAATTTGAGAAACAAGTGTGGAAATGGAAGGAAGAAGCAGGCGGACAGATCACGCAGCAGATGAGGGGAATTGGAGAAAGCTGTGACTGGACCAGGGAGAAGTTCACCCTGTCGCCGGAGATGTCCCGCAAAGTGCGGGAGGTTTTCGTCCGGCTGTACGAAGAGAAGCTAATTTACCGCGAGAAGCGGCTGGTGAACTGGTGCCCGGACTGCCTGACCGTACTCAGCGACCTGGAAGTGGTCCACGAGGAGCGGCAGGGCCATTTGTGGCACATCAAGTATCCGGTCGTCGGAACGAAGCAGTTTCTGACGGTGGCGACCACACGGCCGGAAACGATGCTCGGAGACACGGCGGTCGCCGTGCATCCAGAAGACGAACGGTACAAGCACCTTGTTGGGAAGAAGGCCTTGCTACCGCTGATGAACCGCGAGATTGCCATCATTGCCGATGAGGCGGTCGACCGCGAATTCGGGACGGGCGCCGTGAAGATTACGCCCGCGCACGATCCAAATGACCTTGAAATGGGCAAGCGGCACAACCTCGAGGAAATCGACGTGATGACTGACGACGCGCACATGAACGCGAATGCCGGCGCGTACGCAGGACTGGACCGGTTTGCCGCTCGGAAAAAGGTCGTGGAGGATTTGAAAGCGCAAGGCTTGCTCGAGAAAATTACGGAACATGCCAACGCGATCGGACTTTGCGAACGAAGCAAAACGGTGGTGGAACCGCGCCTTTCCACACAGTGGTTTTGCAAAATGAAGCCGCTGGCAGAGCCGGCGATTGCTGCAGTCGAAAGCGGAGACATTCTGATCGTGCCGGAAAACCGGCGTACGGAATATTTCAACTGGATGACGAACATCCGCGATTGGACCATATCGCGGCAACTTTGGTGGGGGCACCGCATTCCCGCGTGGTACTGCAAAGAAAATAAACATGTCACGGTGGCGCGGGAGACTCCCGCAAAGTGCGCGGCGTGCGGGTCGCCGAACCTGGAGCAGGATCCCGACGTTCTAGATACGTGGTTCAGCTCGGGATTGTGGCCGTTCTCGACGCTGGGCTGGCCGGAGCAAACCGAAGACTTCAAGACCTACTATCCGACAACCCTGCTGATCACCGGATACGACATCCTGTTTTTCTGGGTCGCGCGGATGATCATGCTGGGGATTCATTTCACGGGCAAGGTTCCCTTCCGCGCAGTGTACTTGCACTCGCTGGTGCGCACGGGAAGCGGCGAGAAAATGTCGAAATCCAAAGGTACTGGGCTGGATCCAGTGGAGCTCAACCAGCAGTACGGAACGGACGCGATGCGCTTCTGCCTGGCGTCAATGGCAGCGCCCGGAACGGACATCATCCTTTCGGAAGACCGCCTGGCCAGTTCACGGAATTTTGCCAACAAAATTTGGAACGCCGCGCGGTTCTTGTTCGTAAATTTGGAGAAGTATGAGCAAGGTGGGGCAAACTTAGAAGAGCTGGCGGGGCCGGAGATTCGCGCAAAAGCGCCCTACGCTGTTGGCGGAAAACTTCCGCTGGTGGACGCTTGGCTTTTCGCTAGACTGGCGACCACCATCGAAACGGTCAACGACGCGCTCGAGAATTACCGGTTTCACGAAGCCGCCCAGAGCGTTTACCAGTTTTTCTGGGGCGACTTCTGCGACTGGTACATCGAATGGGTCAAGCCGGAATTGCAAAGTGCGGACCGAGAACGCGCGAGCGTGGCGTGGAAGAATTTGTTCGCCGCGTTCAACGCAGCTCTACGCCTGCTGCATCCGTTCATGCCGTTCTTGACAGAAGAGCTGTGGCATCAATTGCCGCAACTGGCGGGAGCGAAGTCGATTGCGCTGGACCGCCTCCCGGAGGCACAGCCGCCATGGAAGAACGCGGAGGCTCTTCGCGAAGTGGCGCGGATTCAGGAAGTCGTGACGGCATTGCGGGCAATCCGGGCGGAACTCAAGGTGGACGCCAAGAAGAAGGTGCCGGCGGATTTCTCCACGATCGACCGCGCTATGGGCGCCTTAATACAAACCAACCGCGAGGCCGTGGAACGATTCGCTGTTTTGTCGGACTTGCGTATCGTTCCAAAGGATAAGTTTGACGCCAAGAGTGGAGCAGTGCGCTCGACCGCGACGTTCGATGTGCGCGTGGCGTATTCGGAGACCGTGGACGCGGGCGCGGAGAAGGCGCGGCTGAAGAAAGAGATCGAAGGGTTGGAGAAAGCTATCGCGTCAAAAGAAAGGCAGCTCGGAGACCAAACCTTTCGCAGCCGTGCGCCGGAGAAAATTATCAAGGGGCTGGAAGCAACGTTGGCGCAACAAAAAGTTGAGCTGGATAAATTGCGGAAGCGGCTGAGAGACCTGGAGGCAGGGAGTCAGGCGGCCGGCACCTCGTGAACTGGCACTCGGAAGAAATCGAGAATATCGTTCGAAACGCCCTGGCCGAAGACATCGGTTCGGGGGACGCGAGCACGGCGGCAACGATTCCGCCAAACGCCTTGGCGCGCGCGCACATCCTGGCGCGGCAAACGCTGGTTTGCGCGGGATTACCGCTGGCGGAAAACGTGTTTCGCGCGCTGGACCCCGAGATGGAAGTCGTCTGCCTGCACGCGGACGGCTCGTTCGTCGAACCTGGCGCGAAGCTGGTGCAAATGCGGGGAAACGCGGCAGCGATTTTGACCGGTGAGCGAACAGCGCTCAATTTTCTATCACATCTTTGCGGAATTGCTACGTACACGCGGCGATTTGTGGAGCAGCTGGCGGCCACCAAGACGCGAATTCGCGACACGCGAAAAACCACCCCAGGTTTACGCGTCCTGGACAAATACGCCGTGAAAATGGGCGGCGGGATGAATCACCGCTTGGGGCTCTACGATGCCATTCTGTTGAAAGAGAATCACATCGCCCTAGCAGGTGGAATCAAAGTAGCGCTGGACAAGGCGCACACCTATGTCGCGCCTAAATCGGCCCCGCCGCGAACGGCTAGCGCTTACGATGCGGCCGGACTGGATCCGGAGGTTGTGGGACCCGGCCCCCTGACCGTCCAGATTGAGGTGCGGAACGAACGTGAATTGATCGAAGGGCTGGGAGCGGGCGCGGAAGCCGTGTTGCTCGACAACATGACGGCGGAGCGCGCGGCGGAGTGCGTGAGGATTGCGCGCGGAATGTGCCCCGAGTGCGTGATCGAGATTTCCGGCGGGATTACGCTTGAAAATGCGCATGCTTATGCCAAGGCCGGGGCGGATTTTCTCTCTTCTGGAATCCTGACGCACTCGGCCCCCGCGGCGAACCTCAGCCTGCTTGTGGACGGCGTCGAGGAAACGTAAGCTTAGGCGGCGCACGAGCGCGACGATATCCCCATGAATCCAGAACCCTTGCCCGGAACGACGGACCGGAGAGTGGCGGGGCTGCTGCGCCTCCTGTCGGAAAACGCCACCATTGCCATCAGCGGAGCGCGCATTGCCCGGGAGATCGGCGTGTCCCGGTCCGCGGTGTGGCGCTGGGTCGAGCGGCTTCGGGAGCATGGCGTAAAGGTCAGGGGCCGCGCCGCCACGGGTTATTTCCTCGAAAAAGTTCCTGACATTCTTACAGCTGACGAGTTGAAGAAGCGGTTGAAAGGCAGCCTTTTCGGCAAGCGCATCTATCACTTTTTCAAGACGGATTCGACGAATCGCGTGGCGTTTGAATTGGGGGAGGCGGGCGAACCAGAAGGTGTAGTTGTCCTGGCAGAAGAGCAAACCGGAGGACGAGGACGCGCGGGGCGCACGTGGCACTCCGAGCGCGCAACGGGGATTTACATGACGTTGCTGCTGCGGCCAAAGTTGGCGCCCGTGCAGGCTCCGATTCTGACCATGATCGCGGGACTCTCGGCGCATGCCGCGGTGGAGGCGGTTACGGGCCTCACCGTGGATTTGAAGTGGCCGAATGACTTGATGATTCGAGGGAAAAAGGCCGGCGGCATTCTAACAGAAATGCACGCCGATCCGGGGCAGGTGCGATTTGTGGTGGTGGGGATCGGCTTGAACGTGAACCAAGAGAGATTCCCCGCTGAGCTTGCCAATGTTGCGACTTCCCTGCGCCAGGAAACGGGAAAAACGCAATCGCGCATGGAATCGCTCGTGCGGTTGCTGCGCGAATTCGAGAGCGACTACAATCGGTTCGTGCGCGAAGGAGTGTCAAGCGTGGTGAAGCGCTTCGAAGTACTCTCGAGTTATGCGCATGGCAAGCGCGTGCGAGTGACCAACGGTACGGAGAGCTATCTGGGCACGACCGTGGGTTTGGGACCCGAAGGATTGCTCCAAGTGGAGCGCGACGACGGGCACGTCGTCACCGTGATTGCGGGGGACGTGGCGGAGGCGCGGTAGATGCTGCTGACCATCGACGTGGGAAACACGAACACGGTGCTGGGCGTGTTTCGCGGCGTGGACCTCATCGCGAACTGGCGATTAACGACGGCGCGCGAGCAGACGGTCGACGAATACGGCGTGCTGACGCGGAATTTGTTCGCGCTGGCGGGGCTCGACCGGAATGATATTACGGGGGTAATCATCAGCTCAGTGGTGCCTCCGGTGAACTGGACCCTGGGAGAGATGTCGCGCGTCTATTTGGGCAAGAAGGCGCTGTTCGTAGAAATGGGCGTAAAGACCGGCATGGCCGTCCTGGTGGACAATCCCGCGGAAGTGGGAGCGGACCGCATCGTGAACGGCGTGGCCGCGTTTCACTTGTACGCCGGGCCGTGCATCGTGGTGGATTTCGGGACGGCGATCACGTTCGATGCGATTTCGCCAAAGGGAGAATACCTAGGCGGCGTCATCGCCCCGGGGTTGGGAATCGCTGCGGAGGCCTTGTTTTCCCGAGCCGCAAAACTCCCCCGCGTGGAAATTAAAGACCCCGGGAAAGTCATCGGGACAAATACCGTCACGCACATGCAAGCAGGCTTGTATTATGGCGCCGTCGATATGGTGGACGGAATGCTTGCGCGGATGAAAAAAGAGCTTGGCCAGAATGCAAAAGTCGTGGCGACGGGAGGACAGGCGCGACTTGTGGCCAAGGGATCAAAGTACATTGAGCATATCGATGAATTTCTGACGCTGACGGGACTGCGGTTGATCTGGGAGAAGAATCAGCCGGTGGAGCACGGGAAAAGCGCCGCAGCGGAGGTGCAAGGGACGCGGAGCGCGATTCCGGTAAAGAAAGCGCAGAGGTAGCGCGCAAGCCGGGGAGGACCCCACCCAGTAAGTTGATTTGATGCATTCTGCACTTCACCAACAAAATGGACGGCTGGAACTACTTCAATTACTTCACGGAAATCGAGGAATACTTCTGGAAGAAGCGCGGAGCGCACCTGCTGGTGTCGCCGCTCGATTGGGCCATCATGGAGGCTTGGCAGAAGGCGGGCGTGCCGTTGGAAGCGGTGCTGAAAGGAATTGATCGCGCATTCGATAGCTATGGAAGGTCCCGGCGCGGCGCTGGCAAACCGCTCAAAAGCCTCGCATATTGCACGGATGCTGTCCTGGAGGCGGCTGAAGAACAACTGGAAGCGTCAACTGGCAAGACGCCCGCATCGCCGCGAGGACAAGCGAAAGAAACTTTTTCGCGCGAAGAGCTGAAAAAGTATTTTGAGCGGAACGTCGCGCAAATAAAACAGGCGGCAGAAAACCACCGGAGCGCGCATCCAGAACTCTCCGCGGCGCTGGCAGAAATCGGAAGATCGCTTGAGGCCACGGCAACTCTCCTGGAGACGCCTGGAACACTGGATCTGGAAGACTTAGAGCGACGCTTCACGGTTCTGGATGAAAAGACGCAAGCGCTGCTGATAAGTCACGCTCCGGAAGACCTTATGCTGAAGATCCGCCGCGAATTGGACGGGCAACTCGCAACTTACCGCCGCAAGATGAAAGCTGCGCAACTGGCTCTGGTTGAAAAACAGTACGTCCAGAAGCGGTTGCTGGAAGAGTTCGCCCTCCCGCGCTTGAGTCTGTTCTACCTCCTTGACTTTGACACAGCCGGGGGCAAGCGCAGCGGGGAGGAAGTGCCTCACTAAGCTATTGTATTCACAGCACTTAGATTGACTGCCGGGGTCTGTTCCGCCTCGACCTTGGCCCTGCCTAACCCGGGTGTCGTAGAATGGGAAAGCTCGACATGCCCGACGACTTAAAACTATCGATTGCAAAGCTGGTTTATGGCGGCGAAGGCTTGGCCTACGCCGACGGCAACACCGTGTTTGTGCCGTATGTCCTTCCTGGGGAAGAGGTGCGTGCAGCCACCAGGAAGAAACAAAAGAAACTGCTTTGGGCAGAACTACTTGAGGTCACCTCTCCGGCAAAAGAACGCGACAGGCCAACGTGCCCGCATTTTCAGAAATGCGGTGGGTGTCACTACCAGCATATTTCCGCCTCCGAGCAGTTGCGGCTGAAAAAGGAGATTTTGCGGGAAACGCTTTCGCGGCTTGGCGGAATTTCATGGACCGGTGAGATTGTGGAGCACACGGCTGCGCCTTATGGCTACCGCAACCGTGCGCAGTGGGCGGTCCGAGGAGGAATGCCTCGGGCCCTCGGATATTTTTTGCCGGAGAGTTCCGTAGTCCTGCCGATTGACGAATGTCCCGTGCTTTCGCCGCTGCTCGCGCAGACGTTTTTGAAGCTTCAGGACATGACACGATCAGGTGTGCTGCCTAGCGGCGTGCAGGAGATCGAGGCGTTTGCAGATTCACGAGATGAAAAAGTTGCGCTTAACATGGCTTTTGAGAGGTTTCCAAAACCTGCCTCCGAGTTGACATCGGCTTTTCACAACGCGCTTCCACAGTTGGAGAGCTTGCTGTTGCTGGATCAGAAAAAGAACAAGTTTGAATTGAGCGGCGCGGGCTACCTGACTCAGGAAACCGACCTCTACCAATATCGCGTCAGCCATCTTTCGTTTTTTCAAGTGAACCGGTTTCTTATCGAGGACTTGCTGAAAACCGTTATCGCAAATGCGCGCGGCGAACAAGCGCTGGATTTGTACGCAGGCGTGGGATTCTTCACGCTGCCGCTAGCGAAGACTTTTGGGAAGGTAGTGAGTGTGGATGCTAATCTCGCCGCGACGCGGGATCTCCAGGCAAACGCGGAACTAGCGAAAATGGCCGTCACCTCGCACAACGAACATGCCGAAGCGTTCTTGAAGAAGACGAAGGAAAAGCCGGATCTTGTTGTACTCGATCCCCCCCGCGTGGGGCTGGGCGCACCAGCGGCGAAGGATCTTGCAGAGCTTGGCGCGGACGAAATTGTCTACCTCTCCTGCGACCCGTCCACACTGGCTCGCGATTTGGCAGTTTTGACGAATTCCGCGCGGAAGCTGAAAGAAATTGCTTCGCCAAGCCATCGCTACGAAATCACGGAGATGCACCTGTTTGATCTATTCCCGCAAACATTTCATATCGAAACTTTGGTTAGGTTGCGAAGAGTTCCATGAGGCTCCCGGCCCTTGCGCTTGCCGCAGCCTTCCCCTGCGGAGGCGTACTCGGGCTTGCCGAAAGCCGGCCGGAAACATGGCGGTCTCAGGTACTGATTGACCATCACGGTGGTAAGAACTCCACAACTCAAGAGTTCCTCCGTGCGTCGAACCGAGGATTGCAATTATTTCCGTGGGAGAAGTCCCGAACTGCCGGAGCGGTTGCAGGGCGTCGGGCGTACATCTGCTGCGCACAGATCGCGATGGCGCCGTGCACGTTCTGACTGACGGACGTTGCTTGCCCTGGCGCACAAACTGTGGTGTCAACGCTGGCGAAGATGCCAAATCAAAACAAGAACACCGAGAAGCAGTAAAAAGCCTACGGCCGCCTGCCATTCACGATTTTTTTTGTACTGCTCGAATGAGAACGAGCACGCAGATTCTTCCGAAACTCTCGCAGGCCGCAAACTCGGAAAGAAGCGTGGAACCGCACGAGCATATTCTTCAAACGCGGCGCCATAACGCATCTGCAACTCCCTCTCCTCGCGCCGCATCACTCTCGAATAGAAAACCGCAAAATAGAGAAGTAGGAGAGATGCCGAGACCCACCACCGCGTGGCGATCGCTGCGCCGAATGCCAGGATGGCGCTGCCAAAATAGAGAGGATTCCGCGTATAGGCGTAAGGGCCCGTCACGGCGAGAGCTTCCTGCTTGCGCAGATAGCCTGCGGCATAGCCGCGCAGCCAAAGGCCAAGCATTCCCACCAAGCCACCGACGAAGATGCTCCGAGGAGAAGGGCGAGCAAGCCATAGTACGAGAGCGGCCAGTGGATAACCGAGGCGAACGCGCCAGCGCATGAAGAAAGCTCCAGGAGCTCCCTGGCCCTGCGCAAGGCTCATCGGCGCGCCTCGACTTGACAGCGAACCGCGTCAAAAACGGCTGCGACTTCGAGTTGCAGCAAGGAAGGATCGGGCTGATCCCGTCGCTTGTAACTCGTCGTTGCATTGGAGCTGCGCAGAACGATGTCTCTTGCGGAATCCGCACACGGTCGATAGGGACCATTGCGCGCGGGATCCGTCGGGCCAAAAAGCGCGACGACGGGCGTCCCTAGCGCTACGGCAAGATGCAAGGGGCCGGTGTCGCCGCCGACGACGCAGAGTGCGTTGCGCAATAAAACCATTAGTTGGTGAAGGGAACTCTTGCAAGCAATGGGCACAGCGTCACCGCTTGCCGCTTTGACGGCGGCGATGCAGTCCTCGTCGCCCGGCCCCTGATTCAAGATGCAGGGCCATCCGAGATTTTCACGGATTTGCTTACAAAGTCGGCCGTAGCGCTCAGGAGGCCAGCATTTCGAACGCCAGCCACCAGCGGGACTCAGGACAAGGTAGCGGTCAATATTCAGATTTTGCAGGAACTGCATCGCGGACTCTTCCTGCGATGAAGGCACGGAAAGCGAGAAGGGGCCAACGCCGTTCCGGGCGCCGGCGCGCAGGGTAAGCTCGCCGTTCTGGTCGGCAATGTGAGCCTGCGTGGTTCGAATGCCCTCGGTGTAAAGAAGGGGCACTCCAAATTCACGAATCGAGTGCGCGGAAAATCCGATGCGGCGCGGCACACGTCCGAGAAAAGGCAGTGTCGCGGATTTCCAAAGGCCCTGATAGTCGATTGCCGCCGTGAATTGCTTGTTTCGAATGCGGGCAAGGATGTCGCGGACGGGGCCGAAAGCGCGCGTCTCAACCTCCCAAGTCTCGGTGGGCAGCTCGCTGCTCCCGACCAGCGCTTTCCAGCGAGGATGGGTCAGCCAAACGATTTCGGCCTTGGGAAAAGACTCGCGCAATGCCGCAACAGCGGGAAATGTATGGACAATATCTCCGAGCGAGCCGAGGCGCACCACGAGGAAGCGCGGCTCAGTCATGCGCTGCCTTGCGAATGGAATCGAAGAGGGATCGAGTGGAGTGATTCTTGGGATCGCCCACCATGGCAAAGCGAATGCCGAGCCGCGCGGCGGTGGCGCGCTCCGGAACAGTTTCCGCCGTGTAGTCGGTACCCTTCGCGTGAACGTCGGGCAGGAATTCCTCGAGCAATTTCTCCACGGTGGCTTCGGAAAAAAGCACGACATAATCGACGGGACGGAGCGCCGCAACGAGCAGCGCGCGAGCGTTTTCGTCAAGCACGGGCCGGCCAGGCCCTTTCAAGGCGCCCACGCTGGAATCAGCGTTGACGCCGACGACGAGAATGTGGCCTTCACGCCGCGCGCCTTTGAGATAGCGGATGTGGCCAACGTGCAGCACATCGAAGCATCCGTTGGCAAAGACGATGCGCTGGCCGGCGCGCTTGTGCTCCGCGAGTTTGCGCTGGAGCACGTCGCGAGAAAGGATCTTTCTGGCAGCTTCGCGCATGATTCAGGAAGACGCCCCGGACATCTCGCTGCGAATGGCGTCAAGAAGTTCCTGCCGCGAGACCGTGGCGGTGCCTCGTTTCATGACCACCAGGCCACCAGCGATGTTGGCGATCTGCGCTGCTTCGAGAGGCGAAGCGCCGCAGGCGAGGGCCAGAGTGTAGGCCGCAAGGACTGTGTCACCCGCGCCGGTGACGTCAACGGCTTGGTCGGAACCGTGCACCGGGATGTGCGTGAGCCGGTCGCCGGCCTCAAACAGAGCTGCGCCGTGCCTGCCGCGAGTTACCAGAAGCGCTTGCAACTTCATGCTGGAGAGGGTGGCGCGGCCCGCCCTCGCCAGTTCGTCAGCATCCGAGCCAATTCTGGTGTGATGCTCGTCTTCCAGTTCTGCCTCGTTGGGCGTGGCCGATAGGATGCCAGATTTGGCATAGCTGTGAAGCTTGTAGCGCGCGTCGAGTGTGACAGGCACCGGCTTTCTGAGCTTCCCTGTCGCTTGGCGGACAAGTTCCGGAGTGGCCACGCCGAATCCGTAATCTGAGACAGCGAGAGCGTCAGCGCGCCTCAGGTTAACCGCGAGCTTTTGCTGGATCTTGCGGTGAATAACTTCGGGGAGAGGCGCTTGTGATTCGTAGTCAAAGCGAAGAACTTGCTGCGCGACGGTGTGCGCCCAGCCAGCAAGAAACCGCGTCTTGGTCGGAGTGGGCCGGCCCTTTACTCGAAAGATACCGCTCGTGTTCACACGCTGCTGACGGAAATACTGGAGAAGGGCGTCGCCAGCGGCGTCGTCGCCAACGACGGCGATGGGGAAAACGTTAGCGCCAAGGGTGGAGAGATTGTTGGCGGCGTTGGCGCCTCCGCCCGGAACTACTTGCGTCTCGCGGTGCTTCAGGATGAGAACCGGCGCTTCACGGGAAACACGCGAAATGTCTCCGAAGCGAAACTCATCCGCAACGAAATCGCCCAGGAGAACGACGGTTTTCCCCGGAAATTTCTCTACGCACTCGGCGAGGTCACGAAGATCCACGGAAGGCGAGACTGTTTTGTTGGCGGGCGGGCGCTTCATCGCGGTTGCCTCAAGCACGCTGCGTCTTTACTCCTGGGAGCCAGGGGTTTGCGGCAGCCTCCACCATATCAGGCGTGATGGCGCGCATGCAGCGATGGTCGGTCGGGCAATGGCGGAGAAAACAGGGACTGCAATATGGCTTTTGCCGAACGATGGTGCAATGCGGCGTTACGGGAGCGGTGCCGAAGGGATCGGTCGGACCAAACAGAGCCACCACAGGCAAACCCACAGCCGCAGCAACGTGCATCGCTCCAGAATCGTTCCCGATGAAAAGATGACACTGGGAGAGTAGCGCCGGAAGATCGTCAATCGCGGTTTTCTCCGTGAGATCGACGGGAGGCCGGCGCAGCTCTGAAGAGATGGCACGCGTGACGGCCGCCTCGGTGGCGGCTCCGAAAAGGATCACATCCGCATCCGTTTGCGCCTGAAGGCGATTCGCAAGTTCGGCAAATCGCGGTGGCGGCCAGCACTTTGCCGAGCCGTAGGAGGCACCAGCGCCGATGGCCACGCGTAGGGAACCAGGGCGTGCGCCGGATTGAACCAGAAACTCAGCTGCCTGGCGTTTCTTTTGTTCCGATACGTTCAACTCTATGAAAGATTCGTCGGGGAGCGAATCGATCCAGCCAGCGCGGCGAAGAAGTTCGAGGTAATAAAATTTTTCGTGAGGCGGAATTTCGCCTGGCTTGGGAACGGTGATGGCTTTCGTCAGAAGAAAGCTGCGCCCATCGCGCGAGTAGCCGATGCGCTCGGGGACGCCGGCGCGCCACGCCAGCCAGGCGGCGTCAAAGGCATTTTGCAGCAGAACAGCAACGTCAAATCTCAGAGCGCGCAATTCCGCGGCCAGGCGCTCGCGGCCCCACACTCCGGCATGCTTTTTCTGAGAATCATAAGGGATGAGTTGATTACAAACCTGCTGGTCGCCGTAGATATACGCCACATAGGGACGCGCGAGAATGGCGATTTCCGCCCCTGGAAAGCGGCCACGCAACGCTCGGAGCGCAGGCAAGGCCATGATCGCGTCGCCCACCCAATTCGTCGCGCGGACAAGGATTTTCACGCTGCGGCACCCATCTTTTCCTTGAGCACGCGGTCAAGAATATTGCGGAAGTCGGCTTCCGGACTGAGCGCCATTTCAATTACAGAAATGTATAAGGGAGCCCCATCAAATTTCAATCCAGAAAGATTTTGCGCGTCCTTTTCTGTGGTGATAAATGCCTCGGCGCCAGTATTTCTTCCCGCTTGCGTGATTCTCAACAGGTCTCGCGCCGTGTAACGGTGATGATCGGGAAAGACAGTGCGGCCACAAATTGCGAGTCCCCACGCTTGAAGATCCCGGAAGAAGGCCTCGGGATTGCCCAGCCCGCAAAAGGCAAAAAACGGGCCGCCGCCGATTTCCTGAGCCGGTTGGAGCTGGATGCCCGCACCATAACGCCGGAATCCTATTAAGCGGGTCGCGGCGGCAAAGACGGGAAACTGAGAAAGCTTTTCAATGGCTTCGTGGGCACCCGGAGCGGCCTCGGTGCGCGTAAGAACGATGACGTTTGCGCGGCTCATCGCCGAAAGCGGCTCACGAAGCCGGCCCGCCGGAAGCAAGCGTTCGCCATTCAGCGGACAAGATGCATCCATCAAAAGAATATCCAAATCGCGCGCCAGTTGCAGATGCTGAAAGCCGTCATCGAGAAGTAAAATGTCAACGGGCTGCCGCGCTTCCAGCCGCTGGCCTTCCGCGAAGCGGTTCTTGCCAACGCCGAAGGCAACGCGATTCTGTAGCCGGAACTTCATCAATTCGATTTCGTCGCTGGTGCCGTTCGAGCCGCGATATCCGCGGCTAAGAACCGCCACACGCTTCCCCGCCGCAAGAAACTTCTCAGCCAGCCAAATCACCATGGGGGTCTTGCCGGTGCCGCCCACAGTCAGGTTGCCAACACTGATGACCGTCGCTTTCAGGCGCTTTTGCTTGAGCCAGCCGTTTTGGTACATCCAGACACGCGCGAGCGCAACAACGCCGTAGAGAAGAGAAAGCGGCCACAGAAGAGCGCGCACGGCCGGAGGTAGATTCATCGCACGGCACCATGGAGATGAGAGGCAATTTGTGCGAGCGCACGGGAAGTCGCGCCGCGCGAGCTTTCCACCAAGTGGCGCGCGGTTTCTGCCATCTTTCTCATGTGCGCTGGATTGCGAAACAACTCTATCCATGCCACGCCAACGTCTTCCGGGCTTTCGACTTGAATCGCGGCGCCTGATGAAACAAAGCGCGAAGCGATTTCTGCAAAATTTTCCATCGACGGGCCAAAAACAGGAACTTTCCCGAACGCCGCCGGTTCCAAAATGTTGTGGCCGCCGGAAGGGACGAGAGAGCCTCCCACAAACGCGCCGTCCGCCAAACGGTAGAGCGAGGCCAACTCGCCGATGCTATCGAGAAGCAGAACCGTCGCATTATCGGGAATTGCGGCAGAGCCTGAACCGTTGCCTCGCACAGCCGCTTGCGCGGGACCTGGGATCGGCAACTCCGAGCGCCGGATAAATTTGCGATGCGATTCGTCAATGAACTCCGCGGCAGCGGCAAATTGTTCCGGCTTTCGCGGGGCGAGAACCAGGAATGCGTTGCGGTATTCGCCCTGGAGCGTTCCAAACGCAATCAGCGCGAGAGGTTCTTCGGTGGCGACCACACTTCCCGCCACGATGACGGGCGAGCGGCCGCTTCGCTTCAACTCCTCTTCCAGCCAATTCGAGAGCGGCGTTGGTGAAGGAAGCTCTGAGTCATATTTCAAATTACCGCTGGCCATGACGCGCTCGGCGGGCGCCCCCAGCGCGCGAATCCGTTCGGCGTCCTTTTCGCCCTGCATCAGGAATGCGCTCGCATGAGAAAGGGCGTCCTTCAGAAGCGGCCGCAGAAAAAAACCAAAGGCACCAAAAAAATTCTGATATCGCGCAAAGGAACGGTCGGAAATGCGTCCGCTGACAAAGAGGATGGTAATTTTCCGCTTCCCCGCCTCCCGCAGAAAATTCGGCCAGATTTCCGTTTCCAGTACGATGACGAGTGATGGTCGCACGGCGTCCAAAGCGCGGCAAACGCAAAACCTCCAATCAAGTGGAAAATAAATAACGGCATCAGCAAAAGGCAACCGCTCGCGGGCCAGGGCCTGCCCCGTGCTCGTGGTTGTGGAAAGGATGAGAGGCCGCTCCGGATAGTCGGACTTCAACTGCCTCGCCAAGGTTACCCCGGACAGCACTTCGCCGACGCTGACGGCATGAATCCAGATGGCGCCGGCGTGCTCCGCCGGAAGTCTAGCCAGCGACGGAAAGGAAAACCCCAAGCGCTCTTTCAAGTTGGACAAATACTTGCCGTGGCGCAACCCCTTCACCAGCCAGTAAGGCGCGAGCAGAAGAGCCGCGAGGCCCATGAGCAGACTATAGATAAAATACACTAAGCGTGGCTCCGTTAGTCTGTGCCCCGGCGACAGCGCGCGGGCGCACAGCGCAGGGCAACCCTGCGTATCCCTCAGGAATCGAAGGCGTCAATATGACAAAAGTCTATTATAACCCGGCCCGAAGGCTAACCCCTTTCCTCCTAGTTTTGCCGGTCTTGCACGCAGGGAGCGGAAGAACTGCAGCGCAGCAGGAAGCTTCCCTTAAGACTTCCGCGCTCGAATCGCACGAGGGCATGACGATTTCCGCGCAACCGTGGACCAACCCCGCCCTGTACAAGGAAAAATTTCATAAGAAATCGCCATACGCGGCGGGGATTGTGGCCGTGCAAGTAACGTTTCGGAACGATTCGGACGACAGCCTGAAAGTGAACCTGGAGCGAATTCGGCTGAACGTCACGCTGTCGGAAGATGATCGGCAGGCTTTGAATCCTTTGACTTCGGAAGAGGCCGCCGACGTGATTCAGAAACCAGCGACAAAAGATGTGACCCGTAGGCGGTTCCCGATCCCCCTAGGCGGGCCCAAGGTAGGGCATGACAAAAAATGGGTAGAGGTCCAACAAGAGCTGCGAGACGCGGGTGTGAAGGCCGGTATCATCGCACCGCATAGTACCGTTCGGGGGCTGCTCTATTTCGACGTACGAAGCCAATTCGATCTTCTGGGCAGCGCCCACCTGTACGTTCCTGAAGTCGTGGCGCTCGAAAAGAATCGCGAGTTGCTGTACTTCGAGATTGATTTGAGCCAAGCCGGTGGACACTAAATTCTAACGGGCGCTATCCAAGGAATTTTCTTCACGCAACTGAAATTACTAACCGCGAACGCCCGTTTGCGCACATCTTCGCGGTCAGCTACCATGTCGTGTGCCACTTTTTCCTGACGCCACGAACCCATGCTTAAACTTCTCGAAGAATTGAACCCCGAACAACGCCAAGCTGTAGAAACGCTGGAAGGCCCGGTATTGATCCTCGCAGGCGCGGGGACGGGCAAGACGCGCGCCATTATCTATCGGATGGCAAACCTGATTGCCAAGGGAATATCCGCCGGCGAATCGATCCTGGCCTTAACCTTCACCAATAAAGCGGCGGAAGAGATGCGCAACCGCGTGACGGATTTGCTGCTGCGCGCTGGAGTTCCGCCGGGGCAACCTTGGGTTTCCACGTTCCATTCGCTTTGCGCGCGGCTTTTGAGGCGCGAAGCTCCGGCGGCCGGTTTGCCGCGCGACTTCGCCATCTACGACGACGACGATCAGGTTGCGGCGGTGAAGCTGGCCATGGCCAAGCTGCAGATTGAAGCGGAGAATTTGACTCCGCGGAATGTGCTGAGCCGCATCAGTTACGCAAAAAATCATGGGCAGACGCCAGAGCAGGTCCGTGCAGGAGCATTCACGGAGGAAGGCCGCCGGACAGCTGAGATTTTTAGCGCTTACGAAAAGGCTCTGCACGACAGCAATGCTCTGGACTTCGATGACCTGTTGCTGCGGTCCGCTCGGTTGCTGCGAGAATCGTCCGCCACGCGCGACAAGTGGCAGGCGCGCTTTCAATACATCCATGTCGACGAATATCAGGACACCAACCGCGTACAGTACGAACTCATGCGTCTTCTCACCGGGACGAGGCAAAATATTTGCGTTGTGGGGGACGAAGACCAGTCCATCTATGCCTGGCGTGGGGCCGACGTATCCATCCTGCTGAGTTTTTCGCGTGATTTTCCGGCTGCGCGAATCATTAAGCTGGAGCGCAACTATCGCTCCTCCCAACAAATCCTTGATGCAGCGCGTGCCGTCGTAGCAAACAATACGGAGCACTTGCACAAGTCCCTCAGCGCGGAAAAGGGGGGCGGCTCAAAGCTAAGGTATTTCGAGGCCCGGGATGCTCAAGCAGAAGCCGAGTACGTTGCGGCGGAACTTCAGAAAATCCTGGACGACGATTCACAACAGACTTGCGCAGTTGAGTACAGGACCATAGCGCAATCACGGTCGTTTGAAGAAGCACTTCGCCGACGCGGGATCCGGTACCGACTTGTAGGCGGGTTTAGCTTCTACAAGCGGGCTGAGATACGAGACGCGCTGGCCTACGTGCGCCTGGCTATGCACCCGGAAGACGATATTTCGCTATTGCGCGTTCTCAACCTGCCGCCGCGTGGCATCGGGAAGACAACTGTGGATGCGATGCGCGAAACTGCGCGGACCGACCAAACACCTTTGTGGAATGCCATTGAAAAGATCGTCGCCGGCGGCACGACCGGCCGCGCCGTTGCGCCTCTGCGGGCGTTCCAGGAACTCATTCGCAAGCTTCAGGAGTCGCTTTCCACAAAGGAACCGGCAGAATTCTTGCGCTTCGTTCTGGAAGAATCCGGATACATGGACATGCTGAAGGACCGCAATACGGCGGAAGACGTCGCTCGAATGGAAAACCTGGAAGAGCTCACGCGAGCCGGCGCGGAGAGCATGGACGCGGGGGAATCGTTCACCGATTTCCTCGATGCCGCGTGGCTCGTGAGCGACGCCGACCAATATGATGGCAAGCCCGGCGTCACGCTGATCACCTTGCATAGCACCAAGGGGCTGGAGTTTGACCACGTCTTTCTCACCGGTATGGAAGAAGGCATCTGTCCGCATACACGTTCCATTAAGGAGGAAAAAGAGAAAGGAATCGAAGAGGAGCGCCGTCTCGTTTACGTGGGGATGACACGGGCACGAAAGTCGCTGACCCTCACTCGCGCCGTCTATCGGCGAATTTTTGGCAATGAACAGCAATTACGCGCTTCCCTGCCCTCGCGTTTCTTGTCGGAAATTCCGGGCGAATTGGTGGAGACTGTCCGCGGCTCCATGGCGGAGATCGGCGAGACACGCCGCTACGAGCCTGATCCGGAATACTCGTATTCTCCGGAAGAATTTCTGCGGCGTGTTCGCCGTGAGCAAAAACCGGCGGCCGCTCCGCGCAGAGCTGCGAGTTCAGGCTCGTTTGGCCCCCCGGCCGCAAAACGCGGAGGCGACGCAAATCCCATGCTCGGGCGACGAGTGCGGCATCCGAGCTACGGTGTCGGAACGATTGTGGGCGTCGAAGGAGACGACGAAGATCGCCGTGTTTCCGTGAGCTTTCCCGGGCGCGGCACAAAAAAATTCATCGAGCGCTATGCGCAGTTGGAGCAGGCCTAGCGCACGCAATTTTGCGACAACCAAAGTCCGCCACGGGTTGCGCGACAGAGCATCTCAGGGTACATTGAGGCCCGTTCTTATCCCTCATTGCAGAATTTGCGTGATTTGACCCCGCCGCGTTTCAGGGGCGCGATCGGAGAAGATGATTGACCTCACAACTTTTCCGCTGTAAGAGCATTGACCAGCTCTTGGCCGACTCTGAGAATGCTGAAATCCGATTAAAAAAGTCTCTCGGCTTGCTAAGCTTGACGTCGCTCGGCATCGGGGCGGTCATCGGATCGGGAATTTTCACCATCGTCGGTACCGCAATCGCCGGGCAAAAGTTTCAAGCCTCATCAATTCTGAACGCTCCACTTCTCGAGTATGTCATCCACCATTCGGCCTCTTTCGGCCGTCCAGGAGCAGGGCCTGCGATCGCCCTCTCGTTTATTCTCGTGGCCATCGCCTGCGGATTCGCCTCCGTCTGCTACGCCGAGCTTGCGGCCATGATTCCGATTGCCGGCAGTGCCTATACCTACACCTATGCCACGATGGGCGAACTCACCGCCTGGATTATCGGATGGGACCTGATTCTTGAGTACGCCGTCAGCAACATGGCGGTCAGCGTGGGTTTTTCCCAGCATGTCGTTAACTTGCTGGATTGGTTCGCCGTGCACCCCAATCCGCGATGGATTTCGCCGGCTTATCTCCCCAGCGGGCTATCCGATCTGGAAGGCAACATGCTGTACCCGCCGGGATGGCATTTCGGCTTCAACTGGCCAGCCTTCATTATCGTGATGCTGCTTACAGTCCTCCTGGTGCGCGGGATCCGTGAGTCGGCTGAGACCAACAACGTGATGGTGCTGACCAAAATTATCGCCATCCTCGTGTTCGTGAGCTTCGCATCGCGTTTTATTCATCCTGCTAACTGGCATCCCTTCGCGCCCCATGGCTGGCCCGGAATTTTGACCGGCGGATCGATTGTTTTCTTCACCTACATCGGCTTTGACTCGGTTTCAACAGCAGCGGAGGAGTGCAATCGCCCGCAGCGCGATTTGCCGATTGGCATCATCGCGACGCTGGTGGTTTGCACACTCCTGTATGTCGCTGTTGTGGTCGTGCTCACGGGGCTCGTGCGCTGGGATACACTGATGGACGATGCTGCGCCGGTTGTGAATACGCTCAAGCGGCTGCACATCTCCGGTGTGCGGCTGATCGTGCTGATTGGCGCCTTGATGGGCATGATCTCGTCGTTGCTCGTCTTCCAAATTGGCCAGGCGCGCGTGTGGTTCGCCATGTCCCGCGACGGCCTATTTCCAAGAATTTTCAGCCGCGTTCATCCACGTTTCAGAACGCCGGATTTCTCCACCTGGGTGGCCGGCTTTGTTGTTGGAATTCCCGCGGGCCTTCTCGACATCGGAACATTTGCCGACCTCTCGAACATCGGCACTCTTTTCGCGTTCGCTTTGGTTGCCAGCGGCGTCTTGATTCTCCGTTACCGCGAACCGGATCGCCAGCGCGCCTTTCGCGCTCCTGGAGGACCCATCGCCCCAATCCTGACGATTCTCACTTGCGTCCTGCTCATGGCCGGTTTGCCCATCATGAATTGGATCCGCTTCTTCGTATGGATGGCGATTGGACTTGTGATTTACTACAACTACGGACGGAAGCGAAGCACATTGCGGCTGGCAAATCAGGCCTAGGGGAATTCAGTCATGCAGGGGTGGGCTTACTGTCAAAGATTGCGGCGTTCGAGCCTGACACTGGGCGCAATGGTGGCCTCCCTGCTTCTTCCGCAAAACTCCTGGGCCTGGGGCAGAAACGCGCACAGACTCATCATCAATAAAGCCGTGGACACGCTGCCCGGCGACATTCGCGCATTCTTTGAAGAGAATCGCGGCACGCTTTTGCAGCACGTGACCGATCCCCTCGATGCCATCGCCAAGAATCCTCTCGAGCGGCGCAACGATTTTGTTGCCCTGGACAAGTATGGGCGCTTCCCTTTCGAAGCGCTGCCTCGCAACTACAAAGCTGCCTTAACCAGGTTTGGCAAGATGAAACTGGAGGCCAACGGCCTTCTGCCCTGGCAAATCGGTGTGTACAGCGAAAAACTGACGGAAGCGTTTAGGGCAGGAAAGTGGGATGAAGCTAAGCTGGATGCGGCCATTCTCGCGCACTACGTGGCCCAGGCCCACGACCCTTTTAGCACGACGGATAACTCGGACGGTCACTTGAGCGGTCAAACCGGAATTAACGATCGCTTCGGCGGCAACCTGATCGACCGCTACTCATCATTCTTCCCCATACGTCCCAACGATGCCTCTTTCATCAGTGACCCCACCGATCATGCATTCGATGCCTGCCTCAGTGCGCATCGATGGCTCGAATCCATTCTTCTTGCTGACCGGAACGCGCTCCGCGGCGAAAACTCCTACAACGATGATTACTACGACCGGTTCTACAACGAAGCCGGGGCGATTCTGATCCGCCAGCTCTCCGATGCTGCGACCGATGTAGGCTCCTTTTGGCTCACCGCTTGGAACAATGCCGGCCGCCCTGCTCTGCCGCATTGATTTTTAAGGATGGCTCAACCCCCGCTCTCAGCCCGATTCGATTCTCTCCCCAAAGCCGAGCTTCATTTGCACCTGGAAGGCGCAATTCAGCCAGCCACAGCGCAGACACTCATGGCTCGTCACGGGGTGAAAGCGACCGAGCAGGAGGTGCTTCAGCATTATGCGTTTCGCGATTTTCCCGGCTTTCTCGGGACCTTCAAGTGGGTGACTTCGTTTTTGCGCGTACCAAAAGACTACGCTCATGTCGCTCAGGCCCTCGCGGAACACTTGCTCGGCCAAAATGTTGCTTACGCCGAGGTGACGCTTTCGGTGGGTGTGATGCTGCGGAGAAAGCAGCAGGCGGAAGCAAATTTCGAAGCACTGATTCGTGCAACCGAGCCATTCGAACGCCGCGGCCTGCGCTTGCGGTGGGTGTTTGACGCGGTTCGACAATTTGGAGCAGAGGCCGCGATGGCTGTGGTGGAGGCCGCTAGGCGTTGCGCGTCGAAAGCGATTGTGGCCTTCAGCATAGGCGGGGACGAGCTGAGCTTGTCCTCAGCGGAATTTCAGCAGGTGTATGAACGCGCTGCCGAGCTTGGCTTCCACCGTCTGATTCATGCCGGCGAGGTGGGTGGGCCGGAGAAAATTCGGGAAGCCATCGAATTACTGGGAGTCGAGCGCATCGGACATGGCATTGCGGCGATTAAGGATCCGGCATTGATGGATTTCCTGGCCGAGCGAAAAATCCCTTTGGAAATTTGCCCACAGAGCAACCTGAGCACCGGGGCCCTCGCCCGGCAACTCTCGCGTGAAAATGTCCGGCTCGAGGATCATCCATTGCCGGCTCTTTTCCGCCACGGGATCCCGGTCGTTCTGTCCACCGACGATCCCGCGCTGTTTCAGACCACGCTGCGCGGGGAATACGCTCATGCCGCGCGGATGGGCTTGCGAGAAAGCGAATTGGAACAGATCCGCACTATGGGTTTCCATTACGCGTTTCAGCCAGATGCCAGAGTGTAAGCGACATGATGCAACGCGCTGCAATGCTATACTGGCGGCATGAAAGCGCACGTTTGGGTGATGCCAAAACGCACGGTCCTCGATCCCCAGGGACAAACGATTCACCACGCTCTTTCAGGGCTTGGATACACGGCCGTGAAAGATGTGCGCCAGGGAAAATTCTTCGTATTGAATCTCGATGGATGGAACCGTGAGGAAGCGCAAAAACAACTTGAGCGAATTTCTAAGGAAGTGCTCACGAATCCGGTCATCGAGGAATACCGTTTTGAGATCGTTGACTGACCCGGTTTCATTGCCGCATAACGCAATCGCTGACCGGCTTCGAGTTGCTTTGCTTGTTCCGCTGGTAGAATCCCTTTGAGGTGGTCCCGCGCATGTGCGGAATTCTCGGATATATTGGCCCGAAAAAAGTCGTGCCCGTGGTCATTGAAGGCCTCCGCAAATTGGAATACCGCGGCTACGATTCCGCCGGCATCGCCGTCGTAAACGGCACCGGCAAGCTGGAGATTCGCCGCGCTCCCGGAAAACTTCGCAACCTCGAAGAAGCTATTGCCAAATCGCCCATCGAAGGAACCTACGGAATCGGGCACACGCGCTGGGCCACGCATGGGCGCCCCACGGAAGAAAATGCCCACCCGCACCGCGACTGCACGGGACAGATCGTCGTGGTGCACAACGGAATTATCGAAAACTATCACGAGCTCAAAGAAAAACTGCAGAAGGAAGGCCACAAGTTCGCCACGGAAACGGACACCGAAATCGTCGCGCATCTCGTAGAGAAGAATTCACAGGGCGGTGTTCCGCTCGAAGAAGCAGTGCGTCGTTCACTGAAAGAGCTGCGCGGCATCTACGCGCTCGTGTTCCTTTCTGCTAAAGACCCGCAAAAAATCGTTGCCGCTCGTCTCGGCCCTCCCTCCGTGGTTGGCCTCGGCGACCACGAATATTTCGTCGCGAGCGACATCCCCGCACTTCTTGAGCACACCCGCGACGTCTTTTTCCTCGCCGATGGCGACATCGCCGTCCTCACCAAGGACGGCGTTCGGGTCATGGATCACGAGGGACGCCCTGTCCAGCGCCCCGCGCAGCACGTTGCCTGGGATCCCATCATGGCGGAAAAGGGCGGCTACAAACACTTCATGCAGAAGGAAATTTTCGAGCAGCCACGCGCTGTCCGCGACACGCTGGTGGGCCGCGTTTCTCAGGACACAGGAAAAGTGTTCCTCGATGAAATGCAGCTGACCGAGAAACAGTTCCGCGAGTTTCAGCAGGTGCGCATCGTGGCCTGCGGCACGAGTTGGCACGCCGGACTGGCCGGAAAATTCATGATCGAACGCCTGGCGCGCCTGCCCGTGGAAGTGGATTACGGAAGCGAGTTCCGCTACCGCGATCCCATCATCGATTCGAATACATTAACGGTGTGCATCAGCCAGTCGGGTGAGACCGCGGATACTTTAGCCGCACAGCGCGAAGCGAAACTCAAAGGTTCACCTACCTTGGCGATTTGCAACGTCATCGGTTCGATGATCACGCGCGAGGCGAGCGGCACCATCCCCACGCATGCCGGCCCGGAAATCGGCGTTGCTTCCACCAAGGCATTTACGTCGCAATTGGCGGCCCTCTTGCTACTCGCTTCTTATCTCGGTCAGGTTCGGGGAAAGATTAGCGACGGCGCGGCCAGGAACCTGATGCAGGAATCTTTGCGCATCCCGCACAAGATGGAAACTGTCCTCCAGGCCGACGCATCCGGCTTGTACGAGAACCTCGCGCGGCAATTCTTCCGCAATACCGACTTTCTCTATTTGGGACGCGGCATCCACTATCCCATCGCGCTCGAAGGCGCTTTGAAGCTCAAGGAAATTTCTTACATTCACGCCGAGGGTTACCCAGCCGGCGAAATGAAGCACGGGCCAAACGCGCTCATCGACGAAAATCTTCCCGTGGTCGTGCTCGCCACTCGGGACGAATCCGACCCGGAAGCCATGACCCGCTATGAAAAGAGCGTCTCCAACATCAAGGAGGTCAAGGCGCGCGACGGGATCGTAATCTCTGTCGCTACGACAAAGGATCAACTCGCTCGCGAAGCTTCGGACCACATCATCGAGCTTCCTGCCGCGCCCGAACTCCTCGCGCCTTTGCTCGAGATTATTCCCTTGCAGTTGCTGGCGTATCACATTGCGGTGCGCCGGGGCTGCGACGTCGATCAGCCACGCAACCTCGCGAAATCCGTCACCGTCGAGTAATCTCTGGAGCGTTTTCGGCTAGAATAATTTCATGCGACGCGATTTTCGGGCGAGCCTGGCCCTTCTTTCGCTGCTCTGGGGGCCAGCGGCATGCCTTTTAGCAGCACAAACTCCGGATCGTGCAATCGCCACTTTGCGCGAAGTTCGCGTGGATGGACAAAAACATTTTTCCGAAGCTCAGGTGAGCGCCCTGACCGGCCTCGTCGTGGGTTCTCAAGTTGGCCGCTCGGACCTTCAAGCTGCCGCAGACAAACTCGTGCAGACTGGCCTCTTTAGCAAGGTCAACTACAACTTTGAAACGCGTACTGGCGTCGTGGTTACCTACCACGTCACAGAGTCTCCGCGCATTCCCGCTTATTTTGACAACATTCCTTGGTTCGCCGATACGGAGCTTGCCGACGCCATTCGCAAGAGACTGCCTTTCTTTGATGGGACTCTGCCCGAGGCTGGAGGTGCGGTAGATCAAGCGGCGGAAGCCCTCAAGGAATCGATCGCGTCGCACGGCATGCAGGTCACCGTTGAGCACGAGGTCACCGGCAACCCCATAGGTGATGGCAACGTTCAGCTCTTTAAAGTGGAAGGCCCATCGCTGCGAATCGAAAAATTGGAATTCAGCGAGGCTTCCCTATTGTCCTCCAAAACCGTTCAGCAGCGTCTCTCCGAGATTGTTGGCAAGCCGTATTCGAGAATGGCTATCGATGTGTTTCTTACCGAAGCCATCCGGCCTGTTTACCTTCGCAAAGGTTGTTTGCATCCAAAACTGGGCCCACCAGAAATACGTCTCACTGGCAATCCCCATCAAAAGCTGCCCGACCAGGTACCTGTATTTGTTCCTATCGACCCCGGACCGGTCTATTACTGGAAAGGAGTTCATTGGACGGGAAACGCGACGGTTTCAGAATTCACGCTGAGTGCTGACGTCGGGTTAAAACCGGGAGGTGTTGCGGAGGGCATGGAAATCGAAGCAGGGTGGGATCGCGTGCGCGAAGAATTCGGCCGCCACGGCTACCTGGACGCCAAAGTCGATGCCGTTCCATCGTTTGACGAATCGGCGCACACCGTCTCTTATTCCGTGAGCATTCACGAGGGGCCGCAGTATCGCTTCGGCAAAATGGTTCTGACCGGGCTGTCTCCAACCGCTGAGAAGAAGTTGCAAGGAGCCTGGCCGATTCCGCCAGGAGACATTTTCGACAAGGCGAAATATGAGGAAGTCCTGACCAAACTGCAATTGCATGAGGAACAGATATTCGGGGATCTCCCGCTTCATTACGAAAAAGTCGGCCACTGGCTCCAGCCTGACCCCAAAACCGGTACGGTCGACGTTCTCTTGGATTTCCAATAAGTCTACGGCGGCCGGAGGCCTACATCGCAACCTGCCCCTGCGCTATACTCGCTATGGATATGCAAAGGCTGCTTCAAATTCGCCATGGAGAGGGGCCATCTCTCACACCGGAAAGAAAGGAAGAACTCCTGGTCTCGCGCCTTGCGGAAATCCCTTCGCTGGTCGTGGCACTATCCGGCGGCGCTGATTCTGCCTACCTGGCTTGGGCCGCGAACCGAGGATTAGGCGCGCGTGCGCTATCCGTGACTGCTGTCTCCCCGAGTTTTTCCGCGCACGACCGCGAAATGGTCGAGCAGTTCGTCGAAAAAATCGCGTTGCGCCATGAATTCATCGAAACGCACGAGATGGAAAACCCTGCCTATCGCGCGAACCAACCCGACCGCTGCTACTTCTGCAAGGATGAGTTGTTTTCCGTGCTGGATAAGCTGGCACTTGCCCGCGGATTCGCTGCCATCGCCTACGGCGTGAATGCCGATGACACACTCGATTTTCGGCCCGGTCATCGCGCCGCCACGGAGCATCAAGTTCTTGCACCCCTCCTCGATGCCCGCCTCACCAAATCCGAGATCCGCGCGCTGTCCCGCCGGGCCGGCTTACCCACATGGGACCGTCCCGCTTCGGCGTGTCTTGCTTCTCGTGTTCCCTATGGAACGGAAGTGACGCCGGAGCGTCTCGCACTCATCGAGCGCGGTGAAGCCGTACTGCGCGAACTCGGCTTCCGGCAATTCCGGGTGCGCATTCACGACAATCTCGCACGCGTCGAGATCTCAAAGGATGAAATGCCTCGAGCACTTTCTCAGGAAATGGCCGCCGCCATGGCAGCGCGCCTGCAGGCCGCCGGCTTTGCCTACGTCGCTTTGGACCTCCAGGGTTATCGCCAGGGCTCTCTCAACGAAGCTCTGGCGCGTTCGGTGCAGCCATCCCGCAAGACAGTTTCCGGAACATAATGGATTGTTTTTGCGTAGCTATTAGTGGAACATCCAAGCGGTTGTTTGGGGCTTCCTTGGAGGAGGAATGGCGCGCTATCGCAATCTCGCCAGTTTCCTGCTGCTCTTCACAGCCATCATTGCTCTTGGCGGATGTAACGCCGGCCCATCGGTCAACGGGAGTTTCGCGCGCACGCTCCGCGTCTCGGGCCCCATCCGCCTGGAACTCAGTAATGCATCAGGCGGCGTGGACATTTCTGAGGGAGCAGCAGGAACCGTGTCGATTCAGGCGGAAGTGCGGGCTTCCGGGTTGGGATTTGAAAACACGCAAACGCGTTTGAACGAAATCGTATCGAACCCTGCGATCGAACAAAGAGGCGACACCATTCGCATCGGCAAGGATTTTTCCCGCATGCGCAATGTCTCCATTAGCTACAAGATTCAAGTCCCGCACGACACGGAAGTCGATTCGAACGTTGCCTCCGGTGCGCAGAACATTCGAGACCTTCGCGGCCCCGTGAAAGTCCACTCTGCCTCAGGAACCATTTACGTTGAGAAAATCGATCGCAACGCTCAGCTCTCCACCGCCAGCGGCACCATCTCCGCGGAAAATATTGGCGGCGACGTTCAGGTTTCCAGCGCCTCGGGCAACGTGACGGTTTCCAACGTCAAAGGCGATACCCGCGTCCATGTGATGTCCGGTGTCATTCGCATCTCACATCCCGGCGGGCGCGTCGACGGAAGCACCGCGAGCGGTGAAGTCGAAATCCAGGGGGCCGCAAATGACGTAACCGCTCATTCGGCTTCAGGCCGCGTTTACGTGCAGGGAAATCCCGGCGCTCAAGGATATTGGAATCTGAGGACCGCTTCCGGCGGCGTGCAAATCAGCGTTCCTCCTTCGGCAAATTTTCACCTTTCGGCCGACGCTGCCTCCGGTGAGATCCGTACGGATATTCCCATCATTATCGAAGAGCAGGGAAAACACTCTCTCCGTGCCCGCCTGGGAACCGGTGGCGGGCGCGTGGAAGTGCACACCGCCTCCGGAGAAATTCGCCTTAGCGGAAGCTAGCCCCGCACGGATGCCGGGCCTGTGCCCCTTTGCGCCAATCGCGGCCGGATAGCGACAATTCGCCGTTGTGCGTTTAGAATCCCCACATGCCCTCTCCGCGCCTCTCTCCAGCCCTTGCAGCGCTGCTGCTCTGCGCATGGCCCTCTCTGGTCCTGGCAGGCGTGGGGGTGGCATCGCAGGGGCCCCAACAAACTCCATCTCCAGGCTCGAACGCCGCCCGCGACCAGGACAAAGCTGCCGTCAAGCAGCCCGACCCCGAAGAGGAGTTGCAACACGCCCTCAACGATGCCGGAAGCGACCGCTTCGCTCTCGTCCGTAACCTCGAAGGCTTCCTGAAAAAATATCCGAATTATCCCAACCGCACGGGAATCTACCGCGCCCTTGTTGAAGCCAGCCTTCAATTAAAAAACGACACGCGCGCCGCCGATTACGCCGAGCGCATGGTGGCCTTGAGTCCCAATGATATCCCCAACTTGTTGCTGGCCATTGAACTTCTGGAGCGCCGGGAGGACGAAGCTGCCTTTCGCCGCGCGGTCAGCTACTCCACCCGCATTCTCGGTCTTGTGGAACACATCTCTCCCGCGGAACGCTCCGCGCGCGTGTCCGTCGAGCAATGGGAACAACAGAAAAAGAGTGATCTCGCCAACGCGCACTTCCTGCGCGGCGACCTCTATTTCAAACTGAGAGACTATGACGCTGCGCGAAAGGATCTTGAAGCCAGCTATGAAATCTTCCCGAGCGCGGGCGCGGCCGAGCGGCTGGCCGAAACCGCAGAGCTTCAAAAGGATTTGAATACCGCCATCCAGCAGTACGCGCGCGCTTTTGCTCTTGCTGAAGGAAAGAATGGAAACGTCAGCCGCGAAGAAATTCGCCGGAAAATTGGCAATGTCTGGCGCCTCGCCCACGGATCCGAGATCGGGCTGGGCGAGTACTTGCTGACTACGTATGATGCCGTGACGCGCGCTTCGCAAAAAAAGGCCGGGCGAAATGAAGAAGGAGGTAAAGAGCTTTCCGATTTCACGGTTCGGAGGGCAACGACCGGAGGTCCGTACCCGTTGAAAGGCACGAAAGGAAAAGTAGTGGCTCTGAATTTCTGGGCCACCTGGTGTGGCCCTTGTCACGCGCTGGAGCCGCTCTTCGCTCACGTGGCCGCTGATTTTCGCGGTCTTCCCGATGCATTCTTTTTGTCAGTAAATTGCGATGAGGACGAAACTCTGGTTGCTCCTTATTTGCAGAAAGACAAACTGACAACCGAAGTCGTCTTTGCCGGCGGTCTCGAGCGGCTCTTCTCGGTCGATTCCTTCCCCACTGTCATCGTGATAGATCGAGACGGAAAAATCGTTTTTCGTTCCATTGGCTTCCAGCCAGACGGTTTTGAGCGGAACCTTTCACTGGCCGTGCGCAACGCTCTCGATAATACGGCGCCGCGCCCCGAAGACTGAATCAAGGCAGTAGCGGCTTGGCGAAGGAAAGTCTAGCTGCTTCGCACGCTGGACGCTGAGGGAAAAGCGCCCGCCACTTCGCACGCGGCGAGGATGGTATTCACGTGAATTCGAACTGTGTCTTCCACGCACCGGGCATACCCACCGGCCAGCGTCATCGCAACAGGGATGCCTCGCTGGCGCGCTTCCTCGAACACACTGCGGTCGCGCCGCTTCAGTCCGTCCTTCGTTAGCGCGAGTCCGCCAAGCTGATCTCCGCGGTACGGATCCGCGCCGCCTAGGTAAAAAAGAATCTCCGGCTGAAACTTGTCGAGCGCCTCTTCGACGGCAGGAATCAATGCGCCGAGGTATTCTTCGTCTTCCACGCCATCATCCATGTGAAGATCGAGGTTGGAAGCCGGCTTGTGCGCGGGGTAATTGTTGAATTGATGGATCGAAAGTGTGAACACGGTCGGGTCATCCTGAAAAATAGCCGCTGTGCCATTGCCATGGTGCACGTCCGTGTCGACTACGATCGCTTTTTTGATCGAACCGTCGGCTTGCAGCTTCCGAATCGCCACCGCCACGTCGTGAATCGCACAGAATCCCTCGCCGTGCCCCGGATGAGCGTGATGAAAGCCGCCGCTTAGATTGGACCCAAATCCGTCCTGTAGCGCCGATTGCGCCGCGAGGATTGTTCCGCCCGCCGCCAGCCACACCGCTTCTACCAGCTCCCGCGAATAAGGAACTTCCAGCAGCATAACCTCACTGGCGGTGAGCGTCCCTGTTTTCAGCTTGCGAACCCACTCCGGTGTGTGCACGCGTAGAATGTCTTCCTCCTTGGCAAAATTGGGCCGCACAAAATCCTCTTCCTTCGCCAGCCCTTCCTTCAAAAGCATTTCGTAAATGAGCCGAAATTTTTGCGACGGAAAAACATGCGCGCCCAGGTTCAGATCGTAGCGGTCATGATAAACAATCTTGAATGGGAGAGAGGCCTTCATGAAATCAATTCCGGAGTGGTTTTTGAACTCTTGAACCTTGATCTCTTCGACTTTCCTTAATTCTCCCGCTCCAGGATGAAATCCGGAAGCGTAGCCAGTGCCCGCGCATATTCGGAATCTCGGTGACCGTTCAAGCAGGCCTTGGCCCGCTGTGCGCAGTCGTGGGCAAGACGGCGCGCCCGGTCGAGTGCGCCGGAATCCTGTACCAGCGACACAATCGTCTCCGGGCGGACAGAATCAAATTCCTTCTCCGCAAGCACGCGCGCGACAAGTTCTCTCGCCTCCCGGTGGCCGTTCTCCATCGCATAAATCAGCGGCAACGTGACTTTGCCTTCTTTCAGATCGCTCAAAACCGGTTTGCCGAGTTGCTGCGCGGAAGCCGTAAAATCCAGCAGGTCATCCACCAACTGGAATGCCAGCCCCGCATACCTTCCGTACTCCGCGAGCGCTTCTTCCTCTCGACTGGCAAGCCGGCCCAGCACTGCACCCAGCCGCGCGCAGCCGCTGAAGAGGCACGCCGTTTTGTACGTCGCCAGGCGCAAGGCGTCTTCTTCCGTCACGTCAATTCGGCCGATTTTTTCAAGCTGGATCAACTCGCCTTCGACCATTTTCTGCGTCAGGTCGATAAGGACATCGAGAATGCGGAAATTGCGCTCTTCCAGCGCCATCTGGAAGGACTGCATGTAGAGCCAGTCGCCGGTGAGCACACTCCGGTGATTTCCCCACCGCGCATTGGCCGAAGGACGCCCGCGGCGGGTGCCCGCGCTGTCGATCACGTCGTCGTGAATCAGCGTGGCGCTGTGCAGCAGCTCAACCACTGCAGCCAGGCGAATGGCGCTGCGGTCCTTGCCACCCGCGTAATTCGCGGAAAGAAGCAGCAGTGCGGGTCGCAAGCGCTTGCCCCCGCCACCCAGCAAATACGCGGCAGTTTCCGACACCGCCGGAAACGCGGTGTCGCTTTGCCGCGCCAGCTCGTCTTCCACCTGAGCAAGGTCGTCGCGGACGAGGTCAAAGATCTCTTTCACCGTGAGCAGTGCGATGGCCTTCCTCCTGGCCTGCGTCTAGTTCCGGGATTCCGCGTTAGCAGACATTTGAGGCCGCGGGAGGCGAAACAGCCGCTTGAAATTTTCCGAAGTCGCAGCGGCAATTTCGTCAGCCGACAAGTTTCTCACACTCGCAAGCGTGCGCGCTACTTCCGCAACATAGGCGGGCTCATTGCGCTTTCCGCGATACGGCCGCGGCGCCAGGTACGGCGAATCCGTCTCAATCAAAAGTTTCTGGAGCGGCAAAGCTTTCGAAACGTCGCGCAAGTTCTGCGCTTTCGTATACGTCGAATTTCCCGCAAAAGAAGTCAGGAAGCCCAGGTTCACGCCACGACGTGCATCTTCGAGAGTGCCGCTGAAACAATGCAAAATCCCGCCCAAGCCTGTAGGTCTCCAATGTTCTTCCAGCATATTCAGGCAATCGGTCCAAGCATCGCGGCAATGAATGACGATGGGCAACTTCGCCTGGGCCGCCAGCTCCATTTGGTCTTGGAAAACCTTTTGTTGCGTTTCGCGCGGAGAGTGATCGTAGAAATAGTCGAGCCCAATCTCACCCCAGGCAATCACTTTTGGATGTTTGGCAAGCTTAGACAATTGTTCCAGGTGCCGGGGTCTCACTTCTTTGGCTTCATGAGGATGAATGCCAATGGTCGCGTATATCCAATCGTGCTGTTCGGCAAATGGGATGGCGGAGTCGAGTTTTTCCGGCCCTGGGCCTGTGCCTATCGCGAGAAGCGTCGTTACGCCTGCCACCCGCGCGCGTTCCAGCATGGCTTCGCGATCTTCCGCAAACTGCGGAAAATCAATGTGCGCGTGCGAGTCAATCAATTCCATGGTTTATGAAGGCGCGCTGCGGCAACCGTAGGGGCACGACATTTCGTCCCCTTCTCTACTTGAGGCGGGCGCCAACTTCCACGTCTTCGTCGGGAAAGCCTGCCAAAACCGGCCGCCCCTCCGGCCCCACCGCGGCCGCGATAATCATGCCGTTAGATTCAACACCGCGAAGCTTGCGCGGCGCGAGGTTCACCACTACTGCGACCTTGCGCCCGATCAGCTTCTCCGGGTCGTAATACTGCGCGATCCCCGCGCAAATCTGCCGAATCTCTGTTCCAATATCCACGGTAAGCTTCAGCAGCTTATCCGCGCCGACAATGCGCTCCGCCGTTTTGATCTGCCCCACGCGCATCTCGACTTTCGCAAAATCATCGATGCCGATTTTTTCTGGCGCAGTTTGCGGCGCCGCAGCCGCTCCCGCCGGAGTCGCGCTCACCGCAGGCTTCGCAGGCGGAGCCGGATTTAATTCTTCATTTGCCATCGCTTCAATCCTTTCTATGGCCTCATTTTTGTCCACGCGCGGGAACAGTGGCTGTGCAGGGCCGAGTTGCTTTCCTGGCGCGGGCTGGCCCCATTGAAGACCGTCCAGCTCGACGCTTGCAACGGAACCCGGCAGCCCAAGCAGAGTCCACACTTTGGCCGTGCTCGCCGGAAGCACCGGATGCGCCAGCACGGTCACGATTCGCAGCAACTCCGCCGCATTCCACAACACGGTGGCCTTTCGCGCTTGGTCCTTCTCGGAGTTTCCGAGCGCCCATGGCTGTTCCGTCGTGAGGTACTTGTCCGCGGAAGCAACCACTCCCCAAATCGCCTCCAGAGCACGCGCAAAACTCAAATTCTCGTAGTTCTCCAACACTTCGCCAATGGCGGCTTGCACCTCCTTGGCAAGTGCCTCGTCCTGCGGCTTGCACTCCGTCGCTTTCGGAATCTTGCCGCCAAAATTTTTCTCGATCAGCGCGGCAGTGCGGCTCGCAAGGTTGCCAAGACCGTTTGCCAGATCGCTGTTGTAACGCGTGACCAAAGCATCGTAACTAAAGTTTCCATCCTGCCCGAAAACCACTTCGCGCAGCAGGAAATACCGCAATGCATCCATGCCCAGCATGTTGGCAATCGGCCGCGGCAAGACTACGTTGCCTTTCGATTTGCTCATCTTCGTGGCATCCATCAGGAACCAGCCGTGCGCCCACACTTGCTTCGGCACAGGCAGCATCGCCGCCATCAAAAACGCCGGCCAGTAAACGGTGTGGAAACGAATGATGTCTTTGCCCACAAGGTGCAAATCCGCCGGCCACATGCCGCGCTTCTCGAATTCCGGGCCGCCGACGGCGCTGAGATACGCCGTCAACGCGTCGAACCACACGTAAAACACGTGCGGCTCTTCCCCAGGAACCGGAATGCCCCAGCGAATCGTCGTGCGCGTGATGCTCAGATCTTTCAATCCGCCTTCCACGAAACTCACGATTTCGTTGCGGCGCGACTCCGGCTGGATAAAATCCGGGTTCTTCTTGTAGAAATCGAGCAGCGGCCTTTGAAATGCCGAGAGCTTGAAAAAGTAGTTTTCTTCGGTGATTGTTTCCGTCGGCCGACCGCAGTCGGGACAATTGTCTCCCGGCTTAGCGTCATTCACGAAAGCATTGTCGTAAATGCAGTATTGCCCGGTGTAGTTGCCTTTGTAGACGTAACCGTTCTCGCGGCAGAGCCGAAAGAGCCACTGCACCGTTCGAACGTGAGGCAGGTCCGTGGTTCGAACGAATTCATCTGCGCCGAGGCCCAGTTCCTCCCACAACGCCCGCCACTCTGCCGCCATTTTTGCAACGAATTCGGATTCCGGGATGCCGGCTTTCTTGGCGGCGCGCTCGACGTTCACGCCGTGCTCGTCCGTGCCCGTGGTCATCACCACTTCGTACCCGCGCATGCGTTTGTAACGGCGAATCGTGTCCGCCACCACCGTCGTATACGTGTGCCCGATATGCGGCAAGCCGTTCGTGTAGTAGATGGGCGTGGTCAGATAGAATTTGGGTTTTCCAGGCATGGTCTGCCTTCAGTTCCGGAGCTCCCTCCTCGCATAAACTAGCTTGCACTACAAACTACCTAGCCGCGCTATCTCGATTGTGGCGCTATCGACCTGGCGGCTTTTCCTGCGGTTCTCCTGACAAGCTGCCCCAGCTAGGCCCCTGATTCTACGCGACTTACAGTAAGGTTAGCCGCCAGGCGTTTCGCACGCCGCCCAGGATCCCCTTTCGTACCGGCGCAAGGCTTCGCTGATGACGCGTTGCAACGGCACGTTTTTCTCGACCGCCAGCTTGCGGCAGTCGTCGTATTCCGGGGCGACGTGGAGGATGCGGCCGTTCAGGCGAGAAATCTTGATGCGCACGTCGCCAAAATCCGTGGACACACTGACAAACTCGCGCGGAAGCGTGCGGCGTTGCGCGCGGTATGTGCGCGCGCCGAACGTCGTCGTCTCTGCGAAAATCAGCGACATCAGCGCCTCCGTATCCTGAGGCTTGCACAAAACCGTGAGCAAGATTCCCGGACGATTTTTTTTCATCTGCACCGGCGTCGTGAACACGTCCAACGCGCCTGCAGCCAGCGCTTTTTCCAAAAAGTAGCCGCAGATTTGCGGGTTCATGTCGTCGAGGTTGGCCTCGATCACGGCGATTTCTTCATCGAAGCCGGGAACCGTCTTTTCCGCAGCCTCGCCAATCATGATCCGAACAACATTGGGCTGGCCTTCCAAGTCGGCGGTTCCAGCGCCATACCCGATGGCCGTTACACTCATCGACGGCTGCGCGCCGAACGAATCGCAAAGTGTCGCGACAATCGCCGCACCGGTGGGCGTGACGAGTTCTTTCTGCACTCCGTTTGAATACGTCGGTTTCCCCTGCAGCAAGTTCGCCGTGGCCGGCGCCGGCACCGGCAAAATCCCATGCGCCATTTTTGCCGTGCCCCCGCCCACATTCAACGCAGAACATGCAAATTTTTTGATGCCCAAGAAGTGAAAGCCGACACAAGTCCCAACAATGTCCACCATCGCATCGACCGCGCCTACTTCATGAAAATGAATCTTTTCGAGCGGCACGTCATGCACACGCCCCTCGGCCTCGCCAAGTTTTGTGAAAATAGCCGCTGCGGTTTCGCAAACCCACGGCGCCAGTTTCGAATTTTTCAAAATTTCGAGAATGGCGCTGAGCGAGCGGTGCTTCTGCTGGTCCTCCGTTTTCACCTTGACGAAGGTGGCCGCCATGCCGTTCTTCCAAACTTTTTCGGCAGAGAGCTCCCAACCGGGAACCCGAAGGCCGCTAAGTTCCGAGCGCAAATGCTCGACCGGACAGCCGGCATCAACCAAGGCCCCGAGGGTCATGTCGCCGCTAATGCCAGAAAAACAGTCTAAATAGGCCAGTTTCATGGAAAAACCGCCGAACGGTGGGACTTCAGCCGGATTTGTCACTCCGTCGGATTCAAATTGATACTATCGGCGCAGACAGGTACTGTCAAACTGCCTTGTAGCACCCACAAGGAGGATTGATGTCCAGAAAAGCTTTCGTCCTGCTTGCGAGCCGAGCCCTTTCTTTGAACCTCGTGATATGTCGGAAGAGTGTCCTTTTTGACCCTCATCGCGGGCATCTCCTATACTGGCGGGATTCGAATCAGCTGCTTGCTTACCCAGAGGACGCGTGTACCAGACACTGACGAAGAGACTGCGTGAGGCACTGGCCGCGCACATTCGCGAAAAGTATGGCGTGGAGCTTGAGATGGTCCTGAACCGGCCGCCCAAGCTCGAAATGGGTGAAGCGGCTTCGCCGGTGTGCTTCGAGCTCGCGAAGCAGCTCAAAAAAGCGCCACGCCAGATTGCCCAGGAGATTTCAACGAGTCTCGGCGAGGTTGAAGGGATCGCGCGGGTGGAAGTGGCGGGCGGCGGCTACTTGAACGCCTACTTCGACCGCGGAGCATTCTGGGAAATCGCGCAGAGCCAAGCAAGCAGCCCGCAGCCTGCCGCGACCAGCCACGGGAAAATCATCGTCGAACACACCAGCATCAATCCCAACAAAGCGGCGCACATCGGGCACGTGCGAAATGCAGTGCTGGGCGACACCATGGTGCAAATCCTGCGGCACGCGGGAAAGCGCGTTCAGATTCAGAACTACATCGACAACACTGGCGTTCAAGTGGCCGACGTCGTCATCGGGCTGCTGCGCATGGAACAGCGAACCGTCACCAACGTGATGGCATTAGCGCGGGAGCCGAAATTCGACTACTACTGCTGGGATTTGTACGCCAAGGCCACAAGCTTTTTTGCCGAAGATCCCGGGCGCGCCGCCAAGCTGCGTGCAGAAACCCTGAAAGCCATCGAAGAAAATCGCGGGGAAGATGCGGAGGTCGCACAAATTGTGGCCGATGCCATCGTCACTTGCCACTTGAAGACTATGGCGCGGCTGGACATTCACTACGATTTGCTGGCGCGCGAGAGCGAAATTCTGCATTTGAAGTTCTGGGACACCGCGTTCGAAATGTTGAAAAAGTCCGGCGCTATTCACCTGGCCACCAGCGGCAAGATGAAGGGTTGTTGGGTTTTGCCGTGGAAAGAGAACCCGGGAATCAATGCAGAGGACACACAGAACACAAAGGACGCAGGAAAGAAAACGGCTGCGGAAGAAGAGGACGAGAACGAGCAGGACAAGATTATTGTGCGTTCGAATGGAACGGTGACATACGTCGGAAAGGACATCGCTTATCAGCTCTGGAAATTCGGCCTGCTTGGAAAAGATTTCTGCTACGAGAAATGGCCAGAAGCGCCGGCTGGGCGAACGGTTTGGGCCACGACAAGCAGAAAAAGCGAGCCGGACGCGCCGCACTTTGGTGAGCCCGCATCCGTAGTTTACAACGTGATTGATTCGCGCCAGGCGTATTTGCAGGACGTGGTCGCGGAAGGTTTGCGGCGCCTTGGCCATGAGCAGGCAGCGAAAAACTCCATCCATTTTGCCTATGAAATCGTCGCGCTGACGCCGCGATGCGCCGCCGAGCTGAACTACGAGCTTTCGCCGGAAGAAGCGAAAAAGCCGTACGTGGAAGTGAGCGGGCGCAAAGGCTTCGGAGTCAAGGCCGACGACCTGATTGACAAATTGGAGGCGGCCACCCTGGCAGAAGTCCAGCAGCGCCACCCGGAAATGAGCGAAAAAGAGCAGAAGCGCACGGCACACGCGATAGCCGTGGGTGCCCTGCGATTCTTTCTGCTGAAGTTTACGCGAAACGCGATCATCGCTTTCGATTTCAAGGACGCGCTGAGCTTCGAAGGCGAAACCGGCCCGTATTGCCAATACGCTGTCGTGCGCATCCGAGGAATCCGCCGAAAAGGGACCGAAGGAGCAACACACAAGTCCAAACTGGATGCCGATTCAGCCAATCGATTCCTTTCCGCGGCCGATGCCGACGATTTGTGGGAGTTATTGCTTGGTGCCGGTTCGCTCGACTACTCCGTGGACGCCGCAATCGCCACGCAAGAGCCTGCGTTTGCGGCTAAATACGCGTTTCAGCTGGCGCAGTTGTTCAACAATTTCTACCACAGACATCACATCTTGTCGGAAACCGATGAGCAAAAGCGCGCCTTCTTGCTGCAACTGACAGAATTGGTGGAAGCGCAGCTCGTTCGGGCGCTGAGCCTGCTCGGAATCGAAGCCCCGGAAAAGATGTGACTCCAGAAAAACGAATCAAGAACCTTTGACCCCTATGGTGTCGTGCGCCTGCTTCAATCTCGTAATTGTATTGCCTATTTGACCAGACTCGCCCCCTGGTCCCCCGCGTCTTTCTGGATGACGGTCGAGAAAGACATACCCATCGTCCCAATAGCCTCGATTCGTTTTTCGGGGTCTAAGCCTGGCTTGTCGGCTAAGCCGATACAGTTCATCGTCCGAGCCATGCGCGTGTTGAGTCGCCCGTGAACCACCGATGTCCCTCTCTATCTTTACCGATCTCTTTTGCGGCCCCGCACCACGGATACAAAGCGTGCCCGCAACCAATGGTTCCGCCTTCGCCGCCCTCTCCTGACTCCGACTGTCTATAGGAAGCAAAAACGAGAGGCCCCCGCGGCAGGATGACGAAGGAACGCATCCTAAACCGAAAGTTACGCCACTGGCGAGCGTGAGCCAAAACGAAAAACCTCAGTAGGACATGATGAGATGCACGAGCGTGCGCAGGCCCACACCTGTGGGGCCCTTTGCCATCCACAGCTTTGCGTCGTCATTCCAGGCGGTTCCGGCGATGTCGAGGTGAATCCACGGTGAGTCTCCGGTGAATTCCTTGATGAACATCGCACCGATGGTGGCACCGCCACCTTTGCCGCTGCCGATGTTCTGAATGTCCGCGACCGTCCCTTTGATGAATTCACGATAGTCGTCGTCCACCGGCATCTGCCACATTTTCTCGCCGGCGGCTTTCGCGCTAGCCAAGAGTTTGTCGGTGAATGCTTGGTCGGAGCCGAAAACGCCCACATTGACACTCGCTAGCGCCACAACAATCGCACCCGTCAACGTGGCCGCATCAATCAAATGCGTGGCGCCAAGCTGCTTCGCATAATGCACGCCGTCGGCGAGGATCAAGCGGCCTTCTGCGTCGGTGTTGAGCACCTCAATCGTCTTCCCGGACATGGCCGTCTGAATGTCGCCCGGCTTCTGCGCGCGCCCGCCAGGCATGTTTTCCGTAGACGGCACAACGCAGAGCACCTTCACCGCGGGCTTCAGCGCGGCCAGGGCGTACATCACACCAATCATCGTGGCGCCACCGGCCATGTCGTACTTCATTTTCTCCATGCCATCCGCGGGCTTGATGGAAATCCCCCCGGTATCAAAGGTAACGGCTTTGCCAATCAGGCCAATGACCGGCGCGCGCGGCTTGGCTGCGGGCGGATTGTACGTAATGACGATCATGCGCGGCGGTTCCACACTGCCTTGCGCGACGCTGAGAAGCGCTCCCATTTTCAATTCGGCGATTTTCTTTTCATCGAGAATCGCAACGGAAAGTCCCGCGGCCTTGGCCATCGCTTCGGCTTTTTGCGCCAGGATGCTCGGGGTCATTTTGTTCGAAGGCTCGTTCACCAAATCGCGGGCAAAATTCTGCGAATCCGCGATGATGCGGCCCTTGGCGACGCCTTTTTCCCCTGCCCTACGTTTGGCTTCGGAGTAGCCGACGATTAAGACAGACTCGATTCTTTTGTCGTTCTTTTTGTCGGTCTTGTATTTGTCCGGCTCGAAATCCGCGGTCAGCACGCCTTCGGTGACGGCCTGCGCGGATTCTTCCGTGGCGTCGCCCTCTCGGACCAGCAGCGCGAAATTCTTCACAGATCGCGATTTCAAATAACGCATGGCCGCTCCGGCGACTTTGCGAAGCCCCGCGGAATTAAACGGCTCGCGCTTCCCCGCCCCAACCAAAAGCAATCGAGCCGCTTTAAGTCCTGCCGGCGCGTGGATAAGCGTAAACTCCAGCATCTTCCCGGTCAGTTCACCGCTCTTGGCAAGCTTTCGCAGCAGCCCCCCGGCGGATTGATCGATTTCCGCAACGCGCCCCTGTACCGGGTCGGTCTCTTCAAACACATAGGAAACAAGGGCTTCGGTCTCGATCCCTGCGAACGGCTTGCTCTCCAATGTGACTTGCATGATTGCTCTATCGCCTCCGATTGCGATACATGGATTCTTCCACTTCCCGGCGCGCTTCCTTGGTGCGCTCGTCCTGACGCCGATCCCAGGCCTTCTTGCCCTGCACCAGCGCAATCTCCACTTTCGCGATGCTGTTGCGGAAATAGATTCTCAAGGGGATGACGGTTAGACCTTTAGACGCGGCGCGGCCAGAAAGTTTGTGGATTTCGCTCTTGTGGAGCAGGAGCTTGCGCGACCCAAGGGGCTCATGATTCCAGGGACCGCCCGGTAAGTACTGTGCAATGTGTGCGTTAACGAGCCAGGCGCCATTGGGCTGGAAATCCACGTAAGCATCCCGGATATTGGCCTTCCCCTCGCGGAGCGCCTTTACTTCGGTGCCATGGAGAACTAGGCCGGCCTCATGTTTCTCGAGAATATGGTAGTTATACGAAGCCGCGCGGTTTTGAGCTACGATTTGCTCGCCGGGCTTGGCGGACTTCACAGTTTTTTTCCCAGGCTTGGCCACGACCGTCCATCATAGCCGCTGCCAAAAAAGTTGTCACTCCCGGCAAGAAATGGCGGTTGATTACATGAAAGACTGTCAACCTTAGCTTCCTTGCCGCACGTCTAAAGCGAGTGTTAGACTGCAAAGGCAAGATCCTTTCATAGCCGCGGAGAGAGTATGCGTCAGACCCCGGGAACGCTATTGCTATGTGTAAGTTTCGGGCTGTTCGCCGCAGGATGCCCCAAGGGACACGGCGAATATAGCCAAGGCATGAAAGCGGAGGACCTCCAGGACTACGACGCCGCTCTCAGTTATTACGAAAAAGCGGTCAAAGCAGAACCCCACAACGCTGCCTATCGAATCCGCCTGAATCAGGCGCGTTTCGAGGCTGGGGAGTTTCATGTAAAGCGCGGCCTGGAGATGCGAAAAAGAGGCGAGCTGGACGGCGCGGCGATCGAATTCCAAAAAGCGCTCGGCGCAGACCCTTCGAGTTCCATCGCCGAGCAGGAATTGAGCCGGGCCGCGGAAATGCTCGCGGAAAGGGAGCATCGGAACCAAACTAGCGAGCCGCCCACGGACCACAATCAGCAGCCGCTGGCCTCCATGCCGCCGGAGATCAAGCCGCTTTCGCGCGCGCCGATCAACCTGAAGATGTCGAACGATGCGAAGGTGGTCTTCGACACGATTGGCAAATTGGCTGGGCTGACAATGGTGTATGACCCGGACTTTACGGGGCGGCGCATCACGGTGGACTTCAACAACATCACCCTGGAGCAGGCGCTGGAGATCACGTCGCTGGAAAGCAAGGCGTTCACCAAGCCGGTTACGGAAAACACGATCTTCGTCATTCCCGACCAGCCCCAGAAGCGCCGCGACTACGACGAAGAAGTCGTCAAAACGTTTTATCTTTCGAACGTCACGCAGCCGCAGGACATTACGGAAATCATGACCGGGCTGCGGCAACTGTTTGACTTAAAACGCATCCAGCAAGTGAACGCGCAAAATGCCATCGTCATCCGCGATACCCCAGACAAGTTGTTGCTCGTCCAAAAGATGCTGGACGACATTGACAAGGCCAAGCCGGAAGTCGTGGTCCAGGTGGAAGTCCTGCAGACCACCACGGACCGCATGCGCGAGCTCGGGATTTCGCCCGGGCAAACTGCGTCGGTCGCCATTTCGAACGGCAGCACAACTTCGGGAAGCACCACGACAAGCAATCCTATTACGTTCAACTCGCTCCGCCACCTGAATGGCAACAGCTACAGTGTTACGCTGCCAAGTTTTACCGCCACCATGCTCTTGTCGGACACAGATACAAAAATTATTCAAAATCCTGAAATTCGCTCCGTGGATGGGCAGATCGCCAAACTAATAATCGGCCAGCGCATTCCCGTAGCCACGGGCAGTTTTCAAGCGGGCGTCGGTGTGGGGGCCACCGGAGGGGCGGGCTTCGTCAACCCGCTGGTCAACACCCAGTTCACGTACTTGGACGTCGGAGTCAAGATAGATGTCACTCCGCGCGTGCACCCCGACCGCGAAGTCAGCTTGAAATTGCGTATTGAGATCTCTTCGGAGTTAAACACCGTGAACATTGGCGGCATTCAACAGCCAGTGATCGGCACGAAGACCATCGAGCACGATATCCGTTTGAAGGAGGGTGAGGTTAATCTCCTTGGAGGCTTGATTGAGCGCACGGATTCCAAAAGCATAAGCGGTTGGCCGGGCTTTGCAAAACTCCCCATCCTCGGGCGCCTTTTCTCCGACACTAAAACGGACCACGAGGAAGACGAGACGCTCATTGTGTTGATTCCGCACATTGTGCGGATGCCATTCTGGACAAAAGCCAATTTGCGGCCAATGCTCTCCGGAACAGAAGTCAATGTGCAGACCAAGCGCGAAAGCGAGCTTCGCGCGCCGCAGCCGGAACAGACTCAGCCGCCGGCGAATCCGACTCCCAATCCGACCACGACGCCGTCGAACCCCGCACCAGGCGCCGCGACTCAATCTTCGTCAGCCGCCAATGCCGTCGCAAAGATTCGCTTCGAGCCGCAAACACTCACGCTCAAGGCCGGCCAGACCGCCACCTTAGGCGTGGTCGTGGAAAACGTGAACGACCTTTTCTCCATTCCTTTGATGTTGCAATACGACCCCAAGGTGATCAGCGTCGAAGAAGTACAACACGGCGGCTTCCTCTCCAACGGTGGTGCGCAGGAAATCTCCATCGTTTCGCAGCCGATCAAAGACAAAGGCCAATACATCATTTCCGCCACCCGGCCCCCGAGCACTCCTGGGGTAAGCGGCAGTGGAACACTTCTCGGGCTCGTGGTAAAAGCTGTCGCGCCCGGCTCTTCGCCTTTGTCCATCGTGCAGGTGAACGCGAAAGATTCGCAGCAGAAGCTCATTCCGCTGGTCGCCAGCGAAGCAACTCTGCAAGTCCAGAAGTAGTCGAATTTATAGAGTGATGTTGCCCGAACCTCCAATTCGATTGCGCAACCGCCGTCACCGGCGCGCCTCGCAGGCAGGCATGACTCTTCTCGAGCTCATCCTGACCTGCTCCCTCTTGCTAATCTTGTCCTCCATCGCGCTGCCCATCGCTCGTTACTCCCTGGTTCGCGAAAAAGAAGCCACGCTGCACCACAACTTGGACGAAATCCGCGATGCCATAGATCGCTACAAAGATGCGGCGGACCACAACCAGATTAAAGTGGAGATGGGAAGCGAGGGGTACCCGCCCGATCTCCAGACCTTGGTCACAGGCGTGCCACTTGGCACAAACACCGGGGGTATTGGCAGCAGCGGCAGCAGCGACAGGAAGATTCGTTTTTTGCGCAAGATCCCCATCGATCCAATGACCGGCAAAGCGGACTGGGGACTGCGCGCCGTGCAGGACGATCCGGACTCCAGGGAGTGGGGCGGTAAAAACGTTTTCGACGTGTATTCCCAATCCACCGGCACGGCGCTGGATGGCACGAAGTACTCGGACTGGTGAGGGGAGGAAAGAATCAACGTGAAGATACTCTTGCCTAGCCGATTGCTTGCGCGCTCACCACGGAAATGGCGCGGTGAAGGGCGCAATCTCGGGTTCACTATCATCGAGTTGATGATCGTCATGACCATCATCTTGATTCTTATCGGCATCGCCGCGGTTCGTTACGACAAGGTCGTCCAACACTCCAAGGAAGCCGCATTGAAAACCGATCTTAGAAGCATTCGCGACGCCATCGATAATTACACGCTGGACAAACAGGCCGCGCCGCAATCTATTGATGATCTACAACAAGCAGGCTACCTCCGCTCCGTGCCCGTGGATCCCATGACCGGCGCCAAGGACTGGGTGCCGCAGTTCGACAGCGTGGTCCTGAGCGCCGATCAAACCACCACCGGAATGGTGGACGTACACTCCAATTCTCCGAAAACGTCTCCATTCGATGGCACGCCTTACAACGATTGGTAATTCCTTTCCTTCCTGCAAGTCTGGAATGTTCCTATAGGGCAATTGAAATCCAACCCATCGTGCGCAAGGATCTTCACATCGATTGGCCGCGCGCGGAGACCTCCACACATTGGATTTTCATGGGATTCGACGAAGACTTGAACGAAGCAAGGAAGATTGCCGTGCGTGAAACTGTGAATTTCCTGGCGGAACAGAAGACAGTGCCGATGTCGCGCGAAGAGGCCCATTCACTCACTTCGATCGTCGGCGATTGCCGCGTCTCGCAGGTAGTGGATATCCGCGAGGGCTTGCACTGCATGATCCCCAAGTCCATGTTCACAAAGAAGTAACTATTTCCGACCCGGCCTCGGGGAGGAGATTTCGCTCCCCGATTGTCTGCCGAACGACTACGCCAGCTTCATTCCTCAGGGTTGTAAAGAGAGCGGCCGCACTTAGCAGCAGCCCATGCGAATCTGGCCGTCCACCACGGGCGGACCGAAGGCCTGCTTGGGAATCGGAGCGCCGTGCAACGTCATCCAGCAGCGACGAGCGGCATCGATCAAGACCAGAATCACGCCCACGACGAACGTCGCCATTAAGACTGAATCGAGGTACCCAGTGAACACTTTGCCAGGCACCTTGGTTAGCGGCCAGAAGATGTTTTCAATGGACAGCACGCCTGCCGTGAGCGTAGTCACGCCGACAAACAGCATCGGCAGCGCTGTGATCCAAGCATATTTTGCTTTTCCCATGTTGATCAGAAACGTGGTGCTCACAGCCAGAGCGATCGTTGCAAGTAACTGGTTCCCGGTACCGAAAAGCGGCCAGAGCGTGGAAATACTACCCGTATAGATGAGATAGCCCCAGCCAACCACCACAAGTGTCGTCGTGACCAAATTTCCAGGGAGCCACTTCGCATTGGCAAAGGGCGTGTGAACCTTCCCCAAGAGTTCTTGCAAGACGTAGCGGGCCACGCGAGTGCCGGTGTCAATCGTCGTGAGGATGAACAGGGCCTCAAACATGATGGCGTAGTGATACCAGTAGCCCATCAGCCGGGCCATTCCCGGCAGCCCACGAAAAATCTGCGCCATGCCCACGGCCAGGGAAACTGCGCCGCCTGTACGGCCGGCAAGATTCTCGCCCACCTCGGCTGAGAACATGTTGAGGTTTACGCTATGCATCCCCAGTTTTGCAAAAATGTCCGGTGGAACATTAATCGCGAAGTAGTCTCCAGGAAAAAGCGAGCAAGCGGCGACCAGCGACAGCACCGCGACCAGGGATTCTGCCACCATCGCTCCATAGCCGATGAAGCGGGCATCCGTCTCTTTATCGAGCATCTTCGGTGTTGTGCCTGAACCCACAAGCGAATGGAAGCCCGAAATCGCTCCGCAGGCAATCGTTACGAACAGGAACGGGAAGAGTTTGCCCTTGATGATCGGTCCGCCGCCGTGGATGAACTGCGTCACGGCCGGGAATTTGATGTCTGGATGCACGACGATCACGCCAACAACGAGAATCGCGATCGTGCCGAGCTTAACGTAAGTTGAGAGGTAATCGCGCGGCTCCAGCAGGAACCATACAGGCAGAACCGAGGCGACAAACCCGTATATCGCCATCAGCATGGTGATTTGGTGAGGGCTGAATGTAAGGTGCGCAGCAAACGGCGTCATAGCGATCCAGCGCCCTCCAACTACGGCGGCGATCAGGAGCAGCACACCAATTGCGCTCGGAACGGCAACCTTGATTTGTCCTGGTGTGCTCTTGAACATGTACAGGCCCATGAAAATACCGATCGGAATCGTCATTGCGATGGTGAACACACCCCAAGGACTGTTCGCAAGCGCGTTGACCACCACGATTCCAAGCCCTGCCAGCGTCACTAGCAAAATGAACAGAACCGCAAGCATGGCCACTAGGCCGGCGAACCGGCCGATTTCCGTCCGGGCTATCTCTGCCAATGAGCGCCCACCATGCCGGAAGGAGGCCACCAAGACCATGAAATCGTGGACGCAGCCAGCCAGCACGGCGCCAATCAAGATCCACAGGAATCCGGGAGCAAAACCGAATTGTGCGGCAAGTGTCGGCCCCACAAGAGGCCCGGCTCCGGCAATCGCTGCAAAGTGATGCCCGAACAAGACAAGCTTCGGCGACGGAACATAATTGTGCCCATCTTCAAAAGTGTGTGCGGGAGTCGTCCTACGGTCGTCCAGCGCTAGAACTTTAGCGGCAATGAACGCGCTGTAGTAGCGATAGGCAATCGCGTAAACGCAAAGTGCGCCGAGGATTGCGGGAAACGTGTTCATACTCGCCTCCTTCCATCGGGAAACTCGATTTCAGCCAAGACCGGTTCCCCACATTCATGGGTTGCAGTGCAAGTTTTTCTCCTGTCGTACTCATCTTCTCATAAACGATTAGGATTTCCGAAAACGAGCCTACCGGGGAACCGACCCGCTTGTTCACGGAGCGCGCGTTTGCAAATGGCGCGCTCCCCGTGACAAGGACGATGTTAGAAGGTGAAAATGGGGCCGGCTTCACTGCGGAGGTCGCGCCAGGTCCGCGAAGGGATGCCATTGAAAAGAGGGAGTTCCCCGGTCGAGCCTGGCAGGGCACGGGTTTCGTAGAGTGACTGTTCGAAGCTGAATGTCACCCAGTTGTTGAGCTTGTAGTTCAAGGTACCGTCGTACATAGCGCTCCTATAGCGGGTACCGCGGGCTCCGGCGGCCAACGTCCGGCGGACATCGCGGGCCTTGGCGAAGTCTTCACCATAAGTGAAATAGAGCGACCAGCCCGCATTGCGACCGGACGGGTTAGCGTTAAATATGCGAGAGAGTGGAAAACCGAGGTTTACGAAACCGCCCTGGCTGCGCACTGCACGCTGAGGAGCGACGACCGCATTACCGGCCGCGTTGGTGCCGAACACGACGTTGGATGCTCCGTCGACCGAGGCTACGGTCGTGGTTCCAGTAAGTCCCGCGGTGTCGTTGAAGTTCGAGAAGAGCTGGCCGCCGAAGTAGAATCGCAGGTCGCTCCCGTCGTAGTACTTTCCAATCAATGTGGCGTAGCGAGTAGGAAGCTGGAATTCACCAGTCCATCCGGCAGTATCGCTGCTAACCGTTGCGCCGTTCGGGAAGGCAGCCTGGAATGCCGCCGCCGCAGGCACCGCGGATTTCAGGACAACGGCCGTACGGCGCGCTTGCTCGCCGCTGAAAATGATCTGGGCGGGAGCTACACCCGGGGCATGATCAAGTTGAAACTGAGCGACAATGCGGCCTTGCACTTCGGGGCGGCCCGAATCGGCGCCTTGGCGTTCGCCATAGCCGAGCTGGTTGGCGACACCCGTGACGGCGAGAGTGCCGGTCGCGGTTTGCACATTTGCGGGCACGTCGCCGAAGGCGGGGAAGACCATGGCGACTTCGGGCATCAGCTTGAAACCACCGCCGAAGTCGTGAGTCCAACCGGCACGCATCTGGGGTGCCCGTTCCCACAGAACACCGAAACCGATTTCCGTGCCGGTGGTTTCGAGGATGCTGGGAAGCGTGGAGGAGGCAAAGGGCGTCCAGTCCTGGCCGAAGAGAAGGTTGACGCTGTTGTTGTCGCTGAACTTGTAATCGAGCCGCGCGTAGGCCAAGCGGATGCTGAACATGCTGGAGCGTATGGTGCCGATATTCCTATTGTCAACGCGGCTGAAGTTTCCTTCAAAGTCGCCCTCGAATTTTCCGGTAATGGTGAAGTTCGAGGATGGATCGAGCCATCCGATGTCGGTGCCAATGCGTGAAGCACGAGCCTTCACGTGAAACTCCGGTGCACCGCCGGGACCGGTATCGGCTGCGATGAATCCCGGAAGCGGGAAATCATCGCCGTTAGGCGAAGAGCTGTCGTGGACGGCAGTGGCTTTCAAGAAGCCATAAGGTGTGACGCGAATTGATCCAATCTTGAACGCAACCGTGCCCGCCTCTCGAGGGAGTGGGCCTACTGGAAGGAAGCGGATTGGCGTAAGGGCCGGGATCACGGCCGGGGCTTCCGAGGCCGTTTGATTGGAAGGTGCATTCGCCGATGGTTCTAGGTTCGAAGGGGGAAGTAGACTTGCTGCGTTGTTGACGGGCACGCGGTAGACAGCGGCAATTTGAGTCGCACCGCTCGTTCCCGCACTAGAAGCCTTGATCACGCTCGGCGTGCCTTCGGTCCGATCATAATCGGCCTGGGAGATTATTCCCTTCATGAGGAGCAGTTTTGCAAGCCTCCGTTCTGCATCACCAGAGGACACTTGGGTGATTTGCGCAACTTCGTCTGCGGTTAAGATGCCCTTGTCTTGCAAGACGCGAACGAGCGGATTGACGGCAGATTTGTTGTCCATCGGCTGTTGTGCCCAACTGCAATCAGCCAAGCCGAGGGCTAACAACAAACACACCACCACCCAAAATGGTTTCCTTCTCATCTCGAATACCTCCTTTGACTCAGCATTGAGATGCCGGTTAGGTTTACAGACGCGAAAGGCCCTGAAACGCCCCGTTCATATACACCTTGTCCTTGAATGTCAAGAAATCCCTAAAGGTTGTCCGAATCGCAGAATTATGCGGCGAGGAAGCCATGACAACGGGAAACTCCCGGTTCACGCTGTTCCAGTACGAAGAGTGGCGCAACGAGACCGAGGCAAACAGGAAGTACGAGACCTACTTTCCTACAAAAATACGGCTGAGTGCTTTCTGACGTTCCGCACGAAGGCAATCTAGAGGACGATTTCGGAGCTATCCTTCCTATTTCGTTTATGACCGTCGGCCTGCCTTGGGCATCCCACTATAATAATGGTAACAATACTCTTGCTTCGGGAATTCAGTAGGAGGAGTTACACCAATGGAGAATGACGGCAGCAAAAATCAATTTGCACCTATTCAACGCGAAATACGCGAGATGGTTAGGTCGACCCTAGCAGACGATTTTCGAACTTTTCTGCACCAAACCTCCTGATTTCGGCTGGGCCGGACGTACAGGTAGCAGCTCCACGCTGAGTTCCCATGCTTGGGGCATTTACCGCCGCTCCCCTATAACGTGGGCCAATCCCCACGAGCTTATTTTCACGATCATC
>QHYK01000114.1 GCA_003224085.1 Acidobacteriota bacterium | reverse complement strand
GCTGTCCATTTCTTTCGCGAGTTGGTCGGCCTGCTCTGGCGTGGGATTCCAGTGATGGCTGTGAATGTCAATGAACGGAAACTTCGCGCGCTCGATTTTGTGTTCTTTGGTGACCAGCGTTGACCTGGGCTGATACTCCTCAATGGTCGGCGTTTGCGAATACTTCTTCTGATCCTGCTGCGCCGCGCGAACACCCCCCCACGCAAGCAACACGGCAGAGATTGCAGAAGAAAGTCCAATGACAAGAATGAGGGCGCGTCTGGGTTTCATGAAACTCCGGATGGTCAAGAGTGTAAGACTCATCTTCCCACCGGAGGGTTAGCAGAAGTTTAGGAATCCTTTAGTAGTTGTCGCCGGGTCTGAAAATCACTGAGCCGATTATGCCGAATACGCACGGCTCGCTCGCGTGGGCGTATGGGTGACGGCCACAAGTCCTATGAATTGTGGTCTGCCGGCATAGTGAGGCGCGGCGCCAGTGCGTTTCATTGCCGTGTACGTACCTTTTGCTAAACGGAATACCCAGACGAAGAAGTCGACAGTTCACAGTTAGGAAAAAATTAAACACAGAGAACGCCGGTGCAGAGACCACCACATTGGGTCCGTTGCGCACCGACGGCGCGCCAATGGATCTCTTGCCACCATGCTTTGCTACCAAGGGGTCAGCGGGAGGCCAGAAATGTGCGAGGCGCTTCCTTGGACTCCACTGCGGCGCGGCAAACGTACAGAACGTCCTGCGTGTTTTTCCGCGACCTACCTTCGTAGTCGTCGTGATCTTGAGGCAGAAGATCGATGACGTGGCCGAATTCGTGGAGAAGCGCAAGGACTTGGGCGTGGAAAGAGCCGCCACGATAAGGCCCGACCTGAATCGGCCGCGAACCGCGAAAGCTGATGGGGCCGCCTTCAAAGCGATCATCGATTACGCTGGCCATCGAGAAAAAGAAGGCGCCGTTCACGTTGATGGTGACCGTCGACTGGGGTCCTGCGCCCTGCAAGACGCGGGCGACGTAGGGATTGCGGATGATGGAGATGCCCTGGGATTCCGGGCCCTTTCTGACGTAGACGTCGCCGTCCCGGTCAAGAGCGAAAGTGAGCGTTCGGAAAGTGGCGGCGGGGTCGGGATCTTTGGTGCGGTACCAGGCAGAGCAGGCGTTGTCGGATTGCAGGATCTGGAGCACTTTGTCGCGCGCGCGCAGGATGATTTGGCCGCGCTTCCCCGTGGTGTTCAGGTCGTCGCGGACGATGTCGCTGGAAGTCGAGCAGGGGTGGATCGATTGAGCTGCAAGATCACAGGGAGTGACGGGGGCAGAACGGTCCGCCAGCGACGGCGGGACACAGGAAGGTGAGCTGCCGGGCGCTGGGATATCGCCAGAGACCGCATCCAAGGAATTCACCGAATTACCCGAGCAAGTGTTAGCGGAAGAAGAAAGCGCGAGGCGGTGAACGGAACGCACTTCGGCATTCAGGAAGCGCGTTGACTGAGAAAACGTGGGTACACTGACAACGCCTGAAGCGAGAATAGCAACGACGGCCTGAGCGCTCCTGCGGGCGGTGTGCATCTGGGTCTCCTGCCCGGACCTGTAACTCACCACAGACCGCTTCGGAGATCCCCCAGGTGACCGTCAAACCGGAGGCTGCTCAAGGAGCGGTTGAACCTCGATCCGGGACTGTTTGGGAAGACGAAGCGCGGCAGAAAGAATCACCTCAAACTTTTCTGGAAAAATTGTCATGGTGGAACATGCAGAAACAGAGCCATTTCTGCCAAGCGGGCGCGACTCGGTAACTTTGTTAAATTTAGAAAACCTCCATGCGGATGCACTTGCATTGCTTCGCCCGGGGCTCTGGATAACGCCGCGCCACTACAAGAGCTGGCCTGAGGAAGGATTTGTCAGAAACGGACCATAGCGCGGCTTGACAGCGCAAGCGATGAGACCTAGGCTGCACAACTTGCCGTGGTCGGTAGAGTGCAGGCAGCGAAGGGGGACCTCATGAGAACAGGGGAAAAAGTTAGAAGAAGGACAGCGCAAACAATATTGGCTGCTCTCTTTTTCACGGCCGCTGCGTCCCAGTTTGCGCCGTCAGGACGCGCGGACACAGCAAAGTATGCCGTGTCGGTTGAGCGTGGCGCTGCCGCGAAAATGCGCGATGGGGTAACGCTCCGCGCAGATATCTACCGGCCGCAAGCGGACGGAAAGTTTCCGGTGCTGCTGGTGAGGACGCCTTACGACAAGCAGTGGATCATGAATTTCGGGCTGAAGGCGGCAGCGCGCGGCTACGTGGTGATTGCGCAGGACGTGCGCGGGCGGTTCACGTCGGAGGGAGATTGGTATCCGTTCAAAAGCGAATCGCAGGACGGCTACGACACCGTGGAATGGGCGGCGGGGCTGCCTTATTCGAATGGGAAAGTCGGGATGTTTGGCGGGTCGTACGTCGGAGCGACGCAATATCTGGCGGCGATTGCGAAGCCACCGCACCTGGCCGGGATTTGTCCAACCGTGACGGCGTCGAATTATCACGACGGGTGGACCTATCAGGGCGGCGCGTTCGAGCAGTGGTTCAACGAGTCGTGGTCCACAGGATTGGCGCTGGACACGATGCGGCGGCGCACGGAAAAAGGCATGGACGCGCTGGGAGGCAGCAAAGTGCTGCCGCTGCTTTCCTACCCGGTGCTTGAGGGTCCTTCGTCGAACGGCATCGCGACGTATTTCACGGATTGGCTGGCGCATCCGAACTACGACAATTACTGGAAGCAGATTTCGATTGAAGACCACCACGCGGATATCCAGGTACCCATTTTGGGAATTGGAGCGTGGTACGACATTTTTCTCGGAGGAACGCTGCGGAACTATGTGCGGCTAAAAAAGGAGGCAGGCACGGAAGCGGCGCGAAACGGGCAAAGATTGGAGGTCACCGTCGGCGGACACGCGGGCGGCGGAAGAAAAATTGGCGCGGTAGACTTTGGAGAAAAGCTGGAGGTGGATGGGGACGCCAGGATGCTACGGTGGTACGACTGGCTGCTGAGGGGAGAGGCCAACGGCGTTGAGAAGGAAAAGCCGGTCAAGATTTTTGTCATGGGGAAGAATGAATGGCGCGAAGAAGACGACTGGCCGCTGGCACGCGCAAAGAGCACGCGGTATTACTTGCACTCAGCGGGAGGCGCGAATGGCTTGGGAGGGAATGGTACGCTCAACAACACTGCGCCAGTTGAGGAGAAAGCCGACCAGTATGTTTACGATCCGAGCGATGCGGTGCCGACGATTGGCGGGCCGCTTTGCTGCCAGGCGCTGCCGACGGGAATCGGGCCGCAGGACCAGCGGCCGGCCGAGGAGCGTGCTGACGTTCTTGTGTACACCACGGCGGCGTTCGCGAAGGACACGGAGGTGACCGGGCCAGTTTCGCTGGACTTGTATGTGAGCAGCTCGGCGGTGGACACGGACTTCACGGGGAAGCTGGTGGACGTGGGGGCGGACGGATTTGCACAGAACCTGACGGAAGGAATTCTGCGGCTGCGCTGCCGCAATTCACAGGAAAGGCCGGAGCTGGCGAACCCGGGAGAGACCTATCACATCACCGTGGATTTGTGGGCCACGAGCAACGTGTTTCTGGCGGGACATAAGTTGCGGCTGGAGGTTTCCAGCAGCAATTACCCGCGGTTCGACCGCAACCTGAACACCGGCGAAGAGCAGGCGCGCGCAACGCGGATGATTAAAGCCACCAACGTGATTTATCACGACAAGGCGCATCCCTCGGCGCTGATCGTGCCCATCGTGCCGTGAAATGTTCCTCCGAACCTCGCGAGCAAGGAGTTGAAATCCTTACTCGGCGCGCAGGGCCTCCACGGGGTCTACGGTGGTGGCGCGGCGGGAGGGCAGATAGCTCGCTAGCCAGGCAGTCGCTAGGAGTCCGAGGGATGCCGCGGTATAGGTGATCGGGTCGACGGGTCTGACGTTGAACAGGAGCGAGGACAAAAGACGCATTGACACTATCGCCGCGAAGAGACCGCAAGCTACGCCGATGCCGGCCAGCAATAATCCGTGGCGCACGAACATACCGGTAAGACTTTGCTGTTGCGCGCCCAGGGCCATGCGGATGCCGATTTCCCTGGTGCGCTGCGACACCGAGTACGCGATCACGCCGTAGATGCCAACGACGCCGAGTAAAAGCGCCATGCTTCCCGCAACACCGAGCATGATGAGAGTAAACCAAGTGCGGGCCAGTGATCGTCCGTAGTAATACTGCACCGTGTGGACGGCCGCGAGCGGGAGATTGGGATTTACCGACCAGGCCGCGTCGCGAACATCGATGAGAAAGCTTTGCGACCCGGCGCGCGAACTGCGGATAGCGTAGGAAACCTCGCGCCGCACCGAAACATCGTCGGATTCGAAACGGTCCATGATGAGAGGCCAATACGCACACGTGGCAGCCTTCTGATTCACGCCGTCGTCATGGACGTCGCCGACGACGCCGACGATTTCGCGCCAATCATCTTTTGTGCTGACGCGAATGCGCTTGCCGAGCGCCTGAGAAGGATCGCCCCAATATTCCCGCGCGAGATTTTCCGAAACCAGAGCCACGGGAATCCTCTTGTAAGTATCAGTCCAAGTCAGGTCGCGTCCCGCAACCAACGGAGTGCCCATCGTCGCCGTAAAGCCGGGGGAGACGAACTTAAACCGGCTCAGCGGCGGAAGCTGGCCCTCGGTGTAGGTGCGGCCTTCAACAAAAACGGGATCGTGCCATCCGCCTCCGCTCATGGGGATTACCGTGCCGATGCTCGCCGAAGAGACGCCCGGAATCGCCTCGAGCCTGTGCAGGATGTCCTCTTCCATGCGCACGACGCGTTCCGGTTCTTTGACCTGCGTGTCCGGGATGGAGATGCGGAAAGTTTGCAGTCGGTCCGCTTGCGTGAAGCCGGGATTCACTTTAGTCAAGGCTCGAAACGTTCGAATCATTAGGCCCGAACAAATCAGGAGAACCAGCGCCAGCGCCACTTGCACGACGACCAGCACGCTTCGCGCCCGATGTTGTTCCCTGCTGTGACTCAGGCCGCGCGCTCCCTCCCGAATGCCGGTGGTCAGGCGCGCGCCCGCGTACTTGAAGATGGGAACGCAACAGACCACCAGGCTGGCGAGCAGCGCCGCGACCAAAGTGAATAGCAGAACGGGACCGTCAATGCCGATCTCGTGGATGCGCGGCAGTCCCGAAGGCGCTATCGCGCGCAAGACAAGCAAAGTGGCGTAAGCCAAACCAAGACCCAGCGCACCTCCCAGAAGACCAAGAGTGGTGCTTTCGAGCATCAATTCGCCGGCGATTCGGCCCCAACCTGCTCCCAGCGCAGCGCGCAAGGCCAGTTCCTGCCGCCGGCCCTCCACTCGGACGAGCAGCAGGTTCGCCACATTGGCGCAAGCAATCAGCAAGACCATGCCGATGGAACCCATCAGGACCCACAAGACATTGCCTACATTTCCCACGACATCCTGTTTCAATGGCCGGGCGTTCGGTCCGATATGCGCGTCTTCAAACAGTTTCATGCTGAATCCAGGCGGTGTTGGAAAACTGCGCATTACTATGGGAAGCATTCGCGCAATATCCGCGTTCAGTTGCGCGAGCGTGACCCCTGGTTGGAGTCGCGCAAGGCCATCGTAGCTGAAGTTGCCGAGGTTCGTTTTGTTGCGGTCAAATCGGAAGGGAATGATCAATGCGGGATCTTCCCAGTCCAAGAAATGAAAATTAGGCGGCAGCACCCCGATGATTTGCCGGCCCTTGCCGTCGACGAGGAGTGTACGTCCCACCGCGGACGCGTCGCCGCCGAACTTCCGGCGCCAATACCCGTGGGTCAGGATCACTGTTTCGGTTGTGCCCGGCAAATCGTCCTGCTTGGTGAATTCGCGTCCGAGCATTGGCTGGACGCCAAGAAGGGGAAGCGTGCCGTCGGTGACTAGAAGAGCGGAAACCTGCTCGGGTTCGGCGATCCCTGTCACACTCACAGAATCGCCCGCGTACAAACCGATGTCCTTCAAAGTCCGCCCCTGTTCACGAAAGATGAAATAATCCGAGGGCGAGAGTTCGGTTTCCTTCAGTTGGATGCCCGGGGCGGTGAGCCAGACTCCCACCAATTGGTCGGAGCCCGGATACGGTAAAGGCTTCAAGAGCACGCCTTCGAGCACGCTGAAGACCACGGTGTTTGCCCCGACTCCGGCTGCCAAAGTGATTAGGGTTATGACCGTAAACATCGGCGCGCGAACCAACCGCCGTAAGACCTGCCGCAACTGTTTGAAATTCATAAACTCACCACGCCCGGCAATGACTGTTTGCAGCCTGAACTGGGAAAACGGCTTCAATGGTCGATACGTTTGCAAAGAGCAGGAAGTTCCCCCAAACTCTCCGGAGTTGCCTGGAGCCTGGAATGATCCCATTCACTTGAGAGGTCAGCTTGCGGGGCATCCCTAAAACGGGTTCCGTGCCTGAGCTACGGCCAACTTTTAAAGTCCTGAGCTTCCCCTTGAAGATGGCGGCGATTTTTTTTTTATGACTTCGGCAATCCGTGGTGCAGGCGTGCCTGGCGAGCTCGAACCTGATCTTCGCGCGATACGGGATTCGGTGGCTTGCGTCGTGGTTTCCGGCGGCTGAACAGCGGTGACGACGGGCGGGGCGATTGAATCTCCGGATTCACCCCAGGCAATGCCACATGCGCCAGGCGACGTTTCAAACAGACTGTAGGAAGCTGATTTCATGACTTAGGTGCGCCGACGCAAAAGTGCCTGGTGATTGGTGACTCGTGACTGGGTGCGCCCTCTCCCATTGAAGCTGCGAACGGTCGGATGGTTATTGGGCCACCGAGGCAGGCGTACAAGCTAGATAGAGAATAGAAACCAACGAAAACGAAAATACGAGGCTGCCGGCCGAAACGGGTATCATTGCCGGACTGGCGGGTGGAAGTTCAGGTGCTGAGGGAGCCGAAGTGGAATGAGTCCGGAAGAAAGCAAGAAGCGCGGTGTATTCAGCATTTTGCTGGCGGTCCTGCTGCTGGCGTTGATGGCCGCGCTGGCGGGGGGCGCGGCTCTGCGCGAATCGGTCACCGTGGATGAAGTTTCCCACATCGGCGCCGGCGTCAGTTATTTGCAAAGGCGCGACCTGCGGATGAATTTCGAGCACCCACCGCTGCCAAAGATGCTGGCGGCAATTCCGGTGGTGATACGAGGAGTGCACGCGGACTACCAACATATTTCGTGGACCATCAGCGACAAATTCTTTCCCTCGTACGTGGGGCAGTGGATATTCGGGGAATGGCTGCTCGAGAAGTGGAACGAGCCGAAGACCGTGCTCAAGTGGGCGCGGTTACCCATGCTGGTGTTGATGCTGGCGCTGGGCGTGGCGATCTACGTTTGCGCGAGACGCCTGGGAGGCCCGTGGGGCGGATTGCTTTGCCTGAGCCTGTACGTGGGCACGCCAGCGTTTCTCGCTTTTGGGCCGCTCGTTCACACGGACGTGGCGTTGACGCTGTTTTCCGTGCTCACACTCTGGACCTTTGCCAAAGTATGGCAGACGGCAACGCGGCAAAACGTGCTGCTGTTTGGGTTGAGCCTTGCGGGAGCCCTACTCTCGAAATTCACGGCAGGGATTTTGTTTCTTGCCTTCGCGGCCTTCGCCCTGAGCCTGCGTTGGCGCGCGGTTCTCGGACAGCCTGCGGACCAGGCTGAGGTGCGCAAATGGCGAAGAGTGCGCTGGCGGGCAACGCTTCTGGGCACGCTGTGCGCGGCGCTGCTTGTGTACGTTTTCTACCTGGTTTTTTCCTGGCATCAACCCACCAGCGCGCTTTACCGGCTGGGAACCAGTCCGGTGGCGCTCTTTTTTCGCCGCGCGCTTATGCCTCCGCTGCTGTATCTGCGAGGAATATTTTGGGTGCTGCTCACCAGCAAGAGGCCAACATTTATTCTCGGACAAACGTATTCCCATGGCGTGTGGTTCTACTTCCCGGTTGTCTTTGGCCTGAAATCGCCGCTGGCGTTTTTGATTTTGCTATGGTTGTCTCCGCTGATTGCGATTGGCCGAAAGTGGCGCCGCGGGGAAAGCGCTCCGGTGATTTCGGAAGAGGTAGCGGTGCATTGGCGTGTTGTTTGGGTGAGCTTGCTTGTGTTTACTGGGGTCTGTGTGCTCAGTCCGCTGGACATCAGCATTCGGCACTTCAGCGTGCCCACAGTGCTGCTGATTTTGCTGCTCGCGCCATTGCCGCGGATTCTGGGTGCCGGATTGTCGTTGGGAGGGGTGGTAGTTGCAGCGCTCGCGGCCGCTTGCTTGTTCACTGTAGTGCATGCATATCCTTACTATTTTCCGTTCATCAATTTGCTGAGCATGGGGCGCCCTGCCCACACTTTGGTCAACGACTCGAACGTGGATTGGGACCAGTCGCTCCCGGAGGTGAAGCGGTTCGCGGAACAACACGGGCTCCAGAAACTTCCCTTGGACGATTACGGGTTTGCCGATCCCGCGGTGTTCGTGCCACAGGCTCAGACGTGGAGTTGCCAGAATCCAGCGCCGGAGGACGCAGGAAAGTGGGTAGCGCTTTCCGCGAACATGGTTCTGGACGGCCACAATTGCGTGTGGATTATGCAGTATCCCCATGAGAGTTTGGCCGGCGGGAGCATGTACGCGGTGCACTTGCATGACCAAATACCCGCGGCCGGGCGGCCAGGCGGACCGCCGCTGCCTTCGGCGTTTCGCACATTTGGCGGCGCACCGTTCGACGTCCAGCGGTTCTTCAAGCATCTGAACAAGCATCCGGAAGATTTTCCGGGGGCCATGGAGTGGATGCAGAGCGCATTCCAGTCCATGAGCAAGGCGCAAGGGCCTCCGCCCAAGTTTCCGTGGGAACATTAAGGGCCCCCCGCTTTTACATGCACTTATTAGGAGCGGATGAAGGCTTCAGAGGAGATCGCACCGTTGGCACGGTTGCGCCCACCTTGACACGGCCAGGTTCGCGTTGTTTACTTCGGCGCGCGAGGAGGTCCTCTGATGACACGAAAAGCGCGTTTGATTCCCTCTCTGGCCGCGGCGGTTTCTCTGACAGCAACTGCGGCATTGATTCTTGGCTCCGCCCCATTGCTGCGGGCACAAGAACCTTCCCACATACTCACGGCGATGGACGAGTTTCAGATCCAAACGCCGACGGACCCGCAAATTTCGCCCGATGGAAAGAAAATCGTTTACGTGCGGCGGTTTGCGGACGCTGCAACCGACAAACGTTATTCGAACCTGTGGATTATCAATGCCGACGGCACGGACCATCGCCCCTTGACGACTGGCAATCGAAGCGATTCTTCGCCACGCTGGTCGCCTGACGGGACACGCATCGCGTTTCTTTCCGATGCAGACGGCAAACAACAGATTTATGTTCGCTGGATGGACACCGGCCAAACGGCGCGGATCACCAACCTCGAAGATTCGCCCGAGGCCATCAACTGGTCGCCGGATGGAAAGATGCTTTCGTTCTCTGCGCTGGTTCCCGCCAAAGGTCCGCACCTCGCTGATATGCCGAGCCCACCGGCGGGCGCGAAGTGGGCGGACCCACCGAAAGCGTACGATCGGCTCGTCTATCGCTTCAACGGCGTCGGTTATCTCAAGTCGGGCTACATGCAGGTGTTCGTAGTGAGCGCAGACGGCGGTGCGCCGCGGCAAGTCACAAACGGGAATTTCGCCAATGGCGGAAATGAATGGAGCCCGGCTCGCGCGGAATGGACTCCCGACGGCAGATATCTGATTATTTCCGCAAATCGCCATCCGGAATCCGACCATGCCGCGTTTGATACGGAAGTCTACGAGTTCAGCGTCGCCGACGGCGCATTGCGCGCGCTCACAAATCGCAAAGGGCCGGACAATTCGCCCGCCGTCTCGCCGAATGGAAAGTGGATCGCTTACACCGGCTTTGACGACCGCCTGCAAGGCCACCAAACGACAAAGCTTTACCTGATGAACCGCGATGGCACCGGATCGCACGCGCTTTCCGACAAGCTCGACCGGGACATCCAGGGACCGCAATGGGCCTCCGACAATAGCGGCGTCTATTTTCAATATGACGATCAAGGTGACACCAAGATGGGCTTCTGCTCGGCCGAAGGGAACTGCAAGAAAGTCGCGGACCATCTTGCTTCGACGACCAGCGCCTATGGCGGCGGCTCGTTTTCCGTATCGCGGACAGGCTTGGTGGCTATGACTTATGGCCGGCCGGACGACCCCGGCAACGTCGCGATCGTGAATAACGGCGCGATGAAAGTGCTTACGTCCTCGAACGAAGAGCTGTTGGCGCAGAAGAAGCCCGGCCGCGTGGAGGAGATTTGGTATGAGTCCTCCAAAGACAAGCGCAAGATCCAGGGCTGGATTATTCATCCGCCGGATTTCGACGCTACGAAGAAATATCCGCTCATTCTGGAGATTCACGGCGGGCCCTTTGCGGATTACGGTGATCGCTTCGATTTTGAAAAGCAAGTGTGGGCTTCGATGGGTTACGTGGTGCTGTATACGAATCCGCGAGGCAGCACCAGCTACGGCGAGGAATTCGCCAACTTGATTCACCACGCGTATCCCGGCGACGATTTCGATGATTTGAACAGCGGGGTGGACGCCGTGGTGGCGAAAGGCTACATCGACACGAACAATCTTTTTGTGACGGGGGGAAGCGGAGGCGGCGTGCTGACCTGCTGGACCACCGAGCACACGGAACGTTTCCGCGCGGCGGCGTCGCTTTATCCGGTCATTAATTGGTACAGCTTTGTGCTGACGTCCGACATTCCGTGGGTGGCGCAGTACTGGTTTCCCGGAAATCCTTGGGACAACACGGAGCAATACTTGCAGCGCTCGCTGACGAACCTGGTGACCAAGGTCAAGACGCCGACTTTGGTGATGACCGGCGAGGCCGATTATCGCACGCCGATTTCCGAGGCGGAACAATTCTATGAGGCGCTGAAGCTGTTGAATATAGACGCGGTTCTCGTGCGCGTGCCTGAAGAACCGCATGGCATAAGTAGGCGGCCTAGCCATCATGTCGCCAAAATGCTGTACGTGGCCGGGTGGTTTGAGCAGCACAAAGCAAAATAGTGCGGAGTCTTTGCGCAAGCCTCAAAATGCGCCTCTCGTTAGAACGCGATGATGGCCGGGATTGCTCTCAACTTCTGTTGAGTCACGCGGATTTATGTTGTGTTTATGTTTCGCACTTTAGAACTAATAGGCTTCGCAAACTTACCGCAAAAACTCCCAAGCCCAGAAGAGAGAAAACGACATGCTCAAAAAAACAGTCTTGATCGGACTCATGAGTTTTGTTCTCCTGACAACGGCCTTCTTCATCGGATCGCAAACGCTCCTCGCAGCACCTGCTTCCAGCGCTTCCGGATACAAAGTGATCAAGACCGTGCCCCTGGGAGGGGAAGGCGGATGGGATTACGTGTACGTGGACAGCGGCGCGCGCCGCGTGTACATCTCGCGCGGGACACACACCGTGGTGATGGACGCGGACACGTACGCAGTCGTGGGCGACATTCCAGACACGCAAGGCGTGCACGGCATTGCCATCGCAAACGACCTCGGGCGCGGATTCACCAGCAACGGCCGCACGGACAACGTGACGATCTTCGACCTGAAGACGCTGAAGCCGATTGGCACCGTCAAGACGGACGGGAATCCAGACGCCATCGTGTACGACGCGGTGAGCAAGCGCGTGTTCACCTTTAATGGGCGAGGGAAAAACACCACCGCCATCAATGCGGCCGACGGCGCCGTTTCCGGCACGCTGGCGCTTGGCGGCAAACCCGAATTTGCGGCCGCGGATGGAAAGGGCGGCATCTTCGTAAACAACGAAGACACGTCGGAACTCATTCAGATCGATTCACAGAAAATCGCCGAAGTGCATCGCTGGCCGCTGGCGCCGTGCAAATCGCCTTCGGGGCTGTCGATGGACGTGAAGAACCGCCGGTTGTATGCCGTTTGCGACGACAAAGTCTCGGTGATCGTGAACGCGGACACGGGCAAGGTCGTGGCGACGCCGGAAATCGGCAACGGGCCGGATGCGTCCGCATTCGATCCGGGGACAAATGACTTCTTCGCTTCCTGCGGCGAAGGCGTTCTTACTGTGATCCACGAGGATTCGCCCGACAAATACACCGTGGTCGAGAATGTTCCGACCAAGCGCAGCGCACGCACGATGGGCCTGGATTTGAAGACGCACAACATTTTCATGCCGGCCGCGGATTTTGATCCGCCTGCTCCCGGAGAACGGCGGGGCAAAATGAAGGCGGATTCGTTCGTGATCGTGGTCGTTGGAAAGTAGTTTTTGCGCGAGGAGTTCTCCCTGTTTGAACTCAGCTTGTGCCAGCTGACCGCAACGCGGGCTCGCGCTGGATCCAGTTCGGCCTGCGCCTCGAGTTCTAATCCACCACCGCACCGATGCAACCAAAACAAAAAAGGAGAGCACAAGCTCTCCCCATTTTGGGTTTTTCGCGGAAAGAGGCATCTTCGCCGCGGCGGATCTTCGTTCTAGTTTAGCTAGCTCATTGTGGTCCGCTGAAAAACAAAGCGTCCCGGCGGGAGGGTGCGCCGGGACGCGTTTCGTTGGGGGTTGAGGGATTCTTAGGGCCTTGAGGGAACTCTTGAGTGCATTCGCGTAACTTTTAAAAGTCCTTTCTAGCGTGCAACGCCTAGGTTGTGCGCACCGGCAGCAAACGACATGCTGGTTCCGGCCGCCTGCGGAACCCACCACAGCTTTCGGATCCAAGGATTCTGGCTGACCATCAGGCGTTTCCCGAGGAAGTCCATGAACGCTGGGCTCACCTGCGTTGCGGCATAAATCGCGTTTGAATTGGCGAACGGTTTCATGAACGGATTCGCTTCCCGGCCGCCCCCGCTGGAGATCGCGCGGCGCGTGCTCCAGGCGTCAAACCCGGCTCCGGCGTGGCTCACGGCCATCAGGACGTACCAAGTCTTTTTTTGTCTGGGCGTCTCGCCGGGCCTTCGCGTCACCGGCCTTGCCGGTTGAAAGGGCTGCGCGGCAGAACGGAACGACGCCGGCTCGACCTCAGGGTTCACTTTCGGTTCCGGCGCGGAAGGCAAGGCGGCTGCGACAGGCGCTACTTTCGAGAGGTTGTCAGTGGCGGCTGCGGAGAGCGTCTGCCGCTCGGCATTCGCATTGGCGGCGGCAACCTTGACGGCCTTGTCGGCCGGCGGAGCCGCACACAGCAAAAGAAGTGTTGCGAGGACCATTCCCCACCTCAGTATTGGCAGTGGACCTGCACGTTCAGCCCCACTTGCAATGAGGCCACTCTACTGGCCGAAAGTGCAGCAAACACTGGGCCTTCGGTTACAGTTGAGGTGGTACGACACTCTGAACCTTTGGTTTGCGGCTGATGAGAAGAGAGTACTATTCCATATTTGCGAAACGATTTTCACATTTGCGGTAACGTGGTATCTCGAGACGAGCGCTTTCCTGGGCGAACCGACGCAGTGCCTCGTGCACAACTCTGCTATAATTCGCGCAGTCGCCCGATCACCTCGGGCCGCTCGCAACGATGCCAGGCAACGACTCCTCGGCCGCCAAGCGCGCGCTCGTCCCGCAGCGCAGCCCTCAGCCTCCTCGCTTCATCGCCATTGAAGGACCGCTGCGCGTCGGCAAAAGCACGCTCGCCCGCATCCTGGCCGAACGCCTCCACGCGCGTCGCATCTTTGATTGCGAAGACAATCCCTTCCTCGCCGACTTCTATAAGGCCAAACCCGGCGCCGCCTTTCGCGCTCAAATGTATTTCCTCATCGAGCGCCAAAAACATCTTCGCGATGGCCTCGCGGTCGAAGCACCCGGGCTTATGCTCTCCGATTTTCTGCTGGAAAAAGACCGCATCTTCGCCAATCTCAACCTCGATGACCAGGAACTCAAGGTGTACGAGCGTTACTACGAACTGCTTTCCGCCGATCTGCCCGCACCGGATCTCGTCATCTATCTCCAAGCGAACCCCGAAGTGCTGCGCGCGCGTATCGCGAAAAAAGCCTCACGCGAGGAATCGCAAATCTCCCTCGAATACATCGAGGAGGTCGCGCGCGCCTACGAACATTTCTTCTTCCGCTATTCGGCCTCGGACCTTCTGGTCATCAACACTTCGGAGATTGACTTCGTCGAGCGCAGCGACGATTTGCAGCAGCTTCTGCGCCGCCTCCAAGACCCCGTCAAGGGCACGCAATACTTCCTGCCTCTCGGCGCCTCCGAATAGAAACCAAGAGCGCCGGGCTAAAGCACGGCCCTCCACAAACCTTTGCCATTTGCCGGTTGGCTGGACGAATACCATGCAAACTACAACCGCAAAAACCTATCGGAGGAAACCGTCACTTTGTCTGGAACTGTCAACTGCGAATTGTCGACTGTCAACTTCTCCCGCTCCTCGCCCTGTTACAATAGTTCGTTTGCATTTCCCTCAGGAGACGCGCTACCCCATGTCCGCTGCAACTGCCACAAAGATCACGAAAGTCCACGCCCGCCAGGTTCTCGATTCGCGCGGCAATCCCACCGTTGAAGCCGACGTTTACGCCGGGGACGGAGTTCGGGGGCGCGCGGCGGTTCCTTCCGGCGCGTCCACGGGCGAGCATGAAGCGCTCGAGCTGCGCGACGGCGACAAGTCCAAATACCTTGGCAAGGGCGTTCTGAAAGCCGTCGGCAACGTCAACGGCGAAATCGCCAAAGCCGTGACCGGCCTCGACGCGGCGGACCAGCGCGCGCTCGACAAGAAAATGATTGAGCTCGATGGCACGCCGACGAAGTCGCGCCTCGGCGCCAACGCGATTCTCGCGGTTTCGATGGCGGCGGCGCGCACCGCTGCCGCTGCCCAGAATCTGGCGCTCTACGAATACCTGGCGCGCTATTCCTCTGACACTTCCGCGAATTTGCTGCCGTGCCCGATGATGAACATCCTGAACGGCGGCGCGCATGCCGACAGCTCGGTGGACTTCCAGGAATTTATGGTGATGCCCGTGGGCGCACCAAGTTTTTCGGAAGGATTGCGATGGGGCGTGGAAGTGTTTCAGGCGCTGAAGAGCGCGTTGAACAGGCACGGCTATTCGACGGCCGTCGGCGACGAAGGCGGCTTCGCGCCCAGCTGCAAGTCGAACGAAGAGGCGATTCAGATTGTGCTCGAAGCCATCGCCGCCGCGGGCTACAGGCCCGGCGAGCAGGTGAGCATCGCGCTCGATCCGGCGTCGAGCGAATTCTTCGACAAGGCCAGCGGCAAATACGTATTCAAGAAATCGGACAAGTCCGCGCACAACAGCGCGGAAATGGCCGCGTACTGGACAAAGTGGGTGGAGAAATATCCGATTGTGTCCATCGAAGACGGCATGGCGGAGGATGATTGGGCGGGGTGGAAATCACTGACCCAAGCGATGGGGACCAAATCCGCTACTGCGGCCACTTCGAGCGGAGCGAGAACTTCCTCTTCGTCCGCGTCTTCGGGGAAGCACATTCAATTGGTGGGCGACGATTTGTTCGTTACAAACACCGCTCGCTTGTCTCGCGGCATCAAGGAAGGCATCGCGAATGCCATTCTCATCAAGCTGAATCAAATTGGCAGCGTGACGGAAACGATGGACGCCATCGAACTGGCGCGCAAATCGGGCTACCGCTCGATTATTTCGCATCGTTCCGGCGAAACGGAAGATACGTTCATCGCGGATCTCGCTGTGGCCACCGGCGCGGGCCAGATCAAAACCGGCTCGGCCAGCCGCACCGACCGCGTCGCGAAATACAATCAGCTGCTGCGCATCGAGGAAGAGCTCGGCTCGGACGCGCGCTTCAACGGCAAAGCCGCCCTCGGCTAATCCTCGCCGTTTCTCCGCCGCAAGGAGGACGTTGAGGATCACGGAGTCCTCGTGAACTTCTTTCTGAAGATCGACTTCGGCCGCGCGATAGGAACGGATGATCTCATCCGTGCACACGCCGGTGTCGGCGGCCACGAGTTTTTTTAGAAACTCCTGCCGCGTGTTGGCGTGGGGTGTCCGTGGTTGAGTCTGTGCCGGAAGCGAGCGCGGCGGATCGCATGAATGACTTCGCTGGCTTCGGGATCTGCTTGCTTCGAATTGTACTGAGGTTCGAGCGATATTGTGAGCCTCATAGTGCGCGCGATAAAATTCAAGCACGCGCATGAGTCAGACTGCCAATTCGCCCAGTTTGGACCGCACCGTGCGAATTCGAATGGCGGTGAAGGAGGATGCCGAACCGCTGGCGCGGCTGATTAATGCGGCGTTTGTGGTGGAGCGGCCGTTCATTGAAGGAGAGCGAATCGATCCCGCCGGCGTTCGCGAGTACATGGGAAAAGGCAAATTTCTGGTTGCGGAAGACGGGCTGACCTTGCTGGATGCGTGTACGTGGAGCCGCGCGGCGAACGCGGATATCTTGGATTGCTGGGAGTTGAGCGGCGGCGGCAAGGCCAGGGCCTGGGACGAAAATTGATGGAGGCGGCGGAGAATTATTTTCGTGCGGCCGGCTGCCATGCGATGGACCTGCGGATTATCAGTCCGCGGACGCCGCTCCCTGCCTTCTATGCCCATCTGGGATATGAGCAAACCGGAACCGCGCCATTCGCTCCTGATGTTCCGGTCAAAGTGCCGTGCCATTACATCCTTATGTCGAAGACTCTCCGTGACTCGTGACTCGTGTCCACCGACGTGCGGGTCGCTGCTCCCAGGGACGCGCCTCGTCACCGCTTTCCAACACGACAGTTTTTCAGGCAGAATTACGAGCGCTCGCTCTACCTTTTTGTTTAAGGGGGAAATGTGTCTCGTCGCGCTCTGCTTGTCTCAATCTTCTGTATTTGCCTGTCCGTCGCTCCAGTTGGGAATCACGTTATCGCCGAAGAGCAGCCGCTCTACGGCTATTCCGCAGAATCCTCGCAAGCCGAACGCCAATGGGAAGAAAAGCTACGCGCCATTCCGAGTCCGGAGAATTTGCGCGCGTACATGAAGTTGCTTTCGGCGCATCCACACCACGTCGGTTCGCCTTACGACAAGCAAAATGCTGATTGGATCCTCGGAAAATTCAAAGAATTTGGGCTGGACGCGAACATCGAGCAGTTTGACGTGCTCTTTCCCACGCCGAAAGAACGCGCTGTCGAGCTTGTCGAGGGCGGGCCGAAATTTGTGGCCAAGCTGCAGGAGCCAGCCGTGGCGGTGGATCCCACTTCCGGCCAGCAATCAGAGCAGCTGCCCACATACAACGCCTATTCGATTGACGGCGACGTAACCGCGGAGCTCGTCTATGTGAACTACGGCGTCCCCGAGGACTATGAGCAACTGGAACGCATGGGCGTTTCGGTGAAGGGCAAGATTGTCATGGCACGGTATTTCCATTCATGGCGGGGCATCAAGCCGAAAGTGGCCGCCGAGCACGGAGCCGTCGGGTGCCTGATTTATTCCGATCCGCACGAAGATGGTTTCGTCCAGGGAGGGACTTTTCCCGCGGGGCCGTATCGCCCGCTCGACGGCGTGCAGCGCGGAAGCGTTGCAGACATGCCTCTTTATCCCGGCGATCCGCTGACGCCCGGAGTCGGCGCGACCAAAGGTGCGAAACGCCTGAAGGTGGAGGAAGCGCCGACAATCACAAAAATCCCGGTGTTGCCAATTTCTTATGGGGATGCGCAGCCACTGCTTGCCGCGCTTGGTGGGCGAGTCGCTCCGGAGAGCTGGCGCGGCGGGTTGGGGATTACTTATCACCTGGGACCAGGGCCGGCAAAAGTTCACCTGAAAGTGAAGTCGAATTGGGAAATCAAGCCGATTTACGACGTGATCGGGAAAATTCCGGGCTCGGTATACCCCGATGAGTGGGTAATTCGCGGGAACCACCATGACGGTTGGGTGAATGGCGCAGAGGATCCGATTGCCGGGCAGATTGCGATTCTGGAAGAGGCGCGGGCGCTGGGCGAGTTGCTGAAGGCTGGCTGGAAGCCGAAGCGCACGATTATTTATTGCGCGTGGGATGGCGAAGAACCGGGGCTACTTGGCTCGACCGAATGGGCCGAGCAGCACTACGACGAATTGCGCGCGCACGCGGTGGCGTACGTCAATTCAGACTCCAACGGGCGCGGATACTTCGAGGTGGAAGGCTCGCACACGCTCGAAAAATTCAGCAACGACGTGGCGCGCGACGTCACCGATCCGGAAACGAAACTGAGCGTGTGGAAACGCGACCAGCTTCACGAAATCGCGGAAGCGAAAACCGCGGAAAAGCGAGAAGAGATTCGCAAGCGCGCCGACCTGCGCATTCCCGCGCTGGGTTCCGGCTCCGACTACACTGCGTTTCTGCAGCACGACGGCGTGGCTTCGCTGAACTTCGGCTTTGGTGGCGAGGACCAAGGCGGCATCTACCACTCGATTTACGACGATTTTTACTGGTTCAGTCATTTCAGCGATACGGAATTTGTTTACGGGCGCGCTCTCGCTCAGGCCGGCGGGACGGCCATGATGCGGCTTGCGGATGCGGATTTGCTGCCGTTTGAATTCGGCGATTTTGCGGACACCGTCCAGATGTATCTCAAGGAATTGAAAGCCCTGGCGCAAAAATCACAGGATGACATTCGCGAACGCAACCGCGAGATTGAAGAGGGCGTCTTCCAGGCGACGAACGATCCGAGCAAGCCGCTGGTCCCACCTTTGTCAGAGACGGTGCCGCCGCACCTGAATTTTGCGCCAATGGAAAATGCCGTGGACACGCTCAACCGAAGCGCAGCCGAGTATCGCAACGCTGTGGAGCAAATAAACGCAAAGGGCAGCGCGACGCCTTCCGCCGCTTCGCTCGCGGAAGTGAACAAATTGTTGATCGAAAGTGAGCGGCGACTGACCAACGCCGAGGGCTTGCCAAACAGGTCGTGGTTCAAACATCAATTATACGCGCCGGGCTTTTACACGGGTTACGAGGTGAAGACGGTTCCGGCCGTGCGCGAAGCGATCGAACTAAAGCACTGGAAGCAGGCGGATGAAGCGATCGTGGTAGTCGCGCGCGTTCTTGAGAGTGAAGCGGCGCTGATTTCTTCTGCAGCGCAGAAGCTGGCGGTAGACAAATGAACTTCTTCAGCCGGCACGGGTGCCGTTGGGAACAGCCCGTTCGGGGACGGCGAGCGCCGGGGTGACCCCGTCGGCGCAGCCAATATCGAAAAGCATACCTTCGGAGCTTTCGCCCGCCATTTTGCGCGGCTCCGGATTCACTGCGAACAAAGCCTGTCGGCCTTCGATTTCGCGCGGATTGGAGCGCTCTTTCTTGATACCGGCGAGAATCGTGCGGGAGTGGTCGCCGAAATTCCCAGTGAGCTTCATCAGCTTATCGGAACGCGGAATTTCTTCCGCGTGCTCGATGGTGCCCACGCCAATGTCCAATGCTTCAAGCGCGGCCACGGCGACCGCAGGCTTGATGGGCGCGGGAGTGAACTGCGCCATGCGTCACCGCCGATAGTGCGCCGCGTAGGCGGGCGCCGGAATAGAAGCGTCGCAGCGCTCGTCACGAACCGGCACATCGAAGGCTAGACGCACAGGGATGACGCCGGCCCACACCGGAAGAGCGTAGTCGGTATCGTCGTCGATGGGTGGGCCGGTGCGAACCTTGGCGGAAACTTCTGTGAGCGGCAAACGCAGGATGCTTGTGGCCTTCAATTCTTGTTCGTTGGGCTGGCGCGCTTCGTACCAGCGCCCGGGGAGAATTTTTTCGGTGAAGGCATGCAAAGCTTCCAATTGTTCCTGAGGTGCATCGACGCGAGTCGCTTTTCCGAGGGCCACGACGGAACGATAATTCATCGAGTGGTTGAAGACGGACCGCGCGAGAACAAAACCGTCGGTGAGAGTGACCGTCACGCAAACGGAAATGCCTTCGCTCAAGTTGCGGAGCATGCGGCTGGCTGCGGAGCCGTGAAAATAAATGGCGTCGCCGACTCGCCCGAACAGAGTCGGAATGACGTATGGCTGGCCATCCACGGAAAAACCCACGTGGCAGACGAATCCTTCGTCGAGAATTTTGTAAATCGTTTCGCGATCATAGACACCGCGCTGGGGCTCGCGCACCACGCGCGTGTGTTCGGTCGGCGGAACTGTTTCGGGCACGATGCACCTCGTGGAGAAACGCGGCGCGGGGCCATCGCCTCGCGAGGCCCGTTTGATTTCTAGCCGGCGCCACAGCGGCATGAGTAAGTGCGCAGATGAAATCATGCTATCACGCGAGGGCTCGCAAATTAGCGCGGCTGGGAACTGGCCCAAGAGGAAGGTAGTGCCAAATTGGCAGAAGGCAAGGAGCTCGCGCAGTGCAGTCAAAAAGCTAAAGTGATGTGATTTTGTCCGCTACAACGCCAGCGACGCCTGTGAGAAACTAATGGATTCCAGAGCGAGGCAAATCCCCCACGAGATGAAGACCATGAGCACACCAGCGGTACAAGGAACAGAGAGCAGGACTTTTGATGTTGGCTGGGCGCGCGAGCAGTTTCCTTCGCTGAAATTGCAGGTGAACGGGCAGGCGGCGGCGTTTCTGGACGGGCCCGCGGGAACGCAGGTGCCGAGACAAGTGATTCAGGCGATTGAGAATTATTTTGTTAGCGCGAATGCAAACACGTGCGGCCTTTTCGAAACAAGCCGGCGAAACGACGCGATGATTGCGGCAACGCGCGCGGCCATGGGCGATTTCTTCAACTGCGACGCGAGCGAGGTCGTGTTCGGGCAGAACATGACCACGATTACGTTTGCGCTGGCGCGGGCGATCGGACGGGAATGGAGACTAGGTGATGAAATCGTCGTGACCACGCTGGACCATGACGCGAACGTGGCGCCGTGGCGAGCACTCGAGGAAAAGGGCGTCCTAGTCCGGCAGGTGGACATTCATGAAGAAGATTGCATGCTGGACTTGGATGATCTGAAAAGGAAAATCACCAAGAAGACGAAGCTAGTGGCAGTCGGCTACGCGTCCAACATGGTGGGGACAATTAATCCCATCGCGGAGATTACGAAGCTGGCGCACTCCGCAGGAGCGCTGATGTTTGTCGATGCCGTACACTTTGCTTCCCACGGGCTCATCGACGTGAAGGCGCTGGATTGCGATTTTCTGGCGTGTTCGCCATACAAATTTTTTGGCCCGCACATGGGGACACTGTACGGCAAGCGGGAACATTTGCAGAGGTTCAAGCCGTACAAGGTGCGGCCTGCGACGGATGCGATTCCGGATTGCTGGGAGACGGGGACGCAAGTTCAGGAATTGATCGCGGGAATCGGCGCCGCCGTGGATTACATCGCGGAGCTTGGTAGGCACCACGACTCAGGCGCAAGGGGTCGCCGCGCTGCTTTGCAGGCAGCGTATCGGGCTACCGTGCCCTACGAACGAACGCTGCTGACAAAATTTTTGGATGGCTTGAAGGCCATCCCGGGCGTGAAAGTTTACGGCGTCACCGATCCAAAGCGGTTTGCCGAACGCTGCGCCACGATTTCGCTGCGGATGGGGGAGCATCACCCGACCCAGATTGCGAAATTCCTTGGTGACCGCGGAATTTTCGCCTGGGACGGCAACTTCTACGCCATGAATCTTTCCGAGCGGCTCGGTGTGGAGCAAAAGGGCGGTGTCTTGCGCATTGGCCTGGTGCACTACAACACGATGGAAGAAGTTAATCGCCTGCTGAAAGCACTGAGCGAATTCGCGGCGCCTTAAGCCATCTGCGCCCCGAATTCCAAAAAGACGAATTCAACTAGTCGAAACGAGGAGCATGCCGAAACGACCGAAACCGATTGTGTTGACTGTGCTGGATGGATGGGGATACCGCCCGGAAACGGAAGGGAACGCGATCGCGCTGGCGCGGAAGCCGACCTACGACGAACTGCTTCACAGATTTCCAAACACGCTGATTCAAACTTCCGGGCCCTTCGTGGGATTGCCCGAAGGTCAAATGGGCAACAGCGAAGTAGGCCACATGAACATGGGCGCGGGACGCATCGTGCACATGGACATCACGCGCATCGATTTGATGATCGCCAACAAACAATTGCAAAACGTGCCGCTGTTTCAGCAGGCGATGGAGCGCGGGCGGCAGCGGCAATTGCATTTCCTGGGGTTGCTTAGCGACGGCGGCGTGCATTCGCACATCAACCATTTGTTCGCGCTCCTCGAGATGGCCAAGCAGCAAAAAGCGGAAAAAGTGTTTGTGCATTGCTTCATGGATGGGCGCGACACGCCGCCGAACGGCGGGCGCGATTACGTTCGGCAATTGCAGCAGAAGATGCGCGAGCTGGGCGTAGGCGAAATCGCAACGCTCGTGGGGCGTTACTATGCGATGGACCGCGACAACCGCTGGGAGCGCGTGGAAATGGCGTATCGCGCGCTGGTCCATGGAGAACCAGAAACAAAGACCAGCGATCCGGTGGCGGCGCTGCAGCGGAGTTATGAGCAAGGCGTGACGGATGAATTTGTGAAGCCGATTGTGGTGACGAAAGGCGATGGCGGTGCAGCCGTTCCCGTCGGACTGATTCGCAGCGATGACGCGGTGATTTTCTATAATTTCCGCGCAGACCGCGCACGGCAGATGACAAAAGCGCTGGCGGAACCGGGATTCGATAAGTTTGTAGACGAAAAGCGGCCGCAGAATCTTTTCTTCGTGGCGATGACGCAGTATGAAAAAACTTGGCCGTGGCTGAAATATGTGCTGGCGCCGGAGAAGCTGGAGCACATCCTGGCGCAGGTGTTCGCGGAATTGCAGTACAAGAATTTGCGCACGGCGGAAACGGAGAAGTACGCGCACGTGACCTATTTTTTCAACGGCGGCGTGGAAAAACCGTTTGGCGGGGAGGAGAGAATTCTCGTCCCGTCGCCGAAAGTGGCGACATACGATTTGAAGCCGGAAATGTCCGCGGCTGGAATCACCGACACGGTAGTGAAAACGATCGAGAAGGGCGAGTTCGACGCCATCATCATGAATTATGCGAATGCGGACATGGTGGGGCATTCGGGAAAATTGAAAGCAGCCATGAAAGCGGTGGAGGCGGTGGACGCTGGGCTGGCTCGAATTTATCAGGCGATGAAGCCGCGCGGGGGTGCATGGATTATCACCGCGGACCACGGGAATGCTGAGACGATGATCGACCCGGCGACCGGCGGAGCGCACACGTATCACACGACGAATCCCGTGCCGCTGATTTTGGTCAGCGAGGATGGCAAGTTGCGGCTGAAAAGCGGCGGGTCGCTGCGGGACATCGCGCCGACGATGCTGGGCCTGCTCGGTCAGCCGCGGCCGGCGGACATGACCGGCAACGATTTGCGGATTGTTTCCTGACCTGCCGATGATGCGCACAACACCTGCCGAGACAAAGCTGGTGATTTGCGTGTGGCACCCGTTTACGTGGTGGCGGCCACAGCCGGTCATGGGGGAGGCGATTCGAAAGCGCTGGCCGGAAATGCGCGTGGTGCATTTGCCGGATTACGACAAACTCCCCGAGGAATTGCCGGACACGGACATTTTTGTGGGCTATTCGCTGCGCGCGAAGCAATTGAAAGACGCGCGGAAGCTGAAGTGGATTCACTCTACGGCCGCAGGCGTGGCGCAATTGATGTATCCGGAGCTGCGCAACACGGGGATTCTAGTGACGAATCCAAGCGGCGTGTTTTCCGTGCCGATGGCGGAGCACACCATGGGCTTGATTTTGGCGCTGGCGCGCAATTTTCCCGATTCGGTGCGACAACAGGACCGCGGAAACTGGTCGCAACAGGAATTGTGGGACAAGCCGCAGCATTTGGCCGAGGTGAATGGGCAAGTGCTGCTCATCGTAGGTTACGGCTCGATCGGGCGGGAACTGGCGAAGCGCGCGAAGGCGTTCGAAATGCGAGTGTGGGGAGTGACGCGGTCCGGCAAAGGCGATGGCGCGCAGGTAGAGAAAATTCTTCCAGCGGCAAAATTGCAAGAGGCGCTACCGGAGGCGGATTACGTGGTGCTTGCTGCGCCAGAGACGGCGGAGACTAAACATCTCATCGGAGCCGCGGAACTCGCAAAGATGAAGCGCGGAGCGCGGTTGATCAATGTGGGGCGCGGCTCGCTACTGGACGAAAAGGCGCTGATTTGCGCGCTCGAAACCGGGGTGTTGGGCGGAGCGGCAATGGATGTGGCGGAGACCGAGCCGCTGCCGGCGGAGAGTCCACTCTGGAAAACGCCGAACCTTTTTGTCACGCCCCACACGAGCGCGCTGAGCGATCGATTGTGGAAACGCCAGACCGCTCTCTTGGTGGAGCTGCTGGAGAGATGGTTCGACGGGCGAGAAATGTTTAATCGCGTGGATTTGAAGCGAGGCTACTGAGAAGAAGATAGAAAATTGAACCTGGAAATGGAGAGTTTGCGGCTGGGGTTACAAGGTTCACCAAGGCAAAAAACCGAACTGCTAAGGACTATTTTCTCTTTTCCATCTTCCATTTTTCCCTCCGCGTCAGTCGCCGACCCCGCTCTTGGTGGCTTGATAGCCCTCGCGAGCGAAAACCTGATATTTCAGCTTCTTACCTTTCTGGTCCGTGATCGTCAGAGGGCCGCCGTCGGGAGCGACGAGTTCCACTTTGACTTTGTGGAACTTGCCATCCTTTCCGCCGCTGGAAGGTGTAAAGGAAAGACTGTACTGGTGGCGGAGGAAAGCGGCGACGCTGCGGAAGATGTCAGGAATCTCGCCGTCGAACTGCGGGAACCAAGCGTATCCTCCGGTTTCCTGAGCAAACGTGCGAAGCTGATTTTCGGCTTGCAGATAATCCATGTGCGCGCCGAGATTCCCGCGCGATTCAAGAAAGTTCGTCCAGGTCTTGCCCAAGCCTACGCAAAAGACAGGCACATCGCTTCCGCGAAGCGCTTTCATCGTTTGATCAAGAGTGTGCTTGGAGAACGTGTCCACGCCGCTGGCAAGCAAGAGAACGGATTTCTTCCCTTTCACGTCCTTGAGCCGTTCGGTTGTCTCGATCAGCGCATCGAAAACGTTGGATTCGCTGAAACCGGGGAAGTAAAGGTGATAGATGGCGTTGCGGACTTCGTCCTTGTCTTGTGTGAAGTCCACCTCGATGCGGGTTTTCATGTCGAAAGTTTCGAGAGCCACCCAATCTTTTGCCTGCAGATTGGGGAACAGGGCGTCGGCCCAGTATCTGGCGTATGCGGCAAACCAGCCGTAAGCATTTCCGCTGAACTGCATCAACACGACCATGGTGATAGGCGCTTCGGTCGGCCCAAAATTGGTGATGGCTTGAGGCACGCCCTCATCGAGAACGCGGAAGTTTTCCTTTTTGAGGTTGGGAATAAGATCGCCGTGCTGCGTAGCCGCGACGACGTCGAGAGTCACAACAGGGACATCTACACTGATGCTGACGTCGGATTGCGGTGGTTGTTGCCCGGTGGGCGGAGTTTGCGGAGGCGTGGGCTTCTGTTGCTGCTGAGACGGAGGAGGCCCGCCCTGCGGGCCGGTGGCCGCCTGAGCGCGGGCAGGCTGCTCCGCGAGCGGCATGGCCACAACCAAAGCAAAGGCTAAAAGCAGCAAAACCGAAGGTTTCATCGTTCATCCCTCATTGATGACGGAAAAATGCACTACCATTCATCTTCACGCAGGGCTTGCTTCGGGCCGGCAATTGAAATTAGGCACCGCACCGGCAATGACCGGGCCGGTTCCCCATACCTGCATGTTAGTATGAAGCACTCTGGATGCAAAACGTTAGCTGCGCTGCTCTCGCCAGACAGCGGCCACATCATGGAGGAGGGTGGATTCGTGAATTGGAATCGGGTGCTGAAGATTATTGCGGGCTTGTCGGCCATGCTATGGGCGGCGAGCGTTCCGGTTGCCGCGCAAGGAGTCCCGCAGCCGGCACCCAGCCGTACGGCCCGCCAATCCTCGGTGGTTGACCCCACAGTAGCCGTTCGCACCGAAGCGGCGGCTTGGCTGGCGGACTTGATCAAGATCAACACGTCCAACCCGCCGGGAAACGAGCAGCCGGCGGCCACGTTCATCTCCCGGCTCCTCCAGAAAGAAGGAATAAAAGCGGAAGTCGTGGACGTTGCGCCGGGACGAAGCGCAGTCGTGGCGCGGTTGCGGAGTTCGGTGGTGCCGGAACCGTCGAAAGCGCTCCTGCTGGTTGCGCATCTCGATACCGTTCCCGTGGACAAGTCGCGCTGGACCGTCGATCCATTTGGCGCGGTGATTAAGGACGGCTACATGTATGGCCGGGGCGCGATCGACGACAAGGGCATGCTGGCCGCGAACCTGGCAGTGTTCATTAACCTGAAGCGGACGAACGCACACCTGAATCGCGACGTCATCTTCCTCGCGACGGCCGACGAAGAGGGGAGTGGCGACGCCAGCATCCGCACGCTCATTGCGAAATACTGGGACAAGTTTGCGGCAGGCTTTGCCATCAACGAGGGCGGCAACGTCTTTGTGAAAAAAGGCAAGGTGCAGTACATCGGCGTGCAAGCGAGCGAGAAAGTGGCCGCGAATATCGCGGTGATCGCGCGGGGAACATCAGGACATGCTTCGCAACCCACGAAAGATAATGCCGTGGTGCATCTCGCGGCTGCCGTTGCGAAGATTGGGACGTATACCGCGCCGGTGCATTTCACTGCGATAGTCCGGCGGTACTTCGAAGGCATTGCCCCGCTGGAGGATGACGAAATCTCCAAATGGATCCGTTCGATGGACACGACGGACCGCGGCGAACACGCGCAGCGTGTGGTGTCCGATGCCAGCCCGCTGTGGAATTCGATGATGCGCGATACGGTCGCGCCAACGGTGCTCTCTGCGGGTGTGGCGAACAACGTAATCCCCGCGGAAGCACGCGGGAATTTGAACGTGCGGCTGCTACCGGGAGATCCGATCGGCACGGTTGTGAATGATTTGAACAAGCTGGTGAATGATCCGGCAGTGAAACTGGAAGTACAGCCGAATGCCGGGCTGGCGGCGCCGCCGTCTTCGCTGGATTCGGATTTTTATAATGTGATTTGCCGCGTGGCCTCGCGGGAATTCGGCGGCGCGCCAGCTTTGCCTTTTCAGTCCACCTGGCTGACGGACTCGGCGCAACTTCGCCTGCACAGCGTGCAGGCTTACGGACTCGTGCCGTTTCCCCTGAACGATGAAGATTTGCGGCGCATGCACGGCGACGACGAGCGGATTCCCCTGGTGGCTTTTGACAAAGGTGTGGATGTGCTGATGAAGATCGTGACGGAGTTTGCAGTGACGCGTTATTAGGAAACGGAAAGCTGCTGGAACAATCCCAAAAGGAAAATCACTGGGCTACGGCTTCCGTAGAATAATAAAAAGCCGCGAAATTTCTCCTTGTCCTCGGAAGAAAATATGAAGTTTCGTCATTCGAAGATCGTGTGCACCATCGGGCCGGCCACCTGCTCGCCGAAAATGATCGACCGGCTATTCGCGGCGGGGATGGACGTAGCCCGCCTGAACTTCTCGCACAGTACGCATGAGGAGCACGCGCGAAGCTTCGCCATGGTTCGCGCCGCCTCGGGCAATCACGAAAAACCGGTGGCCATTCTAGCCGATCTGCAAGGGCCGAAAATCCGCACGGGAGCGCTGGCGGGCGGCGGGCCGGTCAAACTGCGTCCCGGGCAGCGTTTCATCATTACGACTGCGAAAGTCTTGGGAGATTCCACGCGGGTCAGCACGACGTTTGCGGGGCTGCCGCGGGAAGTGCATCGCGGCGACCGCGTCCTGCTATCGGACGGCCTCATCGAACTGCGCGCCGAAAAGGTCCAGGACCGTCAGGTGATTTGCGAAGTCGTTAATGGCGGCTTGCTCGGCCAGCACAAAGGCATCAATCTTCCGGGATTGCAGCTGCGCGTTCCGGCGCTGACGCCGAAAGACCGCGCTGACCTGGCGTTTGCGCTGAAGCATGGCGCCAACTACATCGCAATAAGTTTTGTGCGGCGTTCGGAGGACGTGCTGTTGGCGAAGGAACTGATTCGGCGCGCAGGTAAAAACACCCCGGTGATCGCCAAGCTGGAGAAACCGCAAGCGATCGAGAATCTGGACCTCATCCTGCGCGCGGCCGACGCCGTGATGGTCGCGCGAGGAGACTTGGGCGTGGAAATGACCCCGGAGCGCGTGCCGGTCGTGCAGAAAATGATTATCGCCAGGGCCAGGGAACTGCGGCGGCCGGTGATTACCGCGACGCAAATGCTCGAATCGATGACGGAAAATCCGCGGCCGACGCGCGCGGAAGCTTCCGACGTGGCCAACGCCATTTTTGACGGCTCGGACGCGGTGATGCTCTCTGCCGAGACAGCCACGGGAAAATATCCCGTCGAAGCCGTGAGCATGATGGCGCGGATCATCGAAGCGGCGGAGGGGAGCATCAAAGAATATCCCCGACCCGCACGACGGGAACGACTCGAAGTGCCGGGAACGGTGGCCGAGCTGATTTGCCACGCTTCGCGCGAACTGCACATGAAGGTGATCGCCGTATTCACTCACAGCGGATTCACGGCACGGCTGATCTCGCGCTACCGCCCTTTGGTGCCCATCGTCGCTTTTTCGCCCGAGCAAGAAACGCGGCGGCGCCTGGGGCTCATCTGGGGCGTGTATCCGCGAAACATTCAGGACATTCGAAAGATTGATGGACTGGCGGCAGTAGCGGAAAAGCGGCTCTTCGAAGAGCGATTGGTGCGCAAAGGCGACGTCATCGGAATCGTGGCGGGAACGCCTATGGGAATTCGCGGCACGACAAACTTCATGAAGTTTCACGTAATCGGGGGGCCAGCGTGAAAAGAGATCCGAGATCGGAGAACGGAGGTCAGAGAGGAGCATCGGTCTTAAGACTGATCTCTGGTCTCCGTTCTCCGATCACTAAATTTTCAGTTGACCCAATTGTCCGGGCGCGAGGGCGGATCCTTGCGGTGTTTGCCCAGGTAAATTTGGAAGCGCCGTTGATTGCGGCGGTGTTGCCAGTCGGAGACGCTGTTGCGCAGGCTGTGGAGAAAAGATCCGCGGCGCAGATAAACGTAGCCCACCAGCATTCCGCCGAGGTGACAAAGATGGCTTACATTATCGGCGCCCAACCCGAACGTCCCCAGAAATGTTACCACCGTCATGAGGATCACAACCGTGCGCATGCTCAAGGGCACGGGGAGCGGGAAAACATAAACGCGCCGGCCGGGAAAAAGAATGGCACACGCGACAAGGATTCCGAAAATAGCTCCGGACGCACCGATGGTAGGAATGTAGGCCGTTCTGGGAATCCCTTGACCGAAAAGCGCGGGAGCCATTTTTACGATCACGTTGACGAGTCCCGCCCCTACGCCCGTCATGAAGTAATAACGCAGGAAACGATTCCGGCCCCAAACCAGTTCTAGCTCACGGCCAAACATCCACAACGTGAACATATTCATGAGGATGTGCCAGATGCTGCCAAGGTCATGTAAGAACAAGTACGTAAAAGGCTGCCAGAGGTAAAGAATGACGCGTGCGGGAACAAGACCAAACCACTGCAGCAGTTCTCCATAAGCGGGCGGCCCGGAGAAGCGGTAGAGCAAAGCTTCGAAGATAAAAACAGCAAAATTGGCGATCAGGAGAAACTTGATGGCAGGAGTGACGTAAAAGTCGAAGCTGACGCGATGGCTCTTGATGCCGGAACGAGAATACATAGAAGAAAGTTTACGGCGCGCCGACAATTCCGTCAAAAGCGGCGGGTAGCCATCGGCAGGCCGAAGAGTTCATGAGTCAAAGAGCCAAAGAGTCGAAGGCCGAAGGAAAACTTTGAATGCTTGAATTTTCGGAATCTTGAACTTTTTGACTCTTCGACTCTCGCCTCAATCTAGCTTCTTGCGCGCAAAATAAAAAAGCGAAGCCGCAAGCAGCAGGAACATAATCAGGCCGAAGAGATTACTCGTCGCCAGGGGGCCAAAAAGCCTCGGGCCGAAAGCAAAAAGGTCTGCACGCCAGGGAAGGCGCAAAAGCGCACTAACCCAATGCGGCACGTGCGCAGGAATCTCGGGATCCTGCAGCAGGTTGATGACAATACCTAGCAAGCCGAACACCCCTCCGGCGGCAATCAATCCGCTGGAGTAAAGGGCGCCGGGACCGGCCTCGCTTTCATCCTTTTTCTTCGTGGTGGCCTCGACGAGTACACCGACCAAGCCGCCGGCAAACATGGCCGCAGTGGTTCCGAGAGAAAGATACGAGCCCACAGCAAACGCCAGGGATCGTATTCCGAGGATTTCCACCGCAATCACCAACGCGACGCCCATCAAGACAAGCCGCCAAGGCAAGCGCTGGCTGAGGATGCCGTTGATGACCGTAGCCATCAGCCGAGCCTGCGGCGCCGGCGCTTTGTCGCTACCGATTCCTTGCGCCCACTGGAGTTCAATGCGCTGGGATTCCGGATCGTACAGATACTCCCCATCGGGAACCTGGCTGGAACCGAGCGCATTGATGAGGGCGTATTTTTTCCCTGAATGCTCGAAGGTCTCTCTTTCCACTTTCACGCCGCTAGGCAAGGCCTGCAGATTAATGGGAATCCGCGTGGGAATGTATTTCTCCAGGCCTTTGTTCATCAGCCCGAGCGTTATGCCAATGGCAAAAGTAGAAACCGTCACGCCGACCAGCAGGCCCCATTGCTGGAGCACAGGCGTAGCGCCAACGAGATAGCCGGTCTTTAAATCCTGTGAAGTTGCGCCCGCGATCGCCGCAGCGATGCACACCGAGCCGCCGATAGTAAGCGCGAGGACACCGTAACTCGGCGCAGTCCATCCAGCCAGGAGAAAAATCGCGCAAGTTGCCATGAGCGTGCCAATACTCATGCCGCTGACCGGGTTGGAGGAGTTGCCGAGCAAGCCGCTGATTCGCGAAGCCACGGTGACGAAGAGAAATCCAAAGATCACCACGAGGAGGCCCGCGAGCAGATTCTGATACCACGCGGTGTGGGCGCCTTTCACGGGAGCGACGGTCAGCAGCGCGAACAGCAAGATGATGATTACCGCGGAGCCGGCAACGACCCAACTCATGGGCATGTCGCGCTCAATGCGGCTGCCGTTGATTGGCGCGGCGCCAGGCCCTTCGGCGCGGACATCCTTCAAACCCGCGCGCAATGCGGAAATGATTGTGGGCATCGTACGAATCAGCGTGATCAGTCCGGCCGCGGCCACGGCTCCCGCTGCCATCGGACGAATGTACTGACGCCACATGTCGTCGGGCGTCATCTGCGGAATCGGAATCGTGGAAGGATAAATCGGCGTGTTGCCGGCAAGCTGGCCGAAAAACTGAATTGCGGGCATTACCAAAAGCCAGGAAATCACGCCGCCTGCGAACAGAATTCCCGCGACTCTGGGGCCTATGATGTAGCCCACGCCCAAATACTCCGAAGTGATGGTGGCACGGAAAGAGGCTCCCGGGAACCAACTGGGTCGCGCTTCCGGCTGGCCGGTCCAAGCTTGGACCGTGTTCATCATGAAGGTGTACGCACCGCCGAGGCCGAGCCCCCAAAACACGCGTCCGGCGAATGAACCGCCGCGTTCGCCGGCCACGAGAACGTCGGCGCACGCGGTGCCCTCCGGAAAAGTTAGATTGCCATGTTCTTTCACAATCAGTTGGCGGCGCAGCGGAATCATGAACAGCACGCCCAGCCATCCGCCGAGCAGCGCTAGCGGGAAAATCCGCCAAAAAGTAAATTCCGAGCCGAAGCCAAGAAAAATCAGCGCTGGCAGCGTGAACATCACGCCGGCGGCCAGCGATTCCCCAGCCGAGCCTGTGGTCTGCACGATGTTGTTTTCGAGGATGGTCGAACGGCCAAACGCCCGCAGGATGCTGATCGAGAGCACGGCGATGGGGATCGAAGCGGAAACCGTGAGTCCAGCGCGCAGACCGACATAGACGCTGACCGCGCCAAAGAGCAGACCAAACAGCGCGCCGAGAATCACCGCGCGAACAGTGAATTCCTTCAAGCTTTCCGCCGCGGAGATGTACGTGCGAAATTCTCCCGGCGGCGCCGTGGAACTCCATGGCCGCTCTCGATATGCCGTCTGTTCGCTCACTCCATCCTCCTGGCCTTCGTACACTGCTTACCGCCAGCCGGCTCTTTTCTCTTGCGGTGCCTTATTGGGCTTGCCGTCCCACTGAACCTTCCAAAATAGCGCGCAACTGTGTGCCGGGATTATGCCGCAGGAAGACGAGTCGGAAAAGAGAGATTCCTTATAAATGAACGGAAATGTGCCCGTTTCCGACTGTCCGTACTATTGACTAGAGTGCCAGCGTCGCTGTATTGTGCATCGCGACGTTGAGTCAGGTCGGTAGCTCAGGTCATGGGACGGGGCTCTTTTATTTTGTGGTCGGCCGGGCGTTGCTTCGCCCGCCACCAGCCGGCGGCTCGGTTTTGTAGCGGTCCCACCGCGTTCGTTTCCAATCTTGACCACGGAGGTTCATCGTGCGTTCCAGCCGCCTTCTTTCGGTTGTGGTCATTCTGCTGGCTTCCGTTGCAGTTCTCTGCTGCGCTCCCGTTCGCGCGGGTGACGAATGGCTGCCCATTACGCTCGAAGAATTGAAGATGACCAGCGAACCGAAGGCGCCCGGCGCACCGGCAATTATCCTATATCGGCAGATCGACCGGGACGACAGCGATGCGCGGACGCCCCACGAGTACAACTACGTCCGAACAAAAATCCTCACCGAAGAAGGAAGAAAGTACGCGGACGTGGAAATCCCGTTTTTCAAAGAGAATGAGAACATCGTTAGCGTGAGAGCGCGCACCATCCGGCCCGACGGGGCCATCGTCAATTTTGACGGCAAAGTTTATGAAAAAGAGATTGTTAAAGCTCGCGGCGTCAAATTCCTTGCCAAAACGTTCACCCTCTCCGATGTGCAACCCGGGAGCATCATCGAGTATCACTACACCGTTGATTTCAAGGAATACTATGTCTTCAATTCGCATTGGACTCTCAGCGAAGAACTCTTCACCAAACTCGGCAAGTACACCTTAAAACCATATGCGCAATTCGCCCTGCAATGGACCTGGCCCAACGGCCTTCCGGAAGGCACGGCACCGCCTGCCCAGCAAAACGACGCCAGGGGTAATTTCATTCGAATGGAGGCCAGGGACATCCCTGCGTTTCAAGTCGAAGATGACATGCCCCCCGCAAATGCCATGAAATATATGGTGGATTTTATCTACGCCGACGGCGACCTCGAAAAGGACCCCGAGAAATTCTGGAAGAAGCGCGGGAAGAAGCTGTACGACCAGACCGAAGGTTTTGTGGGCAAGCGCAAGGCCATGGAGGAAGCCGTCGCGCAGATCGTTTCACCGAATGATCCACCGCAAACAAAGCTTCAGAAAATCTATGCCAAGACTCAGAGCATTAAGAACACCTCCTATCAAATTGAAAGGAGTGAGCAGGAGCAGAAGCGCTCAAAGGAAAAGGAAGTCGGCAACGTCGAAGAGGTATTGAAAAGGGGGTACGGCGACGGGGACCAAATCACCTGGCTATTTCTGGGGCTCGCGCGCGCCGCTGGTTTCGAGGCTTCCCCCGTCATTATGTCGACGAGGGAAGATCATTTCTTCCGGAAGAACCTGATGAACGGCAGGGATCTTCATACCAATATCGTACAGGTCAAACTCGACGGCAAAGAGATGTATCTCGATCCTGGCGCCGCGTTTACGCCGTTCGGAATGCTGCCTTGGACCGAGACGGAGACGCCTGGGTTGAAGCTCGACAAGGATGGCGGCACTTGGGTCACGCCGCCCTGCCCCGATAGCTCCGCCTCTAAGATCGTTCGAAAAGCAGTCATGAAGTTGAATAAAGAAGGAACGCTGGAAGGCAAGCTCACGGTGACCTTTAGCGGCCTCGAGGCTGCCTGGCGGCGGGCCAAAGAGCGCAACCAAGATGAAGTCCACAAGAAAAAAATGCTCGAGGACTATGTCCAGGAGATGGTGCCCGTCGGAATCAATGTGGAGCTTACCAGCAAGCCCGACTGGGCAAGCTCCTCGCCCGATTTCGTCGCGGAATACACGCTGGAAGTGCCCGGCTGGGTGTCCGGCGCTGGCCGGCGCGCCCTGATGCCGATGGGCTTGTTCAGTGCGCCAGAAAAGCACGTGTACGAGCACTCGACCCGCGTCCACCCTCTGTATTTTCAGTTCGCCCACCAGAAACTGGATGATATTCAGATTGAGCTTCCGCCCGGGTGGCAGGTCAGTTCTCTACCTCAACCCGTTACGCAAGACGCTAAGCTGGTCGTTTACATTTCAAAGGCGGAAAACAAAAATGGCGCGCTGCACCTGGAGCGGCACCTCACGGTGGATTTGATTTCTCTCGACCAAAAATACTACCCAACGCTTCGCAATTTCTATCAACTGGTGAAAAACGCCGATGAACAGCAAATTGTCTTGCAGCCGATGGTGGTTTCCTCGCGAAACTGAGTTTCTCGAGTCTTGGCCAAGCCTGGCCGCTTTGGCTTTCTCCCTGCTTGCCTTTGCTGCGCCCGCGCGCGCCGGTGACGCACCGGCGTGGATGCACGCTTTGATGAATGTGCTTCCGCCAGAGCATGACGAAAAAACTGACGCTGTGCTGCTGTATTCGGAGAAAGTCGTAACGGTTCAGTCCGTTGACAAAATCAAGATTACGGTTCGCGAGGCTTACAGGATTCTCCGGCCGGGCGGCCGCGAGTATGGCACGCTTGTGATTCCTTACAATTCTCACCAGAAAATCACCGCGATGCGAGGCTGGTGCATCCCGGCACAAGGCAAGGATTATGAAGTCAAAGACAAAGAGGCCATGGAGATTTCCTTACCTAAAATCGAAGGAAGCGAGCTGATCACGGATGTGAAGGACAAACTCCTTCATATTCCGGCCGCAGACCCTGGGAACATCGTGGGGTACGAATACGAAAAAGAAGATCAGCCATTCGTTCTGCAAGACATCTGGCGTTTCCAGCAAGAAAGCCCCGTCCGCGAAGCGCGGTACAGCCTCATACTTCCCTCGAGTTGGGAATACAAAGTAACATGGATGAACTATCCGGAGGTAAAGCCCGTCGAATCCGGAAACCAATCCCAGTGGGTTGTAAGCCAAATCAACGGCATTCGCCATGAAGACAGCATGCCCCCTTGGCAAGGTGTAGCCGGACAAATGATCGTTTCGTTTGTCCCTCCGGGAGGTTCGGCGCAGAGCCGTGGGTTTCAAAACTGGAAGGAAATGGGGATTTGGTATCAGGCCTTGACAAGTGGACGGCGCGATGCTTCGCCGGAACTCAAACAAAAGGTGGCATCTCTCGCTTCTTCGTCCGGGACTCTCGTCGAAAAGATGAAAGCGTTGGCAAATTTTGCGCAAAGGGACATTCGTTACGTTGCCATCGAATTGGGAATTGGCGGATGGCAGCCGCATTCGGCCGCGGAAGTATTCACACATCATTACGGCGATTGCAAAGACAAAGCGACGCTGATGGGAGCCATGCTGCACGAGATCAATATCGATTCTTATTACGTCGTCGTCAATTCCGAACGTGGTTCGGTTACTCGCGAAACTCCGGCTCACAAAGACGACTTTGACCACGTCATCATCGCCATCAAATTGCCGGACGGGATCGCGGACTCGTCCCTAATGGCCACCATGGCTCATCCAAAGCTTGGCAAACTTCTGTTCTTCGATCCCACCGACGAATTGACGCCCTTCGGTCAACTGAGCGGGGCTTTACAAGCAAACTACGGTCTTCTCGTGGCTCCGGACGGTGGCGAACTTGTGGAGTCGCCGGCATTGCCCTCGGCGATGAACGGAATACGCCGAACCGCCAAACTCTCGCTCACTCCAGCCGGCACGCTCACCGGCGACGTGCAAGAAATCCGCGTAGGCGACCGTGCCTGGGCACAACGATGGGCGCTTCGGACAGTGACCAAAGATACGGATAAGATCAAGCCGATTGAGACGCTTCTTTCGCGTTCGCTCGCAACCTTCCAAATTACCAAGGCGAGCGTGGGCAATCTTCAGTCCACCGATTTGCCGTTCATTTACAACTATTCCGTCATGGCCCAGAATTATGCGAAGACCGCGGGGAATTTGCTCCTGGTTCGGCCGCGGTTCGTCGGCAATAAGTCCAGCGATCTCTTGGAAACTAAAGAGCCCCGTAAATATCCCGTGGAGTTTGATGGGCCGTCACGGGACACCGACACATTTGAGATTGCGCTCCCGGCGGGATACGAAGTGGATGATTTACCGCCGCCCGTGGACGCGGATTGCGGCTTTGCGAGCTATCACAGCAAGACGGAAGTCAACGGGAGCACGCTGAAATACACCCGAACATTCGAAGTGAAAGAACTGAGCGTGCCGGTCAGCAAAGTGGAGGACCTGAAAAAGCTTTACCGCATTATCGCCAGCGATGAAAGAAACACAGCGGTGCTCAAGCCCGCCAGCCACTAATTGCTGATTCAACTCTGCGGCGATATCCCGGACACAAGGTTGTTCTCGGGCGAGAATCGGTCTTGGCTGAGATCTTCAGCCGAGTTTGGAAAGGCGGTCGCGGACGCGATCGCTGAGGATTTTGCCGTCGACGGTCTTGCCTTGCAGCGCGGACTTGGCGGCTTTCACCACCGCGCCCATTTGTTTCATGGAATTTGCGCCGGTTTCGGAAATCGCTTTGCTGATGGCCGCGTCCATCTCCGCTTCGCCCGCGCTGGCTGGCAGATAAGATTCAATGATTGCCAGCTCCTTCGTTTCTTTCGAGGCAAGTTCCGGGCGGTTGCCTTTGGTGAACTGCTCGATGGATTCCTTGCGCTGCTTGACGAGCGTTTGCAGGATTTGAATCGTCTCGGACTCGTCGAGTGTTCTTATTTTTTCCACTTCCTTGTGCTTGATGGCCGCCTTGATTCCGCGAAGCACGCTCAGGCGCAACCCATCTTTTGCGCGCATGGCTTCGACCAGGTCGCTTTGAATTTTCTCCGCAAGGTTCATTGATAGCTTTGTGCTCCTCCTGTCGCCTGCTCTTGCGCTCCTTCTGTTCCTGGTTCCTCGAGTCATTTCAATATAACAGAGAGTCCATTGCCATTGAGTCTGGATTGTTAGGCCGCAATGGCCTTTGTAGAGGTTTATACCGAATTGACAGTGCAGAAAGGACTCGCTAGCTTGGATCTCTTACGCTGGGGCACAAATTTGCATCCGTTTCCCCAGCACGATCGAAGAACGAGGCTGCGCTGCCGAAGAGGCGGAATGAAAGTCATCGTTGCGGACAAGATCAGTGAGCGTGGCGTGAAGCTGCTGAAAGAGCAGGACGGCTGGAATACTGTTCTGACGACAAAAGAAACACTCGAGAACGAAATTGCCGATGCGGATGCGTTGATCGTGCGCAGCGCGACGAAAGTAACCGCCGACCTGCTGGGCAAAGCGCCGAAGCTGCGCGCGGTAGGCCGCGCCGGTGTGGGCGTTGACAATATTGATTTGGAAGCAGCCACGAAGCGCGGTGTCCTGGTGATGAGCACACCCGGCGGCAATGCCGTGAGCGTTGCAGAGCACACTTTCGCGTTGCTTCTGTCACTGGCGCGGCAGGTCCCGCGTTTGGACAAAGCGATTCATGAAGGGCGGTGGGAAAAATCATCTGCTGCGGGGACCGAAGTGCGGGGAAAGACTCTGGGCCTGGTCGGACTCGGAAGAATCGGCAGTGAAGTGGCGGTGCGGGCCCAAGCTTTTGACCTGCGCGTGCTTGCTTACGATCCGTTCATCAGCGAAGCGGCGGCACGCGAAATGTCGGTTGACCTGGTGCCGCTCGAGCAACTGCTCTCGGAGAGCGATTTTGTTTCCCTGCATACGGCGCTGAGTCCGGCGACGCAGAATCTCATCAGCGCGGAAAATATCCGGAAAATGAAGAATGGCGCGCGCATCATCAACACCGCACGCGGGGAACTCGTGGATGAAACGGCGCTTGCGGAAGCGCTAAAGACTGGAAAGCTCGCCGGCGCCGCGGTGGACGTTTTTGGCGAAGAGCCACCGAAGAATTCACCGCTCGTCGGGTTGCCAAATGTGATTGCTACGCCACATGTGGCGGGCTCGACGGCCGAAGCGCAAGAAGAAGTCGGCACGCAAGTGGCGGTGCAAATTAAGGATTACCTGGCGGAAGGGATCATTCGTAACGCCGTGAATCTTCCGGCGCTGTCCGCGGACCAATACCGCCGCGCGCGGCCGTATCTGGAACTAGCGGAGCGGCTCGGGTCGCTGGTTTCGCAGGCCGCGGCTGCGCGCCCCGCGCGGATCCGGATTCGTTATGCGGGCGAGGTGGCGGAAGTAGGAACGCACCTGCTTCGTAGCGCCGTGCTAGCGGGAGTGTTGAACGCCGTGCTGGATGAGAAGGTCAATGTGGTGAACGCGCCTGCAGTGGCTGCGGCGCGCGGCTTGAGCGTTCAGGAAGAGACGCGGAGGCGGGAGCACGGCTTCCCGAACACGCTGGAAGTCTGTGTGTTGCCGGAAAAGACCGGCTCCGCGTGCGGGTTCATGGCGGAAGGAACCGTGTTCCACGACGGCTCGGCGCGTCTTTTGATGATGGAAGGCATTCCGCTGGAAGCGCAGCTTGAGGGGACGATTCTTTACTTGCGGAACCGAGACGAGCCTGGCGTCATTGGCCAGGTGGGCACGGCGCTGGGAAAACTGGGCGTGAACATTGCGACATTTGCCTTAGGTCGGCGCGAAGCGGTCAGGGGAGCAGAAGCCGCCGCGCTAGTGCGCGTGGACGGGCCGGTGTCCGCCTCGATTCTCGACCCTATCCGGGCGATTCCCGCCATCACGGAAGCCAAATTACTGCGGCTGGCCTAGCTCAAGAACTAGCCTAGTACTCTTGAAGCGCCGCGGGCTGAGGATGCAGCCTTCAAGACCCCGATTAAACCGATCTGATAAGGAATTTAAAGGATGCGAAGCATGCAAAGCAGCGCCGCTACCGTCGGCGGGAGAGCTGTGGTACTCTGAGAGTTCCACCGGGAACGAGTCCTTTGCCCGGAGTGGACCGGTCGGGGCGTAGCGCAGCCTGGCTAGCGCGCCTGGTTCGGGACCAGGAGGTCGATGGTTCAAATCCATTCGCCCCGACCAATTTTTTCAATTACTTACGCATCCTTGGTTTGCTGCAAATTGGGTCCATTTGGGTCCAACATCGGCTTAAACAGTCCCACTTCCACTGCGACTCGCTCACGGAATTCGGGGCTGATGTGCGTATAGCGGGATGTTGTTCGCAAACTGGAATGGCCAATCCACTCTTTCACCAAGTCTCCAGGTACACCATTTTCCTGAAGGACGGACACCCTGCCGTGACGAAAGGCATGGAGTCCCCCTCGCTTCAAACCGAGTTTGAGTAGGACGGAC
>QHYK01000047.1 GCA_003224085.1 Acidobacteriota bacterium | reverse complement strand
CATCCTGGTCGCCGCGGGTCTCTTTGTCCGGACACTCAACAAGCTGCACTCCGTCCAACTGGGATACGCCCGCGAGAACATCCTTCTGTTCTCGGTGAATGCGCGCCAGGCCGGGCATCGCGACCCGGAGATCGCCACTTTTTACACGGACCTGCGCAAGCGCTTCGAATCGATCCCCGGAGTGAGCAGCGCGACGCTTTCGCAATCCTCGATCATCAACGCCGGCCGCGCCGGGCAGGCAATCAGGGGGCCAATGAAGATCGGCGCTGTTACCATCGAAGACGCGCGCGTCCTGGCCGCCGGACCGTGTTTCCTCACGACGATGCAGATTCCGATCCTGGCCGGGCGTGAGATTGACGACCGCGACCAACCGGGCTCGAGGCCGGTTGCAGTGATCAGCGAGGAGCTGGCGCGAACTTACTTCGAGAACGAGAATCCGGTGGGCAGGCGCATCACGCTCCCGGACGAGAAGCGCGATCTCGAAATCGTCGGCGTGTCGGCTAACCTGCGGTACGGTGGTCTGAAAAATGAAGAGGAGAGTGCAATGACCGTATTCGTAGCGGTCAGCCAATTTTCTCCGGACCGAATGACCTACGCGCTGCGCACTGCGGGTGATCCGCTGAGGTTTGTTCAGAGTGTGCGTGAGATCGTGCGGGAGGCAGATTCACGCATACCCGTCACAAACGTGATCACACAGGCTGCGGAAATCGATCGGACGATCAGCCGGGAACTCACGTTCGCGAAATTGTGTACCGGTTTCGCGGTTCTCGCCCTTCTGACCGCCTGCGTGGGACTCTACGGGACGGTGTCCTACAACGTCGCGCGGCAGGTCGGCGAGATTGGAATCCGTATGGCGCTGGGCGCGCAACGCGGCGCCGTGGTATGGATGGTTCTGCGCCGCGTTCTACTACTGGCGGCGGTGGGACTCGCGATCAGCGTGCCTGCCGCGTTGAGCGCGTCGCAGCTGGTCAAATCGTTTCTGTTTGAGACCCAGCCCAATGATCCGGGAACCCTGGCGCTGGCCGGTGTCGTCCTCCTAAGCGCCGCAATTCTCGCTGGCTATGCGCCGGCAAGGCGAGCGTCCCGAATTGATCCGCTGGCGGCTCTGCGGCACGAGTAAGACATGGTCCTTCGTACCGCAACGAAGGATGAAAATGCTCCGCGCCCGCGTACGTTGATCATAGTAGACGCTCGCGAGAGAGGCCCGCTACTCTGGCGCACTTTTAGCCCGCGCACGAGTATGGCCCCGATGCTGCTGACGCACAACGAATGGTCGCTTGGCTAGACAAAGTTGACAAAAGCTCAGTTCGTCGGTCCGCGCTGAAGTGAGCAGTCCGGAATCGTCTAAAAAAGAGACGACACAGCTCGGTTTCGTCGGGATGGGATCGAGGACGCGTACGCAGCGAAGTTCCTGGATAACGTTAGTGCTTTATACGGCTACTCTTCTCTTATCGGATTGGGGAAGAGTTGCCGACCAAATGTCCCCTATGCGAGACTTGGGCGCGAATGTCGCACCGCGACCCGAACGGCGCGCCGGATCGCAGACCCATAAAAGTCGGCGAGGTCTGGGAGAATCCCGTTACCGGGGAACGCTCGGTGATCCTGGAGCGTCCCTGGGACAACCCTGCTAGCCGCGTGACCGGCGAGCTGACAGCACTCGTTGGCGCGCGTGTGATGGGGGAACACCGCCATCCTGCTCTTGTGGAGCAATTCGCCGTGCTGGAGCGGGCCGATGATTTTGGTGGACGAGGAAGGATTCGAACCCCCGGCCTCCTCATTGCGAACGGTGAGGGGGAAACGCTAAGGCTGGGCGCCACAATCACTTAGCTATTTCAACGGGGCCCTGAATTGGCAAACCTGGCAAGCCAGGCTATTTGCCTTCTTTTTTATCTTACCTGCGTTGTGGGTTGCCGAATTTTTGCTCTGCCGCTGTACCTTCCGTTATGCGACAAGAAAGAGCAGAGGCGAAGACAAAGCGAATGCAAATGTGGGCGCACTTCCCCATGAGTAAGTAAGTTATGTTGCCTGAAAAGGGTTTGCAGTCTGTCTACAATTGGTCAGAAGAGATGAAGGTCTATTTGGCCAGTAAAGGACAAAGTTTATGGGGCATTTTATCGCTGCTTGTATCGATACCGGTGCACTTTTCGGCGGCTGCAATCGACCGGGTCTCTCCTCAAGAGAGCGGGAGGCTGCCTTGGAATTTCGAAGCCAGGGCTTGGCGAGATGCAGATCGACTCTTTCGTAGCGATCCACGCTGGTTAGGTGGGGACGTTGCTTACTCGATTGATTTGGGCCACGGGCGCGTACTCTGGCTTTTCGGCGACTCATTCATCGCCGATAAACCTGGCAAGACACGGCGCCAATCGGCCTTTGTGCACAACAGCATTGCCATCCAAACCGGCTACGATCCAACACATGCCTCAATGAAGTTCTATTGGCCGAAAACCAACGGAGAACCTTCCGAGTTCGCCGCCAATGAAGGAGAAGTCTGGCTCTGGCCGGAGGACGGTGTCCGTCTCGGAGAGAAATTGCTGCTCTTCTTCGTGCGCGTTCAATCGGACAGCAGCAACGGCTCCCTTGGTTTCAAGCTCGTTGGCTGGACGGCGTTCCTCGTGGAGAATCCCGATGCCCAGCCCTCCGCATGGATCATGCACAGGCTTGACACGCCCCAAAGCCCCGCGCGTATTATTGTCGGCTCCGGCGTAATCCGCGCGGGTAATTTTCTGTATGCTTTTGCTCCCGCCGAACCAAGCCACGATGATTATTTGTTGCGCTGGCCTTTGACCGCCGCCGAAGAGGGGAATTTGTCTTCGCCCGAGTGGTGGTGCGGCGGCAGCGGCTGGGTGGAGCAAAGCAAACTCACACATCCGCCCACACCAGCAATTCCGGGAGGATCAAACGAGTTCAGCATGATTTGGGATTCGCAGTACAACAAGTTTTTTGAAGTTGAAAGCGTGGGATTTGGTGCGTCTGACCTCGCCATCCGTTGGGCTGACCGTCTCGAAGGCCCGTGGTCTGGAACCGTGAAGATTTATCACCCTCCCGAATCGGATCGGCCCAACGCGTTCGTCTACGCCGGCAAGGTGCACTCGAGACTTCAGGGAGCTGACCTCGTCGTGACTTACGTTGCCAACAGCACGGATGACAAGATTCTTGCGAAAGACATGAGTATTTACTATCCCCGGTTTGTTCGATTGAATCTGAGTCAGCGCTGAACTGAGTGGGTCCCAGCGATTAGCGTTAATCGGGCATTGCTAGCAAAGGGTACTGAGGAAGGATTTCATTTCGCGCAGCACGTCAGCCTCGTTTGATAGGTAGACGTAATGATCCGCGTTGCGCAGCCGGCCGCCTTCAAATGCCTGGTTGATGCTACAAGGCATGAACAAGTGCGCCGATATTCCTGGGACCCTCGATGAAAGAGTTTCTAGATGCCAGAAAACTCATGCCGCAAGCTAAGCTAGGGATCGCGCCACACCAACAAACGACTTGAGGCCGGCTGAAATCGTCGGTCTTCGTGTTTTGTAACATTTACACCGTCGAAACTTCAAACTTCACTACGGGGCTCGGGCCCATCCGATCGGACTTCTCCGGTTGTTAATCAGCCACTGAAGCCGCTGCCATCTCGAATACGCCTACCAGGTCTTTGTTTCCGCTACCGAATCCACGACGAGGTGATCCAGTTTCCTGTGGTCCGCCACAAGCTCGAGACCCAGCTGATTGTGAATAGCTGCGATCAGTGAATTCGGCTGGCTTCCGTCCCATTTCAGGTCAATGTCGTATAGGCCGGTCAATTCAGTCTGATCGAAGCTTTCGTCGCCGAGAACACGCTGTGCAAGGCGAGCGATGTCAACGGAACGACCCAGCAATTGGGCCTCTCCCTTTCGCAGTTTCAAGTAACTCCCTTGGGTAGTGGCGAGCCGTAGCTTCGGCTCCTGCCCGTCCAGTTTCCGCAGAATGTACACTTGCGTTTCTTTGATTTCTTTATGGAGCTTTAATTGGAAAGTCGACTCAAGTGCCTGTTTTAAGAGCGGCGTGCGCAGACCCTCTTCATGTTGCGGCGTCAAGATGGAATAATCGAATCTCGACTTGCTGCACCATTCCGTGGCATCAATGCGGATTTCGGGAATTTGATACGCTTTTGACAAAATCTCTCGCAGCGTCATGCCATACGCATCGTACCTTCCGTTCTTGTCGTTAATCCCGCCGGGTGAAAATCCACTTACAGAAACCGGGGCCGCCGGACGGATAAGTACTTGCAAAAGGGGCATTGGCGCGCCAGCTTCGAGACCTAAGGGTGGCAACAGGGGCCAAACTTCCGGGAAATCGAGCGGCTTACCTGCTAGCAGGTCCTCCAAAACCTGCTGCGTCACGGATGTTGGATTGGTGACCGCTCGAACGATACCGGTTCCATCTACCAGCAACGTTTGCGGGCGACCGTCAATTCCGTATCTCTTAAACGTGCCCTCCTCTGCATCAAAAGCTACCCATCCGCGGATCGGGTGGCGCTCTAGGAACCGCTTCACGAGTTCAACATCCATTTCATCCGTAATCGAAATAAATTGTAGAGGGCGGGATGCAAACTTCTCTGCCAGTTCATTAATGTGGGGTATGTTGTCCACGCACGGGCCGCACCATGTGGCCCAGAACTCGATGACTACAGCCGTCCCTCTCAACTCTTCCCAGGTCCCGTGCGTTTGCTCAGGTGCCTGCAACACATCCTTCAGGGTGAGAGGCGGTGCGGGGGAGCCCACCTTGACTAGGGAGTTGGCTTGTACTATGAATGAAAACCGGAGGAACGCAACCGCGAAGAATAGAAATAAGCGGGAGAAGTTCATCTTGCTCCTCAGAGTAGCCTCGAATCATACATCGAAATCGTCACCAGAAATATTCTGGCAGACGGGCTAACTCAATAATGTCGCGTACTCGGACAACTGCCCCTCACTGGCATTCGGGGAAGCGAGCAATGCATTAGCGGTGGTGGAACTCCCAACAGATGCCTAGAAACCGACTCACACGCGATCCCTCAGGCATTCGTTCCTCCAAGCCATTGGTGCCACCTGTGGAGCTCTTATTGCTGCCCACAGTGCCCACCGACCTTTCTTTCTCTGTGCCTATCGTCAGCTTTCCACAAAGAAATTTCGCGCCCGGATCGCCTAGAAACGACGATCGCCAGCCTACGGGAGATATCAACGTAAACTGCCCCCCCATATATTAAGAAGCCTCCAGAAACAAAAACCTCAACGAAAATCTTTGTGATTTGCCACCTTTCTTTCGGGGACCAGCCCACTCGGAGGCTCCTGCCAGTAGTTTCATGGGGTCCGAGGTGTTGTCTGAGCAACCGGTAGCGCGCGCTTAACGCCGAGCGCATCGGAGCAGATTGGCGCTGCTGCACCGAAACAGGGAGTCAGCGGTTTTCTGCCTTGGCGTTTGCCTGTTACACTCTAAGTTGGCGAGAGGTCGAAGATGAAAAACGTCATCATCAAGGACGAGAACATACTTGGTGGGGAGCCTGTTTTCCGCGGAACCCGGGTTCCCTTCAAGATCTTAATCGACTACTTGGAGGGCGGCGATACGCTGGACCAGTTTCTGGAACAATACCCGAGTGTTAGCCGTGAGCTTGCCATTGCGGCCATCGAAGAGGCGCGTACCAGCCTGGTCTCACAGCTTAAATGAAAGTATTGATCGACGAATGCGCGCCGAGGGCACTCAAGAGCTTTCTCTCAAAACATGGGCACGAAAGTCTGACGGTTCAGGAAGCAGGCTGGTCAGGCAAAGAGAACGGTGAGCTGCTGGCAGAAGCAGAAACTGAATTTGACGTGCTGGTCACCGTGGATACAAACCTCCTGTATCAACAAAACTTGGCAGGACGCAGACTCGCCATTGTGGTTCTCCAATCATCCTCCAATCGCCTTGAACACCTCCGGCAGTACTTTCCGGCCCTTGCTTTGGCCCTCGAGACGATCAAGTCCGGGGAGATCGTTCAGGTCGGCAGAACTAACTGAGGCCTTCGATGCAACCTCAGACGCGCAGAACGCAGATCGGCCTGGCGTTCGAGGCCGCAACCAACCCGTCCTACTACCGCGCTAGTCACTTCGATCCAGCAGCGGGACGGTTCCTGAGCACACATCGAATATTCGATTTGTTGCCGGTGTTAATTTCTACAAGGGCTCTGGGACACGGCCGAATGGGTCACGCGCTGTGCGTCAAAGGGTGGGGTCGCTCCCGCCTCATCCGAATTTGGCCGCGTCCTTCCGAGCCTTCTCTTCACGTGTTAATTCTCTTCCTTCTTGCAAGTTAGCGTCACCGCCAAGGTGCAGCGAATCAAAGCCATCGGTGAAGCACCTCGGTGCAGTTCACTGCACCCCTCCGAGTTCTCGTTCATTTGCCAGGCTGCTCTCGCGACGGATTCAAGTTGATGAGATCGCTGCTATTGAATGGGCGTTATGGTCAACTTTTACACACGGTCATTGATAGCAGATGCCACACCGGCTAGTGCGTCCCCCTGGTGGCCTGCCAATAGCCGTTTAGCAGACCCCAGTCATAACGGTTCGCCTTCCAACCAAGGGTGGATTGGGCTTCCCACCAGAGAGGACCATATTGAGCGTCATCGGGATTTCTCCCAAGATCGAGAGCAAGCTGTGGACGATTCGGCTTGAGTAATCTTCTACGACTCTGAAGCGAGTTTATTCCTGGTGCCGAATGACACGCGGCACACATGTCAAGAATCGATGGTCTTTCTAGTTTCTCAAGGGGAGAATTTTCCTTCGCAGAGGTTTCGAAAACGTCATAACCTTGCGTCTGAAAGACCGGGAACTCTTTTTCGCCGCGCGCAACGGCTCTCAATCCGCCAACTTGCCCGGCAAAAAGTTGCGCCTGGCTAAGCCTTACTTCATGGAAATCCTGCTCAGTCCGAGCGGCTGGCCAATCGACGCTGACGTTATTTTGATCGTGCCTTGCCGAAATGGCTCGATAGACGCGAAGCTGAATGCTTTCGGTGATTGGTGCCGCAACGAGTTTGCCTTCGCGGTCAAAGAGCGTCATCTGTCGAACGAGAGCCACCTGCGTCCCGATAGGCAATTGCGGCAGCTTGGGATTGAGCTCCCCTGGTGCGACGTCTAATTCATCCGAAACCCAAGGTTCAGGAACATTCCAGAGAGCGTGGAAATAATCCAGAGTTGCTTTGCGGCCCTCGCGCAGACGCACAAAGACGAGGAAGCGCGAGCGCCCAGAGAACGCGCCAACGTGCATCTCGGCAACCGGTTCCCCGTTTCCTCTGATGCAGACCCACGACCCTTGTGGCTGAAGAAGATCAGGCGGGAGAAACGGGCGATCCCGGTTCGCAGGGTCGTACTCCTTGGCAAACACTCCTGAGGCAATCGCCTGGGCGTAGTTGTCGGGTAGCGATTTGATTTCTTCCGGTTTCAGCGCCAGTCGACGAAGCACTTCCGCCAGCCGAATTTGCAGTTCCCGCCGCTCCACTGCGTGATTGCCATCGAGTACGGACCAATCGAAAACGGCCCAAAGATTGCGCTGCAGCAAGGCCCGCTTTAAAGGATCGCGAATCTGATTTTCCGCGTGAGTGTGCAAGAATTCGTCAAGAATAGTCAGAGCGCGCATGTGAGATGGACCGGCCAGCAGGTGCTCAGTCTGGCGCCAAAGAAGCGGGTCGAGTGCGTCCAAGCCGTATGTGACTTTCGCTTGATCCTTGCGGATGAAAAAAGCGTCGTAGAGCCGATTCCAGATGTGCTTTGGATCGCGGTTATAGATGCTCGGCGCGCTGCCGGATTCTTCGAGATTCGAAAGCGTGGCGCCTGTTTCCCGAAGCACGACCAGCAACAAAAGAAATGAAAGAATCGCTGTAGCTAGCAATCTCATATTTTTCGCACAGTCAGTATCATATGCCAACCCAGATCATGCTTTAGATTCTGCCGGCAAATCCTTACTCCAGTGAACAACGGCCACGCACCAAGTCCTTGTGCGTACTCGGAAATCAAATGCCCCTCACTGGCATTCGAGGAAGTGAGCAATGCATTAGCAGTGGTGAAACTCCCGACAGATTGCCGCCAATTTCTTTCCCTTTGCTCCTCTTTTCTTTCTTTGTGCCTATGCTCAGCTTTCCACAAAGAAATTCCGCGCCAGGATCATCTAGAAACGACGATCGCCAACTCGGTCGACCCATGACGTCCCCGGTTTTGTCCCTCCTCAAGCGCCTTTCCCTTTCCCAAGGTAGATCGCGCCCGGCATCGGATCGCCTCCAAGAAACCTTGGCCTAGAATGCTAAAGCAAGCGTCCAATTGATGGCGGCAGCGTCCATCTGGCGTCCAAAACCGGCCATTTCTTGGGGTATTTTCAGCGACTCAGCCGCATAAAGGCAACCGAATCATCGAGACTTATGGAGCGGGCGATGGGAATCGAACCCATGCCCGAAGGTTGGGAATATTTGGCAGGAACCAATATCGCCGAAAAACGAATAACTATGCGGCAAACAATCCAGAGCCGACGGATGCTCAATGACAAACACGAGTCGGACGCGGAGTCAGCTGTCTGTCACGAAAATGTAACGCAAATTGCAGAACACGGCGGCAAAAATGCCGCAAATAACAATAAAGGAAGGAGAAAGCAGGTCGCAGGAATTTGCCCCAACTTGCTGAATCCGTTCGATTAGCCACTCTTCTGGCAAGATTTGGCAAAGTAGATCGAACGGCTTCGAACCCTTAGGTTCCGAGTTCAAGTCTCGGCGGGATCGCCATCTTTTCGCCCCCACGAGGTAGTGGCGGGACCGGGCGGACTTGAGCGGAATTTCTAGCCGGGTTTAGATCACCACGCAATGCCAAACTTGACCGCCAAGCAATGAATACAGACAGCGTAAAACACGTCGCGAAAAGGGCGATGAACTCGAATTACTCGAACTTCGAAGGATGAATCGCAAACATCACACTGAACGCCGGGACACCATTCGTCCGGGTCGCCGCCGTAGCAATGCAGCCAAGGCCATCGCCCAGGCGCGGAAAGAACGCGGTGAACTTCCGGGATTCATAAGAAAGAAACAGAGAATGGCGAAAGAGCCGTACAATCTGATGAGGAGAGTGAGATGAACCTGATAAAGGCGCTACGAAAGAAGCGGACAACATGGAGAGTCAACTAGCGAATCTACGTGCTGCAATCTCTGCGCTCAGCGGGAATAGCCGCATCGGGGTGAAGAAACTGAAAGGGCGTCATCTCTCGGCTGCCCATCGGGCTGCTATTAAGGCGGGATGGGCCAAACGCCGAAAGCTGAAGTTGCGTGCGGTGGCGTGATGAATCACTGCAAAAGAAACAATGGATGGAGATGGCTATGTGGTTCTGTGCCGCAATTCTTAAGGTTGCTGAACGCGACGGCGAACGAAGAGCTGACTCCTTGTGGGAGGAACAGTTTTTCCTGGTCGAAACAGATGACGACAAGTTGGCCTGGAAGGAAGCGGAAAAGCTAGCAACTCGTCGTGAGGCTCCCTACAAGAACGACAAGGGCGAACTGATTTCGTGGCAATTCGTCAAAGTGGACCGGGTTTACGCAATCCCTGACGAGAAGTTGGGCAGCGGCGTAGAAGTGTTCTCTCGCTTCCTTCGTGACTCCGAGGCGAAGAGTCTGATGACGCCGTTCGAAGAATTCAGACATTAAAAGAGGAGCCGGTTGCTCCGGTTGACGCTTTGCATCGGGGAGCGCCGACTAGCCGCCTATTCCTCCAATCCCCGTGCCTATCGCGCCCGGTTCAACAGCCGCGAAGAAGCGGAGGCATACGCCAAGGAACGTGCTCTATCACGGCGACCTGGCACCTGTCCAGATTCGAATGGCTCTATGGGCCGTTGCCAGAGACTCCGGACCAGGTGATGTGAGGACATATGACGTGGCAGGAGCGTGAAGAACAAGCTGCCGCAGACTTGGGCATGACCCAAAAACAATATCGGGTGTTGCGCATGCGCACATGGCCGTGGTGGATCGTTGGCAGTGGACGACAGGTACGCACGCGTCTTTTCAAGCGACAGCACGGCCTTTGCCCACTTCCCTACCACCAGAACAGCCGTCTCAACGGACCATGCGGCGATAAGGACCATGTCGATCATATTCGCCCAAGGAAGGAATTCGTAGTCGAGGACTTGCCAATTCTCGAAGCGATCAAGGCGTGTTGGGATGACAAAAACCTGCAACTCGTTCATCAGGACTGTCACAAAAGGAAAACGAAGGAACAACGCAACAAGCTTAGTATCGCACAGCCACGGTAACTTTCCTCCGAAAGCTACACCGGAGTGGCGGAACTGGCAGACGCGCCGGACTCAAATTTTTGGAGGTGACGGTGGGACTCGAACCCACTAAGATCGGCTTTGCAGGCCGACGCCTCGACCACTTTGGCATCGCCACCTCTGGCAAGCAGCACGGTCGATAAAGGTTTCACCAGGGTTTGATAAACCCCGATTTTTTGTACTTAGGCTATACCCAAAACCGTACCCAAAATACCTCCCAAAATGCCTTCGCAGCCCCTATTTACCCCTATTTGAGTCTCCGTAAACTATTGACGCTATTAGCGACCCGTTTTTGCGGCAGGTTTTGCAGACCTGTTGGAAAATGCAAGTAAAGTAGTAGATTTTCCCGCGCGATTCCGTCGGTTTTGTACGCTGAAATAGGCCTGAGTGCATAGTCTTGTTAACAACTTGTTAGCAGGAATTGAGCTCAGGGAAGAGCCAAAGAGCTAATCCGTTTCGGAACTTCACCGACGGGTATCTCGGCTATTGGTTTCATCGTCCTGGCATCAATAGCTGAAACGGAGGCAGCTCCGGAGTTGGAGATGTACACGACCGCGCTATCGGGCGTGAAGGTGATCCACTCGGGGACCGCGCCGGTCGGCACGGGGCCTAGCGGGTGAACTAGCGGCAAGGTGACATAGCCAGCCAGGTGTAAATCCGGGAGTAAGTACTTGAAGACCGCGTTCGCGAAGGTGCTGTTGACCCACAAGGATTTACCATCCGGGGCAACTCCAATTCCGTGTGATGGCGTGCCTGTGCGGCCTTCGGCGATGCCAAAGCCGCCTGGTTGATCCGGGAGATTGATGCGAGCGACTTCCGCGCGCTTCCCGAAATCAACGACGGCAAATCCGTTGAAACCCGAAAGCTGGACGAATATCCGCGCTGTCGAACCGTCGGGGTTGCGCTCGAAGGCCATGGGGCGCACGCCGCGGTCAAATTTCACTTCCCCAACAGCTTGCTCAGCCTGAAGGTCGATTATAGTCGCCGCTTTGTCCTCGATGGAGCCACTAACCGCGTATTTGCCGTCAGGGGTGACGTAAACGTTGTGGGCACTGCCGTCGACCGAAATGCTTTTGACGCGTCGGAGCGAGGTGGTGTCAATAACGTCGACCACACCGGGGTCCGACCGAATACCTACCAATACGCGGCCGCCTTCCTTGGTGACGGCAAGGTTATTCGGCCGGCCGGAAAGAGCGACCTTATGCAGAACTTCGCAAGTTTTCCGGTCCACGACATCGAGAACGCTCTCGGATTCATTGCTGACATAGACGCGTGCGCCGTCGGGAGAAAAACCAATGCCATGGGGCAGTTCGATGCCGCGAATGACCTGGACCACTTTGTTTGTCGCGGCGTCGATCACATCAATGGTATTGCCGGCGCTATTCGTGACATAAATCCGCGCCCCAGAAAACGGCTTTCCGTCAAGCGCAACTCCGGAACGGGGGCCACGAACCCAGTCCGACATTTCCAACCAATCCGAATCGTTTTGAGAAGCAAATTGCCTGCCACCGGAATGGAAGGCATCGCCTCCGGCCTCTGGCGCAAGAGGATGAACGAGCAGAGGGCTGGAGTACGGGTCACCGGGCACAACCAGCCACCGAACACTTTGAAAATTACGCTTGGACTGTTCGAGTGTCCAGTTTTCTGCGCCGGGCGCTAAAGTTTCGAGATGAAGGGCGCGATTCGAAAGAATGTGGCACCCATAGCAGCGCGCGTGGCCCGGGCGCTGCTTCAAAAAAATCGGCTCGACACGAGCGCGGTATATTTCGAAGTCCAGTGGAGTCGGCTGCTGAGTCGAAGAACTTGCTGAGCTTCCGGCTTGAGTTAGCGCGTCATGGGGAGCGGATTTTTGTGCGGGAAGAATCGCAGGGACCAGTGCAAGCGCACAAACGAACAGTGCAATGAGAGAGCCAACGAATATGGCCGTGGGCTTAAGGACTGTTTGTCGGGGCATGCGAAGAGTCCCGGTCAACTCCACGAAATACGATCGGCACTAGCGGCAATAGACCAGCAACGAAGACCGCATGTATTTTTGCGTTCCGGTCCTCGCCGAATTTTCCCTAGAAAATAAACTTGAGAGCGAACTGAATCTGCCTCTCCGGAACAGTCGTTCGCATCAACACACCCGCCAGGCCACCGTTTCCGAGTGCGGGATTCAACGATACACCAGTGGGATCGAAGATGTCAGTGTTGCCGTCGCCTGGTCCTGGAGGAGCGAAATTAGGATGATTAAGAATATTGAACATCTCGACCCGGAACTGAGCATTGAAATTTTCGGAGATTCTCCTGATATGGTTGTTTTTGAAAACAGAGAAGTCCAGGCTGGTAATGCCTGGTCCAATCAGGATGTTGCGTCCGGCATTGCCCCGGAGATTGAAACATTGTGGAAGACCGAGGCAGTTGTTCTGCCAAAAGGCGGACGAGTCGGGCGGTGTGGGTACGGCAAAGCACTGCGTCTTGATGTAGTTCTCGGGGTGGCCGGGATTGCTAAGGGTGTTGCACCCTGGTCCGCCAAGCCGGTTCGGGTAGGCAAAATCGTCGCTGCTCAGAGTATTCGCGGGATCCCCACCGGTTCCCCACGTTGCAGTAAAGGGCACGCCGTCACTGAGCGTGAGAATGGTGCCAAGTTCCCAGCCATCTGCAACCCACCGCACTGGCCCTGAGAAGGACTTTGCCGACGGGACCTGCCATGTGCCGTTGAGTACGAATGTGCGCCCGACATTGAAATCAGATAGCCCGCGGGTCAGCCTCATGTCAAACCAATCGAGACTGGAAATAGAATTGCCGAAGGCATCGCCGGCCACTGTCGCGGAGCTAGTATCGACACTTTTACCCCAGGTATATGTGCCTTGTACTTGGAATCCATGACTGAGACGCTTGGCAAGCTGCAATTCCAGAGCATTGAAATAGGACCTTCCCTGGTAAAACATGCCGCGAATTGAGCCGAAGTTCGCGTTTATGTTGGAGTCATTGGGCAGCCAGAGGTATCCCGCACTGGTCTTTTGCGGCAGGGCCAGGTTGGCTTCATCAACGCGGAACGGCTGATGAACGCCACGGGAACCGACGTACGCCACCATAGCGGCCAGGTTTGTGGCGAGCTGATATTGCACGTTTAGATTCCACTGGGCTACGTAATTGCGTTTTGGATTCGATTCCACATAAGTGGAACGCAGTTTATTATTAGTGATGTCCGCGGGATTTACCAAAGGAAAGGTCAAGGGAGCAGCGAGAGTGGGATCACCAACCTTGAGGGATGTATACTGAAAGAAAGGAGCTGATTGGGTGGTCAAAAGAATGAATTGATACGGCAATGGGAGAACATCGAACAGCCCAGAGCCACCTCTAACAGCCATTCTTCCATTGTGCAGCGGGTCCCAGGCGAAACCTATTCGCGGCTCGAAATTCTTAGTCGTGGGATTGCTAAAGAAAGGGCCAGCACCAGAGCACCCAGCGACTGCCTTGCCGCAAACCGGCAGCGGATCGGCCAGATTTCGAAGATTTGCAATCTTTTCGTTGATTTCGGCGGGCACAGTCGACATCTCGTAACGTAGGCCAAGGTTCAGGGTCAGGTAGGGACGCCAGCGCCAGTCATCCTGTAGGTAAGTGCCAAAGATGTTCTGGCGAAGATCGCGAGGTGTTAGCGAACTGGCAATTCCGCCCTGAAACTTGACCGGTTGGTTGGTCAGAAAACTGCACAAATCTGGCGAGGAGGTGCCGTCGCAACTGCTGCCAGGAACGGCATTAAAGAACCAGATCCCGTTGGGGTCGGTCAGTGCAGTGACCTGGAGCAACATGCGCTCGAAAGCCGCTCCGAATTTAACCGTATGAGTTCCGCGGATCAGAAATGCGTCATCATACGCCTGGAATGAATTCCAGCGATACAAATAGGTAGGGAGTCCGCCTACTCCTCCGGACATCGCACTCAATACGCCGTTTACGTTTACCACCGCTGCATCTCGTCCTGAAAACGCTCCGAGCGACGTGTCCGCCGCCGCGGAATTAAGCGCCTTTACGCTGGCGTCGTTGTCGACGTGTTCGTGGTTATAGCCGAATCGGAGCGCGTTCACGAAAGTAGGCGCAAAACTATGTGTTTCCTCGGCGGCAACAATTTGCCTCGTCGAGAGGGTATTAAGTCCAACGTTTCCGAAAGAATCTGGCGAGTTGTATGGTGTCCGGTCGAAGAGATAGGTGCCAAAGAGGCTGTCTTTTCCCGAGAACTTGTGATCCACACGCGTGGTGACGAAATTTTCGTTAACGATCTGATTGCCGTTGAAGATGAACTTGCAGATATCGGTGCCCGTGCACTGCGCAACGGGATAGAGCGCGAGGTACTTCTGGACTGCGGGATCGACTGAGACAGGGCCTGACTGCAGGTTTCCGTTTCGTGCAGCGGGCGAGGGGACGGAATCCGGATTGGCGATTCCCTTGGCTTGCCGGACGCCTTCGTAGTCGGCAAAGAAGAATGTACGACTCTTATCGAGAGGCCCACCCAGGGCACCGCCAAACTGGTTGCGCTTGAAGGGTGCCTTTGGCTGAGTCGGGTCCTCAAAGAAATTGCGCGCATCCAGCGCGCTGTTTCGCAGGAACTCGTAAGCGCTGCCGTGAAAAGCGTTCGCCCCTGAACGCGTGATGGCATTAACGACGCCTCCGGAGGTTTTGCCGTACTCTGCGGAATAGTTGCTGGTCAGAACAGAGAACTCCTGAATCGCATCCACGCCAAGATTGCCCCCGAGCACGCTGCCGGGCGCTCCATTCGCGTAATCGTTAAGGCTGACGCCATCGAGACGATAGTTGTTCTGCTGAGGGCGAGCGCCGGAGATGGTGAGCTGCTGGCCAAAGCCCCGATTCCCGCGGTCTGATCCCGTGGCAAAGCTTGGCTGCGTTTGAATCGTATCCACACCGGGCTGCAAAGCGGCCAAATCCGTCCAGCTTCGACCGTTCAGCGGAAGTTCACGCACGGTGTTGGCAGTGACAACAGCGCTGATGTCCGAACTAACTAGCTGCACTGCTGGAGCTTCCGTGGTTACTTCCACGACTGTTTTGGCTGCGGAACCCACATGGAGGGTAAGGTTGAAGACTTGCTGCGCGCCAACCGTCAATGTAATCCCTTTGCGAACCTCGGTGTTAAAGCCCTTGGCGGAAACCGTGATTTCATATTCCCCCGGGAGCAGGTTAGGGGCTGTAAAAAAGCCGTCCGAGTTCGTGATAACTGTGGTGATAATTCCTGTCGCGACGTTGGCGATAGACACTTGAGCTTGAGGTATCAGTCGCTCGGAAGGATCGCTTATGGTGCCATAGATGGTTCCTCCGGCCACCTGAGCTCCCGCCGCTGCAGGAAAAACGATTCCAAGCATCAAAAAAGCTGCTAAGGTGCGGCCAAACGAATACGCTGCAGAAAGAATTCGAAAGGACACGAATCACCTCCACACTTGGAGAGCGGAGCCTATTGTATAAGCCTTGAAGGTGCCTTAATCCAGGATTAATTTCTGTTTAGGTGAGTTTTCGGAATGGATCTTCGTAACTTGTGACACAGGCAAAAGGATCGTAAACGTGGAGCCGGAGCCTGGCGCGCTCCGGCATTCAATGGACCCGCCTTGAGCGCGCACGATCGCTTGCGCAATCGCCAGTCCGAGCCCGCCACTGTGTGCTTCACCATTCCCCGGCCGCGCGGCGCGGTAGAAACGCTCAAAAATAAATGGCAGATGCTCGATAGCGATTCCAATTCCCTGATCTTCAAAGCATATTCGAATCGCGTTCTCGTCTTGCGCGAGGCTGACCCGGACTTGAGAATCGGCGGGCGAATACTTGATGGCATTGTCTAGAAAAATCAAAAACAGCTCGTGCAGGAAGGCCTCGTCTCCGACGTAGGGTACCTCCTGGTCCAGGTGGCGCACGATGGAAATATTCTTCGTTCGCGCGGGCGGTGCAACCAGCGCGCAAGCCTCCTCGAGACTTTCATTGATATAGACTGGCTCGCTCCCGAGATGCAATTGCCCCGCGTCGGCCATCGAGAGTGTGAACAGCCCCTCCACTATTCGCGTCAGTTTCTTCAATTCGTCGTCAATCGCCGTGAGCGTCTTTCGGTATTCCTCCGCAGTCCGAGGCTTGGAAAGTATCAACTCCGTTTCGCCGTGGAGCACGGCGAGCGGGGTGCGCAACTCGTGGGAGGCGTCGGTGACGAATTGACGTAGCTGGCGAACCGCGGAATCGACGCTTTGCAGGAGTTGATTAAAGGTTTCGGCTAGACGGCCCAGCTCGTCATGCGGCGAAGCCATGGGCAAGGGCGTCCAGAATCCCTGGCGATCGGTCACCCGTTTCGCCATGAGTTTAGCATGCCGGGTAAGCGCATTAATGGGCGCCAGACTTTTCCCCACATAGAAGGCGGATATCGCCGCAGTGAGAAGCAGGCTTAGGGGAAAGAGGAGCAGAACGATTTTTCCAAAAGTGTCCAGCAAACGATTGGTTCCGAAGGTAGGAATGGCCACCGCCAAGAACCGCCGCCGACCCGCTTGCTCGAAAGGAATGAGCGCAACGCGTACCGACTCGGAATTTCCAATGGACGCAACTCCGAACACGGGATGGGAATCGTCTCGCGGCAGTCCTTTCAAGTCGATTGGATTGGTCAAGTTTCTGGAACGTTGGAGAACATCCCCGCTGGCATCCAGAAGCTCAAAGAATTGGCCGGGGATGTCCATGCGGTCCACGTCGCGCGCATTCGGTTCTGAAACAATGTCTGCAACGATGGGCCGAGAAGTTTCCAACAATTGGCGGTTAAGCTGCGCAGGGATGGCACGAGCGAGCAGTGCCCAAAAGGCCAGATAAGAAGCAGCTAGGAGTACGCCCACGACAGAGCAAAAAAGCAGCATCATTCGAGAGCGGAGTGTCTTTGCTCTCATGATTCGGGAGCTCCCAACCGGTAGCCGACGCCGCGGATGGTGTGGATAAGCTTCGCGGGCCGCTCATGATCGATCTTCTGGCGCAAACGGTTGACGTAGACTTCGACGAGATTCGTCTCGCTGTCGAAATGGCAGTCCCACACGTGTTCAACGATTTCGCTGCGCGTGACAAGCTCTGGGGCCCGGAGAAGCAGCAGTTCGAGGAGCGCAAATTCCTTGCTTGTTAGTGGGATCACTTCTTTGCCGCGGTTGGCCCGGCGGCGGTGACGGTCGAGTTCGAGGTCTGCGTAGCGAAGCTTGGCGTTGCCGCTATGGAATCCGCGCCGTACGAGCGCTCGGACGCGCGCGAGGAGCTCCGTGAGCACAAACGGTTTTGTCAGGTAATCATCGGCCCCGGCATCGAGGCCTTCTACTTTCTGCTCGACCAGGCCGCGGGCAGTCAGCATTAGCACTGGAGCTTCAATACCGCGTTGCCGCAGCTCGCGGCAGACTTCGATACCACTCATGCCAGGCAACCGGACGTCTAGCAGAATGGCGTCGTAGGGCACGTCCGTACCGAACTCAATCGCTTTCTCGCCAGACTCGGCCACGTCAACCGCATAGGTGTTTTCGCGCAGCGCCCGCGCGATGAAGCTAGCCACTTTACGCTCGTCTTCGACCAATAAGATGCGCATACATCCAGCTTGATATCACGAAGGAAGCTTTCGCGCGAGTGAAGCATTGGCCAGTTAGGGCATCGCGACAGATCCTGGGCATCGAACTGAAGCGGGCCTCGCTCGCAGCCGTTCTTTTCACTTTACGTCGTTTCGGATCACCTGCCCACCCTTCATGACGAATTTTATGCGTTCGAGCTCCGTAATATCCTTCAGCGGGTCGCCGGTAACCGCGATGACGTCGGCGAACTTCCCTTTCTCGATAGACCCGATTCGGTCCTGCCATCCCATCATTTCCGCCGCCACGGTAGTTGCGGTCTGGATGGCCTGTGCCGGCGTCATACCATATTTGACCAAATAGGAGAACTCGGCGGCTTGCGTCCCATGGGGAAAGGGTCCCACTCCGGATCCAAACGAAATTTTTAGGCCCCGCGAAACGGCCAACCGGCCGCTCTTCTCCCGCATAGCCTCTAGGCTGTACTTTCCCCCGGTAGCTTTGGCATCCCTGACGGTGTAATCCGAAAGGGAATAGTGATAGGCCGTTAGCTCAAGATAGAGGCCCTTCTTCTTCATCAAGTCGGCAGTGGCCTCGTCAAGCTCGATGGCGTGCTCGATCGTGTCGGTGCCAACTTCAACGCAATTGCGCAGACCCTCTCCTCCGAACGCGTGGCAAGCAGCCTTTTTGCCGTGGCGATGCGCCTCGTCCACGATGGCGTCCACTTCCTCTTTTGTGAACGTCGGGTTGCTGAACAACTCGCCGTTCGGCTCAAATTCATAGTCCGAAGTCGAATGAAACTTGATCCAGTCGGCGCCGTAATGGATTTGTTCCCGAACAGCCTGCCGCGCGGCCCAGGGACTGTCCACGACCTGATAGTTTCCGGGAAGGCTCACTTCCGGCGAGCCCAGGATGCCTTCGCCAGTAGCCACCAGCCCCATCGTCGAAACCTGCATGCGCGGACCTTGGAAGAAACCACGATTGATCGCTCTCTTGATATCGACGTCCGCGTAAGCTCCGCCGTGGCTCATCAAATCCCGCAACGTCGTGAATCCAGCGCGAAGATCCTTTTGCGCGTTGGCGAGGGCTAAAAGAGTGCGGTATTCGCGCGTGTCGTTAATGGGGCTCGCAAACGGAGGTCCTCCCGGCTTGATTCCATCGAGACCGAACCCAAACACATGTGTGTGCCCGTCAATCAATCCCGGCAGGACGGTTGCTTTTCTCAAATCGATGACTTGCGCTCCCGCGGGGATTTGAACTTGCTCCGCGGGGCCGACGGCCGAAATCTTTTCGCCTTCCACAAGAACGATCTGATTATCGAGGACTTTGCCCGACTTGCTGTCAAACATTCGTCCCGCGCGAATCGCCACCGGCTGCGAATTCTGTGCGTGCAATGGTGTCGTACCCGCGGCCAGCAGAACGATCGCCACTGTTTTGAATTTCCAGGATTTCAGTAAGCGTTCCGCAAGTCGCAGTCCCAATGTATTCCTCCTCCCAAAAACTCATCGTCTCGTGGACAAATATGACCAGAAACCGACACCTAGGCCTCAGCCTCATGATTCGTGGAGCAAAGGGTTTTAATGTCGCTAAAAGCTCTTGCTCTAGCGAACTTCAAAAACCAGGATCTCCGCGCTTTCGGTCCCGTGCTGCGGGACAGCGACAAAATAGCGCTTCAGCGCGGGGACTAACAAAGCTGTCCTTGCTAACGGTCCGGTTGGCACTTTTCCGAGCGGTTTGTAATGGTCAGGGTCTGACTGTTCGTAAACATCAGCATTCCCGTCAGCGGAGGCGTAGAGGCGGTGGCTGCCTGCATCGTAAACCAGATCATCTACTCCTTTAGTGATTGGTAGGGCAGTCAGTTCTTTTCCGGATGTTGTATCAAACACTACGATATCTCCCCCACGGCAAGCCACAAAGAGGCGGTGATTCGCTTCGTCAAGAGCCATGGCCACGTTGGTCTTGCTCTTGGTAACGGGCCAGCTCGCTGCGATCTCGCGCTTGTTGCGGTCGATGACCTCGACCTGGCTCTTCGCTTTGTTATTGACGTACACTTTGGGGCTGGACTTTTCGAGCGCCATTGCTTCGAGGGTATCACCATCCACTTTTATGTCCGCCACTTTTTCCCCAGCAGTCGTATCCACGACGCTGATCATGGAGTAGGTCTCGTGAGCATCGCCGCCACCGTTGTCGATGTACAGGAATTTTGTTGACGGGTCGTATCCAATTGAGTCCGCATCCAGCAGCAGCTTCACGGTCGAAAGCAAGGCATAGCTTGTACTGTCGAAGATTTTCAGCTCTCCGGCTTCCCCGTCCGTCACGTACAAATGATTCAAGTCTTCGCGGTAAAGGATTGCGTGGGGCTTTTCGATGCCACCAATGGTGTGAATCACTTTCCCGCTCTTTAAATCGAGCACAAGAACGGCTTTGTAGCCCTCCGGAGTCGCGAACAGACGGCTGTTTTTCAAATCGATGGCAAAGTGATCGAAATTCCCTTTAACGTCGAGCGGTAACTTGAAGGTTTGCACGAGTTTCAGCGGAGCGGAATCTTGAGCGCGCGCTCCGGTTCCGAATACCGCGACCACCACTGTCAGGATCAGAAACCGTTTCTTCATCGCCTCTCCCTACTGAAACAGGTTGAATTTTCGTCATTGAAATTGCAAAAGTGATTCTGCGCCGCAATGTGAGCGTCGCCATGTAGCAGCATGCCAGAGCATAATTCATCTGCACTCGCGCCAACTTAAACCAATATTAATTTCTATTTAGCCGGGATGGCGTGCAAGGCGATTTTTTGCCGTCAAAAGCATGATTTTCGCCCGGATGGAAACGGCCACGCACATTCGCTACTCGAGTAGCTGTTGACTAGATTGGCGGACCTCCACGAGGATGGCAGAAGCAAGACAAGGGAATGAAGGACTCCGTATGGAGTTTTGGAGAGTGCGTTTCTTTGCAAACAGTTCGGCTCTTTCCACCCTTTGACTCGGTCACACGGAAGAAAAACTTCGCACGGCCAACGCGATCTGGGAGGACTCGATGAGATATACGCAACTTTTCACTTTTCTGGTATTCGCTTCATTTCCCGCTCACGTTGCGGCTCAATCAAAAGAGCCCTTGAAGCTCGTGGCGACAATTCCTTTGCCGGGACTCAAGGATGGAGATTTCGACCATTTCGCCCCGGACATCGACGGGCACAGGATCTTTCTCACCGACGAAGAGAATGACAAGGTCGACGTGCTGGATACCGCCACCAACACGCGTATACACACCATGGAAAACGCAAAAGCGCCCCACGCCATCCTTTATCGGAAGGACTTGAAGAAACTTTTCGTAGTGGAAGGTGACGCCTCAGCCGTCAAAGTCTATGACAGCGACACATATAAGCCAGTTGGCGAAATCAAAGTATCCATCGATGCCGACTCGGTGGCCTTCGACCCCGCGACGAACTATCTGTATGTCGTCAATGGCGGCAGGGAGGCGCATACGCCGTATTCTTTGATCAGTGTCATTGATACGAATGCCTCGAAGAAGCTTCGCGACATCAAAATCGATTCGAACCACGTGGAAGCCATGGTGTTGGAAAAGTCCGGTCCACGCCTGTTTTGTAACATCACGGGGCAGAACGCTGTGGGCATTCTCGACCGCAACAAAGGCACCCTCTTGGCCACCTGGCCCTTACCCGCAGGGGATAAGGTCAATGTTGCCATGGCGTTCGACGAAGCGCATCACCGCCTCTTCGTATCAACGCGTACTCCAGGGAAGTTGATCGTTCTGAACTCGGATTCCGGCAGAATCATCTCCGAACTCTCCGCCGTGGGCATGGTGGACGATGCGGCTTACGACGCAAAGTACAAGCGCATCTACCTTGCAGGGGATGGCTATGTCGACGTTTTCGAACAGCAGGATGCCGATCACTACTCTCTCCTGGGACGAGTGCAAGGAGCTTTTCGCGCAAAAACCGCAATTCTTGTGCCCGAGCTGAATCGCTATTATCTGGCCGTGCCTCACCACGAAGGCAAGAACGCCGAAGTGCGGGTGTACGATATACAGCCATAGGAGATCTTCAAGACCGACTATGCTCAGGCGTGAGTTTGGCAAGGCAACGCTCAGTGCAATAACCTCGAGTCCGTTCTTCATTTCCGCCAATGGCGCTGCACTTCCTTTGCGCGGTGATTTCCCACAGGTCCGTGGATTGACCAACTACGTAGGAAAGTTCGTCGTTGAGACAAGATATGAAGACATTCCCGTCGAAGTTATTGAACTTGGCAAGAAATCCATCCTCGACGGCCTCGGTCTTGCCCTGGCTGGTTCTCGCGCCCAAACAGGCACGCTATGCCGCCTCTACCTCGAGCATCTTGGCGTGTGCGGCGGGAAGGCCACGATCGTTGGGTCTGGACTCAAGGCTTCTCCGCGCTTTGCCGCCTGGACAAATGGCACATCGATTCACGCCGATGATTTCGACGACACGCAACTCTCGGCAGCCAAGGATCGCGTCTATGGTCTCTTGGTGCACCCCACGGTCCCCGTGCTCCCCGCGATCTTTGCTCTCGCGGAAGGCAAGGGCGTTTCGGGGAAAGAATTCATGCTCGCGTACCATCTCGGCGTCGAGGTGGAGTGTAAAATAGCAGAGGCCATTTCTCCGCGCCATTACCAAGACGGATTTCATTCCACGGGGACCTGCGGGCCTTTCGGTTCGGCGGCGGCCTGCGCAAAGCTATTGCGATTCGATCTTTCGAAAATCTTGAACAGCTTTGGTTTGGTTGCAAGCCAATCCGGGGGACTGCGAGAAAATTTTGGAACCATGACCAAACCATTTCAGGCCGGACGCGCCGCGGAGAATGGCGTTGCATCCACGGAACTGGCTGCGCTGGGATGGAGCGCCGCGGTGCAAATTCTGGAAGCAGAACGCGGGTTTTTCCACGCGTATGGTGGAACGTTCGATCCTAGCGCAATCCTGGATCGCCTGGGAAAACCTTGGACTTTTGCTTCGCCTGGAATATCGCTGAAGCCTTATCCCTCGGGCTCTCTCACGCATCCGGCAATGACTGAATTGGCCCGCCTTATCGCGGCCAACAATATCCAGGCGGCTCAGGTAGAAAAGCTGGATGTCGGCGCAAATCACAACATGACGACGACGCTTCTCCACCACCAGCCCAAGACAGGCCTCGAAGCCAAATTCAGCATGGAATTCTGCATGGCCGTTCTTCTTTTGCGCGGGAAAGCCGGTTTGAGCGAGTTTACAGATCAAGTGGTGCAAAGAACGGATGTCCAGGACATGATTCGCCGAATCAATTTCTATGTGGACCCGGCAGCAGAGAGAGCCGGCTACGACAAGATGACCTCCCTCCTCAAAATTCACCTCCAGGACGGCCGAGTAATTACAGGCCGAGCTGATTTTGGGAAAGGCAGCCCCGCTGATCCCCTGACCTTCGAAGAAGCGGCAACAAAATTCAGCGGCTGCGCCGATTATGCCGAATGGCCCAAAGCCAAGACGGAAAAGATCATTGATTTCGTCAAGACCCTGGAATCAGCGACGGATATGAGCGTGCTGTCACCTTTGCTGTCGTCGGAAAAAGGATAGAAAGCCTTGTCCATCCGGACCTTCAACATCGCGGTGATCCCGGGAGACGGTATCGGCAAAGAAGTTGTGCCCGAAGGCATTTTGGTGCTCGAGGCCGCCGCGAAGCGTTTTGGGTTCCGCTTCAGCTGGCAATGCTTGGATTGGAGCTGCGAAACCTACATCAAAACCGGCAGGATGATGCCCGTGGATGGCATCGAGCAACTAGCGCGGTTTGACGCTATATTCCTCGGCGCCGTTGGGCACCCCGACGTTCCCGATCACATTTCGTTGTGGGGACTTTTGATCCCTATCCGACGTAGCTTCCGGCAGTACGTAAATCTAAGGCCGGTGCGGCTTTTCGAGGGAATCGAGACCCCACTGAAGCACTGGAAGCCCGGTCAAATTGAATTTTGCATCGTCCGTGAAAACAACGAAGGGGAATATTCCAACATCGGTGGCCGCCTCTATGAAGGGACAGAAGAGGAGATGGCCGTGCAACAGACGGTTTTCACGCGGCGAGGAGTCAATCGCGTGCTTCGCTACGCGTTCGAATTGGCCCGCAAGAGAAACAAGCATTTGACTTCGGCAACAAAATCAAACGGCATCATCCACACCATGCCTTTCTGGGATGAATGTTTTCACGCGATGGCCGCAGAGTACCCGGACGTTGGCACGGACCAATTCCATATCGACATCTTGACCGCTCACTTTGTCCGCCATCCCGACTGGTTCGACGTCGTTGTAGGGTCGAATCTTTTCGGGGACATTCTCTCCGACCTCGGCCCGGCTGTCGTCGGGTCGATTGGCATCGCCCCCTCGGCAAATCTCAATCCCGAAAAGGAATTTCCGTCCATGTTCGAGCCGGTTCACGGTTCTGCTCCGGACATCGCGGGGAAAGGAATTGCCAATCCCATCGGGCAGATTTGGTCCGGTGCCATGATGCTGCGTCACTTGGGCGAGCCACAGGCGGCCGACGCTGTAGAAACCGCCATCGCAGATGTGCTGGCTCAAAGAACAGTTCGGACGCCCGACATAGGAGGCACCGCTTCCACCAAGGAGCTGGGCGCAGCCATCGCCGAGAAGAGTAAGCTCACCAGCTAACTGAGCTTGCGCCCAATTGAGCGCAGCGCGTCCTCACGATTCTTCCACTTGCCTTTTATCGCGCCATGGCAAATAACATGTCCCTCCAACAATGAGACCGCATGCTTAGCACCTCGGATCGCAACGCCAAAATCTGGTCTGTGCTGCGCGTGTCCAGCGGAAATTTCCTGGAGATGTATGATTTTATGGTCTTTGGCTATTATGCCTCCGCTATCGGTGCAGCTTTTTTCCCCGCCGGCAATCCATTTTCCTCCTTGATGTTTTCGCTGATGACCTTCGGGGCCGGCTTTCTGATGCGGCCATTCGGGGCCATAATGCTCGGGGCGTACACCGACAAACATGGCCGCCGCGCCGGTCTCCTTCTGACCCTTAGCCTCATGTCCGTGGGGATTTTCTCCATCGCCTGCATGCCTGGCTACGCCACTATCGGCCTGCTGGCTCCGCTGTTCGTCCTGTTGGGCAGGTTGCTCCAGGGTTTTTCTGCCGGCATGGAACTCGGGGGTGTCTCCGTCTATTTGTCAGAGATCGCCACGCCCGGTCACAAAGGCTTCTACGTGAGTTGGCAATCCGGAAGCCAACAAGTCGCGGTCATGTTCGCGGCGCTTGTTGGCGTCCTGCTGAACGCCATTCTTCCGGCGCAGAAAATGACCGTTTGGGGATGGCGTGTGCCGCTGCTCCTCGGCTGCGCGATTATCCCTCTGCTGTTCCAGCTCCGGCGGTCTCTTCAGGAAACGACTGAGTTCGTTGCCCACAAACATCACCCCAGCACTTCGGAGATTCTCCGCTCGCTTTTGGCGAACTGGAGAACTGTCGTCATCGGAACCATGCTGGTGACTATGACGACCGTCTCCTTCTACATGATCACCGCGTATACGCCAACTTTCGGCAGCTCCGTTTTGAAGCTTGCCAATAGGGACAGCTTGATCGTCACGCTGTGCGTCGGCGCTTCGAACCTCTGCTGGCTTCCGGTGATGGGCGCGCTCTCGGACAGAACCGGGCGGCGGCCCTTGCTCCTTGTTTTCACGGTAGTGACACTGCTCACGGCTTATCCAGCGATGCTGTGGCTGGTTCACGCGCCTTCATTCGGCCGTTTGTTGACCCTTGAACTTTGGCTGTCGTGTCTGTTCGGTAGTTACAACGGTGCGATGGTGGTTTTTCTAACAGAGATCATGCCGACTAACGTGAGGACTTCCGGCTTCTCGCTTGCTTATAGCTTAGCAACTGCCATCTTTGGCGGTTTTACGCCCGCCATCAGCACGTATCTGATTCATCTTACCGGGAATCGCGCAATTCCTGGTCTGTGGCTTTCGTTTGCGGCTGGCTGCGGGTTTCTAGCGGCGCTCCTCGCCGAACCTCAGGCCACCGCGGTTCAGGCAGCTTAAACCCTTGGCGCATCTAAAGAGGTCCTGACGATAAATTAATGCTATTTTCAGGTCGCAAAGCGGAGCATCGCGTAACTTCTTGACGAGTGGCAAAGCCCGCACGTATGGGCCGCTGGATCGATTTGTATTTGTCGAAGAGGAGAGAGGGATCATGGAACGAGCTGGCAGCGACGACACCAAAGAGCTGCGCACAAGTCAGTCTCTAACCCGGCGCGGCCTTTTCGAGATGGCCGGGCTGGCCATGGCGGCTGTAGCGTTCCCGCGGGAGATGACCCTGGCCCGCGCGTCTTCGTTTGGCCCTCGAGCCGTGCCGGAAGCCAGGTCCGTCATGGAGCGCCTCAGCGTGTACATGAGTGAAGCCAGCTCCCGCGTGCTCCCCGACGAAGTCGTCGAAAAAACAAAACAACATGTTCTCGATACTCTCGCGGCCATGATTTCAGGTTCGGAGTTGCCTCCGGGGCGCACGGCGCTGCAGTTCGCTCGCGCCTATGGCGGCCGGGAAGTAGCCACCGTGGTGGCTTCCAACTTTCTATGTGGCCCGATTGAGGCAGCGCTTACTAACGGCGTGCTCTCCCACGCCGACGAGACCGACGATTCGCACTCCCCTTCGCAATCCCACCCCGGCTGTGCCGTCATTCCCGCTGCACTCGCGGCCGGCGAGCGGTTTGGCATCAGCGGACCTCATTTTTTGCGCGCCGTAGCGCTTGGCTACGACATCGGGCCGCGTTTCACAATGACTCTGGGCGGTCAGCGCTTTGAAGCGGAGAGCCACTGGAGCACCCATAGCATTTCTCCTCTTTTTGGCGCGGCGGCGGCAGCAAGTTGCGCCGCAAGCTTGAACGCTCAGCAGATGCGCTGGATGCTTGGGTACACCGCGCATCAGTCCTCCGGGCTCGGAGCATGGAATCGCGACACCGAGCACGTGCAGAAAGCCTTTCACTTCGGGGGGATGACCGCGCGCAACGGAGTCACTTCCGCCCTCCTCGCGCAAGCTGGCTGGACGGGCGTCGACGACATCCTCTCCGGAAAAGATAATTTCTTTGCCGCTTACAATTCCCACGCCGATCCGGCTGGCCTAATTGACAAACTCGGCGAGCGCTACGAAGTGACGCGCACGAACATCAAGAAATGGCCCGTTGGTTCGCCGATCCAGGCCGCACTTGACGCGCTGGAAATCCTTAGTAAACAGCGGCACTTGGACGCCGTACAGGTGCAACAGGTGTCGGTGCGGCTTGCTACCGACGAGGCAGCTATCGTCAACAACCGCGAAATTCCGGACATCTGCCTGCAGCACATGGTCGCCGTGATGCTTCTCGACAAAACGGTGACCTTTGCCTCGGCGCATGACACCAAGCGCCTGAAGGACGCTGCCACCCTTCGTGAGCGGGCTAAAGTGCAGCTCATTCCGGACCCAGAACTGGAGCGCCTCATGCCACTGCGTGTGGCCATCGTCGAGGTAACGCTATCGGACGGTTCCCACCTCAGCCAACGCGTTGACAACGTTCGCGGCACTCCCGAAAATCCAATGACTCGTGGGGAGATCATCGCCAAGGCCAGTGACCTCATTACGCCTATCCTCGGCGAAGCGAAATGCTCGAGTCTGATCGAAAAAGTGTTTCATCTCGAAAGTGTGAGCGACATTCGAGAGCTTCGGCCGCTGTTGCAGCGCAGCTAGCTGGCTTTGTTCTCTGTAGGAAAGGAACCCCGTGCGGATCATCGACATCCGTGAGACCGTTGTGCCTATAAAGTCGCAGATTCGCAACGCCTATATCGACTTTAGCCAGATGACCGTGAGTGTCCTTGCGCTCGTCACCGACGTTGTGCGCGACGGCAAGCCCGTCATCGGCTACGGCTTCAATTCGAACGGACGCTACGCCCCCAGCGGACTCTTGCGCGATCGCTTCCTTCCTCGCCTCAAAGCCGCTCCCGCGGAATCGCTGCTCGACGATACGGGCGAAAACTTCGATCCTCATCGCATCTGGGCTTCCGTCATGCGCAACGAAAAGCCCGGGGGCCACGGCGAGCGCTCCGTAGCCGTCGGCGTTCTCGATATGGCGGTTTGGGACGCCGTCGCAAAGATCTCGGGCCTCCCTCTGTATCGCCTCCTGGCGAACCGCTACCGGGGAGGGCGCTTCGAACAAAAAGTGTTTGTCTATGCCGCCGGCGGTTACTACTACCCCGATAAAGACCTCTCCGCCTTGCAGGACGAAATGCGGGGCTATCTCGCACTTGGCTACTCCGTCGTGAAAATGAAGATCGGCGGCGCGCCGCTCGCCGAAGATTTGCGCCGCATCGAAGCCGTCCTCAAAATCCTGAAAACACCGGATCAATTGGCGGTCGATGCCAACGGCCGCTTCGACCTGGACGCGGCGATCGCCTACGCGCGGGCGCTCGCTCCCTATGGTCTTCGCTGGTACGAAGAACCTGGTGATCCCCTCGATTTCGAGCTGCAATCCAAACTGGCGGACCATTACTCGGGAACCATGGCCACCGGCGAGAATCTTTTCTCCATGCAGGATGCGCGAAATCTCATTCGTTACGCCGGCTTGCGTCCCGATCGCGATATTTTGCAATTTGATTGCGCGCTGAGTTACGGCCTTGTGGAATATCTTCGCATTCTCGAAATGCTCAAGGAGTGCGGCTGGTTTCCCGCGCGCTGTATTCCTCACGGCGGGCACCAGATGTCGCTCAACATCGCAGCAGGTCTCGGTCTCGGCGGCAATGAATCGTATCCAGGTATCTTTCAGCCTTTCGGCGGATTCGCGGATGGCGTTCCCGTCGAAAACAGTTACGTCGGATTGCCCGAGATTCCTGGCATCGGCTTTGAAGCGAAGAACGAGCTCTACCGCGTCATGAAGGCGCTCGTGGAGTAGCCGGCAAGCCTGAGCTAAGTTCGATAAAGGCCCGCGTTCTTTCTAAAGAAAAATTAATCCTTTTTTCAGGTACCAAAACCACCTGTGACATATCGTCAGTACGCTGCGGAGTCATCCCCTTCGCACCGCAGTCCTGAATCAATTTCTTCCGGGCGCCGTCTACCCGCAAGGAGTATAGCGAAATGGAACTTGATCGACGGAGTCAGGGGCTAGGCCCCAACGCACCTGCAAATCTTACGCGGCGTGGTTTGTTCGAGTTTGCGGGCTTGGCTATGGCATCCGTGGTTCTTCCGTCCGGCGTCTCTTTTGCGCAACCTTCCGCTCAGCAGGACCAGCCTCCTTCGTCGCCGGCGATCAGCCCGCTGATGGACAAGCTCAGCAAGTACATGAGCGAGGCCACTGCACGCCCGCTGCCCGAAGAAGTGGTCGAAAAAGCCAAGCATCACATCCTGGACACCTTTGCGGCCATGATCTCAGGTGCCCAATTACCGCCAGGCCGCGCGGCCTTGCAGTTTGCGCGCGAGTACGGCGGAAAAGAAGTCGCGACGGTAGTTGCTTCCAAGACCAAGTGCGGCCCCATTGAAGCTGCATTCGCCAATGGAGTCCTGGCACATTCCGATGAGACCGACGACTCCCATGGTCCGTCCCGCTCGCACCCAGGCGTTTCCGTCGTACCCGCCGCGTTCGCCGCCGGTGAGCAGTTCGGCATCAGCGGCGCTCACTTCCTGCGCGCCGTGACTCTCGGCTATGATGTCGGTCCGCGCATCACCATGAGCATGGGCGGCCCCGCATACCAGGCAATTACGCATCGCAGCACGCACGGCACCGTTGCCGTGTTTGGTGCCGGAGCATCGGCCGGCTGCGCAGCGGGCTTGAACGCCCAACAGTTCCGCTTTTTGCTCGACTATACTGCCCAGCAGGCTTCGGGAATCGGCGCTTGGGCGCGCGACGCCGAACACATGGAAAAAGCCTTTCTCTTCGGAGGAAAACCCGCCGCCGGAGGCGTGACCACGGCCATGCTCATTCGCTCGGGCTGGACCGGCGTCGACGACATTTTCTCCGGGCCTGACAATTTTTTTGACGCCTACGCACCGAGGGAAGATGGCGTTCTGAAAGCCGATCCGGATCAGATCATCGACAAGCTCGGGGAGCGCTATGAAATCACTCGCACCAACATCAAGAAGTGGACTGTGGGCTCCCCAATCCAGGCCCCGCTCGATGCACTCGCCGGCTTTTTCCAGAAACGGTCTTTCGCTGCTGATGACGTGCGAAAAGTGGTCGTTCGCATCGCCAGCGATGAAGCCAATACCGTTAGTAACCGCGAAATGCCCGATATCTGCATGCAGCACATGGTAGCCATCATGCTGCTCGACAAGACCGTCACCTTTGCCTCAGCACATGACAGGGCGCGCATGCAGGATCCCGCCGTTTTGCGCCAGCGCGCCAAAGTGGAAGTGCTTGCCGACCCGCGCATCGATGCCCGCCGCCCGCGCCGCGAAGCCATCGTCGAGCTCACCCTTGCCGATGGCGCGCAGTTTAGCGAGTGGATTCGCGACGTCCGTGGCACGGTGGAAAATCCCATGACCCGCGACGAAGTGGTTGCCAAGGCTCGCGACCTTGTCACTCCCGTGCTCGGAACCAGTACCTGCTCCGCTCTCATTAACAAGCTGCTATCACTGGAGACTTTGCACGATATCCGCGAACTCCACCCGGCGTTGCAAAAGGACTGAGCGATGTCGATTCCCGCCGGTACTGCACCTCCGAGAGTGTCGCCTCCGCGCAAGAAGCCTTTCTATAGGGGCCTGTCCTTCCAAGTGGTGCTGGGTGTGGCCGTTGCCATCGTCCTCGGCTATGTCAGCCCCGCTACGGCCGTGGCCATGAAACCGCTCGGCGATGCATTTATTCGCCTGATCACCATGATCATCACCCTGGTCATTTTCTGCACTTTGGTTACGGGTATTGCCGGCATGGAAGATATGAAAAAAGTTGGCCGCGTCGGCGGGAAAGCCCTTCTATATTTCGAAGTAGTCTCCACGCTCGCGCTGCTTATCGGACTGGTCGTCGGAAACGTCGTGCATCCAGGCAGCGGCTTCCATGTCAATCCCGCTACGCTGGACGCCAAGGCGGTGGCCGAATACGCCGGACAGGCCAAAGCTCAGGGCGTCACGGAGTTTCTGATCCACATCATTCCAAACACGGTCTTCGATGCGTTTGCAAGAGGAGACATTCTGCAAGTCCTGCTCGTGTCTCTTCTCTTCGGCTTTGCGTTGTCTCTCGCTGGCCAGCGCGGCAAACTCCTGGCCGACCTCTTGGACACTTTGACGCGTATTGTTTTTGGCGTCGTCGCCATCTTGATGCGCTTTGCCCCTATTGGCGCCTTTGGCGCGATGGCCTTCACCATCGGCAAATACGGTTTGGCCTCACTAGGTCCTCTCGTCAAGCTGATCGCCACGCTCTACATCACTTCGATACTGTTTGTTGTTATCTTGCTGGGGGGCATCGCTCGCCTGGCGGGCTTCGGTATCTTCCGCTTCCTCTGGTTTCTCCGCGAGGAGCTTCTCCTGGTGCTGGCCACGAGCTCTTCGGAACCCGCCTTGCCCTCTCTCATGGCCAAGCTCGAAAAACTCGGATGCTCCAAGACCCTGGTTGGCCTGGTGGTTCCCACGGGTTATACCTTCAATGCCGATGGCACCAGCCTCTACATGACACTTGCCGCGTTGTTCGTGGCTCAGGCGACCAGCACGCATCTGACTCTGACTCAGCAGTTCACGATCCTCGGTGTTGCCGTCCTCACCTCCAAGGGTGCCAGCGGTGTGCAGGGAGCCGCCTTTATCGCGCTCGTTGCCACCATGATGGTCATTCCAACCATTCCAGTCGCGGGGATGGCGCTGATTCTTGGCATCGATCGCTTCCTCAGCATGTGCCGCGCCGCCGTCAACATGATTGGCAACGCCGTAGCCACAATGGTGATCGCTCGCTGGGAGCATGAGCTCGACGGAAATGCTCTCCAATACCATCTGCTCGGAGAGATTCAGGAGAAGTGATGCTATTTGCAGCTCACGCGAGTTAATTTCTTCTGGACGATAAAATGAACGCTTTTGCGGCCAAGCCAAAGGTTTCCCAACGCGGTCCGGTCCGCAGGGCCACTCTTGCGGCGAGGAGCATGTTAGTTTTTGTGCTCATGATTCCTCTTGGAGCTTTCGGCCAAACACAGGGGAGGAATCTTGCGGGCACAGTGAAGTCGGTTTCAGGTTCTCCCGTTCCGAACGTGCGCGTTTCCGCCAAGAACCTGGCAAATGGCAACGTTTTTTCGGCGGTAACCGCAGAAGATGGGTCCTACAAATTACTGAACCTGCCGCGCGGGAATTACGAAGTCTCTGCCTCTGCCCCGGGATTTGCAGCCGCCCGCGCCTCTGTGGTGATGAACCCGGATCAGGACCAAGTTGCCGATCTTGTTCTGCTTCCTTCCAGCGAGCAAGGGGCTTCGTCTACCGTCAGCGGCGTCGTGAGTTCTCAGAGTGTCCGCGAGCTTCCGTTGAATGGGCGCTCTGCGTCCGATCTGGCCGCTCTCGAGCCAGGAGTCGAGACCGCTCGCACGCAATCTTCAGGACAGGGTAAATATGGTTTCGGAACACAGATGACCATCTCCGGTGGGCGGCCTCGCCAGAACGATGCGCGTCTGGATGGCATCAGTGTCAACGACTATGCCAACGGCTCTCCGGGGAGCGCTCTGGGAGTAAATCTCGGTGTAGATGCGGTCGAGCAGTTCACTGTCCTGACCAGCAACTACCCAGCCCGCGTCGGCCGTTCCTCCGGCGGAGTCGTAGGCGCAACGACCCGGTCCGGTAAGAACGATTTCCACGGAGATGTGTTCGAATTCATCCGCAACAGCGCGCTGGATGCAAGAAATTTCTTTGACACGGTGAAGCCGCCCTTTCGGCGCAATCAATTTGGCGCCTCTGCGGGCGGGCCCATCTGGGGACAGCGCACATCTATTTTCGGAGACTATGAGGGATTGCGCCAGTCTTTGGGCATCACCCAGGTCGACACCGTGCCTTCGGCGTCCGCGCGCGCGGGAAATCCCTCCACCGGCACAATTTCCGTGGATCCAGCCGTGCTTCGCTTTGTCAATGCCTTTTATCCGCTGCCTAATCGCGGATTGCTCGCACCCGGCGACACGGGAATTTATACCTTCTCAGGACAGCAGGTGACGCCTGAGAATTACTTTACGACGCGCCTCGACCACAGTTTTTCTGCCAACGACACTCTGTCCGGGACCTACATGTATGACAGCGGAACCGCCCGGCAGCCCGATGAGCTGAATAACAAACGCACCGGGTACGATTCCCGCCGCCAATTCTTTGCCGCCAATGAGGCACATACTTTCAGTACGCAGAGGCTCAACTCGTTAAGATTTGGCGCTTATCGTGTTGTGGCTCGGACTGGCCAGACCTTCCCCGCGGGAAACCCTTCCGCACAAGACCCCTCTTTGGGTACGGTCCCGGGGCAATACGCTGCGGGTGTAGCCGTGCCCGGATTGACCTCTTTCCTCGGTGGTTTGAATTCCATCAGCAATTACCGTTTCCACTGGACATCAATCCAGACTTATGACGACTTTGCGTGGACACTAGGAACTCACTCCTTTAGGTTTGGCGGCGGCGTGGAACGCATCCGGGACAATGAATTCGGAATTGCTACGCCAGGAGGGGAATTCCTTTTCAATTCCCTCTCCAATTTCCTGACCAATAAGCCTTTTTCGCTGGCGGCAGCGATTCCCAGCGCCGTTAGCCCACGCGGAATCCGCCAAACTATCGTTGGAACTTACGTTCAGGACGATTGGCGCTGGCGCACGAACCTGGCCATTAACCTCGGCATTCGCTACGAAATGGCCTCTGTTCCCACCGAGGTCCATGGCAAGCTGACCGTTCTCCGGCATCTTACGGACCCCACGCCTCATCTCGGTGATCCATTAATTTCCAATCCAACCCTCCTCAATTTCGAACCGCGCACTGGCTTTTCCTGGGATCCCTTTCGCGATGGCAAAACGGGAGTGAGTGGAGGCTTTGGAATTTTCGACGTTTTGCCCCTGCCCTACGTCTTTCAGATGAACGAACTTTTTTCAGCTCCGTTTTTTCAATCAGCCAGCTCACGAAACTTGCCGGCCGGAAGTTTTCCTAATCTAGCTTATGCTTCGCTCACAGCGTCGGCGAGCACTCTTCGACAAGCATATTTCGAACCAAATCCCGGTCGAAACTATGTGATGCAGTGGAACTTGACGATGCAGCGCCAACTGGCCACGGACTTGAGTCTGCGCGCTGGCTACGTGGGCTCCCGCGCGACCCATCAACCTTTTCGCACGGAAGATGCCGACATCGTCCTTCCGACACTTACGCCACAGGGCTATCTCTGGCCGGCCCCAGTTGGTAGTGGAACGCGCTTGAATCCTAACTCGGGGCGGATTACAGCAGGTTTCTGGGATGGCCGCTCCTACTACGACGCCCTTCAAGTTCAACTCAAGAAGAAAATTGGCCGCGCCTCCCAGCTGGCCGGTTCCTACACTTGGGGCAGGACGATTGACACTGGTTCCGGGAGTATGGTTGGCGACGAATACACCAATTCAATTTCCAGCCCGCTATTTTTTGATCTCAGATTGAATCGCGGACTGGCGGATTTCAATGTCAGCCACAATTTGAACGTCAATTACACCTGGGTGCTGGGCACTCCGAAATGGAGGGCCGAGTTGGCGGATTGGGCGTTCGGCGGATGGCAAATCGGGGGAGTCTTCCAAGCTAGCACGGGCGTCCCCTTCACTCCCGGTTTCGCCGGAGACGCTCTTGGTGTTCTCAGTACCGATCCGAACGTTGATGTCCCGAACCTCATAGCGTCACCCGGTTGTGCTTCTCTCGTGAATTCAGGAAACCCGGTTCACTACATCAAAACGCAGTGCTTCGCGGCGCCGAATCCGTTAACCCTCCGAGGAAACCTGGGCCGCAACACGCTAATTGGTCCGGGCTTCGTGAACTTCGACTTTTCTCTATTCAAGAATAACTTCATCAAGAGGATCTCAGACGCTTTCAATATCCAGTTCCGCGCGGAGTTCTTTAACATTCTTAATCACACGAATTTTGCGCCTCCCCTTGATAATAGAAACATCTTCGATTCAACCGGAGTCCCGATCGCCAATGCTGGTCTCATCACCTCCACGCAAACTTCCTCGCGGCAGATTCAATTCGCTCTCAAACTGATCTGGTGACTTTACAGATTAACGATGACCATTCCATCGCCACAGGAATGGGCCGTTTGAAGGGTTTGGAGGCGCGGGCTTGCCTGAGGAGTCTGCGACGAAGGGTGGGATTCGAACTTGGGCCGTCTTGCCGGTGTGAGCGCAGCGGGAGGCGGCAAGCGAAATCCCGCCGCTTCGCCGGGACCGCGAAACCCTCTAGCAACAGACGCGGCTTGCTCGCCGCCGTCAATCTGGAGGCGCGGGTGGGATTCGAACCTCTCGGGGGATTGATTCTACGGAAGTTATTGATTCTACGAAACAGTAAAACGGAGAAAAACGATGAAAACGCCGAAGTGCGGTACACGGCAGGTACAGGGAATGATCAGAAAACTCGGGTACAACGGCACGGAACGTAGCATCACAAGGTCGAATTCGCCCTCAAATCCAAACCCTACTTTTTCATCTTCCGTTTTCTGTTTTTGTAGAGAGTCTCAAGCAGGTATTTGACCGATGCACATTCTCGAATTACGGCTTCCAGCTTCGGGATCGTCGCGTTTAACTCATTCTCTTCCACAACCCCGTCAGCTAGCGTCGTTGCAATGCTCTCCAGTGCCGAACCAACGTCTTTCATGAGGTTGGAAATAACCAAGAACTCTTTCTCGGAAGTCTGTTGCGGATCTGGAATCTTGAATGCCACTCTTCCCGCCTGTGATTCGAGAACATCCAGAGGTTCGAAATTCTTCAGCAGGACGCAAATCCGAGGCAGCAGCTCCGCAGGGATGGGGCGATCACCTCTGAGCCAATACATCAGAGAGCGGTAGTTCGTTCCGATCTGCTGGGCCAAGAGCCGGGTATCGTATTCGGCTTTGGCTTCGACAATCTGGCTCAATACCGCCGGTAGCGTCTTTGCAGGCACAGGCTAGTTCCTCGTCGAAAGTTTGTCAGTTCAAGAACGGCATCATTTTGAACAGTGAAAGTGTGCATTGTAGCTGAATTGCATCCTCATCCTAAAGGCGGTTTAATAGGTCATCGAGGCGAGGATTGCCAGTTTATTGAATGCGCTACGTCGGCAATTTCCTTGTTGAAAGGCGAGCAGGCCCAGTCTTACGATGGCCGCGTATCCCGGGTACAATGCAAGGGTTCCCTTATCTATAGGATACAATGCGTGCGGATTCGTGGACCGATTTGACACGAAACCTCCAGTCCGGCCGGGCCTCGCAACAGTAAAGCTGTGTGTATCCCCGCCGCTGGAACGGGATTGAAATAGCAAGGGAGTGACAGATGCCCTTCATGGACCTTATCAAGAAGGCGATTTTTGAAGAGGAACCGCAGGCGGCGCAGCAGCCTGCCAAACCATCGCCCGGCCCGACGGCGAACCGGTCCCTCGAACTCGCTCCTGCATACGTTTCCACGGGGACGCGCGACAACCAGTTCTATGCGCGGCTTGCCAAGCAGACGGACCTCTCCGCCGTTCCGGAACTAGCCAAGATCGAAGCGTATGCGGCCCCGCTCTCTTCGGTCATCAGTGACAAAGCATTGCGGTACAAAGCGGCACTCGCCACCGCGCAGTCGCAGGGCGGCTTGACGAAAGACGCGATTTTGAAGGGCTTTGACGCTTTGTTGAATGTTCTGAATTCCTCGGCGAACACCTTCAACAAGCAAACCGAGGACGTATCACGAACGGAAGTTGACGCGAAAATTGCCCAAGTCAGCGACATCAACGAGGCCATTCAGCAAAAACAAAAAGAGATTGCCAGCTTGCAGCAGCAGATGAAGTCCCTGCAATCGCAGACCGAGATATCACGCGCAAAGCTGCAGGAAGCCAAGGGCAACTTTGCCGCGGCGCTGGAGCGGCGGCGCGCCGAGATTCAGCAGCAACGCAAGGAATTTGAAACGATTTTGGGATAGGGAGACGCCATGGCAACCACACCAGGTTCCCCTGTAATGCAGGGCTTGAAGAATTTCTGGCAACGGCCGGAAGGAACCGTCGGGAAAGTCGTGCTGGTCCTCGCGGGCATCGCGGCGGCTTATGGATTCGTGCAGATCCTTCCGTTCTTGATCGCGGCGGCGACCGATACACTGCACCTCGCAATTCTGATTGGAGCCATTCTGCTGCTGATCTTCATCGTCACGGACAAGCGCGTTTTGACGCTGGGGAAGCTTATTTTTCAGAGCGTCATCCGGTATTTCACCGGACTTTTCATCGAACTGGATCCCATCGGCATCCTCAAGAACTACATCGCGGAGATGAAAAAAAATCTTGCGATCATGGATGAACAGCTTGGCAACCTGAATGGCTCGATCCGCACGCTCCAGAACCAGATTGACACGAACCAGAAAGAAGCCGAGCACAGCATGGCCCTGGCCAATCAAGCCGACAAGAAAATTGCCGCCGGCGGCCTTACCGCCCTGGATCAACAGCAATATATGTCCGCCAAAGTTACGAACCAGCGGCACGCCGCGAGCCTCATCAACATCGACAAGTCGCTCACCGACTTGCGCGACAAGCTGAAGATTCTATATGACCAGCTCATCCGCTGGAGGGCTACGGCGGAGTTCCAGGTCACCGACAAGGAGAACCGCGTTAGCGAAGAAGAGATGCGGCGGAAGGCGCTGAAAAAGGCCTACTCCGTCTTCCAGGCGGCCAAGAAGATTTTCCGCGGCGATCCAGTGGCCAACCAGATTTACGATCAGACGCTGGAATACCTGGCCGACGATGCCGGGCAAATGCTGGGAGAGATGGAAGATTTCAACCGTCTTGCCAATAAGCTGATGACCAACATGGACCTAGAAACCGGCGCGATCAACGACGAGGCCGTCAAGCAACTGACGGAATTCCAGCAGAAACTCTTGCCTGCCTCGGTGGCGGCGGTGCCGGGAGGCTTGGGGGACCAAACTTCGGCCGCGCCGACCAACAAGAAGGACGATTACAGCGATTTGATCAAGTAACGATTAGGCGGAGGGAAGATCAGTATGTTTGACAATAAAATCTCCACACCACCAACGGGGCACCGGTTGAAGCCCGGAGCAAAGATTATTCTGCTTCTGTTCGTGGGGGCAGTTCTTTTCTTCGGTTTCCGCACGGCTGTGAGCCGCGGCTGGATTCCTGCGCCGGGCATCGCCAAGGCTCTCATTCCATCGAAAGCCGCTTTGCCGGACTTGAAGGAAGCTCTCGTCGCCAACGTCGAGCCTGCGCCTTTCCCGGAGGCGGCTTCCGCTTCCGTGAAGGCCCCATTGATTCGCACCGAAATATGGGCTTGGAACGCGCAGATGAACTATATCTACGCCAATGGCGGTCCGGAGACGACGCGCAACAGCCTGATGGAAAAGCATAACGTCAACCTGAAGCTGATCCGCCAGGACGATACCAGTCAAATGCAGAACGACTTGATTGCCTGCGCGAAAGAGCTCCACGACGGTTCAAACCAGTGTGCCGCGGGCGCAAACTACGTCCTCATCATGGGCGACGGCTCGGGGCAGTTTTTCGCCGCGGTCAATCCGCAACTCAAGAAGCTGGACAATGGCGCAGGTGAATACATTGCACAAGTCATCGGCTCTACAGGATATTCGCGAGGGGAAGACAAACTGATGGGGCCGCCACAATGGAAAGCTGACCCGCAGGCCGCCAAAGGTGGACTGGTGGCGGGGGTACTTCGCGACGGCGATTGGAATATCGCTATGAAGTGGGCGGCAGACAACCAAATCAAGAATAATCCTGACGAAAAAACGTACGACCCCGATGCTTTGAATTGGGTCAACGCGCCGGACTACATCAAGGCCGCGGAAATCTATAATGCAAATACCTGTGAAGACCGCAAAGTCGTACATGATGGCCGGCTGACCGGGGAATCCAAGAACGTGTGTGTGAACGGCGTGGTCACCTGGACGCCAGGTGACGTGAACGTGGCCCACGGACGGGGCGGACTCGTCTCCATCGTGTCTTCGAAGCAATATCGCTCGCAGATGCCAGACGTCATTATTGGCATCAAGAAATTCAACCAGGACCATCGCAATGAAGTACAGGGAATGCTGGCAGCCAGCTTTGAAGCGGCCGACCAACTCAAGGCCTTCCCAGAAGTGCTTAAGCGCGCCGCGGCGATCAGCGCCAAAGTTTACAACGAGCAAAACGGCGACTACTGGCTGAAATACTACCTGGGAACTCGCGAACAGGATAAGACGGGTAACCTGGTGGAGCTTGGCGGCTCCGCGGTTAACAACCTGAACGACAATCTCCTGCTGTTCGGGTTGCAGCCCGGCGCCAACAACAATTTCCGTTCCACTTACACCGTGTTCGGAAACATTGCGACGCAGCAATACCCGGAACTGTTCAAGGACGCCAACAAGATTCCTGACGTTAAAGAAATTCTCGACACTTCGTATGTTCTGGGTGCTTCTTCGATGCTTTCGCAGACTGGGGCCGAGGCCGATGTCGCGAGCTTCAGTTCCAGTGGCGATACAGGCGCAGTCGTTTCGAAGCGTGACTGGAGCATTGAATTCGCCACAGGTCAAGCCTCATTCACCCCTGAGGGCGAACGCAAGATGTACGAGATCAAGGACGACCTAGCGATAGCCGGCGCGTTGTTCGTCACTTTGAATGGACACACGGACAACATGGGCACCCACGATGGGAATATGGATTTGGCGATGCGGCGCGCCCAGGCAGTCAGAGACTGGCTGCAGAGAAAGGCTCCCGCGAACTTCCCGGACAACCGTTTCCGCATCCAAGCTTACGGCGACTCCAAGCCCATCGCGTCAAACGCCACCGCGGAGGGCCGGGCCAGAAACCGCCGCGTGGAAATCATTCTGTCAGGCAAGGAATAGGGAGCACGCGTGAATCCCGTGAAGCCGGCGGTCGGAACGATGCGAACAAATGCAGCACCGGCCGCAAGCCATTCGGCAGCAGCGGGCTTCTGGCGCGAAATTCTCGGTGCGTTTTTTCCAAACCGAGTGATTTCAAAATCTGCGTTCCGGTTCATCATCACCTTCCAGGTCGCGGTGCTTCTGGTTGTTTGGGCCACCTCTACTTACGTTTTTCTGCCCAAACCGATGGACGTGTGGAGAGCCTTCGTTGACCTTTGGACTCATGAGGGACTCGGCCAGGAGCTTATCGTCAGCTTTCTACTGAACGTGCAGGCCATGGCATGGGCGACTCTTATTTCCCTGGGCCTGGCTTATCTCACAGTCGTTCCGGTGTTCCAGCCCATCGCGTTGGCCGTCTCCAAGGGCCGTTTCCTGGGTATGGTGGGACTTACATTCTTCTTCACTATCATTTTTTCCAGCGGGCACCGGCTAAAGGTAAGCCTCTTGGTTTTTGGCGTGGCGGTCTTCTTTGTGACCAGCATGATCGACGTGGTGGCGCAAATTCCGAAAGAAAAGTTTGACCTGGCCCGCACATTGCGCATGGGTGAGTGGCGCGTCGTTTGGGAAGTGATCGTCCTCGGCAAAGCAGACGCGGCTTTCGATGCTATGCGGCAAAACGCGGCCATGGGCTGGATGATGCTCACGATGGTCGAAGGCATCTCTCGATCGGAGGGCGGTATCGGTGCATTGTTGCTGAATCAGAACAAACACTTCCGGCTGGAAGCCGTATTTGCGATTCAGATCGCCATTCTGCTGATTGGACTGTTTCAGGACTACGCGCTGGGATTGTCCAAGAAATTCCTGTTCCCTTACGCGGATTTGCAGCTTGAAAAAAGATAGCAGCTCATGGATTTGTGAGGACTTCCTGTGCCCGACCGCTGCACCTACGGCGAAACACTTCTGAAGATTGACCACGTCAGCCTTTCGTACGAGGACAAGGTCATTCTCCGAGACGTAAATGCGGAAATTCGCGACATCGTGCGCGAGGACCGCACGCAAGGCCAGGTGGTCGGTTTTCTCGGGCCCTCGGGTATCGGTAAGACACAGCTCTTTCGCATCGTCGCGGGGCTGAATCATCCCACTTCAGGACAGGTGCTCGTCAATTCTACGCTGACCCCGGTCAAGGCTGGAATGGTGGGCGTAGTCGCCCAGAATTATCCTTTGTTTGAAAATCGCACGATTTTCAGCAACTTGATGCTGGCCGCGAAACAAATGGAAAACAATCATGAATCCGCTCATGAAAGGGTCCTTAAGTATCTGCGGCGTCTGGATATGGTGGATCAGGCGCAGCTTTATCCCGCGCAGATTTCCGGCGGCCAGCGGCAAAGAATCGCCATCGCGCAACAGCTTCTGTGCAGCGAACATTTTTTGTTAATGGATGAGCCGTTCTCCGGGCTCGATGTTGTGATGGAAGCGAAAGTCTGCGAATTGATCAGCGAGATTGCCTGCCTCGACGAGCTCAACACTATTATTGTCGTTACCCACGACGTGACTGCGGCCGCAACCGTGGCAGATCACCTGTGGCTCATGGGACGGGATCGCGACGCTAGCGGAAACTTCATCCCCGGCGCGCGAATTCAGGAGACCTACGATCTCATTGAGCGCGACCTGTGCTGGCATCCGGAACTCACCAACTCGCCCAGGTTCCTCGAATTTGTGCGGGAAGTGAAGGAGAGATTCCAGACGCTATAACACGTGTACCCTTGAATGGGATGGGCACTCCTGTTCGCCCACCAATAGCAGAAGTTCGAACACGAAACATTGAACAATTATTCACTCTTGGTCGCAGGATGAGGTCGTAAAGCGCGCGCGATCAGCCCAAGTCCCCCAACGAGCAGGATCAACATCACGAGAGTATTGAAAAGGCTGGCGGGCCGAAAATAAATATGCATGTTGGCAATCACGCCGGCCAGAATGAAAAGAGCCCCAGCTGCTGTAAGGATCCAACCTACAAGGCTCCGACCGTTCCAAAATAGAATTCCCACACCGAGCAACATCGGCACCAGCGTGATGCCGAACGTATTTGCCCCGTAGAAGCTCCAATACGAACCCACGACGCTGACTTGATTCGCCAGGAAGTATCCTCCCATGCAAGCCATGACGAAACCGATCACGAAATGACCCAAGCCTCCCGGCGTACCACCCACGTCACCCAAAGAACGCGCTTCCATGGTTGCAGGATATCAGACTCTGAGGTTTGAATTTAGCCAAAACGTCCAGTAGCGGATTCCGCAAGAATGTGTATCGCATGACGATCGATTGCCGAATAAGTAGCATGCTTTTAACCTTTTAACAGCTTTTGCTCATCGGAAGCAAAGGAAGCCGTCAAACCCTGATGTTCAGGGGATGATGTTGGGGCGCACTCGTCCGTGAAGACGGTAGACGCTAAAATCCTCGCGGTCCACGGTGAAGATTTTTCGGATACCTTCACGCTCAGCAACCCTGATGAGTGACGCATCGGCAAGATCCATCGGGCGGTCGGCGTACTTGCCCATCAGTTCGCGGATTCGAGAAACGTCAGCGAGGTCGAGTGGCAGGAGCTGCAATGCTCCTCGCGCTAGCATCTCCCAGAGAGCTTCTTGGGCTTTGGGCAAATCGGCCAGCAAGTACATCGCTTCCGTCACCGGAGGCCAAACAGTGACCAGGGGTTCTCGTAACCCCTTCAAGGCGGCGACACATTTCTTGTGAAATTGATCATCGGCATCGACCAAGGCGACGAGCGGCCCGGCATCCACCAGAATCACAGGCGTTTCCGCCGACTCTTTAAGACTTCTCTAAAGCGACGACCTGTTTCCGCCGAGCGCCTTGGCTTCCCACCGTTGACAACCCCGATCAAATCAGACATTGCGTCATAGGGCGCGGCCACCGGTTCCTGCCTTTCCACCCATGCCTCGATCGCTTCCCGTATCACTTCGGAAGTGGAAATTCGCCTGCGGCTGGCTATGCGTGCGATGCGTTGCCGAGTCTTCTGCTCCAGTCTTAATGTCAGGAGAGATGTCATAAAGTCACCCTAATTTCACTTTACCGTATTACGGTACGTAATACAATAAAGCAGAGGATGACGAAGAGGCTTTACTTTTGGGCTGCCCGCCCATAGGTCTTTTGGACGAAGAGAGTTTAGCATGAGACAACCAAACGCGACAGGGCCTTATATCCCCGGCCTAAACGCCGAGGCTTTACGGCCCTGCTCGGTAAACGAGCAAAGATGCTAGGTCAAGCTGCAAAATGTTCAAAGGCAAGTGAGTGCGTGACGACATTCCGCACCGTACCCGGATATTTGTCCGCGTATTTGATCAGTTTTTGTTTATTGACTGGCTTGAATTCGATCTCATCGAGGCTGGGCGTGACTCCCGTTTGCAAACACAGATAAATCCAATCCAGCAGCGCCTTTTCTGGTTCGGCAATGGCGTATTTCGAATAACGCGTCTGTTTTTCGAAGAAGCCCCAAAAAAGCCGTTTTGAAATCGTTCGAAACGTAATTGAGAACTCCTGCGTTCGGTATTTCTTGGGCTTGCCGGTGGTCACGCATGTAAGGGCCACGGGACTCTGGGTACTCAAAAGACCGTGACGTTCGCAAGATTCACTGGGCGTTCTGGGGCCCGGCAACGAAGATCGAGAAGACGGTCACAAACCCACGGAGGTCAAATTAGCCATGTCTATGATACGGCAGGTTCGAAGAGGCTTCTTTTTAATCCTGTGGTTCCTTTTCTCGGCAGTGCGGGCCTGGCCTGCCCGGTCCTTGCCAAATCGAGCGAGCGACGCTCCCCGTGTGCGGGAGGCAATCATGCTTCATCTCCCGTCGGCGGGGCGGGACTTCCGCTATGGCGTGGGTTGCCTGGCGGGACCAGCGGGGACAAGTTGTTCTAGTGTAATCTCATGCAGACCTTCAAAAGAGACGAACGACCTGAAGGAACGGTCAACTATGAAGAGCAGAACGACCGCTACGTTGTTATTGGCGAATATCCATGCCACGGCTGTGGAGAGAATGTCAGCGTGCGCAGAAAAGGCGAGAAGCGAGCTCAGCTCATCGCAACTGGCCTGGGCACTCTGTAACCGTCGGTATGATTCTGGCGATATTCCTCCCACAACAGTTGCAGCGTTAGATTGCGGTGGCTTTCATACAGGCGCCGTGGAGGTGGCCCGAACAGGGTTTCCTCCAACCGGGTCTCATCCCAATCTTCGGGCAGCGGCCAGAGGACCCCGGCCGCCTGCGCGCGTTTCAGATAGTCATAAACCGTGGTTTGTCCGATCGAGCAACTGCGGGCGATCTGTCGCTGCGATAGCTTTAACGCGAATCGGAGTCGGAGACCTTCGCGGAGTTTTCTCATGGACAACCTTTCCGTAGGCAATGTCGTTTCCTCCTGGTTCGGGAGGGATCCGCATTGCCCCAGTGTTGTCCAGCGTCCTTTCTTCGCCCTGTGGAAATCGTTTCGGAACGATCCCGGTCTGCAATTCCGATCACCGGCAAAAAGTGACCGACTTGAAAGCCGAATCGGTGACCGGCATCATTTCGGACTGCTGACCGGGATGACTTCGGACCCGCGACCACCCTGCCCCAGAACACGCATTTAGGGCAGCGAAAGCGAAAGGGAAACACTAGGGCCACTAATTTTGCGCGACCTGTCCACAGATTGTCCGAACCGCCCTATTCCCCCTCTGGCGAGTATTCCGGTTTGTATTTCAACGTCAGGCAATAGTGAAGCGTGTTGATGCAATCCCGGCCTAGGTTTCCTCCCTTCCGAGAGCGTTCATCGCCGAGGCAGACCTTCACAAACTTCTTGGTGACGAGTTTTTCGTGCACCATCTCCGCTATGTCTTGGAAAATGTCAAATCCGCCGCTCCGGCAATTGCGGTTGGCGCACGAAATAATCGGACTTGTGACCGGATGCGGTAATCCATAGGCTCTACTCGGCGGCGCACTGGTATAAGGGTTGCCTACTCCCGCGCCCTCTTGCCAAGATTCAATCAGAACGGTTTCCAGGGTCGGGAAGGCTTTCAAAAATTCAGCGGCCACGGCAATTGTGCCTCGCAGACTATGCGCCTTGGGACAGTATAAGCGCCAAAGCAAATGACCGGATTGAGAAAACGTGTCAGCATAGTGCAATGAAACACCCAAGACAAGACAAGCGCGCCCCGCAGACCCATCGGTCCGCGTTGGCAGTACCGTCGTATCATCGCATTCTGGTCAAGCATGGCCTGATTGAAAGGACTCTGCCCATCCCCGATGCGTATGAAGTGTTTTTGAAAGTGGGTGCTGACCCAGAAGTACAAAAACTCCGTCGCAAGGTAGCACGAGGCAACAGAATGAAACACGTCCCCGCTTTGTATCTTGCCACCGCGATGGCTCTGCAAGGCATGACCAAGCAGGAGCTTGAAGCTCTGAAATTGCGGATTGAAGAGAAGCGAGTATGAATGAACCTTGAGGAAGTCGTGACGGTGGTGGATGGCTCCATTTTAGGGCATTACTGCCTTACTCGGTTCAAGTTGCCACGGCTTTAGGTGGTGACGCAGGTCGTTGGAGAGGGTGTTGTTCAGGCGGCGCAATACTCACGTTGAATACCGGCGCGTTGATGTTCTGAATGCTTGGCGCTGCGTTATCAGCGCCCGGAGAAAATAGTAGCAAATTGTTGTTTAATACGCTTCCACACGCAATGATTTTATCCTGAACACCCAGACTGTCACAGCCGAATTATCTCCGGTGGCTGCGTGTTCAACTGAAACTGGCCTTCGTAGAGCACTACTCCGGCCCCGACGCTCGTCAATCGCACGGAAACGGCTCCTTGCGCAAAGCCATGAAGAGGAACAATGTCTTGTGGAATCTCGTCGCTGCCCGGAGCTACTCTCACTCGCCGCTTCCCGACCGCGTTGAATTCCTGACCCAGCATCAATCCCACCATGAGACCATGCGTATCATCGACGTGAAATTCCGTCATGTCCGCAGCCTGATCTAGCCAACAGCCCGTTACGCGGCGAAGTTCTCTTACGCCATCACGGTAGATTAGCTCGGCTTTCACCAATCCCTCGACGTTGGGTCTGTCCCTCCGGGCTTCGTTTGTGAATTGAACGACGAAGGCATCTTGCATGCGGACACTCTCGCTCCAAACTCCTTGGTCAACCTGCGAAACCGCTGCGATGTGGGCACCTGTTACGAGGATATTGGGAAGATGATGCGGTGCGGTTGCATTCGCTGATGGCTGGGCGGGTGCAGCGGCTGGCTGGCCGATGTTCACATTGAAAACTGGCGCGTTAACATTCTGATGGATTCCCGAGCCTCCAGCCACGGGGGGATTGCTCACGTGAGAGTCTTGGGCATTCAACGTTGCCTGCGGCGCGGGTACTGGACTGGTTGTCTTCTTACGCGAATCAGGCCACTGCTTCAGCAGAAGCAGAATAATGGGCATCACGACAACAGCCACGAGCCATTGATAATTGCTGGCAAGCCAATGCATCAGGCCACGCCCCCGCTTCCAAGTCTGTCCATGCCAAGATTGGAAGTCAACGCCGTATACGTTTCAGCGAAAAACAGACATTGGCGGGAAATTAGAGAAGAAGATTGGAGGTGACGGTGGGACTCGAACCCACTAAGCCAGCTTTGCAGGCTGGTGCTTCGCCGCTTTCTCTTTCAGACGCGAAATAACCTTTTTGGATAATGGAGGCGCGGGTCGGATTCGAACCGACGAATGATGGTTTTGCAGACCATTCCCTTAGGCCGCTTGGGTACCGCGCCCCTGCTGCTGTGCCCAAAATCTATGCCCAATTCTGTGCCCAATGCGCCTCATCCTTACCTATTTACACCTAATTGTGTCTCGCTAAGCTATTGATACCACGTGACGCGGTGCTTTTGTAGAGATTTTGCAGACCTCTCCCTTGGGCCGCTTGGGTACCGCGCCAAGCTCGCGATTATACCAAATCTTCAGTGTCTTCCCTGTACGCCCTGGCTCGTTGCAGCGTAGGAAGATTCTTACTTCTTCTCGCTCATTGCGGGGACTCTTGCTTCCCGCAAAAATCTTGCCGACTCTTCCGGCGGCGTGGGATTAATATAAAACCCCGTTCCCCATTCGAACCCCGCCACCTTCGTCAGTTTCGGAATAATTTCGATGTGCCAGTGATAATGGTCGTTGATTTCTTCCCCGATGGGCGAAGTGTGAATCATGAAGTTATACGCTGGTCGGTCCAGGACTTCGTCGAGCCGCATCAGCGTATCTTTCAGCATCCGCGCCAGGCTCGCGTAAATCGAGCTCTGGTTATTTTCGTAAGACGAGCTGTGCACTTTCGGTAGCAGCCACATTTCAAACGGAAACCGCGGCGCGTACGGCGCCAGGGTAATGAACTGTTCGTTCTCGCCGATGGCGCGCTCGCCGGTGTCGCGCTCCTGCCGGATGATGTCGCAGAAAATGCAGCGTTCCTTCTCGTCGTAGTAGTGCCAGCAGTTGTCCACTTCCTCGCGCACGCGCCGCGGCACGATGGGCAGCGCGATCAATTGCGAATGAGGATGCTCGACCGTCGCTCCCGCTGCTTCGCCGTGATTTTTGAAAATCAAAATGTAGCGAAAGCGCTTGTCGTTTTTCAGGTCCAGCATGCGGTCGCGATAACCCCAAAGTACATCTTCCACGGCACGTTCGGGAAGCGTCGCAAGCGTTGCGGCGTGATCTGGCGACTCTATGACCACTTCATGCGCGCCGATTCCGTTCATCTTGTCGAACAGGCCTTCGCCCTCGCGGTCGAGGTCGCCCTCGATTCCCAGCGCGGGAAATTTATTGGGCACCACGCGCAGCTTCCATCCCGCCGTGTTCGCGCCACCGCCATTTCGGCCGTACACCAGTACTTCCGGCGGCGTTTTCGACTCATTTCCCGCGCAGAAAGGGCAATTCTTCGGCTCTTTCGCTATCACGCTCTCGCGCAGAAAATCATTCGGGCGCTTTCCGCGCTCCGTCGAAATAATCACCCATCGCCCTGTGATGGGGTCTTTGCGTAACTCCGGCAACTCTCTCTCCTCCCAAATAAATAATTGGATTCGGGATTATCCCTGGAGGTGACTGAGCAAGATACCTTTACCCACTTCGTCCGCCCCCTGGCGTGGCCCACTATCATCTCATGCCGGGACGTTTTTCCGCACGAAGGTATTTGATCTTCAGCTTACTGACGCGGGTACGTGAATTCGCCCGACGGTTCCCGCTCTTTCAGAGCTTTCACTTGTCCGTTCTCCACAACGAACTCATAGATGTCATCGGCGAAGAGCGGCGTGCGGAATTGCATACCCTTGAGATGGACGAGCTTTTGCGGCGGCGCGCCGGGGAACGCAATCGAAAGCCCCGTTCCAGGTTGGTAGCGCACTTCAAATTTTACTTTGCTTGGCGTCAAGTACACGCCCGCGAGCTCTTCCAAAAGGCTAGGGTCGATCGCTTCGGGCTTGCGCGTGAACGCGACTTCCGCCTGGTCCAGCGAGATCACGGCGGAATCAATGTCTCCCTGCGGGTTGGCCCGGAAGTTGACCGAGAACTTGCCATACTGCTCGTCGTCAGGTGTGTCGAACCGGTCGTAATGGAAGTGGTTCATCGGAAAGTGAAACTCGTGAAAACCGAATTGCAGTTGATCGCCCTGCAGCCCGATTTTCAGAATGCCGTAAGCCGGGCTTTCATATTCGCCAACGTAGTCGCCGAGCGCGTGCGATGGTTTCGTGTTCGGTACGCGATCCCCACCGGCCTTCGCGCGCGCTTCCGTCCCAGCTTTCTTGTTGGCAAGCCGCTGTTGAAGTTGCCGCAGGCTCCACGAAGTCTGATCCATGCCCAGCAGGCGTTCGTACACGTTGTAGCTAATGATGTTGTAGAGCGGCGCGCTATGATCGCTGATCACGAATACAATCACGCCGATCTTATCGTTCGGCATAAAGGAAACCTGCGAATGGAATCCAGGCAGGTCGCCGCCATGGTAGGTCAGCAGTTTTCCTCGGTAGGAAGCGGTCCACCGTCCCATTCCGTAAGCTGAGTTGATCAACTCCCAATAACCCAGCGCTTCCCCGCCCGCATTCGGCAAAGCAAGCGCGGGTTGCAGAGTGGCTTTTAGCACGCTTGCCGGCAACACCTGCTTGCCATTGTATTTCCCCTCATTCATCAGCGCGATTAGCCAATGTGAGAGCTCATCAATATTGGAAATAATCGCGCCGGCAGGGGCAACGCCCTCGGTGTCCTCATAGTAGGGAATTTTATACAACTCGAACGAGTCGCGTTTTTCGCGGAACGGCACGCCGTAGTCCGGCTGCTTCAGCATATCCGCAATTGTGTAGCACGACGTGCTCATGTCGAGCGGCGAAAAAATCCGATCGCGCACGAAATCTTCCCATTTCTTCCCCGACTTGATTTCAATGATCTGCCCCACGGCCGCGAACATCAAATTGTTGTAGAGAAACGTGGTGCGCATCGGCTGTTGCGGCTCCAGGTACTTCAGCCGTTCGAACAACTCTTTTCTCGTGAAAGGGGACTTGAACCAAATTAAATCGTGCCGCGTTACGCCGGTTCGGTGCGACAACATGTCGCGCAGCGTCACGTTGCTATTGAGCTCGTCGTTGTAAAACTGGATCTCCGGCACCGACTCCCGCACCGGCTTATCCCAGGTCAGCTTCCCTTCTTCCACCAACATACCCGCGGCTATGGCGGTGAACAGCTTCGAGTTCGAGGCAATCGGCTGCATCGTCTTCGTCGTGAACGGCAGCTTCTTCTCGTAATCTCGATAGCCATACCCTTTTGCGAACACCAGCTTGTCGTTGACCACAATTCCCACGCCCACCCCCGGCGTGTTCCAATCCTTCAGCGTCTGCTCCACGTACGCGTCAAAGCCCTGCAGCTTCTTCGCGATTTCCGCCTCTTGCCCCCGCGTCGCAACTCCGAACGTCATCACCGCAAAGGCAACAAGCGCGACTCGTAGATAATTAGCGACGGACTTAAAACGAAACTTGCTGTCAAAAATCATGAGGACACACGCTCCTCTTCAAACCCTGGAAGCGATTTCGCTCCTGCATTCTATAGCCTCATCTTGAATTGGCAAGGGATTCCAATGCGGCGTGCTGTCCCAATTTGACAACCTGAGCCGATGACACGCGCCTTCCTCGGCTCTCCATCCCGTCCGCCCCTGGCGGAGATTGAGTCTCATACACCCCGGGGCTGCTTTCCGCCGCCACCGTCACTTGTTCAGGTTTGCCGCCAATTCAAAACGACAGACATCGGCTGGACTTCACCCTGCACACCGGTATTGATCAAAAATCGCTGGCCATCCCGGGTCACGTCATAGGCCACCAGTTCAGAGCCACTGGCTCTCTGGCGTTCGCCTTGACGAGCGCCACCGGTGCTCCGGAATTGAAGTTTGCTCCTTCCTTCACGGGCACCGCCTCGATCTTTTCCCTCTGGGTCAAGGTAAAAAAGCTCTTTGCCGTCGCTTCTCCACCGCGGCTGGTTGCCTCCTGCGTTGGACACTTGACATTTCCCGCGCGCACCCGGATACGATGTGACACTCCCATTTCCCGCTTTCGTTGGAGGCATACGCTACCCATTTGCCGTCCGGCGAGAACTGCCCATTCTTTACAGCGGAAGGTGCCTTCAGGAATAACTGGCTCTTCCAATCAGGGACAGTTAAAAAGCAAAGCTCCGTTTCGCGCGTGTATAGAATGAATTTCCCGTCCCGCGACCATGAGCTCGGATACTTGTCCTGGGCCGGCGTCTCTTCGATCGCCTTTTCTTCCTGCGCCCCGTCCGTGGTCTTCATATATATGTCGCATGTCTTTTTTCGGCTGCAAGAGAACACCACGCGCGTCCCATCCGGACTCCACACCGGCATGGCGTCAATGGCCGGGTCAAACGTCACCCGCTTCGTGCTTTCACCCTGCAGCTCATAAATCCACACGTCCGCGTTCTGATTTCCCGTATCGGTCTTGTCGACCGCGACCGATTTTCCGTTGGGCGCGAGATCCACGTTGGAGTAAACGGCCGGTTCTCCCACGGCTCCGGCTTTTTCATCGCTTCGGTCGAACCATTCCAGCTGGGACAGCGAAACTCCGGCCCGCTCTGTTCCACGAGCACCCTGTCATCGAAGACTGAGAACACCGCGTGCGCAATTCGAGGTTCATATTGAATCTCCGTCAATATCGGCGACGCTTCTCCCGTCAATTCGAATTTGCTCGCATCAAAGCGTTGCGCAAACACCGTCTGGTCGCCGCGCGCTTTGTCCAGTGCATCCACAATCTGCGCGCCGTACTTCAGCACCTGCTCCAGCGGCAGTGGCCCTTTTTCCCCAGCGCACTACCTGAAACATCAATCGAGAAAAGTTCGGCATGATTCTCGATTGGGAACCGCACTCTTTGATGAACTATAGGAAATCAAAAATTAAATCCCGCGACTCAGGTTGAAAGACGCGGGATTTATTTATTTCTTCTCTCTGAACTCTGTGTTCTCAGAGTCCTCGGTGTTAAATGGTTTTTTCCGTTTCGCCGATGCACTCTTGGAGCGTGCGAATCGCGAAGTCGGCCTGCTCTTCGTCAATCAGTAGCGGCGGCGACATGCGAATGGTGTTCTCGCCCGAACTGAGCGTCAGCAACCCTTTGTGAAATGCCTTGCTGATGACCGCGTCGCGCAAGTCCGCGGCCTTTTCTTTGGTTTTTTGATCGCGCACGATTTCGATGCCAATCATCAAACCCTTGCCGCGCACCTCGCCAACGATTTTGAAGCCCTTCGGCCAATCGCCAATGCGCGCAAAGATGTACTCACCCATCCTCCGCGCATTTTCCATGTAGCCGTTTTCGATTAGGTCGAGCGTGGCCATCGCCGAAGCGATACAAACGGGATTGCCGCCGTAGGTCGTACCGTGAGATCCCTTTTTCCAGGTCATCACGCTCTCTTTGGCGACAAATGCGCTCAGGGGCATGCCGCTGGCAATGCCCTTGGCAATGCAAACGATGTCCGGCTCGATGCCGGCGTGTTCGTAGGCCCACCACTTGCCGGTGCGGCCGACTCCGGATTGCACTTCGTCCACAACCAGCATGATGCCATGGCGATTGCAGATGCGTTGCAATTCCTGAAGGAAAAATGCCGGCGCGGGAATGAAGCCGCCTTCGCCCTGAATGGGCTCGATTATGATGGCGGCGACTTCCTCCGGCGCAAACACCCGCTTGAACATTTGCTGCTCGAGGAGTTCGAGAATTTCCGTGCCGCACGTTTCCGAAGTGTGGCCGTGCGGGCAACGGTACGCGTATGGAAACGGAATGTGCTCGACACCGGCGAGCAAGCCGCCGAAACCTTTCCGTTGCGTGTTTTTCGACGCCGTCAGCGAGAGCGAGCCGAGTGTGCGCCCGTGGAAGCAGCCGTAAAACGCGATGAGCTTGTCGCGCTTGGTGGCATAGCGCGCGAGCTTGATCGCGCCTTCGACGGCTTCCGTGCCGGAATTTCCGAAGAATACTTTCTTGGCGTCCTTTCCCGGCATCGTGGCAACCAGCAGTTCCGCGAGTTGCGGCAAGTGATGGTGATAAAAATCCGTCCCGGAAATGTGAATCAGTTCCGCGGCCTGTTTCTGGACGGCTTCCACCACTTTCGGGTGGCAATGGCCCGTAGAGCAAACCGCGATTCCGGCGGCAAAATCCAAGAACGAGTTCCCGTCCACATCTTCGACGATTGCGCCGTGGCCTTTCTTGGCCACCAGCGCGTATTCGCGGGTGAGCGACGGCGACATGAACTTGGCGTCGGCGGCGATGACTTGTTGCGCTTTCGGACCAGGCAGCGCGGTAATGAGCTGGGGTGTCTTTACTTCCAAAGTCGTTGGCATTTCCTCCTCCAATAAAGAAATCACAGGTTGGCGTGGATCAAAAACTGCGCGGAGAAAGGGCAGGCGCGACAGACGCTTTTTTCGGCTTCGGATGGTTCCGCAACCGGCCTGCGAACAAATTAAGCTAAGTCAACGCCGAAGAGGTTTGGCCGCAGGGCGGCCGGCGGGAAGAAACCCGGGAGGTACGGGGGCCGAGTTTTGAAATTCAAGGTCACTTGCGTTTCCAGCGGACGGTGCCGTCTTTCGTGTCTTCTAATATTATACCACGTTCCGCGAGTTCTTTGCGGATACGGTCGGCGGCCGCAAAGTCGCGCATTTTCTTCGCGGCAGTGCGGTCGGCAATAAGTTTTTCGATTTCCACGTCGCTCAAGCCGGCCTGCACGCTGTCGTATCCGAGCGCCTGGAGTTTCTGCGCGTCGTTGTCTTCGAGCACGGCGAAAACTTTATCGAATGTCGCAAGAAACTGCCGCGCCGGGGCTACATCACCCTGGAGAAACTCATCTTTGTCCATTGCAACATTCGCAACACGCATCAATTCGTGGGCTGCGGCCAGCGCGCGAGCGGTGTTCAGGTCGTCGGCGAGTCCTTCGTCAAATTCCTGCTCTGCTTGCACAATCCGCGCGGCCATACCTTCCGTTTTCCCGGCCGGAAATTTTCCCTGTTGGAGGCGGTCGGCAAAATTGCGCAGGCGCTCAATCCCACTGGCAGCCTGCCGGAGACTGTTGAACGTGAAATTCAGTTGTTTGCGGTAAGGGACGCTAGCCAAAGCCAGCCGCACTGCGGAAGGTTTGTAGCCCTTGGCGAAAAGATCGCGCAGGGTGAAAAAGTTGCCAAGCGATTTGGACATTTTCTCGCCGTCAACGAGCAAATGTTCGGCATGGAGCCAATAGCGTGCGAAGGGTTTTCCCGTGGCAGCCTCGCTCTGGGCAATTTCGTTTTCGTGATGCGGAAAGGCCAGATCGATGCCCCCGGTGTGAATATCGAGCGTTTCGCCGAGATATTTCATGGCCATGGCGGAGCATTCGACGTGCCAGCCGGGACGGCCGGGGCCGATGGCCGTTTGCCAGAAATGCTCGCCGGGCTTGGGCGCTTTCCAGAGTGCGAAATCGCGTGCGCTTTCCTTTTCATAGCGGTCGTTGTCCACGCGGGCGCCGGCTTGGATGCCGGTGAGATCGATCTTGGAGAGTTTTCCGTAATTCGGAAACTTGGCGATGCGGTAGTAGATGGAGCCTTCGCTCGAATAGGTGAAGGTTTTTTCCTGAAGGCGCTGGATAAGCTTCACCATGTCGTCGATGTGGTCGGTGGCGCGAATCCAGTGCTCGGGTGCTTCGATGCTGAGGGTTTTGCAATCCTCGAAGAAAGCTTGCACGAATTTCTCGGTGTAGCCGCGAATGTCTTTTCCCGCGGCGGCGGCGTTGGCGATGATGCGATCGTCCACGTCAGTTAGGTTCATGACGTGGGTCAGTTGGAATCCTCGAAGCTTGAGGAAGCGGCGAAGCATGTCCTGGAACACGAAGGTGCGGTAGTTGCCGATGTGCGCGTAATCGTAGACGGTGGGGCCGCAAGTGTACATGCGCACTTCGCCCGGCTTTTGAGGGACGAAGGGTTCGAGTTTTCCGGACAGAGTATTGTGGAGCTGAATTTCGCGCATCGGCGGTCGGTGCTCTTTCTGAATGCTTGGAGAAACACTGGATTGTATCCGGAAGTGGCTGGAGGCGGAAGTAAGGAAGCGTAACCTCGATCCGTTGATAACGATGACGTCTGGGGACTCAGTCGGTGGCTAAGACTAAGACTTAAGTGCGTGGACGATTTCGCACACCGGCGCAGCGATGTGCGGTTGGCGGAGCTTGTTGGACATGAGCTGCCTTCTCCAGAAGCGGCGCGGAAGTTTTTGAACGCCTTTCACGAGGAGGAAAAGATTGAGGAAGCACAGCAACGACGTCTACCGGACACCGGTTGCGGAAGCGACAATGAAAAATACATCGGCCGCTGGGTATGGAACAAGACGGAGAGACGCCCGTAACGTAAATGGGGGAGACTCTAAAGTCTAAAGAGAAGGCACGCCTTTGGTCCTAAAGCCTAAATTTCTCGACGGCAAAAAAAAGAGGCCGGGTCGCAGCCCGGCCCCTACACTCACAATTTTCGCCCTTATGCCAACCGATAGCGATCTGCCAGAACCTGCCCAATCTTCCGCGACTCCAGCCGAAGCCAAAGAGGGGCAGCGAGTAACTCGCAGCGTGCAAACAAAGCCGTGAGACTTTGGATGCATTCCCCGGCTCGCGCCCTCCGCCGCCTTTAGGCAGCTTTGGGTAAACCGAGGGGCTGGCATCGCCCGCACACCTTTAGCGGGTTCCACCAGCATTTTCTTTAGAAAGGAGGTGATCCAGCCGCAGGTTCTCCTACGGCTACCTTGTTACGACTTCACCCCAATCATGAGTCATACCTTGGGCGTCTGCCTCCTTGCGGTTAGCGTGACGACTTCTAGTACAGCTCACTTTCGTGATGTGACGGGCGGTGTGTACAAGGCCCGGGAACGTATTCACGGCGTCGATCTGATACGCCATTACTAGCGATTCCGGCTTCATGCAGTCGAGTTGCAGACTGCAATCCGAACTGAGCAGAGTTTTTTCCGATTAGCTCCCCCTCGCGGGTTGGCAACGGTTTGTGCCCTGCATTGTAACACGTGTGTAGCCCTGGACATAAAGGCCATGCGGACTTGACGTCATCCCCACCTTCCTCTCCGTTATCCGGAGCAGTCCACGTAGAGTTCCCTCTTGCGAGTGGCAACTACGTGCAGGGGTTGCGCTCGTTGCGGGACTTAACCCAACACCTCACGGCACGAGCTGACGACAGCCATGCAGCGCCTATACTCCTGTCCCTTGCGGGAAGGCCGTATTTCTACAGCTGGTCAGAAGCATTTCGAGCCCAGGTAAGGTTCCTCGCGTAGCGTCGAATTGAACCACATGTTCCACCGCTTGTGCGGGCCCCCGTCAATTCCTTTGAGTTTCAGTCTTGCGACCGTACTCCCCAGGTGCAGGACTTAACGCGTTAGCTCCGGGACGACTTCCGAACGGAAGGCACCCCAAGTCCTGATCGTTTAGGGCTAGGACTACCAGGGTATCTAATCCTGTTTGCTCCCCTAGCTTTCGTGCCTCAGCGTCAGTAACGGTCCAGCGCGCCGCTTTCGCCACGGGTGTTCCTGCAGATATCTACGCATTTCACCGCTACACCTGCAATTCCACGCGCCTCTCCCGTACTCCAGCACAGCAGTTTCGGAAGCAGCTTCTGGGTTAAGCCCAGAAATTTCACTCCCGACTTGCCACACCGCCTACGAACCCTTTACACCCAGTAATTCCGAACAACGCTGGCCCCCTACGTCTTACCGCGGCTGCTGGCACGTAGTTAGCCGGGGCTTCTTCTACCGGTACCGTCACTCCCTTGCGGGCATTCTTCCCGGTCGAAAGGGGTTTACACTCCGAAAAGCTTCATCCCCCACGCGGCGTCGCTGCGTCAGGCTTTCGCCCATTGCGCAAGATTCCCCACTGCTGCCTCCCGTAGGAGTCTGGACCGTGTCTCAGTTCCAGTGTGGCTGGCCATCCTCTCAGACCAGCTACCGATCATTGCCTTGGTGAGCCGTTACCTCACCAACTAGCTAATCGGGCGCGGGCTCCTCCTCCGGCGCATTACTGCTTTGAGTCCCCGAACCGGAGTTCTGGGAATGTCATGCGGAATTAGCCCCGCTTTCGCGGGGTTATTCCCCACCGGAGGGCAGATTGCCCACGTGTTACGCACCCGTGCGCCGTGCGCCATACCGTATTGCTACGGCACGCGCACTCGACTTGCATGTGTTAAGCACGCCGCCAGCGTTCGTTCTGAGCCAGGATCAAACTCTCGTTTGAAGCCTGTCGCTTGAGCATAAAAAAGCCCCGGTTTGCACCGAGGCCAGCCTTGCTCAAGCAAATTGTTGATCGCTCGAATTACTCAACCCATCCGCGCTCGAAAACCCGGATGGTTTCGAACAGATTCTGGCACATCGTATCGGTTGTCAAAGAGCGTACCCCCCTGTCCAGCAGAAAGGCACTTCCAAAGCCCATCGAGTATGTCAAACTCAATTCTTCTTGTCAACATGGTTTCACGCCACTCAGCCATTCCGCAACGAACAAGGGATGACATGGGGATCACGCCTATTTCAAGCAAGTTAGGCGGTTTCTGCTTGTTGCATAGATCCGCGGCTGATTCGCATGACTCTCGGGAGAGAGAAAAAGGGGCGGCAGGGCCGTTGGGAAGAGACCACGGCAAGACCTCGGTCGAGATCCTTAGGATGAGCAGAGATACCCAGGCCAGGGTGCGAAAAGAATCTCAGGGCGACGAGCTGGCGGGAATCACCTCGCTATAAAGTTCGGCGGCGATGAGTTTGGCCCAAAAGATTTGACTCTTGCCCTGGCGCGCAGCTGGCTTGATATTCAGCGCCAGAAAAGCATGAAAGATGTTGTAAGCGAGGAAGTTCACCAGCAAAAAGCACTCCATCGCTTCGGAGTTATGCTTGAAGACGTGATCGGAGTGCCATTCGTTGACCAGTTCGTTGAAGGCATAATTCTCGATATCCCATCGCTGGTGGCCCCAATGGACGACTCGCTCGACAGGAGCTTGGGCCACCGATAGCGTGGTCACCCAGATCCAGTCACTACTCTGCGGCTCCTCCTTCTTGTCGGATTGCCGGCGTATGGAATAGTTCTCTAAGGAACGAACGACGCGCACCGGGACCTGCACCTGGGGCCAGGAGGTCAAGTCTGGGAAATCCCACCACGAGCATTGGCGGGATCGATAGCTGCCGGGTAGCGGGACGGCCTGATCCATTAATCCGGCTGCATCCTGATAGAGATTGCGCCGTTCGTCCTTGAGAACAACCAGAGCGTGTTTGCCGTGAGCGAGCAAAAAGTTGAAAAAGGGTGCCTCCGCATAGGCCGCGTCGGCCAGCACCAAATCGAAGGCGCGCGGATAGGCAACCAGGACGCGCGTCAATAAGCGCAGGGCCGTTTCCACTTCATCTTCTCCCTTTCGTTGTGGTTCATGATCCAGGAGCAGGCGAACGGCCTGGCGGTTGGGCGGCGCACCCGGCAACAACATCAGCGTGACTTGCCGGTGATAATACTGAATCCGATCGCCCTTCTCACCGTGGATGGTTCGCTGCAGGCAGCCGGGGCAGTGGCGTAAATAGCTGGCGTGGCTTTCGTGGCCATCCAAAACTGCTACGCCGAGGCCATGAATATCCGGCAAAGCTTTGTTGCGTTTCAGGCGCTCATAGAGGATGTGAATTCCTTGGCGAAGGCCGTCGGCATCCACTAGGGCATGAACGCGGCCCAGGGAGTCGGCACTGAAGGCTGGCTCTCCCAGCCAGCGAGGCCAAAAGGGCGACTTCCCCAATTGTTCCCAGGCGTTGATGCTACCCAGGCGAGCCCAAAACAACACCGTCGCGGACTTCACGACGGCCGCCGTAGAGATACGCGGTTCCTTTCTCTTGTCCGAGAGCGGCGCGATGACCTCCCGGGAGAACCGGAAGACCTTTTCCGAATAGGCGATCAGGCGACGGAGAACGTTTATGGTTTTCTTTCCTCGAGCCGCTTCCACTCCAGTTCGGAGACTTCTTCAATCAGCTTTTGCATCTGGTGATAATCATGGACGGCTTGGCGAACGCGCTCCTGCCAAGCTTTGGGGACACAAATCTGGCGCAGTTTTCCATCTTGGCTGTGCACTAAATACAAGGACTTATGCAGTTCCCCTTGGGCACAACGGCAATTCGCCTTGCCGCACTTGCCGGAACGTTCTGACAGATTGCCGCGCAGGAACCATCGACCGGAGGCGAGCTGCGCGATCTGGGAACGGAAGTTGCGCTCGACGGCGGAAAGCTTGGACCGGCTGAAGGAGTCGCTCATCTCTTGTATAATTACGATATACAAGACAAAGGTGGAAGTCAAGGGCAAATATACAATGCGAATTTGCTCCCTAAACGTCCCCAGGTCAAAAGATGAACGGAATCAGATGGTTGGTCGGCTAAAAATATTTGGATGCGGAACCGCTGCACGCCACTTTACCGCTTTTCTGCAGTTTTCCACAGCCTTCCTCGGGATGTCGTGTCGCGAGGTTCGGTCTCCGTGAAAGGCTTACTATTGGAAGCATGACGCTGAGAATCTCACAACGGCTGGCGGCTGCCTGCCGCGAGACCCCGGAGCGCGCATCGTGGCTCGATTGTTTGCCTGATACGCTGCAAGGGCTGCAACATCGATGGTCATTGACGCTCCATGCGCCGTTTGACGGCGTGGATGGAACTTGCTCGTACGTGGCAGCTGTGCAGCGCGCTGACGGCACACCTGCCGTGCTGAAAGTCGGTATGCCCCACATGGAGGGAGAGCACGAAATCTACGGCCTGCGCTTTTGGAACGGAGACCCGACCGTGCGGCTACTCATGGCCGACCATAATCTCAATGCCATGCTCTTAGAGCGCTGCGAGCCAGGGACATCCCTGCGCGCGCTGCCCGAGTGGGATCAAGACGTGGTCGTTTCAGGTTTGCTGCGTCGTTTGTGGAGCTCGCCATCCAGACATCACCCCTTTCGCCCTTTGTCGGCTCTGATGGCTTCTTGGAGCGAACAGACGCTGGCGCGCGCGGACGATTGGCCTGATGCGGGATTGGTGCGAGAAGGTCTGCGGCTGTTTGAGCAGCTGCCGCGTAGCGCGCCCAGAGAGGCGCTGTTGGCGACGGACTTGCACGCTGGCAACGTCCTCCGGGCAGAACGCGAACCCTGGCTGGTTATCGATCCCAAACCGTTTGTAGGAGATCCCGCCTATGACGCCACGCAGCACCTGCTCAATTGCCAGGAAAGACTGCTCTCCGACCCGCACGGAACCATCCGGCGTTTTGCAGACCTGCTTGGCGTCGATCACGACCGAGTGCGATGGTGGACCTTCGCTCGGGCGGCGGCGGAACCGCGGAACGACTGGCGCAACGGCGATTGGGGGACACTGGCTCGAGCGATCGCTCCGTAAGCTGCATTCCTGACCGCCAATAGGGAACGTCTCAGGAAGAATACAACTGACCAGGACGGTGCTCGTCCCTCGCTCAGATTCTTTCGTTCGCACCCACGTTAGAAGGCTAGTTGGGTTTCCGGAAAATCTGCTGCTGCTTTTGGTCGCGTGAGTTTTGGGCGTGTGGCTGCTAGGATGGCGAGAAGAGGTGCGGAACCATTCAGCCGTGCGCTCTTCTTTGAGCCAACAACTGTTGCAGCACATCGAAACGCAGGAGTTTGCGCGCCCCGGCGAGCGTGTGGGCGTCGCAGTTTCTGGCGGCGCAGATTCGGTGGCGCTGCTTCTGCTGTTGCTGGAATTGCGCGAGAAGCTCGGAATCGTTCCTAGCGTGGCGCACTTCAATCACAAATTGCGAGGCAAGACTTCCGACGCGGATGAAGATTTTGTCGCCAAGCTGGCCGCGAAACACAAACTCGAGTTTCATTCCGCCTCCGCTGATGTTGGCAAGAAAGCCAAAAAGGAACGCGCGAATCTCGAAGACGCCGCGCGCCGCGCCCGTTATGATTACTTCCGCTCGCTCGTCGACTCCGGAGTGTGCAACCGCATCGCCGTCGCCCACACGGCCGACGATCAGGCCGAAACCGTGCTCGCCCACATTCTTCGCGGAACCGGCCTCGCCGGGCTCGGCGGCATTCATCCCAAGGCCCCTCCCGTTTTTCGGCCGCTTCTGAACCTTCGCCGCGCGGAATTGCGCGCTTATCTTCGCCACAAGAAACAAAGCTGGCGCGAAGACGCCACGAATCGTGACACCAAGCGACTGCGTGCGCGCATTCGAAAGAAACTCCTACCGCTTCTCGAGAAACAATTTCAGCCCGCCATCGTCGAACATTTGACAACTCTTGCGCAGCTCGCGCGTGAAGATGAAGCGTTCTTCGGCGCTCTACTGCAAAAGCGCATGGCCGCCGCTGCCCTGCAAAGCGACGGGGCCTTGCGCATTCCCCTCTCTGATTTGTTCGCCAAGGCGGTGAAGGGGGGACTCCACGCTGAGAGCACAGAGAAGAATCATTTCATCGCCATGAGCAAGCGAATGGCGCGCGGCCTGGTGGAACGGGTGAAAAAACAGGGCGGGCAACTAGGCGCAAACCACGTCGATGCCCTGCTCGAACTTGCTCGCAGCGGACGCAACGGCAGTTCGCTCTTTCTGCCGGGCGGCGTGGAAGTGCGCAAGGAGCGGGAAGCGCTTGTGTTCTGCGGGGCCCGAAAAGCAAAGACGAGCGCGACTCGGCGCGAGTTTTCTTACAGCGTCGATCTGTCCCGCGGCGCGCAGGACGTTAAAGTCCCCCAGCTGGGTTGTGTCTTCCGCCTCAGAGTCATTGACTGGCCTTCCAAGGCAGAGGAAAATAACCACAGGGAGATGGTCCTGGACCGCGAGCGGTTGCGTCCACCCCTGGTCCTGCGCAACTGGCGTCCCGGAGATCGGTTGCGCCCTTCCGGCCATCAGAACGCCCACAAGCTGAAGCGCTTACTGAACCAAAAGCACATCAGCCGATGGGAGCGGGATGGCTGGCCGGTGTTGACGAGCGGTGAAGTTCTTGTTTGGGCCCGCGGCTTTACGGTGGCCGCCGATTTTGCTGCGAATGAGAAGACCCGCTCGGGGATTGTGATCGCTGAGGAAGAGCTTTGAGCTTGCGGAGAGGGGCAACGTATTCTGCCGCGCGCATCGCCCCGTCGCGTGGCGGTCTTGGGCAAAGAAACCTCCCGCGAGTACGGGGGGCCGGCGACCGGATGGGATCGCGACCCTGGACCGTGGGCTTCGTCTTCGCAGCCGACTTGATCCGGCATATCGACGGCCCAAGGTTTGTCACTTTGTTCGAGAGGACGTCGCGAGGTGGATCACAATGGCCATGCGCGGCGCGAAGTCTTGTTCGGCTCGCAGCCGGAGTTGAAAGGGCGAGGCGTTTTGGTTGTGGATGCAGTGCTCGCGAGCGGCGTGACGCAGGATTTCCTTCTGCGCCGTCTGGCAGAAAGCCGGCCGCGTTCCATCGGGCTGGCGGTGCTTCTCGGCAAGCGCCGCGTGGCCCTGGAGCCCGATTACTTTGGCTTTCGGACTGCATCTAACACTATAGGGATGCTTGGTCGGCCCCAACGGCACTGACAGAAATCACCGACAGCTTTCTTCGGGATCGAACAGCCTGTCCCGGAAGAGTGGAAAAGGACGAAAAAAGAAAGCATGATAGAGGCAGCGTGCGGCTTCCGGAATTAGAGAGGGAAACGTGAATTCCAGTTCTACGGTAAAAACAATTCTCTTCTGGATGTCCATTGTCTTGCTGGGAGTGATGCTCTGGAAACTGGTCTCCGCGAACGGCGGGCAAGCCCGCGAAGATCAGCCGAGCTACAGCGAGTTCATGGCCAAGGTCGAAGCCGGTGACGTCAAAGAAGTCACCATGTACCTCGGCCAGGTCAGCTACGACCTCCAGGGCGAGTACATCCGCCCCGCCAACCGCAAGTTCCAGGTGACCATTGCCAAGGAAGATGCCCCCAGCGTCACCAAAGAGCTGCGCGACAAGGCCGTGCAAATCAAAGTCAAGGAAGTTCGCAGCGCCGACTGGGTCCTTCTCCTCCTGAACGGCCTCCCTCTTCTCCTCCTGGTTGGCTTCTGCTTGTTTCTGATGCGCCAGATGCAAGCCGGCGGCAACAAGGCTCTGAGCTTCGGCAAATCGCGCGCGCGTTTGCTTTCCGCGCAACAGAAAAAAGCCACTTTTAAAGATGTTGCCGGAACCGATGAAGCCAAGGAAGAACTTCAAGAGATTATCGAGTTCCTGAAAGACCCGCAGAAATTCCAGAAACTTGGCGGCCGCATTCCTAAAGGGGTTTTGCTGGTTGGCCCGCCGGGCACGGGCAAGACCCTTCTCGCACGCGCTATCGCCGGCGAAGCCAACGTTCCGTTCTTTTCGATTTCCGGCTCGGACTTCGTGGAGATGTTTGTTGGCGTCGGCGCCAGCCGCGTCCGCGATCTTTTCGAGCAGGGCAAGAAGAATGCTCCCTGCATCATCTTCATTGACGAAATTGACGCCGTCGGCCGGCATCGTGGCGCGGGCCTGGGGGGCGGACACGACGAGCGCGAACAAACACTGAACGCACTGCTGGTCGAAATGGACGGGTTTGAATCCAACGAAGGCGTTATCTTAATCGCCGCGACCAACCGCCCGGACGTACTCGACCCGGCGCTGCTGCGTCCCGGCCGCTTTGACCGCCGCGTCGTGGTTGCGCGTCCCGACGTCAAGGGCCGGGAAGAGATTCTTCGCGTGCATACACGCAAAGTGCCCATCGGCGACGACGTGGATCTTTCCATCATCGCCCGCGGCACCCCGGGATTTTCCGGTGCTGACCTCGCCAATCTCGTCAACGAAGCCGCGCTTTGGGCGGCGCGTCAAAATCGCAAATTCGTCACCATGGCCGACTTTGAGATGTCCAAGGACAAGGTCCTCATGGGCGTTGAGCGCAAGTCCATGATTCTTTCCGATGAGGAAAAGAAGAACACCGCCTATCACGAAGCGGGCCACGCGCTCGTTGCCGCCATGACTCCTGGTGCCGATCCCGTGCACAAAGTCACCATCATTCCGCGCGGCATGGCTCTCGGCCTCACCATGCAATTGCCCGAAGCCGACAAACACACCTACACGCGCGGATATCTCGAAGCCATGCTCGCCGTCTTGATGGGCGGCCGCTCCGCCGAAGAACTCTTCCTTGGCCACATCACCACTGGCGCGGGCAACGACATCGAGCGCGCCACCGACATCGCGCGAAACATGGTTTGCGAATGGGGTATGAGCGGCCTCGGCCCATTGGCCTTCGGCAAGAAAGATGAAGCCATCTTCCTGGGCCGCGAAATCGCCCAGCACCGCGACTACTCGGAAGACACCGCCATTCAGATCGACAAGGAAGTGAAGCGCATCGTCAACGCGGCGTACGACCAGGCCCGCAACGTTCTTTCCAATAACAAAGATGTCCTCGAGCGCGTCGCCCAGGCCTTGCTCGAACGTGAAGTTATTGACGCCGCCGAAGTGAAGCTGCTCATGGAAGGCAAGCCGCTTCCGGAAAAGCCTCGTACGCCGCCTCCGCAAGCCCCGCCGGCGCCAAGCGTGGATCCAAAAACGGTGCGGCCGGAATTGCGGCCCGCACCCGGCTTCACGCGAGGCGAAAACCCCGCCAAGGCGTGACACACTGGAGCCGTTAGGCAGGTTGAGAGGCCCGAACTACAAATATTGATTTGCCGAGGAACCCGCCATGGCGAGCGCGGGCTTTCCAGTCATCGCTGTACGCTTAGCCTCGATCAGATCCAACAAAACAAATATATTGGGAACCTTTTTGGCGGCAACGGCTACGTTATCCAGCCACTTTCCTTCGGCCTTGATCCGCAAAATTGAACCATCAATCTTGCATTTCACAAGCGCCCCGTAAGGAATGGGCTCTTTCGATTTCCAGATTACGCCGCCGGGTGATAGCGAAATCTTCCCGAAAGCAACCGTTCCCCCGGAGTTGAGAATCCGCTCGGCATCCTGGCGCAGGCGGGGATTGACGGCCGTCAAAACCAGCCGCACGATTTCCTCCACATCGCGAGTGTTGGAATTAACTGTGATTTTCTGCGAGCCGATTATTTCAAACGACCGGATCATCTTGTTGTTGCTGCTAGCCATCGACGCTATAAGCCATCCGATAAGCCCGAAATGAACCCCCGCGTTGATGGGCTGCTGCCCGTAGCGGGTCTCCGTAATTTCTTCCCAGCGAAGATCTTTCTCCCGGAACGGAGACTTGTAGGAGATCCCTTCGTCGTGCAGAGTCACTCTTGTTTTCGTCCACCGCCAGGCGTAGGCCAACAGCAGCCCGGACAGGACCGTGAAGAATGCCACTACCGGGTCCACCTGCCGGCGCTGGTTGAAATCGTAAGCCGCCCAGAGCAGCAAGGGAAGGAATAACAGGCCGGCCAAGATGAGCCAGGAGAACGTATAGCGAAACGTGTTTCGAGGGGGCGACATAAACATGGGGCACCTCAAGCGAAGCTGTTGTTTCTCATAGAATCGCTTTCCTGGGCGCGCCTGTCACTGGGCAAAAAAAAGATGTGTCGCTTGAGTCTAAACCGGCGGCTCGCGATCCTCACCCGACACCGGGTCGGCTCCCGCGTGCTTCTACGCACGCAGCGCGAAGGGGTGTAGAATGATGGCATGGGGAACCGCTCGGTCGAAAACCTGAAAGTGACTTGCCCGTGCTGCCAGGCCAAGCTCACCGTGGATCCGGTTCTGGGCGCCGTGTTGGCGCATGAAGCTCCGCCAAAAGCCGGCCCCCATATCGACCTCGAAAATGCCCGGGGCATTCTCGACGAGCAGCAGCGGCAACGCGAAGACAAGTTCGCCGACTCTTTCTTCCAGGAAACGCACAAGGAAGACATCCTGGCCAAGAAATTCGAAGAGGCCATGAAAAAGGCCAAGGACGCTCCCGCCGGAAAGCCGATTCGCGACTTTGACTTGGACTAGTTTCCTGACTTGCGTCACGCAGCTGTTCGTGTGGAAATCACCACAATAATTTCAATCCCACCTGAATCTGTCGCGAAGTTGTGGCTGTCGAGGTGATCACCCCGGCTGTGGGTGACGGCCCTCCGGTCGCCGCCGTGTAAACCACGGGATTCGGTGTGTTGAAATTCGTGTGATTGAGAAGGTTGAAAAACTCGGCGCGGAATTGCAGATGCAGCCGCTCGGAAAAGGCTAGCTTCTTTGCGAGAGACAAGTCGGTCTCCGCCAGACCAGGGCCCGTCAGGATGTTTCGCCCCGCATTGCCATAGGTGCCGGCAAGCGGCTGGATAAACGCCGTCGGATGGAAGTACAAATTGGGCGCGCCTAAAATCAAAGGCCACGTAAACTTAGGATTCAACGAAGGCCGGACCGGATTGCGCGTGTCGCCGTCGTTCGAGGGGTTGTAGGACAGTTGCGGGGTAAAAGGCAGCCCGGACTGCACCGTCTCGATTCCGCTGAGTTGCCAGTCTCGGAAAAGTTTGCTGAGCAATGAGCTCCCCGAGCCCTGGCGGCGCGCAAACGGCAGGTCATAAGTCGCGTTAATGACCGCAGCGTGCCGTATATCGAACGAAGCGCGCCCATAATCGGCTTTCGGTTGAAGTGGATTCGCAACAAATGCCGGCGAGTTCGTTGCCACACTGGTATTCACACTGTCGCCATCATCGAGCGCTTTAGAAAACGTGTAGACTCCCCGGAACTGCAAACCGTGACCGACGCGACGGCTCACCTCCGCCTCAAGCCCGTGATAAGAACTGACGCCCTCGGAGAACCAGTCGGTCGTGTTCCAGACAGCATTGTTGGCCAGCGGCGCATTCGGCGGATGGTAATACGCCCCGGCAGGGTAACCCGCAGGGCAAGGGGACGCCGGGCAAATCGTTGGGATAGGCAAGTTCGCATCTACCGAAAGCAGTTCGTGATAGCCGTGCGAACCAATGTAGCTGACCCCGAGTGAAGTGGTAGGGGAAAGCTGCTGCTCTATCTTGAAACTCCAGGATTCCACCGCGGGCGTCTTCAAGTCGGGTTGGACGCCGCTTGGGAGCGCCTTCGCCCCCGCGTAAGTTGCGTTTGGCGCGATGCTGGAAAACGGAATGTTCTTCACTGCAAAGACTGCGTTGTAGGGACCGTTTTGGTCCAGGCGGTAACTCAAGTTGTCCAGCAGGGCGTAATACAAACCGAAGCCCGTGTGCATCACGGTCCTTTTCTGCCCAAAGGGAGACCAAGCGAACCCCACGCGAGGCGCCGGCAGGAATTTTGCGTTGTTCACACTGAAAACAGAACTGCCAACAACCGGCTGCGTGAGGATCACGCCGTTTGCGTCAAAGGCGTAATTGGAGGCGCGCCGGTTTGCTTCCTTCCATCCGTTGGTGAATTCTCCGCGAAAGCCAAGTCGCAGCTCGAAGGAAGGCTTGATTCGAAGCGTATCCTCGGCAAAGACGGCTCCCTCCGTAGAGCGCCAAGACAACGGCGTGAAGGAGGGCGCGTAAGTGTAGGTGCTCGCGGTCCCCATCAGAAAGGTCTGTAAATTGGAAAAGGAAATCTGGCCGTATTGGTCTTGCACCAGAGTGTCGTTGGCTTGCACGCGCTCTAGCCATAAGCCAAAGTTGAACATGTGGATTCCGTGAGTCAGCGCGAGCTGATCGGTTAGCGAATACAAATTGCGCACCGCCGTCAGATTGCTTCCTGCGTTCGTGCCGCCGTTGGTAATCTGCGAGGCCCCGTTTAGCGTGGTGCCGCCTCCCACCACAACAGCGCCGACGGGTTGTCCGGAGTGAATCCAACCCGGCAAAGCCACAGTTGTTCCGCTGTTGAAATAAAACGCGCCGCGAGAGAAACCCAAGGTTGCCCGGTTCACGAGGCCAGGAGCGAAAGGGTGCGTTTCACTTGCGCTTGCTACTTGCTCCCGCAACCTAAGGTCAACAAAACTGTTTGGATTGCTCGTCGGTGAATGACCGGCACTGTCGTCCACGGTATAGACACTCGACAAAGAATCGTCTTGCGAGAAGTTCTGGTCAAAGCGTGCGGTACCAAAGTCTTCCTGAATCTTCTCTACCGGATTGGAAAACACTTCGGCAATTCCGCTTGCTGCCCCGGTGGAGGTCCATAGCTCCGGCCCGTTGGCCACGGGCCATAAAGCCAGCAGGGGTTGCATGCTGGGAACCGCGCTGGCTCGCGAATTGTTATCCGGCACAAGCGTGAGGTCACTCAAACCAAGATGCTGGCGGAAGCCTTCGTAGTTTGCAAAGAGCAAGCTTTTGTCTTTTTTGATCGGCCCGCCCAGCGAGCCGCCGAACACGTTGCGCTGAAACTGCGGAATCGCGCCGTGATCAAAGAAATTTCGAGCATCGAGGACGCTATTGCGCAGAAATTCGTAGGCGCTGCCGTGCAGTTGATTTGTGCCGCCAGCCGTGACGATGCTCACCTGAGCGCCCGGACGCTTCCCGTACTCTGCGCCGTAAGTGTCCTTAACCACGGCAAATTCCCGGACGGCGTCCACTCCCAGTAGCTGCCCGCTCACGCCCCCGGGCGTGTTATTAATTTCGGAGGCACTCGTAAATTCAACGCCGTTCAGAAGATAGAGATTCTCCTGTGGGCGGCGGCCCGACGCCGCAAACATGTTTCCGAGGACAGAGTTGGAAGTTCCGATGCCGCCGGCACGTTGCGAAGCGTAATTCACAATTCCGGGGTTCAACGTCAGCAACTGGTCGTAGCTCCGTCCGTTCAGCGGAAGGTCCTTCACCTCTCGTTCCCCAACCAACCCGGAAGTGTCCTCGTTTGTGACCTTGACGACGGTGGAATAGGCCGAGACCTCTACGGATTGGTGTACATCGCCGATTTGAAGCGTCAGATCTACTTCCGCCCTTTGGCCTACGACAAGCGTTACACCAGTCTTGGCGTCTAGGCGAAATCCTGTCTTGAACGCTGCGATTTCATAGTTGCCGACCGCAAGGGATGGCGCGCTGAACCTGCCGCCTTCATCCGTCACAAGCTCGCGTTCCGCACCGGTTTCGAGATTCTTGATTTTGACGGTTGCTCCGGCAATTCCGGCGCCGCTTGGGTCTTTGATCGAACCCCACACAGAGGCATCCCCTTGGGCCCGAAGCGGTCGAGGGAAGGCTGCAAACGGCAACACGGCGAGCCATCCGAAGGCGATCAACTTTCTGAGGCGAGAGGCTTGTTCAGGAACATCCATTTTGACACTCCGATAGACCTAGATTTTTTTAGTGACAGGAACAGGAGCGGTTTCTATTTCTTACTGCGGACAAGCAAGGAGGGTTCAACAACAACAGACGCGCAGATCCGTTGGAAGAAGGAAGGAAGGCAAACGGTTCTGACGCGCTATAGCAGTCACAAATGCAGAACTCACTTTCTTTTCATAGTGACGCAGGAACCAAGCAAACGGGTCGAAAAAAGCTCGCGAAAAAGCAAAACCTGCCTCCCAAAATCTGGCGGTGGGTGCGGTTACGACTCAGCTTAAATCTGTGTTTCTAGATTACGAGTCTCACCCCGCCAGAGGTCCCCCTGCACAACACATATAACCGGTGCGCAACGTGCCCTGGCCGGCTGGAATTAGAGACCCCATACAACTACTCTACCTGAGCAACTCAGGTGTGAGCAACGGCATCTTCCATCAAAAGTTCAGCTCTTTGTGATTCATTTTATTGATGGACCGCACTGGGCCTTCTCCGAGCGAATCCCGTTTTGAGCGGCAAACAAGCCACCTGCGCTACACTCCTGGTGCGCCCATGGCGTTAAGACGAAAGATATTCAGACTGAAGCTGCGGTCACGCACACTTGCGCTTGGCGAACGCACGCTCGTCATGGGCGTGCTGAACGTTACCCCAGACAGTTTTTCCGATGGCGGCCAGTTCTTTGACAGAGAGCACGCCATCGAGCACGCGCTGGCCATGGAAGCCGCGGGTGCTGATTTGCTCGATGTGGGGGGCGAATCCACCCGTCCCGGCTCCTCCGGCACGCCTGCCAAAGAAGAACTCGCGCGCGTCCTTCCGGTTTTGCACGGCCTTCGTGACCGGCTGAAAATCCCGATCTCCATCGACACGCAAAAGTTTGAAGTGGCCGAAGCGGCACTCGACGCGGGCGCGGAAATCATTAACGATGTTTCCGGGCTGAAGAATGATCCGCGTATTGCCGAAGTCGCTGCGAGCAGCGGTGTGCCCCTCATCGTGATGCACATGCGCGGTGAGCCGCGCACCATGCAAAAAGGCAAATTCGCGCGGGACGTTTTGCGGGACGTGATTAGCGGTTTGCGCAAATCCGTCTCGATTGCACGCAAGGCTAGCGTCCTCAAATCTCAAATCGTCCTTGATCCCGGCATCGGCTTCGGCAAGAGCTTCGCGCAAAATTACGAATTGCTCGAAAAGCTTCCCCGTCTGGCCAAGCTCGGCTACCCGCTGCTCGTCGGCACTTCGCGCAAGGGCTTTCTCGGCACAACTCTCGCCCGCAACGGAAAACCCGCTCCACCGCAAGACCGCATTGGGGGCACCGCCGCCACAATCACTGTGTCCATTCTCAACGGCGCGCACATCGTACGCGTCCACGATGTCCCCGAAATGGTCCAAGTCGTTCGTGTCGCCGACTGCCTCGTTAATCCCCACCTCCGACGCCGGCTTCATTAAGAGTCCTTTACAGGCGACTTTTGTATAATCCGGCTTGTCTCCTTGGTGCTTTTTCAGCAAGGCAGAGCAATTTCAGATGGAGCATGCCCTTATGCGGCGCACGTTTTTTTTCCTTATCTCCTTACTTCCTTATTTCCTTACTTCCTCTTTGTCTGCGCAACTGCCTCCGGTCAAAAATCCCCTTGGGACCACGCAAAACACGGCTTCCGCTGGCTGTTCCACGGCGGAAGCTTCCAGCTGCGCGCAAGTCGCGGCCAAGCTGCTTCCCATCGTCATGGGGCCATCTCCGATGGAAGAAAATCTGCGACGGCTGACCGACGAAATCGGCGGCCGCGTAACTGGCTCTCCGCAAATGGCCAAAGCCGTCGAATGGGCCGTCGCCGCGTTTCGCGCCGCAGGAGTGGACGTGCACACCGAGAAGTACACGCTCCCGGTCACCTGGAGCGAAGGCGACACGAAGATTCTCATTGGCGATCCTGCCGGGATTGCGGCTCCACCGGAAGGGACCGTCCGACTTGTTCCCGTGCACGCGGTCTCCCTAGGATGGAGCCCGCCTATAACCATGAGAGACGCAGCCCTGCTCGCGGATGTGGGTTTCGGGACCGAGGAGGAATTTGCGCATGCCGGCTCCGTCAAGGGCAGAGTTCTTCTGGTCCACACGGAAATCGGCTCAACTTGGAGCGATCTGTTTAACGAATATTTGCGGCCGCCGGACATTATCAAACGCGCGGTCGCGGGCGGCGCCAAAGCCATTCTTTGGATGGGTGCTCGAGAGCGAATGCTTCTCTATCGCCACACGAACTCTCTAAATGGCGAGATCGATGAGATTCCCCAAGCCGCCGCGGCGCGCGAGGATGCCATGCATCTCGCGCGGCTGGCGGCAGCATACCCGGGCAAAGTTCTCGTGATGTTGCAGATGCCCAACAAGATTGGCGGGCCGGTCGAACAGGAAAACGTTGTCGGCGAAATTCGCGGGTACGAGAAACCCAACGAGGCGGTCATCCTTGGTGCGCATCTCGATTCGTGGGAATTGGGCACGGGCGCGCTCGACAACGGCTGCAACGTGGCGCTGATCATCGAAGCCGCCCGCGCCATCAAGGCCACTGGGCTCCTTCCACGCCGCACCATCCGCTTTGTGCTCTTTAGCGGCGAAGAGCAAGGCACCATTGGCTCCTATGAATATGTGAAAGCGCATCGCGCCGAGCTCGATAAAATCCGCGCGATGATTACGTTTGACGCGGGCATCGGCCGCGTCACCGGCTATTCACTCGGCGGCCGCCGCGATACCGAGGCGGGCGTGCGCGAAGTTCTCACGCCGCTGGAATCCTGGGGCGCGAATCATCACACCTTCGACGCTTCTTTCGGCACGGACAACTTCGATTTCCTGCTGGAAGGCGTGCCCACGCTCGTCGCCAATCAAGAAGAAGCCAACTACCTGCCGAACTACCACGCGGCTTCGGACACGCTCGACAAAGTGGACATGCGAGAGCTGAAGCTGCACACGGTGATCGCCGCGCTCACCGCCTGGGGCATCGCGGACCGTACGGAGCCGCTCGGCAAGCGCCTAACGCGCTCGGAAATTGAAGCTCAAATGAAAGAAACGGGCCTGGACCAGCAAATGAAAACACTCGGCTACTGGGAGGCCTGGCAATCCGGCGCGCGTGGCCGCAAACCGTGAGGCGTATTTGGTAGCTTCGACAGCCATAGCACAGGCCTGAGGGCTGCCACAAGAGAGACAGCGCGCACGGAGCCGCATCGGCGCCTCGATTTGTGGAGGCTTAAGTCAGGCGATAGTCGCGCGCCAAGCGCGCAGGACTTCGGCTACCGTCCAAGCCTGGGCAATACATCCTCGCGGAGTGAAAGGAGGGTCTCCGTCGAAGATTTCGCTAAGCGAGCCTAGGCCCTCGGCATAAATTCGTATCCCTAGCGGTTCCAGGAAGCTCAGGGCGGTTTTGCGGTCACCGTAGACGCGCAGATGTGCGAGCGCAAACGGGCCGAGCAGCCAGCCCCAAACGGTGCCTTGATGGTAGGCTGCGTCGCGCTCGCGAGGGCCGCCATGGTAGTGTCCTTGGTATCCGGGTTCTCCTGGCGCAAGGCTGCGCAAGCCGTAGGACGCGAGCAAGCGGCGTGCGCAAACGTCCACAACCGCTTTTTGTTGCTTTGGCGAAAGAGGGCTCTCCGGAAGCGACACGGCAAAAATCTGATTGGGACGAAGAGTCGCATCGTTGCCATTGCGAGGATCGTCAATCACGTCGTAGCAGCAGTTGGCTCGCGAATTCCAAAATTTGGCGAAACTCTGCTTGACTTTCTCAGCCCTTTTCTGAAAAGGCTCGGCGGATGCGCCTGCGACAGGCGCAAGCCTGGCCATCGTGTGCAGCGCGTTGTACCAAAGCGCGTTGACTTCCACAGGCTTGCCGATGCGCGGCGTAACGACCCAATCCCCGACTTTTGCATCCATCCAAGTGAGCTGCACGCCCTCTTCGCCGGCGTAGACAAGACCGTCCGCTTCATCCACATGAATGCGGTATCGCGTGCCTTTGACGTAGGCCCTGATGACTTGGGTCAGAACCGTATACAACTGCGACACGGCTTCCTCGTCCTTGGTCGCTTCGAAGTATTGCCGGACGGCTTCGAAGTACCACAAGGCGGCATCAACCGTGTTGTATTTCGGCTGGCTGCCACCGTCCGGGAAATTGTTGGGCAGCATTCCTTCGTCGACGTAATGGGCAAAAGCAAAAAGAATTTTCCTGGCGACTTCTGGACGGCCAGTGGTCAGAGTGAGGCCCGGAAGCGCGATCATCGTGTCGCGCCCCCAATCGCCGAACCAGTGATAGCCCGCGAGGATGGATTGTCCCTCCGGCTCTTCCGGCAAGACGCGCTTCACGATGAACTGATCGGCGGCAAGAACGAGCTGGCGGACCCATGCGGGTGCGCCCGATACTGCGGCGCTATCGCTTTCCGACCATTTTGAGATGAGCTTTCGTTCGCGTTCGGTCTGCTCTACTAGTGCGCGCGCTCCCTCGAGTTCTGTGATGGGATGCGCGGTAAAGACAAAAGTCACGCTCTGCCCCGCAACGAGTTCCACGTGCATCGCAGCCACAAACAAATAGTCCTCAAGATCGTCCAGCCCGCGCGCTCTTTCTTCGGACAGGAAAAAGTCGCGGTACCACTCATGCTTTTGTTCGAATCTCGCGTTGGCGCCGAGAATATAAAAAGGGACCGCGCCGTCGAATGCGGTAATTTGGATTCCGTTCTGGACCGACCCGACTTGCATCCGCCAATCGCCTGCATGCGTATTCGAGTGGAAGTCGCGATAGTTGACAAGCGCCTTCACAGCCAAGCGAACAGGCCCACTTCCCCTGAGCAACGAATATTGGACGTAGGTAGTGTTCTCACCCTGGCGCATCCAGATGCGCTTTTCGAGCAAAGCGTCGGCCGGCGCGAATCTCCATACCGGACTCGTGCCTTCCAAGTGGAAACTCTCAAGGTTGAGGTAGCCCTTGGGCTCGACGGCGCCGCTGGCCCAGCGATTTGTTCCGAGCGCGTAGCTCGAACCGTCGTAGTTGGCCGTCTCTTCCAGCTGTGCGACGAACTGCGTCCGTCCGAGCGGCGGATGGAGGGCGGCGATCAGCAGGCCATGATAGCGGCGGGTCAAATTGCCGCCGACGGTTCCGGAGGCGTAGCCGCCGACACCGTTCGTAACGAGCCATTCCCGCTGTTCGGCAATTTCGAGAGACCCGCATATCTCACGCCCGAATTCGATTGTCACGCCGCGCGAAGGGCTGGCCGATTCGGATTCCGTCGAGCCGGTTTGTCTTTGTGTGTTGGCCATTTCAAGGCGGCTCCATTCTAGACTTGTACGGCCATTCCCGTATTCCCTTATTTGGGCAGCCAGTTCGGGAATGATGAAAATCGCTTGGGTCCGGTAAAGAACACCTTGGGCTTGATCGTGCTCGCTTCGGACAAAGGCTCATTGAAAACTCCGGCAGGCGCGGGCAAGTTGCTCGGAGTCAACGAAACCCCGCACGCAGGAAGCGAGGCGGGAACTCTTTGCCCAGGGCCGGCTTCAAGCGCCACCGGCGCTGAACCTACTTATTGCTTGACAAGAGCGCGATAACAAAGTATCTGGAGCCCACGAAACGCGCGGCTCCGGGAGAGAGCGGGCTTTGCGTACTCTCGGGCTTTCTGGAGCTAGCGCGGATTCAGGCACCAGGCACTCCCAAAGCTGGCTTACTGCGCCTTGGAGGTCTCTCCGTGACTTGGACTCAGCTTTACGATCCTCTTGGACATTGGTGGCTCTCCGCTCTTGTTGCCGCGCTACCCATCCTTGTTCTGTTCACACTATTGGCTGGCCTCCGCGTGAAGCCTCATTGGTCCGCTTTAGCTGGAGCGGCCACGGCGATGCTGGTAGCAATCGTCGTCTTCCGCATGCCGGCTTCTCTCGCCGGAGAGAGCTTTCTCTATGGTGTTGCCACGGGCCTGATGAACATTGTGTGGATTGTGGTTGCCGCCGTGTATCTCTACGACATTTCCGTCAACACGGGCGACTTCGAGATCATGAAAGCTTCCGTTGGAGGCATCTCCTCCGATCGCCGGCTGCAGCTGCTGCTGGTGGCGTTCTGCTTCGGCGCTTTCATTGAGGGATGCGCGGGATTCGGCTCGCCGGTGGCGATCGCTGGCGCTTTCATGATTGGGCTGGGCTTTAAGCCCTTCCACGCCGCGGCGCTCAATTTGATCGCCAACACGGCCCCTGTTGCCTGGGGCGCGATCGGTACGCCGGTGCACATGCTGGCCGCTGTTTCACTCCTTCCGGAAGCGGACATGAACGCTATGATCGGGCGCATTCTTCCCATCACCGCGATCATCGTGCCTTTTTGGCTGGTGCGCGCCATGGTCGGATGGAAGGAAACCTTTGAAGTTCTTCCCGCAATTTTGGTTGTGGGCGTTTCGTTCGCTTCCATGCAGTTTTTCTGGTCCAATCACATCCGGGACAGCAATTTGGTGGATATTACGGCAGGCTTGTTCTCGCTGCTATGCACCGTATTGTTCCTGCTCTTCTGGAAGCCGAAAAGAATCTGGCGGTTTGCCGAAGATGGAGAGGCGGTTTCCGTGGGAGCCGGGGCTTCCCATCCCGCAACATCCGCGGTGCCGGACGGCGCGGGCCACCACTACCGGAAGAGCCAAGTCTTGAAAGCCTGGGCACCGTTTCTGATCCTCTCGTTGTTTGTCTTTTTATGGGGCTACAAACCGGTGAAAGACTGGATGAATGTCCACACCACGCCCGCGTGGGTGACAGCCGACGGCAAACCCAACGGCGGCTGGAACACTCCGCTGCACCGCAAGATTTCGCGGGACAAGCCCGTCGTGCCCAAGCCGACGCCGGAGGCTGCAAAGTTTCCGTTCATCTGGCTTTCGGCCACGGGGACCGGATGCTTTCTGGCAGCGATTGTCGGCGGTTTGATTCGCGGGGTCAGCCTTGGAAATCTGATGAAAATCTTTGGGGGCACGCTCGTGCGAATGCGCTTTGCAGTCCTGGCAATCTCAGGCATGCTCGGCCTAGGCTTCGTCACACGCTACTCTGGCACAGACGCCGTTTTGGGTCTGGCGTTCACCCACACGGCGTGGTTCTTTCCGTTCTTCGGAACCTTCCTCGGATGGCTCGGAGTCGCCCTCACGGGAAGCGACACTTCTTCGAACGCTTTGTTCGGCAGCTTGCAGCGCATCACCGCGGAGCAGTTGCATTTGGATCCCATCCTGATGACTTCTGCCAATAGCGCGGGGGGCGTAATGGGTAAGATGGTGGACGCCCAGTCAATCTGCGTGGCCACTGCCGCTACGAACCAGGTCGGCAACGAAGGCATCATCTTTCGTTTCGTCGTTTGGCATTCGCTGGCGCTTGGCGCGATTGTCGGCATCATCGTCATGCTGTATGCCTATGTCTTCCCGCACCTCGTGCCTCATGGTTTGACTTTTGTGCATTAGCAGATCCTGGTGGGAGGGGCGGGGCTTGTTGCGCTCCGGCAGCATCGGCTGGGCCATACGCCCGTCTGTACTCCGCGCCCCCGCCGTACTATGCTCACAGGCATGCCTCTCGACGGCCGCATAGTTCACGAATTCCGCTCGATTCTCGGCCATAGCGGCGTCATTTCGTCGCCCGAAGAGCTGCACACTTACGAGTGCGATGGCCTCACGAATTTCCGCGTAATGCCATGCGCGGTTTTGCTTCCGACTTCCACCGAGCAGGTTCAAGCCATCGTGCACATTTGCCACCGCGAGAAAATTCCCTTTGTCGCGCGCGGCTCCGGCACCGGCCTCAGCGGCGGTGCGCTGCCGGTCGAAAATGGCATCGTGCTCAGCCTCGCCCGCATGAACCGCATCCTCGAAGTGGACATCCCGAATGCGCGCGTGGTCGTCGAACCCGGCGTCATCAATCTCGATGTTACGGGCCGGGTGCAGGGTCACGAATACTTCTATGCGCCCGACCCTTCTTCGCAATCCGTATGCAGCATCGGCGGCAACGTCGCGGAAAATTCCGGCGGCGCACATTGCCTGAAATATGGCTTCACCACCACGCATGTTCTTGGACTTGAAGTTGTTCTTCCTGACGGCTCGCTCGTTCATCTTGGCGGAAAAACGCTTGACACTCCCGGCTACGACCTCGCCGGAGTATTCGTTGGCTCCGAGGGCACTCTCGGTGTAGCCACGAAAATTATTCTGCGTATCGTCAAACGTCCCGAATGCGTCCGCACGCTTCTCGCCGCGTTTCCTTCGACGAACGAAGCGGGGGCCGCGGTCAGCGGCATCATTGCTGCCGGCATGTTGCCTGCCGCCATCGAAATGATGGACAACCTCGCCATCCAAGCTGCCGAGGCGGCCGTCCACGCGAATTATCCGGATTGCGGCGGTCTGCTTCTCGTCGAGCTCGACGGCCCAGTCGCCGAAGTCGAAGCTCTCCTCATTCACGTCGAGGAAATTAGCCGTTCGAATGGTGCGTGGGAAATTCGCGTCGCGCAAACCGACGCCGAGCGCGCGCTGGTTTGGAAGGGCCGCAAAGCTGCGTTCGCAGCCGTCGGCCGCATTTCGCCCAACTACATCGTGCAGGACGGCGTCATCCCCCGTACCGCGCTTCCTCAAGTGATGAGCGAAATCGAGCGCCTCAGCAAGGAAAATGGGTTGCGCGTCGCCAACGTGTTTCACGCCGGCGACGGCAATTTGCATCCGCTGGTCCTCTACGATCGCCGCATTCCCGGCCAGGAAGACGCCGCTCTCGCGCTTTCCTTCAAGATTCTGGAACTTTGCATCGCGGCAGGCGGCTCCATCACCGGCGAGCACGGTGTCGGCGAGGAAAAAAAGTCCATGATGGGAAAAATGTTTGCCGAACCCGACCTTGCCACCATGCAGCGCGTCCGCTGCGCCTTCGATCCGTTTCAACTTTCGAATCCAACAAAAGTCTTTCCCACGCCGCGCCTCTGTGGCGAAAAGCCAGGCGAATACGTGCCTCATCCGCTCGAAACTGCTGGCCTCGCCGAGCGCTTTTAAGGCCTGCTGCACGCCATTGGGTCAGGGTGTCATTTCGAACCGAGCCGGCCGAAGTATTTTCTTCGCGCCGCTCTTGCGACGCGTCGGCCGGCGCAGTGAGAAATCGCTCTTCGATTTCCCAATCGCCGCGGTGGTAATGTATCGTCGCCGTGGCATCCATGTTGAACGAGACCGAAAACCTGTTCCGGGGCCTCCTCGGCTCCGAAGCTGTCCATCGCACCTCTCCCGCCGATGCCGTTTCTGCCGTTCAGCCCCAATTCATCGTCGAACCCGCCACCGAACAACAGCTCGCCGCCGCTCTTCGGCTGGCCCACGAATCCAAACTCGCGGTGATCCCGCGCGGCGGAGGCACAAAACTCAGCTGGGGCAATCCGCCTTCGCGCGCGGATCTCCTCCTCTCCACGGCGCGCTTGAACCGCGTCCTCGAACATGCCTGGGCCGACCTCACCGTCACGATCGGAGCTGGCTGCACAATTCAAACCTTGCAGCAGACGCTCGCCCAGCACGGCCAGCGTCTCGCCCTTGATCCCCTCTGGCCGGAAAAAGCCACTGTCGGCGGCATTCTCTCAACCAACGACAGCGGTGCGCTTCGTCTGCGTTTCGGTGCGCTCCGCGATCTCATCATCGGCGTCACCATCGCTCTTCCCGATGGCACGCTCGCGTCGAGCGGCGGCAAAGTCGTAAAAAACGTCGCCGGCTACGACCTTCCAAAACTCGCCACCGGCGCGCTCGGCACTCTTGGCGTCATCACGCGCGCCGTCTTTCGCCTCCATCCCCTTCCGCGAAACACGCGTTCGTTCTCTGTTTCTGCGGGCCATCCCGACCAAGCGCAAAAGCTGGTTCTGGCCATACAAGATTCCAAACTTGCCCACGTCGCGCTTCAAATTCATTTCCGTGCCGAGACTCCACCGTCCCTCGACGTTCTTTTTGAAGGCCCTGAGGCTGGTCTCGACGCGCAAGCTACCCAGCTCCGCTCTCTCTGCCAATCCGCAGGAATCTCCGAGGCTTCTCCAAACGTATGGAATGCTCGTCAGAACCTTTGGCCGCCTCCTAATTCCGCGGCTGGGGTAGCTCTGGGAGACAGCCCTGAGGCCTTTCCCTTGGCCATCGCCAAGATCAGCATTCTTCCTGCCGACCTCGCGGGCACCATCGCATTAATCCGCCGCGCCGCCGATTCTTCGCATCTCCGTTGGAAATCTCTGCTGTATGCGACCGGTCTCGGCTGGCTTCGCCTTGAAGGGCCTGCTGAAAACGTGCACCACGCCCTCATCAGCTTACGCCGCAATTTGGAGAAGTCAGGCGGCTCTCTCGCGCTTCTCCATCGCCCCGCTGCTTTCCCCGCCTTCGACGCATGGGGCACTCCCGCGGATTCCCTTCCGCTCATGCAAGCCGTCAAGCGTCAACTCGATCCTTCCCACATCCTCAACCCCGGCCGCTTCCTCTCTGGCCTGTGAGAAGAGCAGAGTTTATTTCTTCTCGCCGTTGCGTCGCGGTCCCTCCCTCCTGTACCTTCAAAGTGGCCGGCTCATCAAAGTTCACCATGACCACTACGCCTAACCTCATTCCCACCTCCTTCGACACGCACCATCCACCCGCCACAGCGATCATCGACAAGTGTGTGCACTGCGGCTTCTGTCTCCCCGCATGTCCCACTTACGTTCTTTGGAACCAGGAAATGGATTCGCCGCGCGGCCGTATCTATCTGATGAAACTTGCCTGGGAAGGCTCTGCGCAAATCAACGCCAAATGGGTCAGCCATTTCGATAGCTGCCTCGGGTGCATGGCCTGCATGACCGCGTGCCCTTCCGGCGTCGACTACGGAAAACTGATCGAGGCCACGCGCGCACAAATCGAACGAAATTTCGCGCGCTCTTCGGCCGAGAAACGGCATCGCCGTTTCCTGTTCGAAACCTTCACGTGCCCGGATCGTCTTCGCCGATTGCGCACGCCGCTTCTCCTGTATCAAAAATCCGGATTACAAGCTCTTGTTCGCGGCTTGCGCTTGACAAGCCTTCTCCCGAAAAAATGGCGGACCCTGGAAGCGCTGCTTCCCAAACTCACGCCGCAAGAAGCGGTTCCGCAAGTCAGTCCTGCCATTGGTGCAAAGCGCCGCCGCGTGGGCTTGCTGCTCGGCTGCGTGCAGCGCGAATTTTTCTCCCAGGTCAACGCCGCCACCGCCCGCGTGCTCGCCGCGGAAGGCTGCGAAGTGGTTGCGCCGCAAGCACAACCCTGCTGTGGAGCTTTGCTCGTGCACGCCGGGGAAGAAACCGCCGCCATGGAGCTCGCGAAGAAAACGATTGACGCTTTCGAGCAAGCCGATGTCGAAACGATTGTTACCAATGCAGCCGGCTGCGGCTCCAATGTCAAGGAATACGGCCACCTGCTTCGCGATGATCCGGAATATGCCGGGCGCGCGAAGGTATTTTCGGCAAAGTGCAAGGACATCAGCGAGGTTCTGATGGAACTCGAACCGCGCAGCCCGCGTCATGGGCTCAAATTACGGGTCGCATTTCACGACTCCTGCCATCTCCAGCACGCCCAAGGTGTGCGTGCGCAACCCCGCAGCTTGCTCTCGGGCATCCCGGAATTGGAGCTCGCCGAAATCCCTGAGTCCGCCATCTGCTGCGGCTCTGCGGGGATCTACAACCTCGTGCAGCCCGACGCTGCCAACGCGCTCGGCGATCGCAAAGCCGAACTTGTTTCGCAACTCAACGCCAACGTCGTGGCCACCGGTAACCCCGGCTGCATGCTTCAGCTTGAGTCCGCACTCGCCCGCGGGCATCTCAAAATACCGGTCCTGCACACCATTCAAATCCTGGACGCATCGCTTCGCGCCCAGCCGCCCGAATCCTTGCGACCCGGACGGTTGCGCACGCAAGCCGGCGGTTAAAAAATCGCGCTCATCGGTCTGTCATCCTGAGCGAAGCGAAGGGTCTCCCCTACCGCAACGGCGGGCTTATTTAGGGGCAAGCCACGAGGCTTCATTCTTATTCAAACGGAATGCCGGTCTTCTGCGAAATGTCCCGCAACTCCTCGATCACCGGCAAAATCAGCGGCACACCATTCTTCCGCCGCACTTTTTCCGCTTCGCGTTCCGGATCGCCTGGAATCAGCGGGCCATTTGTGCCGGGCGCAGGCTTGGTGGCGCGAAACACGCGGACGTATTCGTCAACCTGCCGCTTGAATTCGTCCGCGTCAATGAAACCGTCAATGCGCATCGCGCCAAAGAAGTGTCCGATTCCCTTTCCCACGCTGCGTTTGGGAATTTCCTGCCGCAGCGCAAACGGTGGCGCAAACGGCCCCCAATTCGCCCCGCTCAACGGCCCGCACAGAATGTCCACCATCATCGCAAGCGCGTAGCCTTTGTGCCCGCCGCGCTCGCGTTCCGAACCAAGCGGAAGCATCGCGCCGCCGTCGATCATTTGGTGGGGATTTTTTGTATGACGGCCTTCGCGGTCAATGGCCCAGCCTTCGGGAATCGGCTCGCGCCTCCTCCGGGCGATTTCAATTTTTCCATACGCCGTCGCGCTGGTCGCCATGTCAATGACGATCGGCGGCTCTTCTTTGCCGGGAAACGCGATGGCGATGGGATTTGTGCCCAGCATGCGTTCCGCGCCCCACAACGGAGCAACGAGCTTTGTGGAGTTCGTCATCGCCCAGCCAATCAAATCTCGCTCCAGCGCTTGCAAGACGTAGTAGCCAGCGATTCCGAAATGATTCGTGTTGCACACGCTGACCCAGCCCGAGCCGCATTGTTCTGCCATGGCCATGGCCATGCGATTGGCTTGCGGGCCCACGACGAGACCCAGACCATTGTCACCATCCACCGTCGCAGTGCTTGGCGTCGAGCGCACAATCTTGCTTTTCGGTTTTGGATTGATGTGCCCTTCGCTGAGCATGCCGAAATAGCTGTACATCCGCGCCACGCCATGTGAATCGATTCCGCGCAAGTCCGCGCTGGCCAGCACATCGGCAGCCTCCGCCGCGTCCTCCTTAGGCACGCCAAAGTGGAGGAACACGCGAGTGCAGAATTCGCGCAGCTTCTCAATGGGAAAAATCCTGGATTGCATTTCGGTCATGTTCGCCACACGCGCAGCGCTAGGCGGGCAGGCATTCTCCGCGGGTTTCCGCGCCGAAAGGAACGAGCAACAATCCGGTCGCGAACGCCATGGACGTCAGGGCGACAGGGATTCCCAGCGAGCCATACCGCTGCACGCCCGCGCCTACCAGGAATGTTATCCCGGCGCCCGCGAATCGCGCGAAGGAAGTAGAGAACGCAAACGCACTCGCGCGGCACTCCGTCGGATACTGCTCCGGCAGCCACACCGTGTACACCGCGAAATTCGCGCCGCCAAATCCCAGAAAGAAAAGGCAGGCGAAAAACCAAGGCAGGCCCGCCGCGCCGAGATAAAACACTTTTCCGAAAGTAAGCGCAATAAAGGCAAGCATCAGTGAAAAATAAAATCCCAGCGCTCCGCGCCTTCCAAATTTTTCCGCAAGCCACGGCATCGCCAGGCACCCGAGAATCGTAGCAAATGAGACCAGCATCACCGCGCGCGAAGCCAGTTGCGCGGCTGCCGGGCCAAGTTTCCCCGCCGCTTCCGCCAGCGCCGTTACGGCTGCCGGCACATAAACTGTTCCGGCCCATAGCCCGCAAACCGACGCCAGCATGTACAAGGAATTCAGAATCGTTCTGCGGCGCAGCGCCTTCGAAAAGAGCGCCGCAAATGGCTGCCAGATTCTCCACGAGCGCACGAGGTCTTCTTTTTGCTTCCAGCGTGCCGGCTCGGTCACGCCATGCCGCACCCACGCGAGCAGCAGCGCGGGCAATCCACCAATCGCAAACATCATGCGCCAGGCGTGTTTTCCAAAATAACCGCCGATCACAAAGTTGAGCGCCGCTGCAAGGAAAGTTCCCACGTAATATCCCGTGTGCATGTAACCCGCGCCCGTGCGCCGTCGCGATTCGGGCCACTCTTCGGCGACGAACGTTCCCCCCATGGCCCACTCCCCGCCGATTCCAATTCCCGCGAGCAGTCTCAAGATGGCGAGCTGCCAGATATTGGTGACGACCGCGCTAAGAAAAGTGAAAGCGGAATACCACACGATGGTCACCATGAGCGTGCGGATGCGGCCGAATCTGTCGCCCGCCGGTCCCCACAAAAACGCCAGTCCCCAGCCAAACAAAAAGAGCGCAAACAACAATCCACCATAAAAGCCGATGCTGCCTTTTGTCGCTGCAATTCCGGAGCGCGGAAGAAGCTCCCGAAGCGAAGGCACCAGCACCAGCGCGTAAATAAACGAATCCATGCCATCCAGCGCCCAGCCGCCCCAAGAAGCCCAGAATCCGCGAATCTGATTCCGCGTGAGTGGAACCACGAGTGCCGATTGCGCGTTTGAGCGGTTGGTTGCGGCTTCCATGACAGCGGGGACTATATCAGACCTGTATGTGGAATTTGACATTCAATAAGGGCGGGGCAACCGGTGAATCGGGGCACAATTCACCCAGTTCAGGTCAGCGCACCATCACACAAAGGCAAGGACCAACATAACGAGCTTGATCACGCCTCCAAGCCCTACCTTTAGCTTGTTCATGATGGGCCAAATCATGCCGAAGTTGCGGATGGATGCTCCCATGGCCGCCGGGTTGCGCTCGAAGACCGCGACTTTGCGCCCGGACCGCGCCGCAACATAGGCGTCAGCTAGTCCCATGATGCCCGCCCCGACAATGGGGACATCCACCCTCTCGCGGCTCACAAAATGACTCCTCGCCCTGAATGATTTTTTGCCCAGGCGCGGCTCTCGAAGATAGCGCAGCGCGTGTGAAAACACTATGGAGAACTGGCCGAGGAAACGGAGAGAACGACGAATGGCTCGCCGCGGCTCAACCAGAGCTTGCGTCACGACTCCTGGTTTTCTCTCTACTCGGTGCGCATGGCTAGCTGACCGCGGGGCAGCCGCTGCCCCGCAGACGGCCGAACATTCACGAGAGTGAGACGCAACCCAACCAGTGCCAAGTCCTTTCTTGACAACGCAGCCGGACGCGTATATGAACTTGGCGTCTCCTAAACCCTTCCGGCACTGAAGACCTGGCCCGCTCGCGTTCCTCTGCGAGTCTCCGGGGGGATTCAACGGGAGGGGAAAGATAAAGCACGAAAAGCATGCACGGGTGTCGCCCTCAAGAGCGAAAGACCCGGGGCATGGCCTGTGCGAGTCGTTGAGAACGTCGAGGAGGAACCATGGCCAGCCGGGCAGACGCCATCGCGGTAAGCGGCACCCCAGACTATAGCATTTGGCGCGTGATTCTCGCGTCCTCTGTGGGCACCATGATCGAGTGGTACGATTTCTACATTTTTGGCAGCTTGGCCGCCGTTCTCTCTCCGAAATTCTATCCCGCCGGCAATGACGCGATTGCGCTCATTGCCTATTTGTCCACGTTCGCCGTGGGATTCCTGGTGCGCCCTTTCGGCGCTCTATTTTTCGGCCGCATCGGCGATCTCGTCGGCCGCAAGTACGCCTTTCTCGTGACGCTTACGATAATGGGCGGTGCAACGGCTATCATCGGGTTCCTGCCGACCTTTGCGACGGCCGGATGGTTTGCCCCGTTTACACTGCTGCTCATCCGCGTTTTGCAAGGGCTGGCGCTGGGAGGCGAATACGGCGGCGCGGCAGTCTACGTCGCCGAACACGTGCCTGACGGCAAGCGCGGTTTCTATACGAGCTTCATCCAAATCACCGCAACGCTTGGCCTCTTTGTCTCCCTTCTGGTAATCGTCGCGACGCAATCCTTCATGACCAAGGAAGCTTTCTCTGCGTGGGGCTGGCGCATTCCTTTCCTGCTGTCAATCCTCCTCGTCTCCATCTCGCTGTATATCCGATTGAAGATGAAGGAATCCCCAATCTTTACTTCGATCAAGACCGCCGGAATGACTTCCTTGCAGCCGCTGAAAGACGCCTTTGGCAAATGGGACAACCTCAAGCGCGTTCTCATTTCGCTCTTGGGCGCCACCGCAGGCCAGGGCGTTGTTTGGTACACGGGTCAGTTTTACGCGCTGTTTTATTTGCAAACCATTCTGAAGGTAAACGCCACCATCGCGAACTATATCATTGCCGGTGCGCTCTTACTCGGAATGCCGTTTTTCACCGTCTTTGGCGCGCTTTCCGACCGCATCGGACGGAAAAAGATCATGATGGCGGGTTGCCTGATTGCCGTGCTCACCTACATGCCGATTTACAAAGCCATGGAGCGCGCCGCCGGCAACAACGTGGAAACGGTGAAATCGGCGAAGAACAAAGTGACCGGCGCCATTTCCCTGACTCCCTTGACTCGCGATGCCAACAATGCCCTGGTACCCGCAAAGGAAGCCGCAAATCCCAACCTGCCCATGCTCGTTCTCTTGGTGTTCGTCCAGGTGATTTATGTTTGCATGGTGTACGGGCCCATCGCGGCTTATCTGGTCGAAGCGTTCCCAGCGAAAATACGCTACACCTCGCTCTCGCTGCCCTATCACATAGGAAACGGCGTTTTCGGCGGCCTCGTGCCGCTCATCGGATTATCCTCGTGCGCGACGACCGGCAACATTTACGCCGGTCTCTACTACCCCATGATCGTTGCCAGCATGACTTTTATCGTTGGAAGTTTGCTTTTGAAGGAAACCCACGGGCACAAGATCTGGGACGAAGTTGGAGGCATGAAGTAACCCAAGCGGCGCCGCACCGCTGCCGCGGGTGATTGACGAGCGCGCCCGCGCGGGAGCATTATTTTTGCAGGACGAGCTTCTGCGAACCTTCAAGCCAGCGCGACCGAATGCAGACGGACCCTCGTCGTTGCGTCAAAGCGAATCGATCTTCCAAGGGAGCCGCGACCGTGGCCACACCGCGTCAGAAACTGGGCACCAAAGAACCGAAAGCCAGCCAGACACTTAGCGAAGCACAAATTGCCGTGCACTGGAAGGAAGAGCAATACTACTATCCTTCCAAAAAATTCATCGCCCAGGCCAATCTAAAAGACCCTGCTTTGGTCAAAAAATTCAGCGAAAAGAACTTTCCCGCTTGCTTCGATCACTATGCTTCGGCTCTGGATTGGGACAAAAAGTGGCATAAAACGCTGGACACCAGCAATCCGCCCTTTTGGAAATGGTTCGTCGGCGGCAAGCTGAACGCCTGCTACAACTGCGTCGACCGCCATCTCGCCAAATACAAAAACAAGGCTGCCATCATTTTTGTTCCGGAGCCCGAAGGCGAAACCACCACGGTCATCACTTACCAGGAACTGTACAAGCGCGTCAATGAACTCGCCGCCGTGCTGGGCGACTTCGCCGGACTGAAAACCGGCGACCGCGTCACCATTCACATGCCCATGATTCCCGAGCTGCCTATCACCATGCTGGCCTGCGCGCGCCTCGGCATCGTGCATTCCGTGGTTTTCGGCGGATTCAGCGGCGAGGCTTGCGGGCTGCGCGCCGCCGACTCCGGCAGCCGCGTCCTAATCTACGCCGACGGCTACTGGCGCAACGGAAAGTGGGTGGATCACAAAGCCGCCGCAGAGATCGCGGTAAAGACCGCCGAAAAAGAGGGCCAGCGCATCGACAAAGTTCTTGTGTGGCAGCGTTATCCGGGCAAATACAGCTCGGAGACGCCAATGGTCAAGGAGCGCGATCATTTCATCAACGACGTCGTGAAAGCCTACCATGGCCAGACCGTCCAGCCCGTTTCGCAGGACGCCGAAGCCCCGCTTTTCCTGATGTACACCAGCGGCACGACGGGCAGGCCAAAAGGCTGCCAGCATCGCACCGGCGGTTATCTCGCTTACGTCACCGGCACGGCGAAGTATTACCAGGACATTCATCCCGAAGACGTCTACTGGTGCATGGCGGACATCGGCTGGATCACCGGCCATTCCTACATCGTTTATGGACCCCTGGCGCTTGCTGCGACCAGCGTTCTTTACGAAGGCGTGCCGCAATACCCGGACGTCGGCCGCCCCTGGCGCATCGCCGAGCGGCTTGACGTCAACATTTTCCACACTTCGCCCACCGCCATTCGCATGTTGCGCAAAGCCGGGCTGGACGAGCCTAGAAAGTACAACTACCACTTCAAGCACATGACCACTGTTGGCGAACCCATCGAGCCGGAGGTCTGGCAGTGGTACTACGACGTGGTGGGCAAAGGCGAAGCGGCGATCGTGGACACCTGGTGGCAAACCGAAACAGGCGGTTTCCTCTGCACCACCAAGCCCGCGCTCGATCCCATGAAGCCCGGGAGCGCTGGCCCCCCCGCTCTGGGAATTTATCCCGTGATTTGGGATGAAGAAGGAAGAGAAGTCAAAGCCGGTTCTAACCTTGCCGGAAACATTTGCATCCGCAATCCCTGGCCGGGAATCATGCAGACGATTTGGGGCGATCCGCAGCGTTTCGTGAGTCAGTACTACAAGAAGTACAACAAAAACGCGCAAAGCAAAGATTGGCGCGACTGGCCCTACTACGCGGCCGATGGCGCCATGATCGCCAAAGATGGCTACTATCGCATCCTCGGACGCGTGGACGACGTCATCAACGTCGCCGGTCATCGCCTGGGAACCAAGGAAGTGGAATCGGCCTGCCTGACCATTCCAGAAATCGCGGAAGCGGCTGTGGTTCCCGCCGTGGACGAAGTGAAGGGCCGCGTCCCGGTCGTTTTCATTTCGCTCAAGCCCGGCGCTTCGGCGGAGGAAACCAGAGCCATCCAGGACAAGGTTACGACCGCCATCGAGACCATGATTGGGAAAATTGCACGCCCGAAGGAAATTCATATGGTGCCGGATATGCCCAAGACGCGCTCCGGCAAAATCATGCGCCGCGTGCTCGCTGCGATTGAGAATCACATGGACACCGGCGACATCACCACGCTGGCCAATCCCGACGTCGTCGAGCAAATTCGCGTGTTGGTGCAGGGCCACGAAGAGGGGAAGCTCCAGGAAGGCCCCGAAGACATCAAGCGCTTCGGCCAGGAATCGTAGCTTCTCTAGGCTCGCACCCTCCTTCCGCTGTGGGATGGGTCGGAAGTTCGAAAACGCAATTTCCCCGAGGGCTACTTCCCCCTTCTGCGCATGTCAAGATAGATGGAGTGATTCGAGTGATTCCAAGGGGGTCAGCGACCTTTCGCCAGGCAAGGGCAGGCGGCTAACCTTTCCCTATAACTACTTTGTTTTCACGGAATTCCGCGCGGTAGCGGATCCACCCGATGGCCTTTACGGCTGGCTTACGCTTCGCGAAGCGTGCTAGTACCTTCGTACTTCTCAGTGTTGAATCGATTTTGTATCGGACGTCCTATTGTTTGCTGCCCGGTCCCCCGGATACACTTTGGTTTCGGTCAGGAGGGCTGTCTTGACGGGTTCTGAACGCCGTGCTACTCAGCGTTTTACCATGCGGCTGCCGCTTACGGTTCGCTGGACGACGGGCGCTGCCGTCGGCGAAACCAGCACCGAATCGCGGGACGTTAGCTCCCGCGGTGTCTACTTCTATCTTTCCAAGGACGTCAAAGAAGGCTCGCCCGTCGAGATTCTGCTGACGCTGCCCAACGAAATTACCATGGCCGGTCCGGTGCGCGTGCGCTGCCTTGGCCGCGTGCAACGCACCGAACCGCGCGAGGAAGGCGCCGTGGGTGTGGTTGCCGCGATCGAGCGGTACGAATTCCTTCGCGGCGACGATGATCGATAATTCTCCGCTGCGCAGGCAGACCACAGTCCTCGGGTTTTTAACAAACTGGCAAAAGTTCGCAGGATCCAGTCCCCAAAGGTAGGCCAGCCTGCGGCAAAAGAGTTTCTTCCGGGTTTCTTGCTCGCACACTGCGGAGGCGGGCAGGATCAGCCGGGGTGCCTTGGCCCCTCAGCGAAGCGCCCCGGCTCCAGTTTTTTGGGGCGGAGCACTGGTGGCGGATTCCCTCCGATTTTCGCCGATAAACTCCGGAAGGAATCTTCCGCTGCAGTCTTCAGAGCTTTAATCCGCGCCAATCCACTCTAATCCGCGGCTCCTCTCTTGCTTTTCTCTCCCACATTCTTTTATTGACCCCACCGTTACCTCTGGCGCAACCTGTACCTTCGGTCAGGCGATTTCCACACCGCTGGTGAGAGAGGATTGGAAGACCCAGCGTCACTTCCTTGTGGACTCGAAAGTGGGGGGATGGCATTTGCGCGGATTCAAAACGGAATCCGCGGCCAGGCGCGCGTATGGGCGAAGATAATCCGTCGGGGGAAAGTGTGCAAATGGCTCCGGACATTCAGTCAATCAAAGAAGTGGAAGAACTCAAAACCGAAATCACGATCGAACCCAAAGCGAAAGAGAAATCTTCGCTCGCTGCCGAAGCTTCTGGCGGTGAAGGCACTGTCGGAATTTCTCTGATCGATCTCGCCGAAATTCTGGATCAGCACAAACAGTGGGTCGAATCCGGGGGAGAAACGGGCGCGAGAGCCGACCTCACCGGCGTCAATTTGGCGAAAGCGGATTTGACCGGCGTCAATTTGCAGTCCGCTGTGCTCCATCGAGTTAATTTGGCGGGAGCGGACCTTTCGATGGCGAACCTGAGGGGAGCCAGTCTAGTTCGCGCCAATTTACAGAATGCCAATTTATTGGGGACGGAATTGAGGGGCGCGAATTTGATGGGTGCCAATGTGTATGGCGCGGACGGACTCTGGTTTGGACGCCTCGGAGGAACCAACCTTTTCGACGCCGTGCTTCCCGAATCGATTTCCGCGGTGGACAGTTCGAAGGCCATCGGCGACGCGACGAAAGTGGCGCGGTGGTTTTATTTTTTGACGGTTGGGCTGAGCCTTCTCTGCTGCCTGCTGATGATCTACACCACCGACGTGCGGCTGCTGCTGAATTCGTCGGCGCTGCCCTTCCCCAAGCTGGGAAACCTGCTGCCGACGACCGGACTTTTTCTCGGGGGGCCCATCGTGCTTCTGGTTTTGTCGCTGCGTTTCCATTTTTTGCTTCTGCGTTTGTGGGGCAGCATGGCGGCATTGCCTGCAGTGTTTCCCGATGGACAAACGCTTGAAAAAGACGGGCCGTGGTATCTGATGGGCCTGGTGCGGCGGCATTTTCGCTGGCAGGGGGAATCTCGCGCGGCCATGACTGCGTTCGAATCGGCTCTTTCGACGCTGCTTGCGTACTGGATTGTTCCGGTCACGCTATTTTTCTTCTGGCTGCGCTACCTGACATGCCAGGATTTTCGCGGAACGCTGCTTCACGTTTTTCTGACCACTGCCGCGGTTGGCACGGCTACCAGCGTTCCTTTCATCGTGTCACGCGTCCTTCGGCCGGGTGATATTCGCGTGCCAAAATCGAGAAATGTTTTGCGCATGATCCTGGGAACAACGCGCTCGGCGCTCGCGGCAGGAGTCGTTCTTTTCGTCATCTCGCTGGGCGTGAATCGCGGCCTGCCCTCTGACAAAACGGGGGTCGCTGCCGCGTCTGCCGCCGATCCACGCCGCTGGGCCGCCACGGTTTTTCAGTCCGTGGGCTACCGGCCCTACGCGGACTTGACGGAAGCCTCGCTTTCGACGCCGCTTCCCAAAGGCACACCGTGGACGGACGAAAATGTTGCGAAAATTTCCGGCGCGCACCTGAACGAAATGAATCTGCGTTACGCGCGCGCCTACCACGCGTTTTTGGTGAACGCGAAATTGTGGCGCGCCAACCTCGAAGGCATTTATTTGTCCGAAGGGGACTTGAGGGGCGCGAATTTGCGAGAAACTTTGCTGCGATCGGGAATTTTTGATCGCACGCTGCTTTCGCACGCGGTGCTGGTCTCCGCCAACGCGACGGGGGCGAATTTTTCCGCTGCGGACATGCGTTTTTCGGATTTGTCCTACGGGACCTTTGAAAACTCGGTGCTATCGAACGCCCGCATTTCCGGCGCTTCGCTGTATGCCATCAATTTGACCAACGGGCAGCTTTTGCGCACGGACCTTTCGCGCAGCGACATGAGGGACGCCCGGCTCGAACACGCGGTGCTTTCCTTCGCCAATTTGGAGCAAACTGACCTTTCCTCGGCCCGGCTCGCAAACGCTAGCTTGACTGGCGCGCTGTGCAAGGGAACGATTTTTTTGGATGCGGATTTAAAGGACGCGGACTTAAGAGGAGCGAACCTGACGGGCGCGGTTCTCCGGGGAGCTGAGACGGACGGAGCGAATCTGACGGGCGCGGACTTGCGGGGCACTTTGGGCGTCACTTCGCAGCAAGTTTGCTCGGCGCTGAACGGCCGGACCGCGCTCATGGATCCCGATCTCGCGTCGGAAGTGCAAGTGCGGTGCGGATCGCACTAGCATCCGACTTTCCGCCAAAACGAATCGATCAAGGGCCTGCGGACCACCAGGTAGCGGCCTTTACTGCGGGTTACGAAGGTCAGGCTGGTCTCACCGACTTCGCCTGTGACCTCCCAGCACCCCTCGGTTGGGAAGATGACCTCCGGCTGACTGCGGCAAGGCCTTCGTTGCAATTGGCACTGATACGGACAACTTGACCTGGTCAGGCAAGTCGGTTTTCGTCTTCCAACTTCGGAGTCCCCATTTGAGGAGATGGCCGTGGTGGAGCAAGCGGTCGAGCATGACAGTGACCGCGGCGCTGTGGCCAAGCACTTCCCCCCCGTCTTCCATCGTCTTCCACGGGGCGGTTGGAAGTTAGCAGCGTGCTGCCGCGTTCGCAGCGGCGCATGACGATCTCCAGCAGCTCTTCTTCCGCTGTAGGGCCTTTTCCTGGCCTTATCGCATCAGTTTTCAGAATTTTCAATAGAAGGCAGCAGAACTTTGCGTTTGCCCTGGCGCGGATGAGAGTGCCAGCATGAAGGAACCAGTGACGAGCGGCGAGAAAAAGCAGAACAGCCAGCCCGAGGCGGTAAACCAGTGGCGAGTGACGAGTGGCTAGTGGCCAGTGAAACGACGGTTCCCGCAAACAGCGTAGAAAGCCATAAGGCGTCGGTGGGAGGCGACGGGCTGCGCATCCTGGAACAACTTCCGCAAATCATCGAACGCGGCGCGGAATCTCTCACTCCCGCGGAAAAAGAATTGTTGAAATGGGTCGGAGTTTTCTACCGCCGGCCGACACCGGGCAAATTCATGATGCGCATCCGGATGCCCAACGGGTTCACGCGAGCAGAGCAACTCCGAGCCATTGCGGAGCTTTCGCGGAGGCTGGGCAATGGCGTCGTGGACATCACGACACGACAGCAGATGGAGCTGCGCGGATTCACGCTGAAGGGCGTGCCAGAAATTTGGGAGAAGTTAGAAGGTGTGGACCTGCGCTCACTGCAAACCGGCATTGACAACGTTCGAAACATCAACGGCTGTCCTCTTGCCGGCCTGAACCCGCACGAATTGCTGGATGCGTCCCCGGTCGTGCAGGACTTGGACCGCATTATCGTGGGCCGCGATGGTAACCCGGAGTTCACCAACCTGCCGCGCAAGTTCAACATCACGGTTTCCGGCTGCCTGGACAATTGCACGCATGCCGAGTCGCAGGACATCGCGCTGATTCCTGCAAAGAAAGCGGGCCGCATTGGTTTCAACGTGCTTGTCGGCGGAAAGATGGGCTCGGGAGGCTTTACCGTTGCTTCGCCGCTGAATGTTTTTGTGGAAGCTTTTCAGGCGGCACCCGTGGTGCTGGAACTGATCAAAATTTATCGAGATCACGGCCCCCGCGAGGCGCGCTCGAAGTGCCGATTTGCTTTTCTCATCGAACAATGGGGCCTGTCGCGTTTGCGCACGGAGCTCATCGAACGGCTGGGTCACGAATTGGCGTTTCAAGGGAGGGACATGCGAAGCTCGGCGCATGCCGACCACCTTGGCCGAACCAGGCAAAAGCAAGACGGGCTTTGCGCGGTAGGGCTGTGCATTCCCACTGGCCGAGTCCATTCTGAACAACTGGACGAACTCGCGCGGCTGGCAGAAATTTATGGGAATGGCGAAATTCGCCTCACGACCGCGCAAAACGCCATCATTCCCAATGTTCCCGCGGACTCCGCCGGCGGGCTGCTTGCAGAACCCTTGCTGAAGGAGTTTTCGCCGCGTCCGTCGCCTTTCCTGCGCAATATGGTGGCTTGCGTAGGAACGGACTATTGCAATCTGGCGCTTATCGAAACGAAGAGCCGCGCGGTTGCGCTTTCTGAGGCTTTGGAACAGCGGCTTGGGGCCAGCGGAAATCCCCTAAAGATTCATTGGTCGGGCTGTCCTGCCGGTTGCGGGAACCATCAAGCGGCAGACATCGGATTTCGGGGATTCAAAACCAGACTGGGGGGAAAGCTCACCGATGCCGTGGCGATTTACGCGGGCGGCCTGACCGGGCCGCAGGCCGTGGCAGGCGAGGAAATTCTGGAAAACGTGCCGTGCGATGAAAATTTGCCGGAAGTTGTCGCCAAGGTCATCGAGTCTTACCGCTTCGAGAAGGAGGCGAGAGAGCACGCGGCGTTGAGCGATCCTTTGTTTGCGGCGGCGGGAACCGCAGGGCTGGCTTCGCGGCATTCGCCGAGGAGGGTGGTCTCCCCAGTGGTCTCCCCGGTTCGTGCGAACTGAACCAGAAAACCAAGGATTAAGACGCAGATCCCTCCGTCCTCAGCTCATGTGGAAGACCGCCTCGGTGAGGGCCGGGATGACAGGCTTGGGGTTGCCCCGCCGCTACGCTCGGACGGATCAGGTGGTCCTACGGGCTATGGAGGAGGGGCGGCGTCCGATTCGGTAAGCAACAGAGTCAACCAATCGTCGTGCCGGGCGTCCGGGCCTGACGGATGTGCTTGGACCCATTCCTGGGCTTGCGCTTCGATACGAGCCGCCTCCTCCGATGACAGCCCAGCATGCAGGTTGGCTGCAAAGGAGGCTGGCAACGGCGGGGAGTGAAGCGGAGGGTAGTGCAGGGCCAAAAGGGCCCAGAAGTACGCGGAAGCCAGGTCGGGTTTTGCATTGTGAGGGTCGGCGTAGTTATGAGCGAGATTGGCGGCGGCGGTGCCATCGCCCTGTTCGGCGGCTAAGCGGTACCACTTCCTGGCCTGCTCGTTGTCCGCGGGAACGCCGGCGCCTTTATCGTACAGAACTCCAAGATTGTCTTGAGCAGGCGCGTATCCTTGCTGCGCAGCCCTGCGGTACCAATAAGCGGCCTGTGCCGGATTCTTCTCCGTTCCCGACATGGGGGAGGTCTCATACCATGAGCCCAGCAGGAACTCGGCGGGGGCAAAATGGCGTTTGGCGGCTTTGCGCAGCCGGCGCATGCCCTCCGCCGGGTCGACAGGAACTCCGTATCCATGGAAATAAAGGATGGCAAGATTAATTTCGGCTTGCGGAAGCCCCTGTTGAGCAGCCTTCATCAACCAGTGAGCCGCTTGCGGGAGATCCCGGGAAACACCCCAACCCTGAAGCAGAAGCATGGCGAGGTCAAACTGAGCTGGGGCATAGTCTTCCAGCGCCGCGCGCTGAAACCACTGGAAGGCCTCGTGATCATCCTGTTGCACTCCGGAACCAATCCTATACAGAAAACCGAGCTGAAACTGGGCCTGTGGATTTCCTTGATCCGCCGCTCTGCGAAACCAGCGCGCGGCTTCAGCGGGATCGCGATCCACGCCCAATCCAAGTTGAAACGCGCGCGCGACCTCGAGTTGCTCTTGAAGATATCCGGCTTCGGCGCGTTTCAGTAAATGGTTGGTCAGTGACTTGTCTTGAGCAAAGGCAGCAGCGCTCGAGAGGCATACGGCGACAGATATTACGGCCACGCGTGCGCTTAGGACGATTCGCGTGAAGATCGCTTGCCGGAAACAGTTGCGAGGCGACATGAGACGTCTCCAGACGCAAGAAGGCCGCCCTGTGCGGGAAGCACATGGCGGCCTCCGATTTGTACGGTCAGCCGAAAGCTGATTTCCTTCGGTTCTTGCTTAGCTCAGGACCAGCGAATTTTCTTTCTGACTACCTCCGCAGAAACGGGCAGGCCATCTTGGATCTTGAGGCATTCAATTTCGCCATGGCCCATATCGTGGCAGAAGCGAATCAGAGATTGCCAAGCAGGGTGAAGACTGGGCGGCCGGGTGTGGGAACCAGCGCCCGTATTGCCGTTATCGGGCTCCGTTTGTCTGATCGTGCTGCCTGCGGTTTCCACCGTATCAGACTCCACTGTCCTTAGACGTCAAGGATGGACAAAGGTTCCATTGGCACGTTTTGTCAGGGGCGCTCTAACCTTCGTCTCTCAGCAGGAAAATGGCAAAACCCGCAAAGAAAGCCAGTATACCCAGGGCCGTGACTCCCAGGACTATCATCCAGGCGCTCGCACCGGATGCCGCCGCCCACAGTTCTTCCAGTTGAGAAAGGCCGGAACTCGAAAGGCCTTGAAAAAGGCTCAGAAAATCAGCGGACTGGCTCCCTTGCCATACCATGACGCAAAAAGCCGCAAACAAGCCGAGCAGGCCGATTTTTTCCGCGAGGGCCAGGGGTTCGGTGACGCTTTGGATGGCTTCCTTCCGGCGACGCAGTTGGGCGCGCCACCACAGCAAGCCGGGAGATGGCAGCCAGGCCAGTCGCTCCCCGTTTGATTTCGCCCTTTGCAAAGTTTGCATGGCCAAAACAAGTTCCTGGCAACGGCGGCAGCCTTCCACATGAACGCGCAGATCCGGATCGCCAGCTTGCGGCCAGCGGCCTTGGCGGAGCGCTGTTTCCAGTTCCTTTTCCGAGGCGCAGAAGAACAAATTCATGATCCTTTCTCCGGCGTCGCCGGGCGTTGTTGGAGAAGGTGGGCCAGCTTCCGCCTGGCACGATACAACAGAATGCGAATTCCCGCCGTTCGCAGTCCGGTAATCTCCGCGATTTCGGCATGTGTTGCCCCTTCCGCATAAGCGAGCCAGAGCAATTGTCGCTCCCGGGGGCGCAGGCGATGGAAAGCGCGAGCAAGCATTTTTTGAGAGTCGAGTTGAGCAATGTCGGGGCCCTGGACCGTACCGAAGGCTTCTTCCGGGAGCCCCTCGAGCGAAGCGGGAGCGCGCTTGCGCCAATGATCACGGAGAAGGTTCGTGGCAATGCGAAACAGATAGCGCCGGCAAGCCCCTTCACCATCGCTCCAGCGCGCGGCACACAAGAAACGCAGATAGCTTTCCTGCAACAAATCGTCCGCCAGAGCAGGATTGCCGGAAACATGGACGAGGTAGCTCCAGACGGGGCGCGCGGTACGTTGGTAAAAGCTGGCAAACGCCTCATCATTCATGGACAGACCACGGCTATCTGCTGAATCGGCGACGTCCAGTTGCCGAATCGCGCCTTGCCACGTGACGGAGGTGGTTTTCATCTCATTGGCCTTGCTAGCGGAAGCGATCAATCGCTTGCACTCGTCTCACGCGCCTTACCTGACTGGGGCAACAATCCTAAATGGCGAGCCAGCAAGTAAGAAGCTGCTGCTGAGATGATAAAGCCTATGCCGAGCGAAAAAGCCAAAGTTCCAAGAATCAGGAAATGCCGGGCATCATCCTCGGGGAGGCTAGGGCGCAAAAAGAGGAAGCTCCCTCCTGCCAAGGCCAGCACAATACCGAACTGCAGCGGCAGAAAGACTCTGGTCAGGGGGTTTGCCGAGCGGGGCTCGATGGTGGCCAGGTCGAAAAACGGCTTTCCGGCGCTGCTGTGGAACCAGGCAAGCAGCTCTTCGTTTGTACTGCACTTGTCCAGCAGTTTGTTATGGAGCTCGTTCTGCATCTTGAAGAGCTTGTTCCACTTGCTGTTCTCGAGCACGATACGAAAAACCCAGAGCAACGCCGCGAGAATCAAGACGAACACAAGAAAAGGGAGTACCTGCCGCATTCCGGACATGACTGGCGGCTCGCCAAAGCCTTGGAGTTCAGGCCAGGCCATAGCCTGCAACCTCTGCCGCCTCCCTTTGCCAAGGGAATTAGGAGGAAAGAACAGGTAAAACTCTGGATTGCGAGCAACTTCGGAGTGGCTGCGGAGAAAGTCAGCAAGCTCGGGGTTGTTGCGGCTCACGTAAGCTTCATCTGCGAGCAGAGTCGGGTCAGCTGCAATGACCTCAGTGAGCTTCGGGCTCAACCGCAACAATTCCAATAGCTCGGAGCGCACGGCTTCGGGGTCCTTGCTTCCCTGCGTGGCCGCCGCGGGCGAAGGTTTCTTCTGGGCTGGCGCGGATTGTGCAACAGGGGCCGTCGAGCTCGCTGAAAAAATCGCCAGCAGGAACGCCCAACGCGCCACTTTGGACCAGGGGCGTTGACTTCTCCACACCATCCGCCTCCCTCAACGGGTAAATCCCGCGCTAGCTTGTCTGTAGATAGATACGAACGAGAGACCGGCGGGGTTAACAGGAATTTGTGACCGGGGGCGCAGGGACCGCAAAAGACCCGCAGCAAGGCACGGGTCTCTAGACCCGCCACTACAACTTCCGTGAGCATCGGGCAGGTGCCGCTCACGAGAAGCAAACGAGAGGAACGCGCCTCGGAAAAGAGTTATCATGTGCTGGATAAGTTTGCTGGGGCACAATCAAACCAGTGCGAACGTTGGGAAAGAAAAGAACAAGGGGCCGGGCATGAATCATGGGGGCAAGGATAGGCTGAAAACGCCGTTGATTCGCGAGCATGGCAAGCACCGGCCGGCGACCTGGGACGAGGCGCTGGAGGGCGTCGCGGCGGGCTTCCGCGCGCAAGTGGAAAAGCACGGGCCGCGCAGCTTCGGGATGTTCAGTTGTTCAAAAACCACCAACGAGCTGAACTACCTGGCGCAAAAGTTCGTTCGCTCGGTAATCGGCACGAACAACATCGATAGCTGCAACCGGACTTGACACGCGCCGAGCGTCGTCGGTCTGGCGACGGTTTTCGGAGCGGGCGGCGGGACGAGTTCGTACCGCGAGGTGGAAGAGGCGAACGTGATCCTGCTTTGGGGCTCGAACGCGCGGGAAACGCATCCGATCTTTTTTCATCATGTGCTGAAAGGGATTCGCAACGGAGGGAAGCTCTTCGTGATCGATCCGCGCCGGACGAGCTCCGCGCAATGGGCCGACACGTGGCTGGGCCCCGACGTTGGCGGCGATATTTCGCTGGCCAATGCGATGGCGCGCGAGATCATTCATTCGGGTCTGGCAAACGAGAAATTCATTCAACATGCCACGAGCGGATTCGACGCTTACCGCGCCGGCGTCGAGAAATACACGCTGGAGCGCGCCGAACGCGAGACCGGCGTCCCGGCGGAAGTGATTCGCCAAACCGCGCACGCTTACGCCAGGGCCGAGCGCGCGCAGATTTGCTGGACGCTGGGTATCACCGAACATCACAACGCCGTCGACAATGTGCTGGCGCTGATCAATCTCGGCCTGCTCACCGGACACGTCGGGCGCTACGGCAGCGGGCTCAATCCTCTGCGCGGGCAAAACAACGTGCAGGGCGGCGGTGACATGGGCGCGATACCGGACCGCTTGCCGGGCTTCCAGCACGTGGAGAACGCCGAGTTGCGCGCGAAATTCGAACGCGCCTATGGAGCAAGGCTCGACCCGAAGCGCGGCTGGCACTTAAGCGCGATGTTTGAAGCGATGAAGCGCGGTGAACTCACCGCGCTTTACGTTTTGGGTGAAAATCCAATCGACTCCGAAGCGGACCGTCACCGCGCCGTGAAGCTCATGAGCGGGCTGGAATTTCTGGTGGTGCAGGACCTCTTTTACACAAAGACCGCCGAACTTGCCCACGTCATCCTCCCGGGCTCGGCGGGATGGTGCGAAACGGAAGGCACGGTGACGAGCAGCGAGCGCCGCGTTCAGCGCGTGCGCGCGGCGGTGCCGCTGCCCGAAGGCGCGCGCGACGACATGGAAATCATCTACGAACTCGCCAGGCGGTTTGGCCGCGACTGGGGCAAGCCGGATGCGGAAACGATTTGGAATGAGCTGCGTTCGTTGAGCCCGATGCATGCGGGCATGAGTTACAAGCGGCTTGAGGAACTCGGCGGGATTCAGTGGCCTTGCTACGATGAGTCGCACCCCGGCGAAATGTATTTGCACAGCCGGTTGTGGCGCGAACCGCTCGTTGGCCCGCGCGCGCCTTTTTCGGTCGTAGAGTTCGAGCCGCCGGTCGACGAACTAAGCGACGAATATCCGATTCGGCTGACCACCGGACGACATTTGGATTCCTACAACACCGGCGAGCAGAGCCGCCGATTCCCTTCTCCGTTGCGCCGCGAGGCGACGCTCGACCTCTCGCCGGAAGATGGGAAGCGTTACCACGTTAGCGAAGGGGAGCCAGTGCGCGTCAGTTCTCGCCGCGGATCGGTGCTTGCGCCGGTGCGCTTTGATCCGGGCTTGCGGCCCGGGCTTGCTTTCCTCTGTGTCCACTTTCACGAGCAAGTCTCGACGAACGACCTCACGATTGACGCGGTGGACCCAAAGTCCGGAACGTCGGAATTCAAAGCCACCGCGATTCGCATTGAGAAGTGCGCGGAGCACTGAGTGGACCTTCACCTGAATGCGGCTAAGCCGAGCGCAGAGGAACGAGCCGCCATCGATGCTGCCTTGGAAAAGCGGGAAGCTCCGGGACACCATGCGCCTTCACACGTTGAGCGCGCACCGGCAGCAAGTTCCAACGGCTTGCCACTGCGTTCGAAACGCCATCTGCTTCTTCCCGTGCTGCATGCGATCGAACAACGCATGGGATGGATCAGCCCAGGGGCATTGAATTACGCTTCGCTAAAGCTGGGCGTGCCGCCGGCCGAAGCCCACGGCGTTGCGTCGTTTTATGAAATGTTTTCGTTAACGCCGCGCCCTCCCGTGGTGGCGCACGTATGCGACGACATTGCGTGTATGACGCGCGGAGCCGGAGCACTGTGCGCGGAGCTTGAGCGCAAACTTGGACCAGCCGGAAAACCGTGCGTTGGCGGCAAGGCCATTTGGCAGCGAAGTTCGTGCCTGGGCCTTTGCGAGCGCGCGCCGGGTGCGTTGATTACCGCGGCGGGAGAAACGCCTCGCGAGCGCGTGATAGCGCCGGCCAAAGCGGAGGGCATTTCATCGACCCTTACCGAAGCAGCGAGCGGAAAGCTGCTTGAACAAATTGATTCGATCGATGCAAAGGTTTCGGTCCCGCAAGCCGGGCAACCGCAATTGCGGCTCTTGCGCGGTGTGGGGCAAGTGGATCCGGCCAGCCTCGATGACTACCGGCGTCTGGGCGGTTATGAGGCGTTGCGGAGAGCACTCCAATGGGGCCCGGAGCGCGTCATTCGCGAGGTCATGGATTCGAAACTTCTCGGCCGGGGAGGCGCGGCGTTCCCTGCGGGCAAAAAATGGGAGGCCGTGCATCTCCAGCGCAATTCGAATCGTCCGCACTATGTGATTTGCAACGCCGACGAATCCGAGCCGGGCACCTTCAAGGACCGCATCCTGATGGAAGGCCATCCGTTCGCCGTTTTGGAAGGCATGACGATTGCGGCGTTCGCGGCCGGCGCGAACAAGGGCTACATCTATATTCGCGGAGAATATCCCCTAGCGACGGAGCGGCTGGGACACGCGATTCGGACGGCGCGCGCGCAGAACTTGCTGGGTGAAAGCATTTTGGGCAGCGGATTTTCGTTGGACGTCGAAATTCGCCGCGGCGCGGGCGCGTACATCTGCGGTGAAGAAACAGCGTTGTTCAATTCCATTGAGGGCTACCGTGGAGAGCCGCGCAACAAGCCGCCGTTTCCCACGCAAAGCGGGTTGTTTCATCAGCCCACGGTCGTCAACAACGTCGAAACGCTGGTCAACGTTCCGGAAGTTATTTTGAGCGGCGGCGCGGCATACGCACGCGTGGGCACCGCCAATTCTTCGGGATACCGATTGTTTTGTGTTTCCGGGCATGTCGTTTGTCCGGGCGTATACGAAGTTTCCCTTGGGCCCACGATCCGCAACGTCATCGAAATGGCCGGTGGAGTCGGCGGAACCGGCCGGCTGCAAGCCGTTCTGCTCGGCGGCGCGGCGGGAAGCTTTGTCTCCCCAAAGGAACTCGATACCGCGCTCACCTTCGAAGGCACACGTGCCATCGGCGCGACGCTTGGCTCAGGGGTCGTGATGCTGTTCGACGATTCCGTGGACTTGAAGCAAATTCTTCTGCGCATCGCCGCATTTTTCCGCAGCGAGACGTGCGGGCAGTGCGTGCCGTGTCGCGTCGGGACGATACGGCAGGAAGAATTGCTCGAACGGCTGGTGCAACGCAAGCCGCTCGGTTCGAACGAACAGGAAACCGCGCTGCTGAAGGAGATGGCGCAGGCGATGCGCGATGCTTCGATTTGCGGGCTGGGGCAAACCGCTTCCGGCGCAATCCTTTCGGCGATGGATCGCTGGAGTCTTTTTTCATGAGCGAACAAGCGCAAGCGCCGTCGCCTTTGACTCCGATCCCGCCGGCGCCCGCGCCGGAAATTCCTCCGGGGGTCGCGCGTCGTCAATTCGAAATTATCATTGATGGAAATCGCGTGGCAGTTGCCGAAGGCGCAACGATTCTGGAGGCTGCGAAAAAACTGCGAATCGAGACGCCGACGCTTTGTTTTCTTGAAACACTGACTCCAGTCAATGTTTGCCGCGTGTGCGTCGTCGAGTTAGAAGGCTCGCGCGCGCTGGTGCCGGCGTGCTCGCGAAAAGTGGAAGCTGGCATGGTGATTCACACCGATTCGGAACGAGTCCGGCTGAGCCGGCGCGTGGTGCTGGAATTTCTCGCCTCGTCCGTGGAGGTACGAACGGCACCGCAACTGCAGGAGTACATGAAACGCTACGCAGCGCGGAGGGAGAAATTCGGGCCGCGAGCCGCCACGGTGGCGCAGCCGGAGAAAATTGACAACGAACTGTACGTGCGCGACTACTCGAAGTGCATCCTCTGCTACAAATGCGTGGAAGCTTGCGGCGTGGACGCCCAAAACACGTTCGCGATTAGCGTTGCCGGGCGCGGGTTCCACGCGCACATTGCCACGGAATTTGAAATTCCACTGACGGATTCGGCGTGCGTGTATTGCGGGAATTGCATTGGCGTCTGCCCGACCGGCGCGCTGATGGGCAAAACCGAATACGACATGCGCAAGGCGGGAACGTGGGACGAATCGAGGCAGACGCACACGGAAACGATTTGCCCGTATTGCGGCGTGGGCTGCGAGCTTACCGTCGACGCTCAGGCTGGGCAGATCGTGAAAGTGAGTTCGCCGCTCGACCACTCCGTCACCCAAGGAAACCTGTGCATCAAGGGGCGCTTCGGATGGCAATTCACGCAGCCGAAGACGTGAGCGCTGGTTAGGCTCCGTTCCAAACAGCCGGGGAACGGCTAGGCAGACGGGCCTCGGCTACAGGGAACATCTCAGTTCACGGTCAGCGTTAGCGTCGTGGTGTGCGTCGTGCTTCCGGAGCTGCCAGTCACCGTGATCGTGTAAATGCCTGCGGGAGTTCCCGTTGCAGGCGGCGGGCCGGAACTAACCCCGCTGCAACCCATCGCTTGCAGCAGAAGCAGCCACAGCATCACGGCGAGGGGCAGAGCCCCGGCGAGACGCTGGCGCCGCGTGCGAGCAAACCGCAAAAGGACGATGGCCAGTAACAAGGTGAGCAATAAGAGCGGAACCCACCGCGGGCACAGGTAGAACCGCCCCCACGGCGGCGCGATCCCGTGAGCCATAGTGGTCACGCTGACGCTAGCCGTACCGTTGCCATTTGCGAGCATGTTCGGGTTGACGGCACAGGACGTTTGCGCAACGGGGAGAGAGCAGGATAGGCTCACCTGCGAAGCAAAGCCATTCTGCGGTGTAACCGTGATGGCGTTCGTGAATGTCGCTGTCTGGCCCGCATTGATCGTCTGTGTAGTGGTTCCCGTTGCCGCCAGCAAGAAGTCGGGGGCCGGAGTAAACGAGAAATTCAAGACACTCTTGCCGCCCAAAGCCACCGGGTTGGGATCCGGCGGGCCAAAAGAGCTAACCATAATGTAGTAGGTGGTCCCCCCGGTCAGATTCACATTCCGCAACTGGTTAACAATGACGATGCCGGGGCCCACAATTCCGTTATTGCAAGCAACCGAAGCAAGGCTGCCGGCGGAACCAGTCCAAATCGAGAGCACGGTGTCGTAATTGCTCCCCGAAGTGTCAAGATTAGCCGCACCTCCCGAAGCGGGGGAGAACTGGTACCAAATCGAGTTGAACCGCCCGCCTGTGCTGCCCTCCAAAACGCAGGGGGGACTAGGGTCCGCTGTCTCGGTAGTCGCTGCGGAGCTGTCCCTGGTGTCCGCGAAAGAATTGCCTGTAATGGCGATGGCGTTGGCGAAGTTGTCGTTCAGTGGCGCGGGCGCGACAACGGTGAACGTTGGCAGCGGCGTTGTTCCGGTGCCCGTGGGAGGCGGCGAGAAGGTTGTTCCGCCGCCGGGCGGTGGAGTGTGCACGCCAACAGAATTCGTGCTGCCGAAATTAGCCAAGTAGCTGGCTGGAATCGTGGCCGTCAATTGCGTGGAAGATTGCACGGTGGTCGGAATAAGAACCTGCCCGTTCGGCTGACCATTTCCCGGGGGGAAATCGGGATTCAGCATGGCCTGGGAGTTGTTCGAGAAGTTCGTCCCGGTCACGGTGATGGTCTGGGGGGCTGCGGTATTCACAGGGGCACTGCCCGGGGTGGCGCTGGAAATCGTAGGGAGTCCAAAAAGAACGCCAAACGTGAGCTGATTGCTGTTTGCAGCGGCCACCGAGATAAACACCTGAGCCGGTCCGCCGGTGGCAAGCAGAGATGTGGGGACCGTCGCGGTCACTTGGCTGTCCGAGACAACCGTGGTGGCCAGAGCCGTGGTTGTGCTTCCCGCCTTCCACTGTACCGTGCCATTTGTCAGACCGCTGCCATGCACCGCTAAGGTCAGGGGAGAAGTGGCACCCGCCTGAGCGGAGATGGGCGAAAGCGAGCTAATGTGCGGACCAACCGGCAAAGGGGCGTTCGTCAGAACCAGGGACCAAGCGCCGCGGCCGTGCGTCGCAGCCACCAATGTGCGGGACGGCTCATGCAGCTTCAAGGAAAGCACTGCCACGTTGGGCAGGCCAGCGCCGAGCGTATTCCAGGAGCAAGCTGTTCCCGTGCAAGTTCCTTGGAAAACGCCAATATCGGTTGCGGCATAGATAATTCCAGGAAGATCAGGATCAATGACGAGGTCGTTGACAGGGATGTTAGGAAGGTCTGTAGCCACAGGATTTTGACACCCTCCCGCGACCGAGCAACTCACATCGGCCCACCCCGCACCGCCATTCATGCTCGCAAAAATGTGGCCCATAGTGTCCTGACCGGACACGGCGAAGCCGGAGAAGGCGGCGTACACGGTATTGCCCGTTGGGTCGTGCGGATCCACGGCGAGAGCGGTAACGTTACGGAGCGGATGCTGCGCCTGTCCCGCCACCTGCGAAAAGGTGGCGCTCCCCGCGGCCACATTGGTGGCGACGAAAATATCGCCGCCATTCGCTCCGGCATAAACGACCGCAGGATTATTCGGAGAAATGCCGAAAGCCGTGAGGTAGTTTTCCTCCCCTGTCGGGAGTGCTCCGGAAATGGCCGTGAAAGTATTCCCGTTGCCATTGCTTTGATAAACGTGGTCCGTCCCGAAATAAACGCGGCCGGGCGTGGAAGGATCCGTGGCGATGGGAGGAATAAAATCAACGGCATCCGTGCCGGTGGGGTCTATACCGTCCCCCACGAAAATATACGAAGTCGGGTCGGTTCCGCCCGTCGGTGAGAAAAGGATGGCGATGAACTGGCAGGTGATGTAGACCGACGTAGGAATCTGAAAATCAACAGCCGTCTGGCCGCCGTCGCCGCAGCTTCCGTTGCCTATCCAATTGGGGTGGCCTTGAAACACCTGGCTGCCGTTGTCCTGCGCGCCGCCATAGGCGATCGCGGGGTTGGAAGGATTCACCGAGAGATTTGGATAGAACTGCGTGAGCGTAAGGTTCTGGTTCAGGTTTGTCCACGTCACCGTTGACGCCTCGGCATCGTCCGTGCGCCAGAGGCCGCCGTCGTTGCCGAGATACAACCGCATTGTCCCGGAAGGCAACTTGACAAACGCCATCGCGTGCTCGTCGACGTGCGGCACCGTGGGGTCTCCGGGCCCCGTCGGCGTGGGAATAGCGGGGCTCCATGTGGCCCCTCCGTTCGTGGAGCGCATCACCCACTGGAACGTAGATGGCGTTGGAGGCGGAGGAAAATTAGCGACAGACGAGCCGCCGAGGAAAGCGATATTCGCATTGGCCGGGTCCACCTTGATCACGTTGTCGTACCAGCATTGGTTGCGACAGACGTCGGGCGCGGAAGTTTGCGTCCAGGAAGTGCCTCCATTCGTGGTGACAAAAACACCCAAGTTCGTACGAGAGCCTTCCTGGCCATCGGCAATTGAGGCATAAACCGTGTTCCCCGTGGTGTCACTAGGCGCGATGCCCAGATCAATGCGGCCCATGGATTGCGTGGTCGGCTGTTGAGCAACGGGGCTGAAAGTGATCGCGCCGCACGAGGCCGCGTTGGCGTTTGTGGATTTGTAGATGCCGTTCGGGTTGGTGGCTCCCGTGTCTGTCCCGGAAGGTCGCCCGAGGGCGGCATAAGCAATGCTGGAAGTCGCAAACCCGACGAACGAGCCTGCTTCGCCGCTCAAAAGCGGCACCCAAGTACCTCCGCCGTCCGAGGAGCAGTAAATCCCTCCGGCGGTTTCGCTGGCTGTTCCTCCGACTCGCGGAATCTGCGCGCCAACCAGCAGGAGATTTGGATTGCTGGGATTTACGGCAACATAGCTAATACGTGCGCCCCCGTCGTTGAAGAAACCGAAATTCAGCGTGTTGGTGAAAGGACCGATGAAGGGACACGCGGAGCTGGCAGTCGTGCAGGTCTGCGTCCAGGTTTGGCCATGATCGGTCGACTTCAGAACGCCAGCACCGTAGTAAACGTCAAAGCCAATCGAGGCTTGCTCACCCGTGCCCGCGTAAACAATGGCAGGATTCGAGGGAGCGAAGGCAAGCGAACCCATTGCCAGGGACGCGTTTTGGTCCCCTACAGCCGTCCACGTTGCACCGGCATCGGTGGAACGCCAGATGCCGCCCTGCGCACCTCCAATGAGGACTGTATTCCCAGAGGGGTCGCTCGGATCGCTAGCGATCGCCTCGATGCGCCCGCTGACCGGGCTAAAAAACCCGCCGGACGTGGGTGTCGGGCCGAGTGCAGACCATGTTCCGCCCACGGCGGGGCCCACGAGCGGCGTTGCCGTCGCATAGCTCCCATCGGGCCGGAGCGCGAGCTTCCCCTCCGCAACCATCATGCGCCGCATGTGTTGCAAAGCCTTCAGCCGGGCGCCCGCGGGAATATGACCGCCGGCAGAGCTGCGCTGCTTATAAAACCATTCCGCGCGCTTGCGAATCAGCTCGGCATTGTCTTCGTGCTCAGCGGAAAACCCTGGGGGAGACTGTTTTTCTGAAGCGGCCTGCGCCCGGCTTTTCGCGGGAAGGATTTTCCTGGGAGAACTATCCGAGCGCCCAGGAGGACTGGATTTTTCCTGCGCGAGTGAATTTGCGCCGAGCACCGACACAACGGAAAGTAACAGAGTGAGCTGCAGCGTTGTTATCAGGGGTCGCATTGGCCTGCCCACGCCGCTATAGAATCGAGCACGCGGCGAGTGCCTTCGGCCAAGAGCCCTCGAGGCTGGGGGATTTCCTGAGAGAACCACTCAAAATGGAAGGTCTGGTCCGAAGCCCTCAATCACTTCGGTCAGCGGCAATATATCACACCGAAACAGTAACGCTCCAAAAAACGTGGTTTCTGTTTCGCTTTAGTAAACGTTGCGACATGTAGGCACGCAAGTGCTCATTCTAAACGACTTAGGTCTCAAACTAAGCTCTTTAGCAGCAACACTTATACAAAGACTAGGGGGCATCGGTCGCCCCCCTCTCTCCGCCGTCCGCGTTCGCTTCCCCCACTCTGTTTTTCTTTCTGTGAATCGTCAACTGTCCACAGTAAACTTTTCGCCCGGTGTGGAGGACGAAGAAAATTCCCAGCGAGCGAAACGAGAGTCTCAAGTCCGCTTCCCCAAGGTCTCCGAGCAGCACCTGCGGCGTGCGCAAGGCCAGCCTATTACCCTTTGTCTTCGTAATGTACGCCTATGCCACCGGTGGCCCCTTTGGCCTCGAGGACATGGTCAGGAAGAGCGGCCCCGGCCTAACGCTGCTCTATCTCTTGTTCATTCCACTGTTCTGGTCGATCCCGGTTTCGCTCGTCTCCGCCGAACTAACCACGGCCATTCCGGTCGAGGGCGGCTTTTACCGCTGGGTGCGCGCGGGATTCGGCGACTTCTGGGGATTCCTCGCAGGCTGGTGGAACTGGAGCGCTTCGTTCCTGCTCGCCGCCACCTACGCCGTTCTATTCGCCGACTATCTCACCGACTTCATCTCGATTTACTTCCAGCCGGTGGGCAGCGGGACCCATTACGCCTTTGCTTTCACTTTGATCGCCCTAATTTGCTTCGTGAACGTGCGCGGGATCCACATGGTTGGGATCGTATCGACGATTCTGGAAGTCTCTGTGCTTGCCGTCGTAGCCGCCCTGTGCATCGTCGCCGCGCTGAAGTGGCGGCACACTCCGTTTTCGCCTTTTGTCCCGCCGCACGCGTCCAAATTTCAGGTACTTGGCGCTGGACTGGCGCTCGGTCTCTGGCTCTATTCCGGCTACGAACAACTTTCGAGCGTCGCCGAAGAGGTAGAAGATCCGCAGCGCACTTATCCCCGTGCGTTCGCTATCGTCGTGCCGCTTTCCGTTGCGACGTATTTTCTGCCGACGCTGTTTTCGCTCGCCGCCCTAGGAAACTGGCAGGAGTGGCGCACCGGCTATTTTTCCAATGCGGCACAGCTCATCGGCGGGCCCTGGCTGGCCATTCCCATCACCATCGCCGCGATGATCGGCAACGTTGCGCTGCTCAATGGCACGGTGCTGACGAGCACGCGCATGCCTTCGACCATGGCGGAAGACGGCTACCTTCCCGCTGCCTTTTCCGCGCGGCACCCACGCTATGGAACGCCGTGGACGGCCATCATCGCTTCTTCGGCGGTCTATGCATTACTCGCGCAAAAAACGATGGTGCAGCTACTGACGATTTACGTCTGGCTGCGCATTGGCGTGACCATTCTGACGGTCCTTTCGTGGCGTTTGCGCCAGACCAAGCCCGAGATACCGCGCCCGTTTCGCATTCCCTGGCACCGCGCAGGACTTTTCTACGTGGTGGCGGCTCCGCTGGCGATGAGCTTTGTCGCTCTGGTGGGCAGCGATCGGTTTGGGCTCAAGTGGGGACCCGTGCCGGTGCTGCTGGCCCTGCCGATGTACTTCGTGATTCGCAAATTTCATCCCCGGGCATTGTAGTTCACGCCTGGAGGGGTGGCGCATTTGCCCGAAGATCTCACAAAGATGTGTCAGAAGTTTTCGTCTTCCTGCTTGGGACTTAGCTAGCTTAAAACTTGGGACTCTCAGGTGAGGACATCCAGCATCCGGTACCACAAACCGGCGAGCGGAAGCGCCCAAGTGTTCCCGCTGCGCAGGCCGAAGGGTGCCGGGGGAAACGGAATCTTGGCAAACGGTGTGCCATCCGCTCGGCCGCACACCATATCGGCGAGTTTCGTGCCGAACCACGTGGCGGCGGCGACGCCGTGGCCCGCAAAGCCCGCCGCAAAATACATATCGTTGATTTTTCCGGCGTGCGGCATCAGGTCCAGAGTGAAGTCCAGCGTGCCGCCCCAGAGGTATTCGACTTTGGTATCGCGAAGTTGCGGATACACCGTGATCATGCCGCGGCGAAGAATCTCCGCGCTCTGGCGAACGGTGTTTTCGTTTTCGGGGAAAAATGCGGCACGCCCGCCGAAAAGCATGCGATGGTCCGGAGTCAGCCGGTAGTAGTAGAGGAAGTGCTTGGAGTCATAGATCATGCGGTTGCGCGGACTGAGTTCACATGCGAGATCGGGCGGCAGCACTTCGGTTGCGATAATGTACGAGCCTATGGGAATGATCTTTTTTCGCAGCGCGGGAGTAGCTTCCGTCGCGTACGCGCCGCTGGCAAGAATCACTTCGCCCGCGGTGATGGCGCCGCGGGCAGTACGCAGGCGGAATTTGCGCGCGCCGTTCTGCGAATCAGCTTCGATTTTTTCGACGCGCGTGTGGTCGTGCAGACAGGCGCCGGCGCGCTGTGCGGCATGCGCCAGGCCAGCGACGTAACGCGCCGGATTCAGCCCAGCGCTGGTTTCGTCCACCATACCGCCAAAATAAATGTCTGAGCCGATTTCGCCGCGCAGCTCGTTTTTCGAAACGATGCGCAGGGCGTGATGGAATTCGCGCTGGATGACCGCTGCGAATTTCTCGTAGCCGTCGAAGTGCGATGGTTTGCAGGCAACTTCCAGATGGCCGCAGCGCGAGAAATTGCAGTCGATGTTTTCGTCGCGCACGATCTGCTCGACGCAGTCAACGGACTCGAGAGAAGCGGCGTACATCTCGCGCACCGCTTCTTTGCCGTAGCGCTTGATGAGCGTCCTCACCGGCAATTTCATTCCGGTGAGGACCATGCCGCCGTTGCGGCAGCTCGCGCCCCAGCCAAAAGTTTCGGCTTCGAACAGGGCGACGTTCACTCCGCCCTTGGCGAGAGAGCGTGCCGCGGAAAGCCCGCAGAAGCCGCCGCCGACAACGGCGACGTCGACATCTTCGGGCAGGTCACGGGCGGATTCGACCGGGGGCGTGGCTACCGTTTCGAGCCAATAATTTTTTTCCTGAATCGGCATGGCGAGGTTGGCGTAAAGGGATTCTAGCATCCCCGTTGAGGGAACCCAAAAATCACCCAAAGGTGCGGCGATTTGCATAGCCGCGATTTAGTGGAGAGCGCAGAAAAAACAGACGGCAGAGCGCGCTGCGCATCGGGCGTCTCGGGGCAATCCCGCCTTGTTGTTTGCCCTTCTCTTGTCTAAACTAAGACGACCGGCACAGATCAGGCCCACCCCATGATTGGCCAAACTCTCGGCCACTATCGCATACTCGAAAAAGTCGCCGCTGGAGGGATGGGCGTGGTCTACCGCGCCCGCGATGAGCAGCTCGACCGCGACGTGGCGGTGAAAGCCCTGCCTTCCGGCACACTCAGCGACGACGCCACCCGCAGACACTTCCGCAAAGAGGCCACGGCTCTGGCCAAACTCAATCATCCCAACATTGAAACCGTCTATGAATTCGGCACGCAAGACGGCGTCGATTTTCTGGTTATGGAATACGTTCCCGGCAAAACACTTGCCGAACGGCTTGCCACGGGAACGCTTCCCGAAAAGGATGTCATCGCTCTGGGAATCCAGATTGCTTCCGCGCTGGAAGAGGCCCATGACCGCGGCATTGTCCACCGGGACCTGAAACCGGCCAACATTGCCATTACCACAAAGGGCTACGCCAAGATCCTGGATTTTGGATTGGCCAAGTCCTTGCGCCCGGTCGAGGGGGGAAGCAGTGAGACTTTGACCAACTCCCAAGCAGCTGCCGGGACGCTTCCCTACATGCCGCCGGAGCAGCTGAAAGGCGAACCCGTCGATGCGCGCGCCGACATCTACACCATGGGCGGCGTGCTTTATGAGATGTCCACGGGCCGCCGAGCCTTTCAAGAAGAACTGCCTTCGCGGCTAATCGATGCCATCCTCCATCAGCCTCCTGTCCCCGTTCGCGCGCTGAATCCGCGCATTTCCCCCGAGCTTGAAACCGTCATCCTCAAGTCTCTCGACAAGGACCCCGGCCGCCGCTATCAGTCCGCCAAAGAGCTTCTCGTGGATCTTCGTCGCCTGCAGCCCATCCCCCCAACGAGTGCAGCGCCACCAGCGCCGCGCCCTACCCGGCGAGCGGTGAGCAGACGCCTCGCCTACGGGACGGCCGCGCTGCTGGCCCTTGCCGCACTCTTAGTCGCGGTGAACGCGGGTGGCTGGCGCGATCGTCTGCTCGGGCGCCCGCGCTTTCCGCAAATTCGCTCTATCGCCGTGCTGCCGCTCGAGAACTTCTCGCGCGATCCCGAACAAGAATACTTTGCCGATGGCATGACGGAAGCCTTGATCGGCACCATCGCAAGAACTAAAGCGCTGCGCGTGACATCGCGGACCTCGGTGATGCGCTACAAGGGCACCAACATGCCGATGTCACGCATTGCTCGCGAGTTGCACGTGGATGCTGTGGTCGAAGGCTCCGTCCAACGCTCAGGCAGCCAGGTACAGATCGCCGTGCAGTTGATTGACGCACGCAGCGATCGGAGTCTATGGGCAGAAACCTACCAAAACGATCTTAGCGATGTTCTGACGATGCAGGGCAGCGTGGCGCGCGCCATCGCAGAAGAAGTCCGAGCGCAGCTGACTCCGGAAGAGCGGGCTGGCCTATCGGTCACCCGGACTGTAAAACCCGAAGCCTACGAAGCTTATCTACGCGGTCTGTACTCTTTGAATAAGCGCACTCCGGGCGATCTTAACGACGCTGTCGCCTCTTTCCAAAAGGCCATCAATCTTGACCCTAGCTATGCGCTGGCCTATGCCGCACTGGCTGACGGCTACAACCTGCTCGAAGATCAGGGAGAGTTGCCTCCCCGTGTGGCCATGCCGCTTGCCAGAGCCGCTGCGAAGAAGGCCCTCGAACTTGACGATTCGTTGGCTGAGCCGCATGCCTCGCTCGCTACCATCGAATGGACCTATGACTGGGATCTTACTACCGCGGGAAGAGAATTTGAACGGGCCCTTTTCCTCAACCCCAACTATGCGACCGCGCGCGAGTGGGATGGCCTCTATTTGACCCAAGTAGGCCGCTTTGACGACGCCATTACACAGATGCAAATCGCCGGTCAGCTCGATCCGCTTTCCTTGATCATTGAAGTGAATCTTGCGCGTTGCTATTACTTCGCGCGCCGCTATGACCGGGCGATAGAGCTTCTGCAATCACTCGTGCAAAATGAGCCCGATTTCTGGATTGCACACATGATTCTCGGGCAGACTTATCTGGTAATGGGACGGCTGAGCGAGGCAACTCGCGAGCTCGAGCGCGCCAACGTTCTTTTGCCCGACTACCCGCGCAACCTGGGGGTTCTGGGCGATGCTTATGGACGTGCCGGACGGCGTAGCGAGGCAGAGAAGCTTGGCCAAGAACTTGCCAAACTTTCTCGCGCCCGCTATGTCTCACCCGTCTACAGCGCCATGATCCGCATGGGGCTAGGAGACAAACAGCAGGCGCTGGCGTTTCTTGAAAGAGCCTACGCCGAACGTTCCGATTGGATGCCGCAACTGGACATCGAGCCCGAATTCGATTTGCTGCGATCCGATCCACACTTCCGGGCTCTTTTGCGGCGCGTCACCCAGCAACCAGGACAACACGTGCTGCCGTAAAGGCTCAGAAGCCGTTTTGCTTGCGCTTAGCCCTCCATACCGCTCATGTGCGTGCTTGACACGCCAAAAAGCCGAGACTAAGCTGGCGCAACTTTGGCCATCCCCATGCCCGGAGGAACATCATGCCAAAAGAGTTCGTGGTCTCGCCTGCGCCGGTTCGCGGCGCACTCAAAAAGGTGGCACGCAAACTGAAAAAGTTGCGGAAAACAGCCCGTGGCTCAAAACTTAAGGCCATCGATTTGGAACTGAAGCTTCTCAAGGATTGCTTCATTAAACTCGGAAACGTTAAGTGGATATGAGGCCGGCAAGGAGCTGCGAATCCGAGTGAAGGATTTCTATCGTCGCTCTCCTCATTTGGTTTGCTATTGGTGGCGAAACAAGCTCGTACTGGAGAACTACGCGAGCCGCTCGCGTGTCAGCGCCGCCCCGCTCACCTGTGAAATTTTGCATTTCTTCGACCGCTGGCGAACAGTTCAGGAACTCCTCAAGCGGTACTCCCATTTTAGTCCTGCCTCTCTTCGGTGCGCGGTCCGTGCCTTGGTTCGCCTCAGCCTATTGGAGCGTTCGCGCGCCCCGAGGGACGCTCACGCGGATGCTTTTGCCCTTTGGAAGGAGTGGAGCCCAGCCGCCAGCTTTCTCCACTTTTCCACAAAAGATGCTCACGCTCCCATCGAGCCCGAAGATTCGCTGCGCGAGCTTCGCCAGCGCGCCCGAATCGAGCCAATGCCCCCTCCGGCAAAGTCCTATCCCAGAGCTCGCAAGTTCCATCTGCCTCCGCCCCAGCGCAGCGGCGAATTCCCCAGTGTGTTGCTCGCCCGGCGAACGTGGCGGCAGTTTTCAGGCGGCTCATTGTCCCTGGAGAAATTAGCAACTTTGCTGGGCCTTTCCTTTGGCGTGCAATCGTGGCTGCATGTCCGCGGAATTGGAAGCGTTGCACTCAAAACTTCCCCTTCGGGTGGCGCGCGACATCCTATCGAGGCTTATGTGCTCGCGTTGCGCGTCAATGGCCTGCCTTCCGGGCTCTACCACTACGCCGCTGCGACGCATGTACTGGAGCTGCTTCGCCGGGGCGCGAGCTCGGCACAGGTCGTTCGCTATCTGAACGGTCAGTGGTGGTTCGGTCGAGTTGCGGTAGTTGTGCTAATGACTGCGGTGTTTGCTCGTACCCGATGGAAATATCCCCGCCGCGCGCCTATCGCATCGTCCTGACGGATGCCGGGCACATTTGTCAGACATTTTGTCTTGTTGCCACCTGGCTTGGCCTGGCGCCCTTCTGCACCATGGCTTTGGCGGATTCGCGCATCGAGGCTGCCCTCCGCATCGACGGCGTAGGAGAATCTGTGCTCTACGCCGCCGGGGTTGGCACGCCGCCTCGGAACTCGAAGTGGGCGCCGGGGCCGGCTCGCGTCCCGCTAGGGATACGTCGTCCTAATCCGGCATTTGCAGAGCTATGATACAAGCGCGCTGACGGTTCGCTCGTGCGGCGTGCTTCCTGTGGGCCGCTCCGGGCTTGGGACGGGGCGCTGCCAGGAATTCATCGACGGCAGTGTATTGATGACGTTTTGCTTTTCCAGCCAGCCACGCCGCGCCACGCGCCATCGTCACGCCGTAGCGGATGAACGGCAGGTTCGCGGTATTGTGCGAGTCCGTCGAAATCACCGCTTTCACCCCGCGCTCCTTGCACATCCGCAAAAACACGTCTTTCAAATGCGTGAACGCTATTCCTCGTCGCCGTCAAGGCCATCGACGGGAGTAATCGTCCCGAACAGGCCGTCATTTTCGTTGTTGATGCCGGCGCTGAAGAACAGCGTGTTTGCGGGCCCGGCATTACCATCGTTTCCGAACGTCAACGACCACAGCCCGTCAATGGTCATGATGGAATCATCGGGATTTTTCACAAAGCCGATGAATTTGCGCGTGAAGCCGTTGAAGGCGGCGATCCAGCCGCTGCGGAAATTGCCGACAAGAATGGTGTTGCTGAATTCGCCGAAGTCACGACTGGTCCACACGACGCCCCAAGGAGCGTTGAACCAATCGCCATGCTCGAGCTGCCCGATGTAACGACCGGAGGGAGTGAAGAGTTCGACGAAACCAAGGCCCGCGCCGCCGACCGGGTCATGCCTTGGTCCATCCTGCTTGGCATAAGTCACCAATAGAGTCCCGCCAATGTTCTGGATGTTGAAGGGAGCAAAACCACTGGGAACTTCCTCAGCGAGAAAGGCATCCTCGCCGAGTTGAACGCGATGAAAATTCGTGTCATAGACTTCCACTTGGGCGGAACGGAAGTTCGCGACATAAAGAAAGCGCTTCCCGCCGATGTCGGCGGAGGTCATGCCCTTGTAGACGGCGCCGTCCGCGCTGCCATGGTCGGAATGGTCGACTTTCAGAATGGCGTTGGTCACGCTCGCGGGCGGATTCGCTCCCGGGTTCCAGCCGGAAATCGTGCCATCCTCCGTGGCAAAGATGAAAATGGCTTGTTTGCCCGGTGCTACCTGGAAGTCCGTTGGGCTGCCGTTGAATACTACGCCTGTTGGTGCGGATTGCGCACCGGGAGCAAAGCCTGGCGGCGGAACCATGACGAAGTTGTTGAACGGGCTGTTAATGCCATTGCCGTTGGAATCCGGATGAGGATCGGGGAAGAAGTTAGCCGGGTTTCCGCTCCCATTGTAGATCGTGGAAGTACCGGAATTGTTGTTGCCGACCCACCATGGACTGCCATTCGGATTGGCAGGTGTGGGAGATCCGCGGGTAATTCCCCAGGGATTCTTCAGGTTGGGATCCGTGATGGAAGCCATGCCTGCAATGTCGGAGACGAGATTGGTCTGTTGGTAATGCTGGGCAGGGGTTAGTACCGGGAACAAGAGAAGCAACAGAACAGAAACGGCAAGAAACTTTGACAACGGGAAGAAGTGCATGACCGAATGTGCCTCCAAAAGCAAGATTTCGCAGCGAAACACGGCCCAGACTGACCTACAGCGAGACTCCACCTTGGTGGACTGGGGAATTGGATGCAGCCGGTCCTCCAAGGACTCCAATTATGTGACTCATTTTTTTCCCGCATGAGAGCTAAGGACTTAGCCGCCTTATATGCAGCCGACCGAGCGAGCCCGTTTCAGAAAACGGAATCTGCAGCCCGAGAGACAATACGAAAATGCGGAAGACAGGAAATCGACAATTCCTGCCCAGCCGGGACGGTGTTCATGGAATTCCAACCTAGGCTTTGCGGAGGACGATCAAGCTGATTTCCGGCGGAACTCCCAGGCGCACAGGAGCGCCGACAGTGCCGAGGCCGCGATTTACGTAGATGCTGGCCATATCTGTGGATTCGGGTGTGAATTTTCGGGGCGTGGAAACAACCGAACCGGCGCGCTGGTTGGGAGCGGAGGCGAACATGGGACGCCGGTACAGCCCCGCAATGTAGTCGCTGATAAAACGAGCGGGGCTGAGGCGGTGATCCAAGATTTCCACTTGAATCTGGCCGCCGTGGGTGTGGCCGGCAAGGGAAAGCTCGATGCCAAGTTCGGCAGCGCGATTAAAAGAATTGGGATTGTGGGAGAGGAGAATGTTGGGCATGTCGCGGCGCACGAGCGGCTCGACACCCGCGAGAAGCTGCTGTCTTTGCCCGCGACTGTTGTACTCGCGCTGGTAATCCACGCCGATGAGATTGAATTTGGCCCCGTTGAATGTAATTTGCGCGTTGGACTGACGGAGCAGATTCATGCCCGCCTGCGCATAGAGATAAGCCGCTTCATCCTCCGCGTGCGCGTAGATCTCATGATTGCCATTGCAACCCCAGGTGCCCAGCGGAGCATGCAAACGGCTAATTTCCTCGACGCAGTCGGCAATCGGATCCCCGGAGCCAGTGACCAAATCGCCCGTAACCACGGCGATGTCCGCGCCCAGATCATTGGCCATATCCACGGCGCGGCGGACCTGCGCGCGGGACATGTAACTGCTCAGGTGAATGTCGCTTAACTGAACCATCTTCATGCCGTCGAGCCTAGACGGGAGGTTGGGTATGGGAATTTCGACGCGGCGAACTTGATAGTTCAAGCGCTCGGCTGCAAAGCCGTACATGGCCGTGAGGAAAGGAGCAGCACCCGCAGCCGCGGTAGCGGCGCGGAAGAAGTACCGGCGGCCGGGGTCAGCAACGGTTTCGGCCGGTTCCTGCGATGGGCCACGTTCCGGCGGTTTTGAGGAAGACGCGGCAGCATGACTCGCCTGGTTGACCGCGGCCTTATGGGACCAACGCCAGACACGCTCCAACCCATGGACTGTCTTCACCGAAAGATAGGCAAAAAGCGCGCTGAAGAACCACAGCCCGGTCAGCACGGTAATCCAGGAACTCCGGCGGGTCAGTCCCGGGTGCCCCATGAAGAGGACCCGAATCAGCGTGAAAACCATCAAAAAGAGAAGAATCAAGTACATTGAGCGGAGGCCCCGGCGAAGCCACAGACGGCCACAGGGGGAGGTGATCCGCCAGAGAGAGCGGTACCAGAACCGTTGCGAAAGGTAGAGCACCGCGGAAATGCCCAGGATGATGCCTGCACGAAGCAGTTCTAGCCCATTCACAGTCATTCTCCCAGCTGCAAAATACAATTTTAACATGCGGGCTCCGAGGAATTGGAATGACGGGTTGCACCTTGCTTGCGTAAGATGAACCCGGCCCAAAGGACAGGGTCCGGAGCTTGGCCGAAAACGGAAAACCCTCAGGTGGGCGGTGCGTCTGCTGAAGGGGAGTGCCCTGTTCGAAGGGGACGAAACGGAGGAAGAAAGCCATGAAGAAGTGGGTGAGGTTGTGGGGCGTAGTATTGGCGATGGGGGTAGCCACGTTGTGCATGTCGGCGCAAGAGGCAGCAAAGAAGGATCCGCCCAAACCTGCGTCGAGTCCGTCGCAGGCCGTTCTTGAGCAATGGAACGATGTTGGGCGACGACTAACCACCATGGCGGAGGATTTCCCTGAAGATAAATACGAGTTCAAACCGAAGCCGGAGCAACGCAGCTTCCGGGAGCAATTGCTCCACATGGCCGACTCAACTTATTTCTTCACGAATCCGGCGATGGGCAAGCCCATGCCTGCCGAGGAAGATTGGTCGAAGAACAAACTCAAAACCAAAGCGGAGGTAGCGGCCTACGTGAAGAAATGCTTCGCCGATGGCGCGGCCGCGATCAAAGCGAAGGGAGATGCGGGGATGTCGGAGACAGTCGTGGACCCGTACGGGAACCGGCAGGTGCGGCTGGGGGATCTCGCCTACGAACTGATCGAGCATTCGGGCGAGCACTACGGGCAGCTGGCGGTGTATTACCGGGTGGCGGGGTTGGTGCCGCCGGAATCGAGGCCGAAGAAGTGACGGCTGACTCCTGACTCGTGACTGGTGAAAACCGCCGATGGCGAGAAATGCAATCCGGTTCGGTACCTGACTATCCGTTAGTGAGCGGGCATGATGCGCGGGCATCGTGCCCGTTTTGTTTTTGAAAAGTATTCGCGAACCAGAGGCTGTTGGCGAGCTAGTGGGAGGCAACCCCAACGGTGCCGTTTTGCAGATAGGCCGCGAGTTGGGTGGGATCGCTGGTGGGAGGAAGGCAGGTTCGGCCGGAGCAGACGACGGCAAGGGGTTTGTCAGCGGGGAGATGAGGAAGCGTTTCTTTCAAGGCGCCGGCGAGAGCGGCGAATGGAGTCCCGGGAGTGACGCGTAAGACGGATTTGCCAAAACGGAACACGCGGTGAGCAGCGGCTTCGAGGGCTGGGGCAGCCAGATCATTCGCATTACCAGTGATGACGACTTGAATGGGATGATGCGCAAAAAGCGTGGCGGCGAGGCCGTAGGTGGCAGCGAACAGGCCGTACTGCGGGGCAGCGCCGGCGAAAGCTTCGAGGGTTTTCTTGGCGAAGGCGTGGTAGCGTTCGTCGCCGGTGAAAGCGTGCATGCGAATGAGCGCGATGGCGGCGACAGAATTGGCGCCGGGAGTCGGGGAATCTTGAAACGGCTTCCGGCGCACTTCGAGGCCGCCCATGGGCGCAGCGTCGGAGGGGCGATCGAAGAACCCGCCATTTTCGGCGTCGCCGTAGCGAGCCATGGCGAGGTCCAACGTTTCTTGCGCAGCGGCGAAATAGCGCGCGTCAAGCGTCGTTTCGTAAGCCTCGAGAAGAGCAATAACGCCGAAAACTTGATCGTCGAGCGAGCCTTCGAGCGAGGGCCCGCCGATGCGGTGAGCGAAGCCGCGGGCTTCGCTCCAGGCTTCGCGCAACATGCGATCGAGAGTTTTCCGAGCAAACCCACGGCAGTTGTTTGCGAGTGGCCCTTCCAAAACACGACCTGCCTCCAGGTACGCCGAAACGAACATCGCGTTCCAGGAAACGTACATGGTTTTGTCCACAAAAGGCGTCGGACGCGGCTTGCGCGCGGCCAGCAGCTTCCCTTTGGCACGCGCGATGATAAGGCGAACGACGGATTCATCGACACCAAGCATCTTGGAAATATCCGCGGCATCTCGAGCGACCCAAAGAACATTTTTCGCGGGATTGTGGTGCATCTCGCCATGAGGCTCGACATGGTAATGAAGTTCGATGACGCGGGATTCCTCAGGCGTAAGGGCCGCACGGACTTCGTCTAGAGTCCAAGTGAAGTAATCGCCGTCATCGTCGAGCGAATAGTCCGCGTCTTGGCTAGCGTAAAAGCCGCCGTTATCCTGATCGGATAGGACTTCGTTGACCCAACTGATGATGCTTTCTGCGGTTTCCTTGAGAAACGGATTATGCGTTACCTGCCAGGCGTGCAGATAGTTCCGGAGCAGCTCGGAGTTGTCGTAGGACATTTTTTCGAAATGCGGCACGAGCCACCGCTCATCCACGGAGTAGCGGTGAAAGCCGCCGGCGAGCTGGTCGGAGACGCCGCCGCGGGCCATTTTTTCGAGCGTAGTTTCTACGATGTCAAGGAGATGCCTTTCCCTGGTTTGCTGGTAGCGATCGAGAAGCAAATCGATGGCTGAAGTGTGGGGGAATTTGGGCGCGCGGGCAAAACCGCCGTTTTTGCCGTCGAAAAGCTGGGTGATGGATTGGATTTGCGCGTCCACGACGCCCGGGTCAAATTCCGCGCGAGCGCCGGTGAAGGCTTCGGCCTGGGCGACGGCATCGGAGAGCGAGTCGGCGGCCCGCTCGAGTTCTGCGCGGCGGTTGCGATAGGAATCCGCAACGGCGAGAAGCACACGGCGAAAGCCAGGGCGGCCCATTTGGTCCTCGGGCGGGAAATAGGTGCCGCCGAAAAACGGTTTGCCGCCGGGAAGCAAAAAGCCCGTGAGCGGCCAGCCGCCCTGCCCGGAAATGGCGCTGATGGCGGATTGATAGCGCGAGTCTACATCGGGGCGCTCATCGCGATCGACCTTGACGGGCACGAAATGCTCGTTGATGATTTTGGCGATTTCGGCGTTCTCGTAGCTTTCGCGGTCAATGACGTGGCACCAGTGGCACCAGACGGCGCCGATGTCGAGCAGGATGGGCTTGTCCTCGGCTTTCGCGCGTTGAAAGGCGGCTTCGCCCCATTCGTGCCAGTCAATGGGCTGATGAGCAGCGGAGCGAAGATAAGGGCTGGCGGAATCTTTCAGGCGGTTGGTGGGATGGTCAGTCAAGGGGGCTCACCGTTTTGCGAAAAGTTGCAACTTCGGATCCTTCGCTTCGCTCAGGATGACACCGAAAGAAACGCCGGGCGGAAGCCCGGCCTGCCGAAGATCCAGCCTGATGGTAATTCTCATGCTACTGGACTTTGTCGCTCGGACCGAGATCGCGGGGATCAAGCGGCTTGCGGCCGGCAAAGCCTTCGTCCTGGCGATGATAGAAACGGATGCGGTCTTCCCCGAGTTTCCAGCAGAGATACACGTCCTGATTGTCGATAATCGCGGGAAAATCGAGCAGGCCTACGTCCAGGTCTTTCACGATGCAACCGGTTTCCAGGATGCGGTTGAGCGTGTGCTTCAAAGTTTCGGCGAGGTGAGTATGGTCGGCGCGCAGCTTGGAGAGTTTTTCGTAAGGGACAATCACGCCGCCCATCATCATGATGCGGGCAGAAACGGCGGCAAGATCATTTTCCAAGCTGGAAAGCTTTTTGCGGCAGTCGATGGCCTCGATGAGATACGGTTCGAGGTCCTTGCGCACACGTTCCGCTTCCATGAGTGTGAAGACGCGCTGGGGCGGTTCCGGAGCTTCGTCCTGGTCTGGATCTTCGTCGGCCATAGTTCCGTTTCGACTCGGTCTCTGTCATTCGGAATACTGCAAACCAAAGTCTCTTCTAGAGTTAGATGCTTTGCAAGCAGAATCAGGCAGTAATTGCCACAGTGGTTGCCTACCGCAAAGCCAGCATGCGGTCGAGGGCCAGCCGGGCGTAGTGGCGCGTGCGCTCGTCGACAGAGATGCGGTTGACGACATTGCCCGAGCCAAGGTTCTCGAGGGCCCAGAGGAGGTGCTGCGGGGTGATGCGGAACATGGTGGTGCAAACACAGACGTTGGGATCGAGCGAAATGACTTTGCGGTCCCGGAAGGTTTTGCTGAGACGGTTGACGAGGTGGATTTCCGTGCCCACGGCCCATTCTGAACCGGCGGGAGCCGACTCGATTGCTTTGATAATGCCTTCCGTCGAGCCAATCTGATCGGCGGCTTGGGCGACCTCGAACCGGCATTCGGGGTGGGCGATGACGCGCACGCCAGGATGTTCGCGGCGCACACGGGCCACTTGTTCCGGCGTAAAGCGCTGATGCACGGAGCAATACCCTTTCCACAGGATGATGCGCGCTTTGCGAACGGCTTGGGGGGTGTTTCCGCCGAGATCCTGGTATGGATCCCAGACAACCATCTCTTCCAGCGGTAGGCCCATGCGATAGCCGGTATTGCGGCCCAGATGCTCGTCGGGAAAGAACAGGACTTTTTCGCCCTTTTCAAAGGCCCATTTCAGGACAGCAGAGGCGTTGGAGCTGGTGCAAATCGAGCCGCGATACTCGCCGGTGAAAGCTTTGATGGCGGCAGTCGAGTTCATGTAGCTGACCGGAATGAGCTGGCTGGCGTCTACGACCGACGAAAGCTCGTTCCAGCAGGCTTCCACTTGGCCGATGTCGGCCATATCCGCCATCGAGCAGCCGGCGTTGAGGTCCGGCAGAACCACAATCTGGTGCTGGCGGCGGAGAATGTCCGCACTCTCGGCCATGAAGTGGACGCCGCAAAAGACGATGTAGCGGGCATAGGCTTCGGAGGCTTGAAAGGAAAGCTTTAGCGAATCGCCGCGAAAATCGGCGAATTTGATGACTTCGTCGCGCTGGTAGTGGTGGCCGAGGATGACGACGTCTTCCCCGAGGCGGGCCTTGGCGGCCGCGATGCGGTCGTCCAAAGCGTTGTCCGGGACGAGCAGGTAGGAATCGAAGTTGCAGCCGACTCCCGGCTCGATTTCCGGCGCCCGAACCGTAGCCGGCGGTTTGGTAGTGCTGCTTCCCGAAATGGAGACAAGGTGGCCCATAGCTGGCGTTGTTTCTTACCTTAGAGGTGGTTTCTTGCGGTCCCTGAACCGCTCCTGAAACTCCATTTTCTCATACACGAATCGTTTGTCCAACTAACCCCCGATGAACACCATGGTGCGCGAAGGGGGCACAAAACCGGGCTCGTTAATGCGGTGGCCCTCTTCCTTTTCGTTGACCACGGAGCGGATGTAAGCGACCAGATCGTCGTCGGAAGCCCCGTCGCGAAGCAGGAAGCGCAGGTCGTGGTCTTCCTTGCTGAACAGGCAGGTGCGCAGCTTGCCGTCGGCGGTGACGCGGATGCGCGAACAGAAACCGCAGAAGGGCTGAGTCACCGAAGCGATGAGGCCGATTTCGCCGGGAGCGCCGTCGGCGAAACGGTATTTGCGCGCGGTTTCGCTGCGTTCGTGGGGAACTTGGACCAGCGGCCAGCGCTTGTGGATGCGGTCGTGAACTTCGGCGGCGGGAACGACTAAGTCGCGGGACCAGTGGCGGTCGGCGTCGAGCGGCATGAATTCGATGAAGCGCATGATGACGCCGCGGTCGCGGGCAAATTGGGCGAAGGCTTCGACTTCGTTGTCGTTGAGGCCACGGACAAGAACTGCATTCAATTTGGCGGGAGCGAGCCGCGAGTTTTGCACCGCGTCGATGCCATACATAACTTTGGAAAATGACTGCGTGCGCGTAATGCGCTCGAACTTGGCGGGATCGAGCGAGTCCAGGCTAATGTTGATGCGGCCAAGCCCTGCAGCCAGCAGCCGGTTCGAGCGTTCGGCAAGCAAGTGGCCATTGGTGGTCATGGAAAGATCAGGGAAACCCAGGGCGTGAAGGCGAGAAATGAACTCCTCGACGCCATCGCGGACCAGGGGTTCGCCACCGGTAACGCGAATCTTGCGGATGCCAAGGCCAAGGAAGATTCTCGCAAGACGGTCAAGTTCCGGCCAGGAAAGGATTTCGTCGTGGCCGCGGTAATTTTCCGGGTCGGCGGAACGGCAATAGACGCATCGGAAATTGCAGCGGTCGGTGACCGAGATGCGAAGGTCGGTGATTTGGCGGCCGAAACTGTCGCGAAGAGTCATATTGGCCAGGCCTATGTTGGATGCCGGTCGCGCGTAAACTGACTCACAGAGCCCTAAAAAACGAAACTGCCCGAATCCAGCGATGGAATCGGGCGCCGGCCGGAAATAAGCACATTTCCGGCGAAACCGCTCCTTTCCAATCGCGGGAGGCGCGGGCGTTTCCGCCCAAACCCTGAGTCCCGGAAATTGCGCGGGACATCGCCCCTGCGGCCGTGGGTTGGTTCTCCTTTAGGCAGCAGAGGTCGGAGTTACGGCTCCTAGTGTATTCCTGTAGGGGAAGAAGCGCAATTCCATGACCTTGGCGACCCTTGGCGACAGGAGCCTCAAGATGGCGCGGCGATTGTGATAGAGTTTTGCGCACACCATGCGGATCTTCGTCTTAGGGGCCGGGGCGACCGGCTCGCTTCTTGCACAATTGCTAGAGCGTCAAGGACATAACGTCTGGTGCGGCGACCGCGATCCGGAGCGGGCGCGGCGGTTCCTGGGTAGAAGAAGCACCATCCCAGTGACCGAAGTGAATGCACGAAACCTAAGGGGCATTGTGAAGGCGGCCAAGGGCTGCCAGCTCATCGTCAACGCGTCGGCTTCGGTCTTTAACGAGATTGTGTTGCGCGCGGCGCTGCGGCTGCGCTCTCATTACCTGGATCTCAGCTCCCACCTGACAAAAAATCCCTTTAAAGCCGAGCAGCTCGGTTACACGAAGAGGTTTGAAGAAAAGAACCGCACCGCGTTGATCGGTGCGGGCGCGGCTCCGGGTTTGACGAATCTCCTCGTCAAGCGAGCGGCCGATCTGCTGGACGAGGTGCACTCGGTGCACATCCGGCTCTACGAAAGCAGCGAGAGCGAAGACCCCATCTCGCAATGGTCGCCAGAAGTGTCCTTCGACGAAGCGGTTTCCCACCCCCGCGTTTACCGCAACGGGAAATTTCAGCTGGCGAAGCGCTTTTCGGAAGTCGAGCCATTTCGCTTCCTGGATCCCATTGGAAGCGTGCGAGTGGTGCTGGCCGCGCAAGACGAAGTAGCCACGCTGCCGCACTTTATTCCCATGCGGGACCTGGACGTAAAGATCGGAGGAAACGAGATTGACCGCCTGCGCCGTTGGCATAAACAAGGGAAATTATCAAAGTCCCGGGGCATGGCCCGGCAGCGCTTCCCTCAGACGTTCTCTCCCAAAAGAATCGCCAAGCTGATCCGGCAGGGGATTTTACAGAATGCCCGCTTCGCGGCGGCGGTGTTGGTCAAAGGATTGAAGCATGGCAGGACCACGGACGAACTTTTGCTGCTGCGCAGCGACTGCGTGCTTCCGACGCTCTACCAAATCCGGCAGCAAGGACTGTTCACCACGCCTATCGCCTATGCCACCGCGCACATCGCCGCGCTTTTCGTTAAATTCTTTCCCCGGGACCTTGCCGGCGTGTTTCCACCGGAGGCTCTGCCTGCGGAGACGCGCCGCGCCATCCTCTCAGGGATTCGCACCAACAGCATTCGAATCACGCACAAAACGATGGTTTTAAAAAACCAAAGCGAGGATGACGAGGAGTTGTAGGCAGGCACCTGCGATTCTTTCAAAACAGCGACACGCAGGCGCCTGCGCAGACGATGGGCCGAGGTTTAGTCCGCTGAGCCGGCCTTGGCGTTCCCGGAAAAATGAATGGTGATCAGGAAGCCGTTCGTGCCGTCATAAGTGAACTTGTGGCCGTCGCCTTCGAACGCTTCGTGCTTGCTCTTCCACATGCGGAAGCCATTGTTGGATTGCGCTCCCCAGTACTTCAAGTTGCTCATGACCACTTCGTGGTCGGGGCTGTTGCCGCTGACGCGCTCCAAAACAACCTCGCCCTTGCCGTCGTTCATTTTGGCGTGCGCTACGCCCGTCTTGGTGTCCACATTCCATGAAAACGCCCCCGTTTGCACAGCCTTTTTCTGCCAGGGTATCGGATAGAGCTGGCCGAGAATGTCAGCGAGCGCGGCCTGCTGTTCTTTGGTGACGCGGGGATCGAAGTTCACTACTAGCCAGGAGTCCTTGCCCGTGCTCCAGTCGCTGCCCAGGTCGGTAGCGATCCACACTTTCGCGCCGTCCAACTTGACGTCCTTGTAGTAAGAGTCTTTGCCAACCTTCAGAACGAGATTAGCGCGGCAGAAGTGCTCTTCCATGTTGTGATCGCCCATTCCCATGTGATCGGTGGAATGAGTGTTGAAGTAGCAGGGGCAGAACATGTCGCAACTGCAGGCTTCGATGTAGCTGGCAGTCATATCGAAATCTGGCTTCGCTTTGTCTTGCGCTGCTGAGTTCAACAACAGGAGGCCAACAGCGAGCACAAAAAGAGGAAGCACAAGCAAACGAGGAATGAGTCGCATAATCCCTCCAATAAATTTTCCGAGAGTGGGCCTGACCAGATTGGGAGAGAGTGTACTCCTGCAAAGTGGCGGAGGCAAGATTCAAATGCCAAATGTGCCAAATGCGTCCTACGCTAGCAGCACCGGTTGGGACGGGAATAGCGGCGATTGAGCTGTTCCACGTAGAACTCTGCCTGGCTCAGAATGCGGCACGAGGCGCCATGGGAAGCCTTTGAGCGTAGGTAGCTTTCGTAGGCCGCGTCGCCGCACCATTCGCGCAGCCCTCTCCAGAATCGGCGAAGGAAGCGTTTCGTGTGTTTTGCCGCTTTGCGCATCAGTCGTCTCCGATGGCGGCGCCAACCACGGTATCGTGGGGGGCGCCGGAAAAGTCCTTGGCCCAGCGTGTTGCGATGTACGGCGATTCGTGCAGAACGGCCTCGCCCCTGCGACGGAGAATCGTATACCACTGGAAGATAGCCTCAACGACCAAGACCAGCACCATACCAGCAAAAATTGCCGTTACCGCGGCGTCCAGGCGCAAATTAAAAATCAGGCGATTTGTTTCGACGATTTTTTCGGCGGCAATTTTACCGGCCGCAATTTGGGCGGCCCTGGCGTTAGCGCCTGAGAGAAAACCAATGAGCGGATTGGGATCAAAGATTTTCTGATAGCTCGCCGTCATGGTAACGAGGACCAGCGCGGCGGTCGGCGCTAGCGTTACCCAAATCCACCGCAAGCGGCCCATCTTCAACAGAATCGTTGTCGCGACTACCAGAGCCACGGCAGCGAGCAATTGATTCCCAATACCGAAAAGCGGCCACAGCGAATTGATCCCGCCGAGGGGATCGATGACCCCTTGATAGAGAAAATAGCCCCACATCGCGACAATCACCGCGCTCGAAAGCAGGATCCCCGGCATCCAGCCCCGGCGCCCTAACGGAGCCCAAATGCGTCCCCCAAGTTCCTGAACCATAAAGCGCCCGACGCGGGTGCCAGCGTCAAGCACCGTAAGAATGAAAAGCGCCTCAAACATGATCGCGAAGTGATACCAGATGCTCAGAAGACGCGGCCCGCCAAGGGTGTTCGAGAAAATCTGTGCCATGCCCACGGCGAGGGATGGCGCGCCGCCAGCCCGATTCCACAGCGTAATCTCTCCAACCGCGTGGGCCAGATTCGTCATGGTGTGCGCCTGTAACGGATAGCCCCAGCTGCTGATGGTGGCCGCGCCTGCGTCGGAGGTGGCGCCCACGATACTCGGCGGGCTGTTGATCGCGAAATAGACGCCCGGCGTCATGGCACAGGCGGCGACCATGGCCATAATGCCCACGAACGATTCCAGCAGCATCGCACCGTAGCCAATGAGCCGCGCATGACCTTCGCGCAAAATCATTTTCGGAGTAGTGCCCGATGAAATCAGCGAGTGAAATCCGCTGACGGCGCCGCATGCAATGGTGATGAAACAGAACGGAAAGATCTTGCCGGCAAAGACAGGTCCGGTGCCGTCAATGAAACGCGTGAGAGGCGGCATAAGTACCTGCGGCCGAACCAGAAGAATGCCGGCCGCCAGCGAAAAGATGGCACCTGCCTTGATAAACGCGCTCAGGTAGTCGCGCGGCGCAAGCAACAACCAGACGGGCAATGCCGAGGCGGAGTATCCGTAAATGACGATGGCCGCGGTGAGCGAAAGACCGCTCAGCGTGAAGACGTGGGACCAATACGGGGAATCGGCCACCCACTGGCCGGCAACGACCACGAAGATCACCAGCGCGACACCCATGATGGACGCTTCGAGCACGCGCCCTGGCCGCACAAACCGAAGGTACAAGCCTAGAAGGATGGCAATCGGAATGGTCATCGCTAACGTGAAAGTCGCCCAAGGCGAGGACTTCAGCGCGTTGACTACAACGAGCGCAATGACCGCCAGGAGAATCACCATGATCGCCAGGACCGCCAGCTGCGCGATGAATCCCCCGCGTTCGCTTACTTCTTCGCGCGCCATCTGGCCGAGGGACTTCCCGTCGCGACGAATCGAGCAAAAGAGAATCACGAAATCCTGGACGCAACCCCCAAAAGCAGCGCCGGCAATCAGCCAAATCGTTCCGGGAAGATAGCCAAATTGCGCGGCCAGCGTGGGGCCGACAAGCGGGCCAGGCCCGGCGATGGCTGCGAAGTGATGGCCGAAGAGCACCCATTTGTTGGTGGGCACGAAGTCGCGGCCGTCGTCGTGACGTTCCGCGGGCGTGGCGCGCGTGTCGTCCAGCGCCAAGAGTTTGGCGGCCACGAAGGCGGAATACAGACGGAATGCCACGAGATAACAACCCAGTGCGGCGACGACAAACCACATCGCGTTGAGCGGCTCGCCTCGGTGAATGGCAATCGCGCCGAGAGCGCTCGCGCCAAGGAAGGCGACGATCAACCAGGCAAAAATGGAAAGGATGCGTTTCATTGCGCCGGCCCCGTGCTGGATTTAAGGAATTGCGCGATATCAGCTTTCAGCTTCACGCGCGAAGGCGTGTGCACGTACATCATGTGTCCCGCCTCGTAGTAACCGCCGCTCAAATGGCTGCGTAGCATAGGGTCCAGGCCAAGGTGATCGAAGGTATAGTCGGCGGCAAAGAAAGGCGTGGCCAAATCGTAGTAACCCTTGGCAACAAAGACGTGCAGAAACGGATTCTCCGTCATGGCCCGGCGCAGAGTTTCAGCCACGTTGACGTAGCGATTTTCGAACGGCGCGTAATTCCAGGGCCGCACGCGGCTAGTGAGCACTTCGTAAGGCAAATCGCTGTCGAATTTGAGGTCGCCGCGCACATAATCATTGAGCGCGCCTGAGTACGGCCCGGTGATGGCGGCGATGCTGGGATCGAATTCCGGACGTTCTCCCGCGGCATCCCGGTCAACGCCGAGAAATCGCGCATCAATCCGGCCGATGGTGCGGCGCTCGCTGCGCAGCAGCTCTTTCGTGAACCGCATGATCTCGATACGTAAATTGGCCCGATCAACGTAATCCGGCGAAAGCCCGGTAAAGCGCGAGAGCTTCTGCGCGACTTCGGCGCGGCGGGCCGGTGGAAGCGTATCCCCCGCCGCCAGCACGTCCGCGTACTCCCCCGTGGCAAACTTCCGTGACTCCTCGATAGCTTTTTGCAAGTCTCCTTGCAGGTCCGGGGGCAGTTTCTTGTGATACCACGCGATGGCCGTATACGTCGGCAAATAGAGGATGTATGGCAAGTCATTTCCGGCATCGAATTCTACGGTCTCGAAATTCAAGATGGAGGAAATCAGGATGATGCCGTTCAGATACATCCCGAAGTGTTCCTGGAGATAGCCGGACAGCCCCGCGGCGCGCGTGGTGCCGTAGCTTTCGCCGGCAAGGAATTTCGGCGAGGACCAGCGTTTGTTCCGCGTGGCGTAGAGGCGGATAAACTCCGCCACCGACGCCACGTCTTCCTCCACGCCGTGAAACTGCTTGGGCGCTTCGCCGGGAACCGCACGGCTGTAGCCGGTGGAAACGGGATCGATGAAAACCAGATCGCTGACGTCCAGGAGCGAAGTGTCATTGTCCGCCAGCTTGTACGGCGGCGGAAGCAGCGACCCGGCGTCGCCCATTGGCACGCGGCGGGGACCGAGAAGTCCCAAATGCAGCCAGACGGAAGAAGACCCAGGCCCGCCGTTAAAGCTGAAGGTGATGGGGCGCTGGCTGAGGTCGGCGACGTCGTCCTTGGCGTAAGCGACGTAGAAAATGCTGGCCTTGGGCGTGCCGTCTTCGAGCTTCAGCAAAATTGTTCCGGCGGTCGAAGTGTACTTGATTTCCTTGCCGTCAATTTTGATCGAGTGTTTGGTCACCACACTCTTCTCTTCGGGGACGGGGGGCTTCTTCTCGTCTTTCGGCTTTTCCGCGGCTTTTTCCCCGGCCTTGTCCGGCTGAGGCAGCGATTGTTGCTGTTGAGCCAGGCAAAAACTCGCTCCCAACAAAGAAGCAGCGAAACCTAAGAGTCCAAGTAAATCACTCATCGGAGGCAAAGCTCCTTGTGCGATCCCTCGCAAAAACTAAAGATTAAGGACGGCCTGCGGCATCGTATGCGAGAGTCAAGGCACCGTCAATTGGCGAAAGGATGCGGAATGGCAACTCCCCAGGCAAATCTTTGGCAGCCGTGAGAAATCGCGGATAAAATGCCGCACGAGAACAAACTCAACCAAGGAGCGTTTCATGCGCCGAATTTTGGGGCGAGCGATCACTTTCTGCCTTGTCGCTTGCATGCTTGCTGTTGCCGCCAGTCCGCAGACAGAACCGGAGAAGCAACCGCCGTCGTCGCCCGAGACGCTCGAAGAATTCGAGAAGGCCATGAAGGATGTTGTGGAGAAAAACCGTGTAACCGGAGCGGGCGTGGCGCTGCTCTCGCATGGTCAATTGTTGTGGTGCGGCGGAATCGGCAAAGCGGACCTCGCGGCGAACCGCGATGTCACTTGTGATACGGAATTTCGCGCGGGCTCGATCAGCAAGACTTTTGTGGCCCTGGCTCTGCTGAAGTTGGAGGAAGAAGGAAAGATCAATTTGTACGCGCGGCTGCAAGACGTTGCGCCGGAAATTCCCATGAAAAACCGCTGGGCGAGCTCGAATCCGGTGCGCATTGTGAATCTTCTGGAGCATTCCGCCGGATTCGACGACATGCAGCCGAGCGAAGTTTACAATCGCCATGACCGCGCGGATTATCCCCTGCTCGAAGTTTTCAAGCGCTTTACGGAGCCGCAAAACGTCCGCTGGCCGCCGGGCACCCGGTTCGCTTATTCGAATCCCGGCTACGGCATCGCGGGCTACTTGATCGAGAAAATCGGCGGCCAGCCTTTCGACGCGTACATCCGTAAAAAAATTCTTGCGCCGCTCGGGATTTCCGTTGGCGATTTTCGGCTGACCGACGCGAACCGCGCCGCGCTCGCGCAGGGCTACGAAGGCGATCCGCCCCGCGTGGTTGCGTACAAAAACATTTACCTGCGTCCCGCGGGCGACATGAAAGCTTCGCCCGGCGAGCTGGCTAGGCTCGTGCAATTTTTCCTGCGGCGCGGCAGAGCTGGCGACGTCCAATTGGTAAAGCCGGAGCAGATCGCCCGAATGGAGTATCCCGAGACGATCTCTTCCGCAAAACACGGCTTGCGGCTCGGCTACGGCCTGGCGAACTACACGGAAAGTGACGGCGGGGTCATCACCCACGGCCATGATGGAGGGATTGACGGCTTCCTTTCCAGCTACCGATACATGCCGGAGCAGAATTGGGGCTACGTGGTCTTGTTGAACAGCACCGTCTCGGGAAAAGCTCTGGGGGACATGAATCATCTCGCGATTGCATTCCTTTCCAGGGATTTCCCCAAGCCGCGACAACCGGTGATTTCTCTCGAGACGAAGGATCTCAAGAAATTTTCGGGTTACTACGCGCCGCGCGCGCCGAGGAACCAACTGTTGGCTTTCCTGGATGAGTTGGCCGGAGGCACGCGGGTTCGCGTTGCCAATGGAATGCTGGAGCGTTCCGCGCTTTTTGGAAAAAGCCATGAACCGCTATTCCCCGTCGGCAAAAACCTTTTTCGGGCAGAAAAAGAACCGGAGGCCACGGCGGTCTTCTTCCCCGATGCCACTGGCCGGATGATTTATGTCCGTTCCGGCGAGGAGGCCTATGGAGAAAGGGTCTTGCCTGTTTGGCGGTTTACTCGATTGCTGCTTCTGGCGACGTCCGCAGTTATGATGACAAGTTCGCTTCTGTTTGCGGTCTCATGGCCATTTCTATGGATATTTGGCGAGCTAAGAGGTGTAAAGCATTTGCGCGTGCGCGTGGTGCCACTTTGCGCCGTGCTCAGTTTGCTGGTTGTGCTGTACTCTTTCAGCAAAGTCTTTGACGATATTGGGACATTCAATTTCTGGTCGTTCCTGATTTTTGCGGGCACGGTTGCGTTTGCATTGTTATCGCTCGCGGGACTGGCGCTGGCCGTAAGCGTGCCCAAGAAGCAGATTCACAATTGGGTGCGCATCCATTCCCTGCTCGTTTCGATGGCCTGCTGCGTCGTGACGCTGTTTCTTTCTGCTTGGCATCTTATCGGCCTGCGTCTTTGGGCGCCTTGAGTTCGCCCGACCCGATCAAGCCCGGCGAGCTAGCACATAGTCGCGCGTGATTTTGTCGAGCGAAGTCGTTCCGGCTTGGCGCATGATAGCGCGCAATTCGCGCCGGCAAATCTCAAGGACCGCTTCCACACCGGCTTGGCCAAAAGCACCTAACCCCCAACAGTGAGGCCTTCCGAAACCGACGGCAGTCGCGCCCAGCGCGAGCGCTTTGAAAATGTCCGTTCCGCGCCGCACGCCGCCGTCCACAATCACCGGCACTTTGCCCGCGACTCCTTCAACCACTTCCGGCAAGCTCTCGATGGTCGGGCGCAAGGTATCCTCCGCGCGGCCACCGTGATTCGAAACAACCAGTCCATCCACACCATGCTCGACCGCAAGCTCGGCATCTTCGCGCGTCACGATGCCTTTAATCAGGAATTTCACCGTTACCGTATCGCGCAGCCGCTTCACAAGATCCCAGCTCATGGCGAGGGGAAGCAACTCGGTCACCTTGGAAACATCCAGGCCGTCAAACATGGGCTTTCGGGCAATGTAGTCGGCGAAACCTCCCTTGGATGAGCTAGTCCCCGGCTTTCCACGCGCGAACGGCGAGTACCCGCCTCCATGACACATCGAGCATTGCCGCTTGTCCACGCGCTGAGCGCGAAACAAAGTCTCGCGGTTGCTTCCGTCGTGCAGATCCACGGTCAGGACCATCGCAGGAGCGCCAGCCGTTTCCGCGCGTTTGATGATGGCCTGGGTAACCTCCCAAACGTTTGTGGGGTAGAGCTGCTGCCACACTGGCCCGCCCCGCGCGGCGATAGCGTCTTCAATGGACGCCGTGGCAACGGTGGACAGCATGATCAGATGACCCATCTTCCCCGCCGCTCGGGCCACGCCCAACTCACCATCGGGATGGAACGCTTTTTGGGCGCTCACGGGCGAGAGCACGATGGGTGTGTCCCACTTCGTGCCGAAAATGGTCCGCGACATGTCGATGTTGGTGACGTCGACCAGACGGCGCGAACGTATTTGAATGTGCGAATAGCCGTCGCGATTCGCGCGCACGGTAGCGTCGTCGTCCACGCCCGTTGCCAGATAGCCCCAATGCGCCGGGGGAATGTTTTTTCGCGCCGCGGGTTCGAAATCCATCACGTCGAGTGCCTGATCAGGAGAAGAGATAACCTCATCACTTTGCTGAAGATTCTCTAGCCAGCCCAGAAAATGTTTTGCTTCCAGGGGTTCGGCCCGGAGAAGCCCTGCCAGACCGACCGAAAGAATGCCGGACCCAGCAATCAGCGGGCTGGCGCCCAGCATCTTCAGAAATTTTCTGCGGGTTCGGGACCGGTCGGGCGTGGGGTTCATGCGCGGTCTTCCTCCCTACTTTCGGCTTACTTTGGCAGCGAAGTGTAGCGCAGGAGCGGGCCGAGGTCGCGGAAAATTTTGGTCAAGTCGCGCGGAAACGAAGCCCGCATGGAGGCCGCGGGGGTCAGTTTGCGCCGCACAATCCACGCAAGAACCTTGTCCCAGTTCTCGCGTGCAACGGGCCAGCCGGAATGCTTTGTCCATTCGCCTTTTTCCATGGTGTACCAGTAACTTTCGTACCGCTGGCTCAAACGCTTTTTCTGCTTGGTGACCCAGCCTGGCCGAGCTTGCACACGGACTTGACCGATTGTCGCGAGGATAGATTCCCTGCGTTTTCCGCCGGAGTAAATGCGAAAGCCCGCGGTGACGGTGTCCGCGGAAAGTCCGAGGTAGAGCTGCCCCGTTTCTCCATTGCCGGGCGCAGGCACGGAAAACTTCAGATACATCTGCGTTTTGTAGGGCGTCTTGTCTTTCGCGAAACGAATGTCACGATTGATTCTCGAGAAGTTTGGTCCGGTTCGCCCGGAAACATCGAACCGTGAGTCGAGCTTGAGCATTTCGGAGGAAAGCTCTTCGAGAAGCCGGCGAAAAGGTTGCACGACAGCAGATTGGTAGCGTTCGCGATTCTCGTCCATCCACGATTTGCTGTTATGGCGGCCGAGATCCTTGAAGAACTGAAATGTTTCGCGCGTAAAAATGGGTGCAGGCTTCGCCATGGTTGGATTCGATTCCCAATTTCCGGATAGCAGCGCCCCACAAGCCTACACGATTGCAATTTGAGGTCAATTCGTCGGGCCTCCAGATTTGCCCTTGCAGCGAACCACGAGAGCCAGTTAGTCTGCGTGCATGAGCAAAGTAACGATGAACGACTTTGTGCCGACGGAAAAAACCACAGTCCGCCGCAAGCTGGACCGCGGCAGCTACGATCGCGAGTTGATCTACCGCATCCTGGATGAAACCTTCGTTTGCCAGGTCGCGTTCATTGACAATGGCCTTCCGTTCGTCGTGCCGACCAACTACGTGCGCGTCGGTGACAAATTGTTTCTTCACGGCTCGACCGCCAGCCGGCTAATGAAGACGCTCGCGAGCGGCGCGCCCTTCTGCTTGAACGTCACGCTGCTCGACGGCAT
>QHYK01000113.1 GCA_003224085.1 Acidobacteriota bacterium | reverse complement strand
GAAGCGGTCGAGCCGTTGCTGTTAGCCACAGTAATGCTGAGGTTGCTGGACGCGGTGTGGGCTGTGGCGTCAGTAACTTGGGCGGTAAAGGGGAAAGAGCCGGCAGAAGTGGGAGTGCCGGAGAGGCTGCCGGAAGAGCTGAGCAAAAGGCCATTGGGCAGAGAGCCACCACCGAGTGACCAGGTATACGGAGTCCTACCACCGGTGGCCGTCAGCGTGGCATTGAAGGCGGCTGATACAGTAGCTCCGGGAAGCTGTGTGGTAGTGATTTGCAGAGTTGGTGAAGCGGCGTTGACAGTGAGAGTGGCGGCATTGCTCGTCACGCTGCCGCTGGCGTTGCTAACCACGACGGTGAAAAGAGAACCATTATCGGAGGCAGTCGTAGCGGGCGTTGTATAGGAAGCGGAAGTGGCGCCGTTGATGGCTGTCCCGTTCTTGTTCCATTGATAGTTCAAAGGAGCCGTGCCGGCGGCCGCCACCGAGAAAGTGGCGGTCTGGCCCGCGGTCACGGATTGGTTCACCGGCTGAGTAGAGATCGTGGGCGCCACCGCAGCTGCGTTCACGGTCAACGTGGCGGGGTTGCTGGTAGCGGCCCCCGCAGCGTTGTTCACGACGACGTCAAACGTTGACCCGCTATCCGAGGTGCTGGTTGCGGGAGTGGTGTAGCTCGCCGAAGCTGCGCCCGTAATGTTCCTCCCGTTTTTCTGCCATTGGTAGTTCAGCGGCGCGGTGCCCGTAGCGACCACGGTGAAGGTAGCGGTTTGGCCTGCGGTCACGGATTGGTTCACCGGCTGCGTAGAAATCGTAGGCGCAACGGCGGCCGCGTTCACGGTCAACGTGGCGGGGTTGCTGGTAGCGGCCCCCGCAGCGTTGCTCACGACCACGTCAAACGTTGACCCGCTATCCGAGGTGCCGGTTGCGGGAGTGGTGTAGCTCGCCGAAGCTGCGCCCGTAATGTTCGTCCCGTTTTTCTGCCATTGGTAGTTCAGCGGCGCGGTGCCCGTTGCGACCACGTTGAACGTCGATGTCTGACCGGATATTACCGTTTGGTTTACGGGTTGCGATGTAATCGACGGCGCTAGGGGGGCGGCTGGACCGTTGACATGGCCGACCATTGCGTTGCACGCAGCGGCCCCCAGCGACAGCACGAGAACAAAAGAAATCTCACCCCAACGATTCACAGTGTATATCTCAAAGCAATCGGGCCCGGCGTGGTTAGCTGGCGGGAAAAGGGAACCAAGCCTGGGGCAGCTTTTGGAGCCAGCCTATGGGCTCGCGCGCTGCTCGATCGCAATGAGAGAAACTTATTGGTAAAACTGCGGTGCAACAACTGCTCGCAGGGTCAGAAAGTGTACATGAGGGTTCGTGAGACGGGGCAGTCGGAGTCTGTCCTACAGTAGCCGTAAAGGACTATCCAAATGAATGATGGGAATGCGGCCGGAAGCAGGACAGAATTAGGGGCGGCTCGAGAATACGGAGGGAGTCCATGGCTCAAGGAGCTGCCGAACAGAACCCCCGTGGGCTATCCAGCGATTTCGGTTGGCTTAGGTAGCCAACTAAGTTTGTTGGCTGATGGATGGGGACGAGTCGAGCATGGCGGAGGCGGAAGGCATGAGCTGTGGCAACGGCTTTTCCACGGGCCGGCCGAAGCTGTGGTATTCAAAACCGATGTCCATCATCGTTGCCGGATCGAGAAGATTGCGGCCGTCGAGGATCAAGGGCCTGCTCATTAGTTCATAGATGCGGGTCCAATCGAGTTGGCGAAACTCCGGCCACTCGGTGAGGAGCAACAACGCGTCAGCGTCTCGAGCGACGTCGTGGGGCCCCCGGCAAAATTGGACCTGAGGAAAGATTGCTGAAGTTTTGTCCATCGCTTCCTGGTCGTAGGCGCGAACTTGCGCTCCCTCGGCGAGTAGTCGCCGGATCACTTCCAGCGACGGGGCAAAACGGATGTCGTCCGTATTGGCCTTGAATGCCAGACCCAGAATTCCCACTTGCTTGTCTTTGATGACCCATAACGCCTGGCGGATTTTCTCCATGAACAAATCGATGCGGCGTTTGTTTACCTGCTCGGCTTCTTTGAGCATGTTGAAGTTCACGCCGGAACGCTCGGCCAGACGAACAAAGGCCTGAACGTCCTTGGGCAAGCAAAACCCGCCAAAGCCAAGTCCTGCGTTTAGGAATTGCGGGCCAATCCGCGGATCGAGTCCCATGGCGTTGACGACTTCCTTGATATCCGCGCCGACTTTTTCGCACAAATCGGCAATCATGTTGGCGTAAGAAATTTTCATGGCCAGGAAAGAGTTGGAGGCGTGCTTGATCAACTCGGCGCTGTTGATGGTGGTGACCACCAACTTCGGGGGTGTTGCCGAGGGGCACCCGCTCCAATGCACCGGGCAGTGAAACTTCGCCTCTAGAATGGGGCGATAGATTTCGTGGAGCTGCTTTTCCGAGTTTTCATCCTCGACACCCAGCACAATGCGTTCGGGGTGCAAAAAATCCTCCACCGCCGAGCCTTCTCGCAGAAATTCAGGGTTGGAGGCCACGCGGAATTCCACGGCGGAATCGCGGCGGTAGACACTCAGCACGCGCTTCAGCTGCTGGCCGGTTTGCGCGGGCACCGTGCTTTTCTCGACCACAAGTTTTGAAGCGTGAACTTCGGTGGCAATGAGCCGCGCCACATTGTCAATAGCGGAAAGGTCGGCGTCGCCATTTTCTTTCGGCGGCGTGCCGACACAAATGAAAATCGCATCACCGGAATTCACGGCGCTATCAGCGTCGCCCGTGAAGGAAAGACGGTTCGCCCGCATGTTGGAGGTCAATAGCCCATCCAGATGCGGTTCATAGATGGGAACAACCCCCGCCTTCAGCGTTTGGACGCGTTCCGCATCGTTGTCCGTGCAAACGACCTGGTGGCCTGCCTCGGCCAGGCAGGTTCCCGTAACCAATCCCACGTATCCGCAACCAATGACTGTGATTCGCAATTTAAGTCCTTTCCTTTACAAACGCCAAAGAATCAGATGGCCATCACCAGATGACACAGGCTAAACAATTGCGCCGTCTCTTCTCAATCGAGAGAATACTGCAAACTCGCCAAGGGGGATTCCCTAAGGTTAACCGGTCCGTCGGGCAAAACGGGCGGACAGAAACTCAAGACTCTCTTGAAACGAAAGTTCCTTTTCCCCTGGAGTAAGCGAAGAGCGGGAGATCCAGAAACCCGGGGAGGGGATCGTCCCAAGAGAAAATAGCGGATTCCACCGGTCTACGGATGGAACGCAAGAAAGACGCGATGGAGAGTCCTCCCCTCAGAATCTCCTCAACTGCTACCCGCAAGTCTGCCGTTCTGTGGACCCAGCGCTCGCCCGGCCGGCCGCGCAAACGGGGAATGGGTTCGTCCCTTGCAAGCCGCCACAGAAGGTAAGAGAAGTCGACGCCGGCGCGAGTGCAAAGGGTGTGCCAACCCCAAACCCGTGGATTTATATCCAAAACTTTTAACTGGCCGTTCCGCGGATCCTTCTTGAACTCCACTTCCACAAGACCCGTAAAACGGGTCGCTGCCAGCAGGCGCTCGGCGGACTCTGCGACCTGCGGCTCGTCGACGGTCTCGACCAGTGTGCTGAACTGACCGAAATCTTTCGGGTATTGCCGCAGTCGCCTGGCCATCACCGATGCCAGGGAAAACCCGTCCTGGCAAAGAGCTGCGTAAGAAAACTGGGTTTCTCCCCCGCCCGGAATCATTTCCTGAACGATCAGATTTCCTGGAGGAATAAAACTGCTGGCTTCCCGGAAGCATGCGAGCAAAGCTTCGCGATCGTCGGCTCGCCAGGCCTTGGGAATAGAGAGACTGCTTGGCTTATGCCGGATTGCCGGTTTCAGAATGACGGGGAAAGGGCAGTCGAGACTTGCCAGCTCTTGTTCTGTGGAAAAACGGCATGTCCATGGTTGATCAATTCCCACCTTCGTCGCGACTTCGTGAAGCAGCCGTTTGTCGCATGCCCAACGCAATTCCTCCCATGTCGGAACCGTGACACGATACTGTTGGGAAAGGAGGTCGTGATATACGGATGCTAGCGTAACCGCGTAGTCATCGGTGGGGATAAGGGCCCATCCTTTGAGGTCGTTCTGGACGCTCAGATTCAGGAGGAAGTCGATTTTCTTTTTGTCCTCCCCGGGGGGCCAGGGAACCCGGCGGGTCACATACCGGGAGGCTGCAGCCACCAAGTGACCACCCTGCTTGATTACCCAAACGGGTATCCTGTGTCGGCCGAGGCTACGCACCACACCCAGTGCGCGGTAGTCCGCGCCCATGACCAGGGCGCCAGAGTTGCCGAGGGCCCTCGCGGCAGCTTGCGCGGAGCGTTCCGCGAGAATCCGAATTGTTGCCGTAGCCGCCAAGATTATCCGTGAAGCGCAGTGGATTTGACCCTTCCGAGGATGCCGCGGGTCAGGTTACGGGATGCGAAGTCCGCGCCGGCGACAAAGCGCATCAGCGGACCAAAGCTCCAAGCCGCGGGAGCGCCGAGGAAGTGAAGCCCGGGTACAGAAGATTCGAATCTATCATTCAATCTGGGATAACCATTCACGTAATCCACAGCTTTTAGAAGGGAAGACGGAATAAACGGATAGCGCGCAATGTCGACGCGATAACCGGTGGCCAGTAAGACGTGATCCACAACGCGTGAACTCCCGTCGTTCAATTTAAGGGTCAACCGGTCGCCGCAAGGGACGGCGGAAGTAACGAAACGTCCGGTGGTAATGGCAATCGGCTGGCAGCGTGGATGGAGCCACGCAGCGCCCGCCGGTCGAATGGCACGCTTGCCCCAGCGGTCCTGAATCGAGCGGGGCAGCCGCCGGAATAAGTTAGGCTTCGCCACAAGGTGGCTGAGCCCGGCTTGCCCGACGTCCGGAGGTGCGTACAACAATCGAGCGACCGGCTTGAATGTATGAAACCATTTTTGACGCCAGAGCCAGCGCACGAAAGGAGCACGAACCAGGATTTCCACCTCGGCTCCTGCTTCGTGGAGCAAGGCGGCCGACTCCAAGGCGCTTTGCCCTGCCCCAGTGACCGCGATCTTCTTCCCTGCAAAGAGGCTCAAATCACGATGGTCACACGAATGAGAAGCTAGTTCCTGTGGAAGGTGCTGGAACTCCTCGGGTCTCCAGGCGAAGGTTTCAATTCCTGCCGCGATGATAACTCGACGGGCTTTCCAGATTTCTCCATCCTCCGCGGTGAGTCGAAAGCCGTCTCCATTTTTCTCCACGCGCACGATTCTGCGGGGATCTGCGTTGGGAACGGCTTGGCACTGGAACCATCGTCCGTAGTCAATGAACCGACAAAGCGGAAGAGGCGCGGTGATCGCGTTTCCTGATGCGGCCTGGAAGGCTTGCAAAGTGAGGGCTTTCCGAGGATCAGAAAGGTGCGACCCCGCCAGGGGAGAGCGAAGCAGCATCCACTTGGGCATGTGTCTCTCCCAAAAGGACATGGGCTCCCCGAAAACATGGACATCCAGTCCATTAGCAGCCTTAAGATGAGCGGCGGCTGACAGGCCGTAGGGACCTGCGCCGACTATCGCAACATCACACGTAATCATGGGTGTTTTTTCCCATCCGAAATCGAGTTATTCATGAGCGGAAGCCCTCCAAGTGGAGCAGCATCAACTAAAATTTCGGATCTTCCATACCTAGACACGTACCCTTGGGTGCATCGCTATAACTAAGTAAAAGTTAGCGGAACCCCCGTGGGGCCGACAATCGGTTACTTCACCCAGCCTGAGACCGGGAAAATCCCGAAAATAAATCAGGTACATACCCTTGCGAAGGAATGGTGTTGCTGAACTTTTGCAGAAGAGTTCGGAATGATTTTCGAATGCGAGGCTTAGCCGCTTGCGCCGGCGAGGGAACCCGCTGTCCAGCGGACAGATTGTCCCTGAAATTGAATTCCGATGCCGAAACGTCCATCCGGCAACCGCTGGCAATAGACCACGCGAGCCAGAGCCAGCAGGTCGCCGACAAGCGAGCTGATCATGAGCCGTTCGTTCAGTTCTTTAGCCTTCTGCGTCAAGACGCGCATTCCAAAGGAGCAAACGTTTTCAGTGGTTGTCCGCTCCGCCGTCGAGGGGTCATAAAGGCTCGAAATCTGCACGGGCAGGGACAGCTGTATGCGTTTTTCAAGTCGACCAGACCGCACCGCCATGTGTGTCTCGCCCTTTCGATTGGGTCCCGCCCATTCCACAAAGCCGGGGACTGGAATCGATTTCGTAAAAACCTTTTGTGCCACCAAAACAAATTTTGAAAGTCGCCTTCCGCGCTATTGAATTTCTTGTCGGCCACGCGGCTGCGTCCGCATTCCGCTTTTACGGTTGTTCATAACAGGGTTGCGGCAGTCAAGCGGGGCGACGAACGGCGCCGTTTCTGCTCATACATTGCTTGATCGGCTTCCGCCATCAGCTCCCGAATGGATGTCGGGTTCCATGGGTCGAACCGCGCGGTTCCCAGGCTGACCGAGAACACGTAACTGGAATCCTTGCGGCTCGCTGAGTTCAGGTACTCGGTCAGGCGCTCGCGGATGGCCGATTCGCTTTGACCGGAGGCCTCGATGGCCAGTACAGCGAACTCGTCCCCTCCCAGGCGAGCGATGACGTCGGAGTCGCGAAAGGTCGTCTCCAAGGCTTCGGCCACACGCTTCAAGGCAACGTCGCCTTCAGCATGTCCGAAAACATCGTTGATCTCTTTGAGACCGTCAACATCAATAAAGAAAAGAAGCAGGCTGCGACCAGACCTTCGGGCGAGCTTCAACTGACGGTCGGCCAGGGCCAGGAATCCCCGCCGATTGTACAAACCAGTTAGATCATCCTTCAGCACCAGGTTGCCCAGTTCGGTCTGCAACATATACTGTTTCGTCATGCACTGAAGCGCTCGCCTTAGAAGCTCACGAAGCGCCTGGCTTCCCGCGCCGTCCAGAAGTGTTGCCTCGGACCCGTGGTGCACGTCTCTCAACAGACGTGCAAGTTCCCGATTCGCTTCTTTCAGCAACCCTTGAAATGCCCTATCTAGATTCTCGTCTGTTCCGTGCTCGCGTCGCCTCCGGGATGCGGAATGAACAAATGGCCTGGATGCAACCCCTAAAGTCAACTTTGCAAAGTCCTTCAGCCTAACCGCTCCGGACATTCCTGCCCGGCTCTGCGACGCCTTGTTGGGCGTGTTTCGGTCTAAAGACATTAGCATCAATACCCCAAGTCCTAAGTGTCGTAATTCCTCGGCCTTAAGGCCATCACGTGGCAACGGCCTTTTCGCACTCCAACCTCTACCGAACTTGGGGATGGGCCGCCTCCCTTTCCAGGGCAAAGGGATGTTGGGGTGTTTCAGGCGGGGCCCTGAACTCGGAGGCAGCCCTCCTCCTTGCTGCACAATAGCTTCTTGGCCTTTGAATGCAATCCGGTGAATCACCCAAACAAGCCCAGGAGAATGATTGATCAGTGACGGACGAAATAGTTGATTTCGCAGGAGGTTAAGCTTGGATTAACCCGCGCCGGATAGCGTAGCGAACCAAACTGGCGGTTTCGTGAATGTCCAATTTTCGCATCAGCCTGGCTCGATGTGATTCTGCCGTTTTTACGCTGATTCCCAGCTGTAGAGCAATATCTTTGGTGGACTTGCCTTCGCCGACTAATTGAAGAACTTGACGCTCGCGAGTCGAAAGTGGATCCGGCGATACGTAGGTTTTTGATAAATAAGCATCCACGACCGCACGCGATATGCTCGGGCTAAGATAAACCGACCCTTTGCAAACCTCTCGAATCGCGTGGAGAAGATCCTCGGCTGCCTGGCTTTTTAGTACATATCCTTTTACACCTGCGCGCAGCGCCTCCGTGACGTATTGATCTTCGTCATGTTGGGTCAGAAGTATTACCTTCGTTTTTGGCGTAGACTTCATTAGCTCCCGGGCTGCGTCGACCCCGTTAAGGAGCGGCATAGTAATGTCCAGGATGGCAATTTCGGGCTGGGCTTTTTCGGCCAGACGCACGGCTTCCTGTCCGTCGGAAGCCTCGTTGACGACCTGGATACCTTGCTTCTCGAGCAAGGCCTTGAGCCCTTGTCGAACTAGTGCATGGTCATCCGCAAGCAAAACGCGAGTGGGCATCGTACCAAGCGCAGGTTATGAATATAAGGCGACCCTAGGCAATCGGGTCGTTGCTTTCTTTCGCTTCGGGCGAAAACCCTAACGTAGTCAATAAGTGCCTTAACCTATGCTTCTAGAATGTCGCCTATTGTGCTGAAACCACGACCCTTAGGGAGGGTGTTCGGAGGGACGATGGATTTACGCCTGCCCGGGATTCTCCCTAGACGTGACCAGCTGAGGAATCGAGGCCGTAAAATAAGAATCGCCCGAGCCTGTCGACTGCCCCTGCAGTCCTAAGCCGTCCCCAAGGGTATGTTCGAGCCAGGCTTGGCGTGGCTAAACTAGAAACCAGCTGTAATCGTTGACGCTATGCGGACCGAACGTCGGTGTGTCCAGAGGAAGAGGCCGGGAGGGATTTCCTACTTCCAGTTCGAAGCGGGAAGCGGGGGAATCGTACTCGACGCATCCGAAAGGGGCCTTGCCTTCCAAGCAGCCGATGCGATTCACCATCTGGGGCGCAGTCGAATTTGCGTCTCACCGCGTCCGGAAGAACGCATCGAACTCAATAGCGACATAGTGTGGATCGACAGGTCAAGAAAAGCAGGAGGTTTGCGCTTCGTAGATCAAGGCGCTGAAACGGCAAAGAAGCTCCGCGACTGGTTGACACCGTCAAGCGGATCACAACCCTCCGAACCATTCAAAGAGGTCCCTTTGCCTGAGTGGGCGGTGCGGGGGACCCGCGAAGGATACCCGGAGATTCGCCGCTTGAATGAGAAACCCCCGTCCTCGCCGTCCATGGTTGTGCCGCCGCTTCGGAAGGAGGCTGCTGAACGGCGGGTAGCAGAGCAAGGTCCAAGGCCGCCATTACCCCCTCTTTTTACCTCGGATCTGACCTGGCAGGAAGCGGAAGCCTCTTCAGGACGGTTCGTGCGCAACGTCGCAACAGGGTTTCTTATCGGCGTCTTGCTTATTGCGCCTGTCGTGCTTTTTGAAGATTTCCACCTGTTTGGGACCTTGCGACCAATCATTGCCGATTCGCTGATTCGCCTGGGGGAGAAACTCAACGGAAACAAGAATCTACGACCTCAAGGTTCTGCCTCACCGCTAAGTCCTGCACAAGCTCTGGAGCAGTCTCGCTCTCCGTCAGAACCGACCGCGAACGCTGCTCGGCCGGAGACGCGCGAACATACCCATCCAACGCCAAATGCGTCGGGACAAAATAATGTTCAGATCCCCCACCTGGCAACTCCCAGGCCAAAGGAAACCGCAGAACACTCGCCGGAACATCGCAATCCGCATTCCGTAAATGATAGAAGCGCGCAGGCAGCTCAATTATGGGCAGCCGTCGGATCCGGTGACTCCTCGGCGGAGGTGGGACTGGCGCGCCTGTACCTGAAGGGAGAAGGCGTTCCCCGGAATTGCGAACAAGCAAGAATACTCTTGCGAGCGGCCGCGAAGGGCAGGAACCGCGAAGCTCGGCGACAGTTGCAAAAACTGCGGTTCAGCGGATGCCGGTAGTTTCCTATTGTTTGTAGGTGTGCGGCTCAAACAGTAATGTCTGGCCAAGCAGCGGGGGAGCCGACCTCCAATGGGCCCGCAACCTTGGAAGTTCTTCTTTGCCTTAATTAAGGTTGGACTAAGCCCCGGCGCACGGCGTACCTCACCAGACTTGCCGTCTCATGAATGTCCAGTTTCTGCATGAGTCTGGTTCGATGCGACTCCGCAGTTTTCACGCTGATTCCCAAAAGCGAAGCGACATCCTTTGTTGACCTGCCTTCAGCGATAAGTTGTAAGACTTGGCGCTCCCGGACCGTGAGCGGGTCCGAAGGCATTTGCGACTTCGTGCGGTAGGCTTCCACCACTGCCCGAGAAACGCCCGGGCTCAAATAGAACTGGCCACGCGAGACCTGTTGAATCGCGTGCACCAGATCGTTGGCCGCCTGGCTCTTCAAGACGTACCCCCGCACCCCGGCTTCGAGGGCCTCTCGGATGTATTGATCTTCCTCATGCTGGGTGAGCAGGATGGTTTTCGTCTTCGGGGAAGACCGGCCTATTTCGCGCACGGCGTCGATGCCGTTCAGCGTGGGCATGCTGATGTCCACGACGGCAATGTCGGGATGCAGAGACTCCGAATAGCGGACCGCTTCCTGTCCATCGGAAGCCTCCGCAACGACCAGCAATTTTTCACGCTCCAGCAGGGACCTTAGGCCCTGCCGCACCAAAACATGGTCATCCGCGAGCACGACTCGAATTGACATGATCACCCTCCATGGGAAGTCGGATTTGTAGTTCTGTTCCACGTCTCTGCGATGATTCAATCCAAAGGTTTCCACCGATTGCGCTTAAACGCTCGCGCATCGCTATCAACCCCAGTCCCTTGCGGCCAGTTGAAGATTGTACCGCCTGTGCATCGAAGCCCGCGCCATCATCACGGATCGAGCAATGCAGCACCTGATCTTTGATCCAGGCTCGAATCCAGACATTCTTGGCCTTGGCGTGCTTTACGGTATTGGTCAATGCTTCTTGCACCACGCGATAGAGTGCGGTTTCGACGGTGCCAGGCAGCCGCTCCGAAACCTTTGCCTCAATGTGAATGGGCAGGTTTGCGCGCTTGGAAATACCCTCGGCGAGGAACCGGACCGCGGGAATCCAACCCAGATCATCGAGGATCGTCGGCCGCAGCTCATGGGAATAACGCCTCAGGTGTTTTTCGACCTCGTTCAGCAGATCTTCAATTTGCGCGATTGGAGCTCGCTGCTCTTGCGGCAGTCCCTGCGCCACGTTCGCCAGAGCCAGATGAACTGCCACGAGCAGCTGTCCGGCTTCGTCGTGGACCGAGTAAGCGATGCGCTTTATCTCTTCCTCCAGGGTTTCGTTAAGTTGCCGCAGGGCCCGGACTGCGTCCTGAAATCCCCGCTGCGCCATTTCGTAAGGAGATACGCATTCCGACAAGAAGTCACAGCTCGCCCGGATCAAGTGGGTTTGGGATCTTCGGTCAACCGAATTGTGAAACAATTCCGTAAGACTTTCATGATGAAGCGAGACCAACTCCAGGAGGCTTTTACGCTCCGCAATGGCGCGCCGGCCAAGCTCGTAAGCCCGGCCCAGAACTGCTTCCCCGCCGCCCAACGCATATTCGCGCAGTGTGGCCGCGTACTCCGTCTCAAACTCGAATTGCTGTTTATCTTTTCGTCCCACTTCTGACTTCATGGTCGTATTCCCGTAATACGCATGGCCAGCACGAGGGCGTCGTCGCTTCCATTACTAAAGCTCTTCAAGATTCTGTCTGCGGCCCGTTGCGGATTTTCGAGGGGGGAAAGCGTTCTTGTGAAATCGGTGCGAACCCCGTCGGTGGCAAACACCAACAAATCTCCCTTTGCTACCGGCAGGACGGCAGCCTGCAACTGTGGCAACTGGTCTCCAACCACGCCGCCCCGCAGCAAGAGGGTTTCCTGTGCGCCGTTCTTTCTATCGGCCCGCACCAACACGCCTTGCACGTTGCCAACCCCCAGCCAGGTCATCAAGCCGTGGATTACCTCGACGGAAGCAACGCTCATGACTACCCCGCGAGTTGACCGCAGGTTTTCGTGGCACTTTGCCACCAGTGACAGGATCGGTTCGCCGATCCCATTTCTGAGAATGTCAATGGCCGCCTTGGCGGCGCTGGCCGCTTCCGCGCCGTGGCCGATTCCATCGACCGCAGCAACTAAAATTCCAGTTTGATTGCAGCAAACCAGATACTGGTCGCCGGATTCGCCATCGCCCGGAAGAGCGAACCTGGCGACGCCGTATTCGGCCATGGGGTTTCTTATGGTCTCCATTTTTTCACCACGACTTTGGTACCCTGGCCGGGTTTGGAGTCAATCTCAAACTCATCCATTAACCGGCGCACTCCCGGCAATCCCAAGCCGAGACTCCCTGATGTAGAAAAGCCGTCCCGCAAGGCCTGGTTTATATTTGGAATGCCTGGGCCGTTGTCCGAGGCAGTGACAGAAATGCCCACGCGAGAGCTGCCTTGGAGGTCTTTCAAGGCGATCTGACCACTGCCCGCGTAGGAAACGATGTTCCTCGCAAGCTCGGAAATGGCAGTCGCGATGAGCGTCGCGTCGCCGGACGAAAAACCCAGTTCGAGCGCCAACGACCGTCCCTTTTGACGAGCCAAGACGATGTCCTGGTCTGAACTGATGGTCACCCGGATTTCCACGCGGGACACTGAAACTCACTTTCACTTCATGGTTTTGAATTTCTGGTTCAGATATGCCAAGCCTTCCTCCAAATCAAGGGCTGTGGCAACACCTTCCAGAGTCAAACCGAGCTGCACCATCGCAAAGGCGACTTCCGGCTGAATCCCGACAATGACCGTTTCCGCACCGCGGAGGCGGATGATATGGGCAATCTCACGCAACGTTCGGGAGGCGAACGAATCCATGACGTCCATGGCCGTCACATCCACAATGACCCCGCGCGAACGGAACCGCACTACCTGTTGCACCAGCGCGCTGCGCAGTTGGTTGAGGTCTGCGTCGGAAAGGGCCGCCTGAAACGTCGCAATCAGGACTGGCCCCTGCTTAAGAATTGGAACTTCCACGTTGCCCTTTTTTCCTGGCGAATTCAGCTCAGTTCGGCTCTGCCAATGCCATGACTTTGTAACCCAATAGCCGCTCGGCCTGTTCGATACCGCCTTGCAGGTCGCCGACCGTGTTCATCTTGCCGAGGTCCACGCCGATGGTTACCAGAGTCTGGGCAATCTCGGGGGACAGGCCCGTGACAATGACCGTCGCACCAAGCAACCGTGAAGCTTCAACCGTCTGCACCAGGTGGTTTGCGACCGTAACGTCCATCGCTGCCACACCGGTGATATCAATCACCACCACTTTTGCGCGGTTCGTGCGAATGCCGCGAAGCAATTGTTCGGTCAATTGCCGCGCGCGTTGCGGGTCAATCACGCCGATGATCGGGAGAATCAGCAGGCGTTCGCGAACCTGCAAGACCGGAGTAGAAAGCTCGCGGATAGCCTCCTGTTGCTGGCGAATGACGCGCTCGCGTTCCTGAACGAAGCCTACCGCAACGGTGTTGGCGATGCGGTTGGCCGCCGGTTCGTAAGCGTCTAAGATGCGGTTCAGTTTCTTGAAGTCCGTCTGGTATTTGGCGAACAGCGAGCGCGCCAGCACGTCGCGGAGGAGCAGAACGATTCCCACGACTTCGTGCGTTTCAACGCCTCGCGGAATGATGCGTTCGGAAAGGTTTCGAGCATAGGCCTGCAGGGCTTCGAAGGTCTCCGTCTCGAGCGCTTCGACGTAGCTGTCGTACACGGACGTGGCTTCGGCGAAAATCTCTTCCTTGGTCATGGCCGTCAGCAGTCGTGTTTCCGAAATGCTGCCGACCCACTCTTCGCGGAGCTGGGTTCGGTTTTGGCGGAGGTGGGCCACCAGTTCTCGAAGCAGCTCGGACGATTCATCTCGCTTGGCCATAACGATTGTCTCCTTGTTTTGAGACCGCACGGGAACCGGCGGCTCACACCCCGCGTGCTAAGCACCAGGCCTAGGTCAATACCATCAGAGACCTGCCACCTCAAGCAAGTAAACGCTTGAAACCGCCTCAGGTAAAGACCCTAATTTTCGGACGAAAATGCGCCTCGGTTGGGAGCTGACCTGTTCTCCGTCTCAGCTTGAGACCCAAGAAGCCGGCCTGCTCATTGGGTCTCTATAGTGGATCTATCTCCCGTAAATTGCGTAGCTTACCCCCCCTCCGTTACAAACCCTAAGGGGAAGGTGACGGTCGGTTCAATATTGAGGTTTAGGCCGCATATTGGCCTACAAAGTTCGCCTGATAATTCCAGAGTAATCCCTCGACCGTGTTTGGGAAGGCCGCCCATCGGCGCATTACCCTTCCTTCGCCGGTGGATACGTTTAGCTTGTTCGTTCCGCCGTCCTGCCTCAACATTGCCGTGCATGGGGTCCATTCTGGAAGTTCGAGACTTACGAGTCGCCTATCGCTCGCGCAGCGGAGATACATTCCGCGCCCTCGACGGGATTAGTTTCCATCTCGGGCCTGGCGAGATTTTGGGTGTCCTGGGAGAATCAGGTTCGGGCAAGAGTACGCTCGCAGCATCGCTGCTGAGGCTCTTCCGGCAGGATACCGTGGTTGCGAGCGGCGCGGTCCTGTTTGAAGGGATGGATCTTCTTCAAGCGAAGCCTAACGAACTTCAGAGAATCCGCGGCAAACGCATTTCCCTGATTTTTCAGGAGCCCTCCGTAGCGCTTCATCCGACGATGAGGGTGGGCAGCCAGGTCCGACAGGTTTTGCACGCGCACGGGGTGGATGGAAGGGCGCTAAATCAGAGAACGCGCGAGGTTTTCGAAACGCTGTTCAGGGAGGAGACCGAGCGCATCGCGCGCTCCTATCCTCATGAGCTTAGCGGCGGGCAGCGCCAGCGCATTCTCATTGCGCAGGCGATTGCTTGTGGACCGTCGGTGCTGGTTGCTGACGAGCCAACGGCATCCCTCGATCCCACAACACAGATGGAGATTTTAGGAGTGTTTCGATCGCTTCGCGAGAAACTGGGCCTTGCCCTGGTGTTCATTACGCACAACCCGGCCTTGCTTGCGCCCTTTGCGGACCGCATTCTTGTTCTGTACGCGGGACGCGTCGTGGAATGGGGGCCGGCCGCGACGGTATTAGCGTCGCCCAAACATCCCTATACCCGCGCGCTACGCGAATCCATGCCGCCACGGCTTGAAGAAACAAGCGACTTCCACAAGAAAAAGCTAAACGCAATCCCAGGCGATTCACTTCCTTCTTCTTTGCCGCCGCAAGGCTGTCCATTCGAGCCACGATGTCCCGAGAGAATGGATGTTTGCAAATCTCGTGAGCCCATACTGGTAACTCTGAGTGCAGGGCACACAGTGTATTGTTTCCGATATGAAAGCGAATGAACGCAACCGCTAGCCAAGAAGAAATGAAGCCGCTTCTTAAAGTCGAAAATCTGCTTAAGAGCTACACGAACAGGACGCTCACGGGCCACCGCGAAGAAGTGCGGGCGCTCCATGGCGTCTCCTTCTCCCTCCTGCAAGGAACTACGCTGGCCCTGGTCGGTGAATCGGGATCGGGAAAGAGTACGTTGGCCCTTTGCTTGGCGTGTTTGGAAAAGCCGAACTCCGGAGACATATGGTTCGAGGGAACCGATGTCGTTAAGCTCGAGGAGGAAAAGCGACGCACAATTCGGCGGCAAATCCAGCTCATTTTTCAGGATCCGGCAAACTCCTTCAACCCCGGGTGGACGGTGCTTGAGATTCTAACCGAACCGTTGCAATTGCAGCGGAACCTGAGTTGCGATGAAATGAGGCTGCGCGCTCATCTCCTCCTGGAACAGGTTGGTCTCTCGGCCGAGCTGGGTGAGAAACTGAGTTCGGAGTTGAGCGGAGGACAGCGGCAACGCCTTGCGATTGCCCGGGCTTTAACGCTCGAGCCAAAGCTGTTGATTCTCGACGAAGCGCTCTCGGCTCTTGATTGTTCCGTGCAGGCGCAAATCGTGAATCTGCTGCTTGAATTGCAAAGCTCGCTTGGCATGGCTTACCTCTTCATCTCGCATGATTTGGCCATGGCGGCTTATCTGGCTGATGAAATAGCGGTAATGAGCCGGGGGGAGATCGTGGAACAGGGTGCGTCGGTCAAAATCCTGAAACAACCTCAAACCAAAGTGACGCGCGAGCTTCTGGCCGCTGTGCCTCGCATAAATTTCTCACCGCGGGAAGCCTCGAAGGCCTGATGCGCTACCTGCTACGCCGGTTATGGCATGCCGTCTTCCTGCTCATCGGGGTTTCTGTGCTGGCCTTTGCGTTTACGGTCCTGGCGCCAGGAAATTATTTTGATGAGATGCGCTTGAACCCGCAGATTGCGCCCGAAACCATTACTGCGCTGCGCGCCCAGTACGAATTGGACCGGCCTCTTCCGGTCCGCTACGCACATTGGATCGCTTCCCTGCTCCATGGCGATATGGGATTTTCGTTTGCCTACAATAGTCCGGTTGCTCCGCTCCTATTGGTTCGCGCGAGGAACACTTTGCTTCTGACCGTCACCGCCATGTTTCTTGCGTGGGGAATTGCGTTGCCACTGGGGATCTGGAGCGCTGAACGTTTTGGACATTTACCCGACCGCCTGCTCTCCTGGGCAACGGCGGCACTGCTGGTGACTCCAGACCTTGCCTTGGCTCTAGGTCTATTGGTTATTGCGGTGAAGAGCGGCCGGTTCCCAACAGGAGGCATGGTATCGCTCGATTTTGAAAGGCTCTCACTGTTTGGCAAGGCTCGCGACTTGCTTCTTCACATGGGTTTGCCTGTCGTGGCCCTCGTCCTCTCCCTTCTGCCTCTGCTGGTGCGGCATGTGCGCGCGGCCATGGCGGAAGTTCTCAACGCCCCCTTTCTCCTGGCCGCGGAGGGGCATGGCATTCCCCGACGCGTGCGGCTCTACCGGTACGCCCTTCCCGCAGCTGCGAATCCGCTTATCTCTCTGTTCGGATTCAGCGTCGGGACACTGCTGAGTGGTTCGCTCCTCATCGAGGTGGTGATGAGCTGGCCAGGGCTCGGGCCGTTCCTGCTGGAGGCCATCCTGGCGCGCGACTTATATGTCGTGATCGGCGGTGTTGTTCTCTCCACGCTTTTTCTGGTTGGCGGGAATTTCCTGGCTGACCTGCTTTTGTACTGGGCAGACCCGCGCATTCGAACCGAGACGATCGCTTGAGAAGGAAGCGCGCAATCTCGGGATGGCTCGTACTGCTTATCGCGCTGCACGCGCTCGTGATTTTCGCCGGTTTCTTTGCGCCTTACGATCCGACCGAGCAGGACCGCAATAATCCCTACTTACCGCCCATGCGGCTCCATTTCTTGGACCCCCAGGGCCATCTTCACGCGCGCCCGTTTGCTTATTCTCTCAGGTTGCGAGAAGGCTCTTTCGACCAGTATGAGGAAAACACCGCACTCACGATTCCCCTGAAGTTCTTCGTGCTGGGAGCCCGCTACCATCTTCTTGGACTCGTGCCCGGTCGCTGGCACTTATGGGGGGCCGAAGAACAAAGAATCTATCTGCTGGGCACCGATTCCTATGGCCGGGACCTGTTGTCCCGCTTTCTTTATGGAGGACAAGTTTCTCTGTTCGCAGGCCTCTCCGGTGCCGGTACGACTCTGCTCCTCGGACTTTGCGTCGGCGCGATGGCAGGTTATTACGGCGGGTGGAGAGACGATTTGCTCATGCGTCTCGCCGAACTCTTTTTGGCTTTGCCTTGGCTTTACCTGCTTCTTGCGCTTCGCGCTTTCCTGCCTCTTGCCGTCAGTCCGCGGCAGGCTTTCTTTCTCATTGTCGCAATTCTCGGCGCAGTGGGATGGGCGCGCCCGGCGCGGCTGGTTCGAGGCGTCGTTCTCAGCGCGAAAGAGCAGGATTTCGTTCGGGCTGCGCGCGGATTTGGTGCAACCGACGGATATTTGCTGAGGCGCCACATCCTTCCGGAAGCATCGAGCGTCGTTCTGACGCAGGCAGCGATCCTCGTGCCTCAATTTGTGCTCGCGGAGATGACCCTTTCCTTCCTTGGCCTGGGCGTGCCCGAACCGGTTCCCAGCTGGGGAAACCTTCTTTCCGCCCTGCAACAATACAGCGTGCTGGTCTCTTACTGGTGGATGTATTTGCCTGCGCTGATCATGCTGCCTTTCTTTCTGGGATACTTGGGCCTGGGGAGCGAGTTGCAGCAGCCCCAAGAGCCGTACAAGATAGGGAAGTTGACCAGGAGCCTAGAGTGAGAGCTGCGAGAGCAAATTGCCCGTCTCGACCAATCGTCTTTAGTTTGCTGCTGGCGCTTGTTGCGCTGGTTCCCGAGGTGATTTCCGCCGCTCCTCAGAAAAACTCAAACGAAGAATGGCTCGTGCTTCCCGGCGACATCGGCCGTCCCGGCGGGCGGCTCGTCGTTTCTTTGCGCGCCGAACCCAAGACCCTGAATCCTTTGATTGCCACGGACATATCCTCGCGCGAGGTCATCGGCACGATGCAAGCGGATCTGGTGCACATCGATCGCGCCACCCAGTTGACCGAACCAGCCCTGGCCAAGTCCTGGAAAATATCGCCCGATGGATTGCAATATACACTGGTGCTGAGGCGGGGGCTGAAGTTTTCCGATGGTCAACCCCTTGACGCCGAGGACGTCTTGTTTACCTTTCGTTTGTACCTCGAGGAAAAAGTACACGCGCCGCAACGCGATCTTTTGATTCTCGATGACAAGCCCATTTCTTTGCGCAAGGTGGATTCGCAAACGATTGTTTTTCAGCTTCCGAAAACCTACAGCGTGGCCGAGCGGCTTTTTGATGGCCTGTCGATTCTCCCAAAGCACCTTCTGGAAAAACCGTACGAGGAAGGGAAGATCGCCCAAATCGGAACTTTGACGACACCTGCCAATCAATGGGCAGGTCTTGGCCCCTTTCGCCTGAAGGAATACGTTGCCGGCCAGCGCCTGGTGTTGGAGCGCAATCCTTACTACTGGAAAACGGATGCCAAGGGGAATCGGCTGCCCTACCTTGACGAACTGGTCTTTCTCTTCGTGCCCAGCGCGGATGCGCAAGTCCTGAGGTTTCAATCCGGCGAGACCGACATCATCAGCAGGTTAGGTGCGGAGAATTTCTCAGTGCTTTCCAGGCAACCGGGTGATTACACGATGGTGGATGCCGGGCCGGGACTGGAATACAACTTTCTGTTTTTCAATCTCAGCGATCCCACTGAAAAGACGCCTTCGGAAGTTCCGCAGAAACAAAAATGGTTCCGGGAAGAGAAATTCCGGCAAGCGGTATCGGCCGCCATAGACCGCGAGGCGATTGTCCGGCTCGTTTACCAGGGACGTGGCGCCCCGTTGTGGGGTTTAGTCACACCCGGAAACCGGCGCTGGCGAGACGAGAAACGGCCACATCCTCCGCGCTCGCTCGAAAAAGCGCGCGAGCTTCTGAAGGAGGCGGGTTTTTCCCGGGGCGCGGCTTCGAATGGCGACTCGGGGCTTCTGGATTCCAGCGGAAAGCCCGTGGAGTTTTCCCTCATCACCAGTTCGTCCAGCGCCGAGCGGACAAAGATGGCCACGCTGATTCAGGATGATCTGAAACAGCTCGGGATGCGCGTCCAGGTTGTCCCGCTTGAGCATCGCTCGTTGCTCGATCGCGTCACGCAAACCAAACAGTACGACGCGTGCGTGCTCGGGGCCGTAAGCCCCGATGCAGACCCAAACGCCGACATCAGCGTCTGGTTATCGAGTGGCGGCCTGCATCTTTGGAATCCCTCGCAAGCCCATCCAGCTACTCCCTGGGAAGCGGAGATCGATCGTTTGATGAAGGAACAGTTGTACGCGCGCACGTTCGGCCAGCGAAAAAAGCTCTACGATCGGGCGCAGGAAATCCTCTGGGAATATCAGCCCATGATTTTTTTGGTCAGCCCGGATATTCTATCGGGAGCCAGAAAAGCGGTCGGTAATTTTCGTCCTGCTGTGTTGGAACCTTATGTGCTCTGGAACGTGGAACAGCTCTATTTCAAGGATGACGTGGTAAAAGCCACCCGATGAACCCTGCAAGCTCCAAACCAAGGGAAGAACCGGCTGCCGTTTGGAATGACACTCAGCTGGTCAAAGAATGTCTCGCCGGAAACGAAGAAGCCTGGTCCTTGCTCATCGAGAAATACAAGGCTTTGATTTATTCGATCCCGGTGAAATACGGACTCCCGCCTCAAGAGGCCGCTGATGTTTTTCAGGCTACTTGCACGGAGCTTCTGGTGCGCTTGCCCGAGCTCCGCGAGCCTCGCGCCTTGCCGAAATGGCTTATGCAGGTGGCGCATCATGAAAGCTACCGCTGGAAGCGGCAGGGCCAGCGCATGGTCAGCCGCGATGCAGACCCGGATCTCCCTGAGCCGGAAATCCCGCCCATCGCGGAGAGTCTGGTACGCCAGACGCAGGAGGAGCAGATGCTGCGCGATGCCATGGCGGCTCTGTCGCTGCAGTGCCGCCGGCTCGTGGAGCTGCTCTTTTATGAAGTTCCCGCGCGTCCGTATGCGGCAGTTGCCAAAGAGCTGGGGCTCGCCGTCGGCTCCATTGGCTTTACGCGCCAGCGGTGCATTGAGCGGCTCCGCCGGCAACTCGAGGATTTGGGTTTTTCATGAAGGTGGTAACCCGCAGAAAGAGCCTCACTCCCGAGTTGACCGCCGAGCTCGCGCAACTCCCGGCGGAGGCCGCTCGTCGTGAGTTCCTGGCGCGTCATCGCGGCTTGGTTCACAAAACATCTGTCGAGCAGCTTGCCGAATTAGTCGTTGAAAGAGTCCGTGTCAGCACGCAGGAAGCCCTGCACCTCGCCGAGGCGGCCATCCTTATCGCTGGACGCCTGAAGCGCAAAGATGCCCTGGCTCTGAGTTTGCGCGCCAAGGCAAACGCTCTGTACTCCTCGGGCGATAACCGGGCGGCCGTCGAACTTCACCAGCAGGCTTACCAGTTGTATGAATCGCTTGCCGATTGGAAAGAGGCGGCGCGTACTTTGAGCACTTCCATCCAGCCGTTGATCCTGCTTGGCGAATACGATCAAGCGTTTCAGGCTGCGGAACGCGCCAGAGAGATATTCACTCGTGTCGATGACCAGCGGCGTCTCGCGCGGCTGGAAATCAACGTCGGCAACATCTATCACCGGCAGGATCGTTTTGAAGAATCCATCGCTCACTACGAACGCGCCTATCAGGGGCTGCTGCCTTACAAGGACGTGGAAGGAATCGCCGTGGTCCTCAGCAATATGGCGGTTTGCCTGATTAGTTTGAACGATTTTCCACGGGCTCTGGCCACTTACCAGAGGGCCCGCTCTTTTTGCCAGCAGCACAACATGCCGCTCCTTGTCGCCCAGGCTGACTACAACATCGCCTACCTCTATTACCTGCGTGGCGAATACAGCCGCGCGATCGAATCCCTCTACGCGGCTCGACGGGCCTGTGAGGCCACTGGCGACGCCTACCACTTGGCTCTTTGCCATCTGGACCTTTCTGACATCTACCTCGAGCTAAACCTCAGCGAAGAAGCGCGCGAGATGGCGCACGAAGGTTTTCTTCGCTTCGAGAAACTTGGCATGCGGTATGAGGCCGCGAAAACCCTGGCGAACGAGGCCACCGCTTTTGGCCAGCAGCGGAAGACGGTGCAGGCGCTCGAACGCTTTGCAAAAGCGCGCGAGATTTTTGCGCGCGAGGACAATCTGGTCTGGCCTTGGCTGATTGACCTCTACCAGGGCTTATTGCTCTTCCACGAAGGACGTTATTTCGAAGCCAAGCGTCTTTGCGCTTCGGCTGCGGCCTTTTTCGATCCATCAGCGCTGTCGGGGAAAGCGGTACTGGCGCATCTTTTGCTCGCCCAGATTGCTCTCCAAGTGGATGATCTTGCCGCCGCTGACCAACAGACACGCGCAGCCATGGCTAAACTTTCCAAGCTGCAGACCCCGGTGCTGATCTACCAAGCGCATTTCCTTCAAGGGGAGATAGCCCGGGCCCGCGGCGAGCGCCAAGCCGCCCACGCCGCTTATGTGGAGGCAAGAAAGGCCCTTGAAACTCTGCGCAGCCGGCTTCAGGGAGAAGAGCTGAAAATCTCCTTCGTGAAAAACAGGATGCAGGTCTATGAAGCGCTTGTCGCTTTGTACCTCAGCAGCAGCGACGCCGAAACTTCCACCGAAGAAGCTTTTGGCTGCATTGAGGCGGCGAAGTCGCGCAACATGATCGAAATGATTTTCCAGAGCGGCCAGAGCCTTCCGCTCGGCGACGCGGGTCAAAGCGATTTGGTCCGGCGTATCCGGGACTTGCGCGAAGAACTCAATTGGTACTACCACCGCATTGAACTCGAACAATTAAGGCCGGAGGCACAATCCCGCCAGAAACTCGAAAATCTTCAGGAAATCGCGCAATCGCATGAGAAGGAGCTGCTGCGGACCTTGCGTGAACTGCCGGCTCACGAACGAGAAAACGCGACCCTGGAAGCGCCGGCCGATTTTTCGCTGAAGAAACTCCAGGCTGTCTTGCCACATCAGGCGACTCTGGTTGAGTACTTTATTGCCGGCGACCAGGTGGTTGCCGCCGTCATATCGCGTGATGCTGCCCAGATTCTCCCGGTGACCCTGGTTTCGCGCGTCTCTCACCTCCTGCAATTGCTGCGTTTTCAAGTCTCGAAATTTCGCATGGGCAATAATTATGTGCAGCGGTTTGAAGAGCCGCTCTTGCGCGCGACCCAAAGCCATTTGGAATCGCTCTATAGCGAACTCGTCGCCCCTCTGCACCCGCTCTTTCAGGGCCAGCATCTGATTTTTGTGCCCCACGGCCCTCTTCATTTTCTGCCCTTCCACGCGCTGAAGAATGGGGACGAGTATCTTTGCGACACCTTCACGATTTCTTATGCGCCGAGCGCGACGGTCTTTTCACTATGTCAGGAGAAACCTGCCAGTGCGGCCCCGGATTCTCTCGTCTTGGGGATTGCTGACGAGCGGGCGCCATTGATTTTGGATGAAGTGCACTCGGTGAACTCCCTGCTTCCTCGTTCCTCCCTGTACCTCGGTGAGCAGGCCACCTCTTCCTTGCTCCGGGAAAAGGCGCCGGCAAGCGGGCTCTTGCATATCGCCACACATGGCGTCTATCGCCAGGACAACCCCATGTTTTCGGGCATCCGTTTGGGCGACGGTTATTTGAATCTATATGACCTCTACCAGATGAAATTGAATGCCCGGCTGGTGACGCTGAGCGGGTGCGCTACCGGTATGAACTTCGTGGCTGCCGGCGACGAGTTGCTTGGTCTTCAGCGTGGCCTGTTCTGCGCCGGGGCAACGACGCTGCTTTTGTCTTTGTGGGATGTCCACGATGAAAGCACCGCCCAGTTGATGAGCTATTTCTACCAGCATTACATCCAGAAAGCCAAGATGGCGGATGCCTTGCGTCACGCGATGCGGGAACTGCGTCAGAGCAAGCCCCACCCATTTTACTGGGCGCCTTTTGTGCTGGTTGGCAAACTAACTGATTCCATAGGACTTAACAGGGCCTAGCGAGGCCCGCCCGCAGGCATATTTTTTGCTCCTTTTTGTGCCCTTATGGACGAGGGTTAGTGGCGTCGATCGGCCGCTTGGGGAGTAGCCGGGATAAGGAAAGGACAGGGGGGAACGATGAAGCACTTTACGACGGAGGAGTGGATCAATTTCGTGAATCAGGTGGTTTCACCGGGTGAGTTGCAAGAAATGAACAACCATCTGAAACAAGGGTGCAAGCGGTGCCAGGAAACCGTTTCGATGTGGCAGCGCGTCGAGAGATCAGCGGCAGCGGAAAGAAATTATCAGCCGCCGGCTGACACCGTGAGAATGGTGAAGGCCGCTTTTGCGGCTGCTGGTTTGCACGGTCAACGAAAGGAATCCAGGAGCCGCATCTCGATCCTCTTCGACAGCTTTTTGCAGCCGGTTGTCGAAGGAGCTCGGTCTGCGGCTACGGATTCAAGGCAAATGCTTTATCGCGCGGACCCCTTTCAAATTGACCTCCAAATTGAGGCCAAACCGGACAGCAACCATCTCCTGGTCACCGGACAGTTGCTCGACTTGAACAACCCCGGAATCGCAGGCAACGATGTTGGTGTCACGCTCTCTAATTTGCGCGGCCATGTGGTGCAGGCGGTGAGCAATCAGCATGGTGAATTTACTTGCGAGATCAAAAACAGCGGCGACCTGCAGATCACGTTTTCCAGTTCGCGCGGGGAACCCATCGTGATTTCGCTCCGCGATGCCCTTGGCCGTCTGCCGCAGGATGACAAATGATTTTCGAAGTCCCACCGATTTGCCACGCAGGGCGGCGTTGGTACGAAAGTACCGCGGCCGCTGGCAAATTGGGTTGGGCAGGAAGGCGCGGTCGTACTATTGGGACGGAAGGATTTTCCCGAGAAACTTGCAGGGCAATCCTCCGACCGGTAGCTGAGGAATCCAAATCTAGGAGAACCCCCTCGCGGGTCGTGACCTATGAAACGCAGGACAGCCATACTCGTTGCCCTGATGGTCTTGATGCTGGCTACGTCCCGGCCGGCGGCTGCTCAGCAGCGCTATGTCGTTGTTTCAACCGGAGGTCTTTCGTCCGCACTGAACCTGTGCTCGCTTCTTGGGTGCCAGGTTCAGGGCACGCTGGACGGTAACGTCAGCCAGACTTTTCTGGTGACGTCCGCGAACCTTTTGAATACCGCGCTGACTCTGGTCGAGTCTTTGTTAGGAATTGTGAGCATCGAACCGGACCACCTTTTGCCGCTTGGCCAACCCGCCCTGCCGAGCATTCCTTACGGGCTCTACGACACCGCGCCCGTGAACTATTACGGTACCGCGGTCTGCCGTGGCTATGCGGCACAACCCGCTGCCCAGATCATCCGTCTCCACGATGCTCAAAACGGTTTTGGAATCTCCGGTACCGGAATCGTGGCGCTCATTGATACTGGCGTCGATCCCTATCATCCGGTCCTGCGGCCTGTTCTTCTACAGGGCTATGACTTTACGCGAAACCAGCCGGGTGCTTCCGAATGGCTCGATGTGACTGGCATGCAGAACGGTATCAGCCAAGGTCAGAATCAACAGCCCGGCTACGTTCAACAGTCCACCGCCGCCGTACTAGATCAATCTACCGCCGCCGTCCTGGACGGCTCTCCCTATGTGGCTTTCGGGCATGGCACGATGACTTCCGGTCTGGTTCACCTCGTCGCTCCCAACGCCAAAATTCTCCCGCTCAAGGCCTTCTCCGCGAATGGGACCGGCTATCTTTCCGGCATCGTCGCCGCTCTTTATTACGCGGTTCAGAACCACGCTAATGTTGTGAACATGAGTTTCGATCTAGCTTCCCCGTCATCGGCGCTGAATCGGGCCGTCAGCTATGCCAATAATGCGGGTCTTGTCCTCGTCGCAGCTGCCGGTAACCAAAGCACCAGCGCCCCAGTCTATCCCGCAGCCATGAATGGCAAGGTTGTCGGGATTGCGTCGACCACCGATTGGGACACGCGCTCCTCCTTCTCCAACTATGGTCCCGCGGATGTCTGGATTGCCGCTCCGGGAGAATACGTCATCAGCACTTATCCCGGAGGCACGTATGCCAGCGAATCGGGCACGTCTTTCAGTTCGCCGCTGGTTGCGGGCACGGTTGCTCTGCTCCTCAATGCCAAGCAGTCGGGCTTCAACCAATCGCAGGTTGCCAATGCCCTGGCGAACGCACAAGCTCTCACGCCGGACCTGAATCACGGCCGCCTCAACGTCTATCAAGCCGTTTCCGCGTGGGTGAACGGCACTAGCTCAAGGCTCAACTTCTGGTTCTAGTTCAGGCTCATGCCTGCTGCTCTGTTTGTAACTGCTGATGTTCAAGGGTCAAATTCCGGCGCCAAGGGCAAGCTCCCCGCTTTCTTTGGCGCCGGAGTCCCTCCGGATCAAGCAGCTCGAAGAAGAAGCTACGGCGTTGCGCAACTCCGTTATCTGCGCATTCAACCAGCTTCTCGACTTGAAAGATCTCAATACGGGAGTTCACAGCACACGCCTCGCAGAATGGGGAATGCGTGTCGGACAGGAACTCGGCCTCGAACAAGCCGCGCTTCAGAATCTGGAAGTGGCGGCCCTTCTCCACGATATTGGTAAGGTCGGCATCCCGGATTCCATCCTCCGCAAGCCGGGGCGCCTCGACGAGGAAGAATACGCGCTGATGAAGAAGCACCCCGAATACGGCTGGGCCGTTCTTCGTATGCTTCCGGGCTTTGAGCGCGCGGCCCTCGACATTCTTCATCATCACGAATTTTTTGACGGGAAGGGATATCCAGCGGGGCTCAAGGCGACGGAAATCCCGATTGTGTCGCGAATCGTTTCTGTAACCGACGCCTTTGACGCCATGGTTTCTTCGCGGCCCTATCGCAAGGGCTTGCCCTTCGAAGAAGCCATGCGCCGTCTTTCCGATTGCAGTGGTACACAGTTCGACGCAACCGTCGTGAAATGTTTCCTTTCCTTCGCGCGGGAGGAGATGCCCACGGTCTTTGCTGCTGCCGGCACCTCGGTAAGCACCGCACTCTGATCCTCCTTTCCACGTTTCAGTTTGAACCAAGTTCCTCGGATTTGTTCCACGGCGGGTATTCAACTCGAGTCTAGCGGGAGTTTACTGCGGCGAAGCCCCCTGACGCGCTCTCATACCAGGTAAGCCTTTCTGAATAACCGATTTCGTGTGTCGAATGCCGACCCGAATGTGTATTACCCTACGTTTATGGGAATACGTACTCTCCTGGGCCGCTATTTTCCGCTTGACAACTGGA
>QHYK01000131.1 GCA_003224085.1 Acidobacteriota bacterium | reverse complement strand
TTTCTCCTCCAGTGAACATCTGGAGGAGAAACAAAACCGCGGAGGCGGGGCAAGAAAAGAGAAAAAGTAAAAGGGAAAGGCTATTGAATCTGAACTGAGCAAGAGAAGAAGAAAATCAAGACAGGCTGAAGAACGAGCCATCTCTGAGAACAAACCGCTCTTCGAACTTTGGCCGGTTAACTGATTAAATCAGGCACAAGGCTGTTAACAGAGAACTTCAAAATCCTGGCTCGGCGAGCCGCAGTGGAAACAGAACGAAGGCCGCGTAACGCTCAACTACCGCTTCGATTCGGAAGATGCGCCGCCACTGCGGCTTCGCCTGAAAGTCGAGATCAATTCTCGCGAGCATTTCACGGTGTTCGGGCGGAAGACTATCCCGTTCGCGGTGGACTCCCGCTGGTTCCAGGGTTCCACAAAGATTGTGACGTATGAACTCGAAGAACTTCTCGGAACAAAACTACGCGCGCTCTTGTTGGTCACGATGAACTCCGACGAATCCCCCCGCATCGATGTAGCACCGCAGGTCAAAACCTCATCGTCCGCCTGCGAGTTGCTCGAATGCCTGGCCGTGCTTGCCGGTAAGAACCCCGCACCCTCAGAAAACAACTACGCTGGTGAAACTGTTTCTCCGAACGCGGCACAAACAACGCCGGTCAAGTCTCGCCACACATCCGCCAAGGAAGGGGAGTCCTGTTCATGCGGTCATCATCAAGATTGATCGCATGAAGCCCCGTCAGGACGAATCTCTTTTTCTCAAGGTGGATGTAGGCGGCGAGACGGTGCGTGTGTTCGGGCGTCCCGAAGAGTTGGCGGAGCGTCTGGAAGCGAGTGGTTACGACATTCCGGCGAGCGAGATCGAAGCTGGAATGGAACTCCATCTTCCCTGCCTGGTGAAAGTCGGTCAGGGCAACGACGGATACAAGACCATCGAAGAGTTCTTGCCCGTTAAGCTGCTGACTGACCGGCCCGCCTTATCCACACGCCTGAGTCAGAGAGGCTTCGACCTCTCTGACTCAGATTTCTTGCACAACGAATCTTGCAAAAACTACACTAGGTTACGATGAAGCTCGGGAAGACAACAGCTCACGTGCTCGGAGTGCTTGCGCTCGTCCTTTTGACTGGACGACTCACGAATGCCCAGCGTGCTCGCGGCGAATTGCGTATTGAGGTGCACGACCCGCAGGGCGCCGCTGTGCCGACCCAGGCAGAACTGGTTAGCGATGCAAATGAATTTCGCCGAACATTTCAGGTGGGTGCGGATGGCCATTACGCGTTACAGGACCTTCCTTTTGGCGTCTACCGCCTCAGCGTAAACACGGAAGGTTTTGCGCCATGGTCTGGCTTGGTCGAAGTGCGTTCCGAAGTTCCAGTTCATATCTCGGTGACTTTGGCACTTGCGGCCGTGGCCACCCAAGTTCAAGTGAGCGATGCGGCCACACTGGTGGATCCTTCGCGGACCGGGACTGTCTATCCTGTCGGACACGAAACCCTGGGTGAGGTTGTCGCCACGCAACCGGGCAGAAGCCTTTCTGATCTCGTGGATGATCTTCCGGGGTGGTTGTACGAAGCCAACGGCGTGCTCCATCCACGCGGTTCAGAGTACGACGTGCAGTACGTGATTGACGGACTGCCGATCACAGAGAATCGCTCGCCTGCCTTTGCGCCCGCGCTGGACGCGGATGTCGTGGACTCCATGCGCGTCCTAACGGCAGATTATCCGGCAGAGTACGGACGGAAGCTGGGCGGAGTTATAGAGGTCACGACGGAAAAGAATCTACCCTCGGGACTGCACGGGCAGTTCGACCTGATCGTTGGAAGCTTTGGAACTAGGAATGGCTCAGGCGGAGTTTCCTATTCGCATGTAAAAGATCGTTTCACGGTCAGCGGCGACGCCTTCCATACAGAACGATACCTGGACCCACCGGTCTTGGCGAACTACACGAATCGCGCGAGTGCCAGTGGTTTCTCGGCTTCATACGAGCGCGACTTTTCGGATCGCGATCGTCTGCGGCTGACCATTTTGCACAATGTTGTCCGCTTCCTAGTTCCCAATGAGTTCGTTCAGCAGAAAGCGGGTCAGCGACAAGACATCATCAATAATGAGACGACTGGGCAGGTCTATTTCCAACATATTGTGTCACCTGACTTGTTGCTGAGTTTCTCCGGGAGTGTTCGAGACGCCGCTGCGACTCTCTCCTCCAACCCCTTAGCCACTCCCGTCATTGTTTCGCAGGATCGCGGCTACCGAGAAGGCTACGCTCGGGGCGACCTCGCCGGACACCATGGGCACCATGACTGGAAAGTGGGAACGGACGTAATCGCCAATCCGGTCCGCGAGAAGTTGCAGTACAACATCACCGATCCGACGCAATTCGATCCGGGAACCCAGCAACGGTTTCAATTTTCAGATCACCGCAGGGATGTTGAGCCGTCCGCCTACGCGCAAGATCACATTCGCCTCGGCTACTGGAATCTCAGTGCTGGCCTTCGCTTTGACCATTACGGTTTTGTTGCCCACCAGTCGGCGTGGAGTCCCAGAATTGGCGTCTCTCGATATTTCGCGACGGTGAATCTGCTGCTTCACGCGTCCTACGACCGGGTTTTCCAGACCCCGGCTGTGGAGAATCTGCTCTTGGCCAGCTCGCCGCAGCTCGATTCACTGAATCCCATCGTTGTGCGACTCCCGGTGCAGTCGGCACGAGCCAACTATTACGAGGTCGGCTTCGCGAAGGCATTTTTCGGAAATCTCCGGCTCGATGGGAACGTATTTCGCCGGGATTTCCGCAACTATTCCGACGACGATGTTTTGCTGGATACAGGCGTGAGTTTTCCAATCGCTTTTGCGAAGGGCCAAGTCACAGGCGAAGAGGTTCGAATTGAAGTCCCGCACTGGGGCCGATTCTCAGGTTACCTGAGTTACGCCAATCAGGTTGGGATCGGCCAGGGACCCATCACAGGTGGGCTTTTCCTCGGAAGCGATGCGGCAGCAGCGCTGAATGACACTAGCCGATTTCCAGTCACCCAGGATCAACGCAACACGGCACGCGCGCGAGTGCGGTTCCAGGCCACTCCGCGCTTGTGGCTTGCTGTGGGCGGAGAGTACGGCAGCGGATTACCGGCAGACATCGGCGGTGCCGACCCCAGCTTCCTGCTCACTCAGTATGGTCCTGAGATATTGAACCAAGTAAATTTGGCGCGAGGACGTGTGAAACCTAACTTCGCTTTGGACGCTGGCGCAGGATTCGACCTTTACCGCAAGGAGCAACGCAGTGCCGTTCTACAAATTCAGTCGGCTAATCTGACGGACCGCCTGAACGTCATTAACTTTGCCAGCCTCTTTTCCGGTACCGCCATTGCTCCGCCGAGAAGCATTTCAGGGCGAGTGAAACTCACCTTCTAAAAACTGCGGGGCAAGAGCCCTTAATCACAGTCACTGTCAGTTTCAGCCCACAATCCCTTTTAACACACAACCGCTGACGACTGGAACGATCTCTGTTGCTTTTCGGTAGCAGATTCCCTTCCAGACTTCCTCTTTTCATCGTCTCGGTTCAAATCCACAACTTAGGAGCAACACCCATGCGAACGAAAACGCAGGAGGCGGTTTTGCCTGCCTACATCGCATCAATCGGAAAGCGCACGCCGCGTCATTTCTTTGTGGGCGGGAGTCGATCATCGGCAGCACCAAGAGTCACGTCGAAATCTCTACCTTACTCTGCCACGCCGAAACGTTTGCCTTGGCGCGGAAGGTTTTGGGGAACCACAACCCCAAGAGTGAATCCTCTACTTTCGTCAGGTTCGGTGGCCATGGCCTTTGACCAGTTTGTCGACGAACGCATCACACATTACCAAGCCCCTCGGCATGCACGACACTGGTATTCTAGTTCCCCTGCTTCTGGGCTCCTTCGTCCTCATCGGCATGATCGATCGCGCAAATTGAATGGCCGTTTGCGAGGTCCGCTCAGTTGATCGTGAACGAAATTGAGCTGGAATTGCTCGAGCCAGGATTATTGACAGCCAAAGTGGCGGTGCCAGCTTTGCTAAAATCCGACGCAGGAATGGCTACGGTCAAGTGAGACGAGTCCACAAACGTGGTTGTGCGTTCTGAGCCGTTCCAGGTCAACACTGCCCCCGGAACGAAACTGGAGCCAGTGATCGTCAAGCTGAGATTACCAGTTCCAGACGTCGCACTCGACGGCGAGGCCGACGCCAGCCCGGGCGTTGGATTCATTGTCCCCCATTGAGGCAATACGAAAGGCCCTCGCATCAAGAATACTTGTCCTAACCCAGGTGTGCTGTTGCCGAAGGGTCCGTTATTGCTGGTATGCCAGGCGAGCCCGTCCCTCCCCCAGCGAAGCAGATCCATTCCTTGGATCGCTCCGGTGAACTGCTGCATGTTCACTAGGACGTATCGGTTGCTGTCGTAAGATAGCAGCACTGGATTAGCCGAACCGGCAAGGGTCTCGCCCAGGAAGAAGACTCGGCCAGGGGTTGGATCAGGTGCCACGCCAGTACCTTCAATGGATTGGCCGCTCCCTTGAGCCGAGCTAACAGCAAACTGGCCGAGCTGCGTTGGCGGTGTGGGCGACGGGTCCGCCACACCTCCAGCAAATCCATAAACCAGGCCGTTCACGAGCCTGTAGGCGCCCGAGAATCCGCCGATGCCATCGAGGGTATATCCCGTGTTGTTGTTGAGGGTGAGTCCGGTGCTCGTGACGGTCCAACGATTAAATTCAGCTCCGCTTGTGTCGCTGTCATAACTGTAGACAGTCGTCGGGTTGGCGAAAGCAAGATTAGAGCCAGTGTAAGGACCGGTAAGGTTTGCTCGCATTGTACCTGTCGATCCGGAAATATCGAACAAACCGTTGCCGCTAGAACCTGTGTCAATTGCAAGAAGGTTGTCATTTCCCGGAGCCACTGCGAGATCGCGTGCGGCAACCTGCGTCGTTCCCCCGGGAAGAATTAGCGGATACACAGGTCCTTGCGTCATGGAGGTCAGGTCAACGCGCGTCAGACTTAGGGCACCATCCAATCCAACGTAAAGATATGTACCATCACTCGATTCGGCTATGCGATTTGGTTCACTGCCGATGTTGAGGGGTGCTCCCAGCGAGCCGGCAGCCGGATCGATGGCGATCACGCTGTTCCCAGTAACTTGCTTCGCTGTACTCGGAATAGTGGCGTACAACTTGCGAGTGAACGGATCAAAGCTGAGCCGGTTCACATCGAGACTTATGACCTGGTAAGTAGTCAGCGGCAGGCTGGAGGAAGCTCCGCCTCCTGGAGAGGGGCTCGTAACGTTGATCCAGCCCCACCCCATCGAGGTCATGTCGCTGGCGTTTACATTAGCAGTCAATTGAGAGCCGCTCACGAAAGTCGTCGAAAGTGGCGTCGAGTTCAGTTGAACCACAGAGTTTGAGGCAAATCCATATCCATTAACTGTGAGCGTGAACGAAGGCGAGCCCGCTTGCACGAACGCGGGCGAGATCGACGAGAGCACCGGGGCAGAGTTGTAAGTGCTGCCGGTTACGGTGGTCGTTGAAGTCAGGGTGTTGTCGACTGGATTTGGATCTCCCTGCGGAGCACTAACTGAAGCTGTGTTCGTCAGCGTACCCGGGGAAAGCGGTGTGACGGTGACCTGAATCGTAGCCAAGCCGCCCGAGTTCAGGTTACCGAGATCGCAGTACACTACAGCCGTGCCACTGCAGGTACCCTGACTCGGCGTGGCGCTCTGCAGAATCGATCCTTCTGGGATATTGTCAATCAACGTCGCGGGCGTGGCAGCCAACGGTCCGGCGTTGGAAACCTTTAGGCTGTAGGTCAGGCTGGTGCCCGTAGTGCCGATGGTTGGCGCATTAACCGCGGTCACGCTCAGGTCCGCTAGGGATGCTGAGAGATCGCGAACGAGGGCGTTGCGTACGACGTAGACTTGCGTGCCGGTGGTGAATGACAACCCATCTTGTCCCCATCGGGTCAAAGACGATGGGTTCTGACCAAATGAACTGACACCAGCCACAGGAAAATCCCCTTTGAGAACAAAAGTGGAAAGATCATAGACGTTGATTTGGAAACTCGACCCGAAGGGCGGGCTGACCAGAACGAAGCCCTCTCCGAGCATTGAATCTGGAGCCACTGGCCCGCTGGCGTTCTGATTCGAGCCGACCGAAAAGACTCCGACTTGGGTTCCCAGGTTAGCATCCAGAATGACTCCACTGGTCAGGTAAGCGCGCCCATTGTCAACGCGCAGATCGCTCGTGCTGACGTTCGAGTTCAGTTCGGTCGCCGTAGTTATACCTGTGCTGTCAACCGTTGCCACGCCGTAGCCGCTTCCCGCTTCGTACAACTTTGTCCCCGTGGGGTCGAAAGTCATGCCTAGAATACCGGAGCAGCACGGAAGACCTGAGCTCTGCGAGTTTGGGCGTGCAACGCCGCTGTCATAGATGGTCACAACGCTGGAATAGGTAGAGCTTGTGGGCACCGCGACGGCAACAGTATTCGGCTGCCCGGGCATGACTGCTAAAGCGTGAGCGGTACTCGGCGGGTTGTAGATGCCGGTGCCGCCTCCGAGGGTGAATTGGAGCCCGGCAGTCTGGGTGGTTAAGTCGACTTTACGGACAGCTGCGGCTCCATTGAGCGCCACCCAAATCACATTGCCGTCGCTAGAAATAGCCATCCTACCGGGTTCGCTGCCCACGAATATCGGACTGCCGAGGACGCCCGTGTAGGGGTCGATGGGGACGATGCTATTACCGACTGAAGGGCCTCCGATGCTGGGAACTGAGGCGTAAAGATGTTGAGTGCTTGCGCTGTAAACCAGGTCGTTAGCTGGCAGCGACAAATACGTTGTAAATACAACCGCTGCAGACGTACCGCCGCCAGGCGCAGGGTTGAACACGGTTACGTTGTAATTGCCTAAGGACTGCAGATCCGTCGCGAGAATCGTAGCTGTGAGCTGGTTCCCGTTTACAAACGCAGTGGACCGAGACGATCCATTCCATTGAACTACTGACGTCGGAACAAAGTTTGAGCCGGACAACAAGAGTGTGAAGCTTGGGCTTCCAATGGCAGCCGAAGCTGGGGAGACGCCGGACAAGGTGGGTACAGGATTTGGCGATACATTGATGCTCACCGCGTTGGAAACCAACGAAGTGGGATTCGTGACGGTGATCGAGATCATACCTACCGCAGCGAGATCGGCAGCAGGCACAGCAGCGAATATGTAGTTTGGGCTCCAACTGTTGACGGTCACATTCGTTCCGTTGGCTTGAACGGTAGAGAAGGAAGTGAATCCAGTGCCCTGAATAGTTATAAGAGTATCTGGGGAGCTGACTGTGATGGAAGTAGGAGTGACGCTCGTTATAACTGGGAGCGGATAGTTGTCCACGGTAAGCGTGGCCGCTGCAGAGGTCCCGCCTCCCGGAGCACCAGTGACAACAGTAACTTGGATCGTCGTCGGAGTTGCAACGGCCGCCGCATTGACTGACGTGGTTAGCGTGCTTGAATTCACGTAGGTCGTGGCCTGAGGGGCGCTGTTGTACTGCACTACTGAAGTGGGCGAAAAACCCGACCCGTTAATGGTGAGAGTAATTGACGGGCCACCAGCAGCTACTGCGGGAGGATTTAGTGAGCTGATGATTGGCACCGGGTAGACAATCGTAATCTGCACCGGCGAAGCGGTCCCGCCGCCCGGAGCAGAATTTGATACGGATATTTGCGCCGAGCCTACACTGGCCACATCGCTAGCCTGCAGCAGGAACTGAAGTTCAGTGGCACTCACAAAGGTAGTCGTGCGAGCCGCGCCGTTCCAAGTCACCACAGAACTCGAGACAAAACCGCTGCCACTCACGGTGACCGTTGAACCGCCGCTGATGGTCGTAACGGTGCTGGCAGAAATTCCTGAAATCTGTGGCGCCGGGTTGTTGATTGTGAACGTGGCTGCGCTGGAAGTGCCGCCTCCCGGAGCTGGATTCACAACTACGACCTGCGCGGTTCCGGCGTTGGCTAAGTCCGCCGCTGTCACCGCGACTTGTAATTGGGTCGAGCTGACAAACGTTGTTGTGCGACTGGCCTGGTTCCACTGGGCCACGGAACTCTCAATAAAACCGCTACCGTTCACCGTCACCGTGGTCGCCGCAGCACCTGCGATTGCGCTTGAGGGTGTTAGGGAACTCACCATTGGCATCGGGTTTGACGGCGGCGCTGGTGTCGAGTTGCCCCCGCCGCAGGCGGAAAACCAGAGTAATGCAGTGAATAGCAGAAGGGCTAAGGACACATACCTAGAAAGCGATGGGCTGGGCATGGGGCCTCACAACATGACTCGAAGAGAATACGGCGATGAGCTTATATATAAACATAAAAGTCCGGAAATTATCCACCTGAAAATCGATCTCGGACGTCTGCTTGAGTGCCTTACAAGCAGATGAAGAGGACGTAACGAGATTCAGACTCCGTGGCACCTGAGCTTCCGTTTCAGGCAGGTACCACAGCCAAATACAACTTGGAACAAGGTACTCCTCAGGTGACCATTGACCTGACAAAAAAGATCCTGGGGTCGAATAACGTGGTTGTGTCGCGCGCCAGTGCCAGCAGCGGATAATAGCGGCTCTCCTCGAGCAAGCTCTCCGCAATGTTGACGTGACGGGCCTTCCAGGCCTTAAGCAATCCGCGCTTGGAGGGCGTGGAGGTCTTCCGCACCCAGAAGAAAGTATTCGGCCGGACGCACACGGTGTTGGTCACCTTCAATCCGAATCTGTTCGACGGCCAGATACAAGGGCTGACGGTGAACCTGAACAAGGCACGCGGCAAACTCCGGGAACTGCAGCAGCAGCTCCGTCGCTGG
>QHYK01000046.1 GCA_003224085.1 Acidobacteriota bacterium | reverse complement strand
GCTCAAGCCAAACTCCTCCCAGGCCTGGTGCAGGACCATCAGCCCGCCGAAATTCCAGGCTTCGGCCAGTTGGAGCGACTCTGCGGCCACAAAGCTGCACCCCTGGAGGGACTGGCTGATGAGCTCGCGGGTCTCGGGGGGCAGGGCCGTGATGTTGCAGATGGTGCGGGAGCGAGGGCCCTGTGGGGTACGAAAGGACTCGCGCACCAGATAGGTGAGGTAGGTGGGATTGCCACGCTTGCACTTGGTGGCCTGAACGAACATACGTGCTACATTACAGCAAATAAATCCAGTAATGCAAGCCCAATCTTAAATTATTACTTGCTACATTTCAGACGTAAACTCCTTCTTTGTAAGAGGTTTTCTATATTTTAAGGGAAGTCAGGCTAGTAATCATCGGTTGCCTGCCAGATGATACGCCGCTTAAGGGCACGTTCGGTAGGAGCTCTTTGGCCCCGGACAAAAGTGGTTGAACAATCTCTTCAGCTCTTCATCAGCTTGATTCCGCCGTTGGTCGTCAGGACCTTTAGTTCTCGGCCGCCGCTGCCAACCGTCCCAGAAAGTCGCTTCGAATTGAAACTTCCCTGCACGGTAACGGGAAAATCTGTGTGAATCCCGCCATTCGTCGTGGCCGCATCCAGCTTGAATTCCGCCGACGCCGGCAGGGTCACATCCACGCTGCCGTTCGTTGTCCTCACCGCCAACTCGCCGTCCCATTTCGCGTTGCCGATGGAAACGCGGATTCCGCCATTAGTAGTTGTGGCGGAAGCCCACTCGCTTGTCGAAACATCCACGTTGCCGTTCGTCGTCGCCGCGTCAACCACACTGGCCAGGTTGTGGCCCAGTACGTTTCCGTTGGTCGTCAGGGCATGGAAGCGAACGCCGGGAGGCACTTGCACGTCGAAGTTAATGCTCGCGCGGCGCCCATGCCAGCCGGAAGAGAACTCGGACGAAACTCCACCGCGGTGGCATCGACCGGGCGACTTGTCCCTGGCGTGCACGGCACAAATCGTCACGCCGTCCGGATATTCAACGACTTCGACGAACAATTCGCTGTCCTCATGGCTGCCTCTCCGAATTCCTTCGGCACGCGCCTCGTCACCCGCGGCGTCGCTCGCGTCGATCTCCCCGTTTCGATTGATGACTTCCAGCGTCTGCCCGGCCTGCAGGTGTCCCTGCCAATGAAAATCGTCCGGCGCAAACACGGTCCGCTTCTCGCTCTGCGCCCAAGCCGTGCCAGCGCCCACCAGTGAAATCATTGCGAGACAAATCGCCCCCGTTATCCATCCCAGTGCAGAATTCTTTGTGCTCGTCATGACCCCTCTCCCTTCTTCACCGGCATAAGAGCCGCACTTCCTTCACCTTACTGACGAATAGCCACAGCGATCGTCTGTCCTCAATCTGTACGAATTCTAATACCTTCTAGTTCCCGGGCGGTTCGCTTCCCTCGCGGGTGGGCCACTGAATCTGCTTTTGTAACTCCTTTGTTTTGAAAACGATAAGAAATGGAGGGGGTGGAAGGGGCCTGCACCAAATTGTCTTCAGGAAGAACTTTAATTTTTGACCCCGTTTGCCTAGGAGTTCGTTGCTTACCGCTTGCGGTTGCGGACGTACAGCCAGCCGGTGCCGTAGCATTGGCCGCACGGTTTCTCATTTCGCGTACCAGTAGCCAGACAGGCCGGGCAAGCCTCCGAGTCGGTTTCGTACTTAGCGCTGCCAATGACGCCGGTGCAGCGCTGGCCAGCCGTGACTTGCAAGCATTGGCCGTTGATCATCTCCGGGGAATAGGACACAGCGCCGCGGCGCGTGCACACCGCCACGGGCTGCGGTTTTTGTCCCTTCGCTGTTCGAGTTGGTCAGGTCTTTGCTCAGGCATAGATGGTCGCGGTTGGCTGCGAACCTCTTTATTTTGGAAACGGCCCGGCCATGATAGGCCCGGGAATCACCGGTTCCCAAGGCACTTTGCAGTGAGCGCAATGCACTTTTTCGCGGAGGGCCTGATTCGATTCCGAGTTTTGGATCACCGCGAACGAATTCTTCTTCTGGCAATGAGGGCAGGTGAGATCGACCAGAACATGCAGCGGCACTTGTTTGGCTTCGGCTTGCGGGTCAGCTTGCGAGGCGACCTCTGCCTGCGAGGGTGCTTGCATTTTTTTGCTCGCCCGTTTTCTGGCGTACAGGATTTCGTCGGCGCGCGCCAGCATTTCCACGGGCTGCTCTCCCAGTTCATATTGCTTCCATCCGGCCGAAAAGGTGACGGGGATTTTTTCGCCGTGCCAGTCAACTTCCAGGACGCCGAGGCGCCCTACCACCAGCTGCAACTGCTCCACGTTGCACTCCGGCAGCAATACAAGGAATTCGTCGCCGCCCAGGCGCACCGCCAGGTCCGAGCCTCGAATCACTTTATTGAGCTGGGCGGCAAATTCGTGCAGCACCTGGTCGCCCGCCGGGTGGCCGTACTTGTCGTTTATCTCCTTGAAATTGTTCAAATCCAGTGTCAGCACGGTCAAAGGATGGCCCTTGCGTTCGGAACGTGCCACTTCTGCTGCCAGGCGTTGCTCGGCGAACCGCCGGTTGTATAGACCGGTCAATGGATCAATCATGGCCAGATTGCGCAAGAGATCCGAATGCCCCTCTTTCTCCGCCAGTTGGCGCCGCAGGCGCCTGATGAGAAATTGCTGATAGGCAGCGAATAGGTCAAAGAGCACGACCAGGATCGCCAGACCAAGAACGACGTCGGTTGCCTTGATCCCGAACTGGGTTTGCGCTTTGTGGCTCAGCCCCGGGATGCTGAACGGAATGACCACAAGGACCAGAAGCGCAATGACGAAAATCGAGTGGCCCAAGAGCCACCAATTCTGCTTTTCTGGTGGCGGGAGTTCGCGATGCAGTTTCTGCTCCTCGGTTCTCAGAGGAGCCGACAGGGAAGGGGTTTGAGGGTCGCTCATTGTAAAGAATTAAGGCTGCGTATTGCTGAGTTCTCTCAACTTAGGCCGCTTAGGTCTTCCGGTCAAGCCGCTTGCCGATTTGTATTTCTGATTTAGTTATCGGAGCAAGAATGCGGAATCAAGGGCCTACGAGGGAAGCTGAGCTTCCGTAACATGCCTGTTATCAAACAGTTGGCGGATGCCAAAAGGTCTGTCTTGGTGGTACTCCTGGCCTATTGGCCAGTGCGAACGAAGCAGGCACAGTAGTTTTGAAAATGATTTCTCTCTTCATTCTCGGGTTCTCGCTCTTCGCGCTAGCGAAATTCGGCGTCGCGCAATGGCGCGCCCTTTGGGTCAGCGTTGCAACGCAGCGCGTTTCCGAGTCGCTGCAGCTGTCGACCGGCATTGATGGCGCGGCCATTGGGCCTGGGGACTTCGACGCACTAAAGGGCTTTTGCGAACGGCTGTCTCCGGAGTTGAAACAGACGAGTTCGTGGCTTAAAGAAGTATCCGCGTACTACCACATGGTTTCCTTAATCGAGAAACTTCCCGCTCTCTCGGTCTGGGCAAACCGCGAAATGCAACTGTGCTCGCGATATGCCGCAGTGGTACTTGACCAGAATCTCGCGATGAGCCTCGATCGACAGATGGCCGGCAGATCGATCTAACCCACTCTCAAATACAAAAGAAGAAGCGACTTCTTCGGGGGCGTGCGTTCGAGATGCCGGGGCCGGGATAGGCGCTGCGCTCCTAAGAGAAAGCACGAGTCTTCCCGGAGAAGTCGGCATGCAAACCCGCGAAAGACCCGCCATTACACAGGCGTTGAAACAAGAAAACCAACGGGTCTGAAGACCCGCCACTACAAAAGAGTTAGTTAGAATTTGAAGGCGCGCCGCCACAAAGCGCGCTAGAACAGGTTCCAGAGGAACTGGTTGTAGACTTCGTGGTGGAACTGGACTTCCTGCGCCTTTACGATGGTGCCGAGGGCCCGCGGACAGCGGTCGGCGGCGGTGCGCTTCAATTCGGCGTAGCGGCTCTTCACATCCGCGCCGAGAAGCGTGGTGGTCCACTCGGCTTTCTCGAAATTCTCGATCGCAGTGTAAATGTTGTCCGGGAGATAGCGTTTCGCGGAACGCAGGTCCTTGATTTTCGCAATCTCGCCGTCCAAGCCGGACTTGAAGATCGAATACATCACCAGGTAAGGGTTCGAATCGGGCGCGACCGCGCGCACTTCGGTGCGCATACTGCGATCATTGCCAATGGGGATGCGCACCATGGCGCCGCGGTTGGTGGGCGAAGCGTTGAGCTGATTGGGCGCTTCGAAATGCGGATCCAGGCGGCGATAGGCGTTGACACTCGAATTGATGAGCAGACAAATGTCATTGCCGTGCGTGAGGATGCGGTCGACGAAATCCCAGCCAAGCTTGCTGAGCTTTTCTTCGCCCTTGGCATCCCAGAAAAGATTTTTGCCGTCTTTGCTGACAGAAACGTTGGTGTGCATGCCGCTGCCGTTGACCCCCACGACGGGCTTGGGCAAGAAGCTGGCGGTGAAGCCCATGTTCGTGGCGACCTGGCGGCAAATTAATTTGTAGAGCTGAATCTGGTCGGCGGCCTGCACCACTTCGCCGTAACTGTAGTTGATTTCGAATTGTGACGGCGCAACCTCAGGATGATCTTTTTCGTTCTGAAAGCCCATGGCGCGCTGCACTTCGGCGGTCGTGTCGATAAAAGTGCGCAGCGGATCGCCGGGAAGGGAATGGTAGTAGCCCCCGGTGTTGACGTATTCGAATTTGCCGGTTTCGTGATAGCGGCGCTCGGCGTCCGGTCCGTTAAAGAGAAAACCCTCGATTTCGTTGGCGGCGTTGAGCGTGTAACCCTTTTTTTCGAACAGGCCGTCGGCATAACCCTTCAGGACACCGCGAATGTCGGCGCTATAGGGCGTGCCGTCCTTGTCGATCACGTGACCGAAAACAAGAACTTTGCCGGAGCCGAACACGTCGGAAGGAGCCCAGTAAAACGAGGGCCAATCCAAGGACAAGCGAAGATCGCTCTCGCGCTGCGCGGTGAAACCGCGAATGGAGGAGCCGTCGAAGGTCAGATTGTCCCAGCTTTTGATGAGGAATTTTTTGTCGTAGTCGAGCATGTGGAGGCGGCCTTCGAGGTCGCTGAAAAGAACGGTAACGGCCTTGATGCGCTTTTCGTCGGTAAGATATTTGAGACTCTCTTCTTGGACTTTGTGCACCGGAACGCGATTTTTGCGCTGCTCCTTGGCCTTCAGGTTCATTTGCTCGAGTTCATCGTAAGGAAGAGAGAGAAAATTTCGCAAACCGTTCGTCGACATGAAACTCCTCAACTGGGGATTGGGCGCATGCGCAGGTGCTAACTTTGGGGCAGAGGCAGCCATATATGCGCAATAGCGTATCGCGGGGATATTGCAAGCGTCAATCGAAAGACCTGATGCAAAGGATTCAAGAAAGTGCAGAATTGTGGAAAACTGCAGGATAAACGTTGGAAGCGGGAAACCAATTTGGCAGGCAGAAACAGGGCTTCGGCTCAAAGGAGCATGACTTAGATCCATGCCCCACGGAACAGTCAGACCGTTATCGACCCGCCGCTGCCTCCGAAGCGGTTACGGGTTTGTAGCCGCACGATGCCGCCTTCTTCAAAATTTCGACCCCTTGCGCCGCCGTAATCAGTTGCGTTGTCTTGGTGGCCCTCAGCGCCCCGCCTCCAGCAGCCGCAACGGCCAGGGCTGCAGCACTGGCCTCGTCGGGCATCTCGAGAATCAGGACGACATCATATTCCCCATAAGCGAAGAACGCATTGACGATGCGTCCTCCTAGTTTCTCCACGACCGGTTGAAGAGCTTCGAACCGGTTGTGCGGGTTGCGCATTAATGCGTTCCACGCGTCGGACGTGTAACTTGCTTGGGTGAGGAAATATGGCATACCGAACCTCCTTGTACGGCTCAGCGATCACGGAAGACTTCGGATGCACCAGGATAACGTACCTGAAGCCCGCGCAAATCGACGAAAAGCAAAGGGAACCTAATGGCCTTGCTCCTTAATCTTGGCCCGCGAAGGGCAAAGGGATGTGGCCGATCTTCACCCAGATAACGGAGCCGGCGAATCCAATTTCTCCGAACAGGGCTCAAATATCCTGCCCAACTCTTCGCCGATTCTGTGTGATGAAACGAATCATCAACGCAACACACTATTCTGCGACTGCCTGCGTGCTGGCAGCCGCCCAGCCCTCCACCCTCATCGAAATCGAAGTCTGCCGTGTCTTACGACCGGAAGCTGCTCTGTAAAAGATTACTGTGATATTGCATCGGTCAATGAGAGAATGAGGTAAAGCCGTTGACGGCACGAAACAACCATGCAAACTGAGCGGCGGTGTGTCCCAAGGAAGAGGCTCGGCGGGATTTCCTACCTCGAGTTTGAGGCGGGAAGGGGGGGAATCGTACTCGATGCATCGGAGAAGGGACTCGGGTTCCGAGCGGCCGACGCGGTTCAGCACCTAGGCCCAAGCCGGATCCGGATCTGGATCTCTCCTCGCCCCGAGGAGCGGATTGAGATCACCGGCAACGTGGTATGGACGGATAGCTCCACCAAAACCGGTGGTTTGCGTTTTATTGAGACAGGCGCAGATAGCTCCGATCAAATTCGCACGTGGCTGTGGCAGCCGGGTGAATTGGAGGTATCTCCCCAATTCCAACCGTTTCCCTCGGCTGCGAGGTCAGCTGAGAAGCCGCCCGAGGTGCGGCGGGAAACCCGCCACGATGCGGACCTTCCGCGCTCGCCGGTTACATCCCGAGCAAAGACCCGAGTTGATGAAGCGCGGCCGATAGGGCTAGGTCCAATTCCAGGTTTGCCTTCTCTTTTTACTTCGAACTTGCCAGGGCAATCGCAGGATTCTCAACCCTCTCAGGAGGGAATCGCATATAGGCTTGCGACAGGATTCCTTATCGGTGTGCTCGTGGTGGCGGTGGTAGTGCTCTTTCAGATGTTTCGTCCCGAGGTTGGGGCTTCGCTGATCCATCTGGGAGAAAAGATCACCGGGATCGGCCCGCAACCGCAGACTTCATCTCCGCCACCGAGTTCGGCTCCCGCTCCAGCACACCCTTCGCCCTCCACCGAAGCGAACCCAGCTGTACTTCAGCAGGAGGCTTTAGGGGATTCCGCCCTGCCGCCTGATTCCTCCAGGCAGGTTAATTCGCATAGCCCAGATCTTGCAATTCCGCCCACAAAGGAAGCAGCGGACCGTTCGCCGTATCGCCGGTCGCCGAATTCGGCGCAGGATAGAAGCTCGGAGGTAACGCGTCTTTGGTCCGTGGTTGCTTCGGGCAACTCCTCCGCGGAACTCGACTTGGCACAACTTTATTTGAGGGGAGACGGGGTTCCCCGAAGTTGCGAACAAGCAAGAGTCCTTCTGCGGGCTGCCGCCAAACGTGGAAGCGTCGAAGCTCGGCAACAATTGAAGGAGCTGCGAACTCGCGGCTGCCCGTAATTCTCGTGGTGAGATCAGGGTGTTCCGGCACGTCCCGGTTACTTGCCTTCTTCTTTGGTTTCCATCCCCAGTCGTCGTTTTTGCGCACTCGCCACACACTGGAATCGAAATCTGCACGTTCGTAAGTCATGTGTGCAATCTCGCCGGAACGAAAACCAGAAAAGAGGAACGATTTGAGCACAAGCCGCTCCTCCGCATCGGCAGCCTTAAGCATCGCAGTCAATTCCTCATCGGAGTATTCCTCGGGGTCTCGCTCGGGTCTCTCCGGCCATTCGCTTTTCTTGATTCCGGTTTCGATCCCCGCCCACCTCAAGAAAATCATCAAGTTGGCAAAGTTGATGAAGGCCGTAGATTCCCCATTGCCGTTTGCCATCACGAATTTCGGATACTTGAGGCTGAGTTCTTTCTTGCCTCTCAGTACGCTAAGGACCTGAATTCCGTGTTCGTCCCAGAATTTCGCAAAGTAGGCGAGGGTATTCTTATACGCCATCCAAGTTTTCCGGCGTTTGTTGTCTTTTATGAAGTTGTTGTATTCGGCGATCGAATCGGCAAGACGAAGTTGGGCTTTGCTTTGGTCCGGGGCCTCTACACTGACCTTGACTCCCGCTTTCTTGCCATCCAGTTCCGCCTGCTTGGCAACCTGCTTTGCTCTCGGCCCAGCAGGGTCTTTGCCGACAGGCTCCGTAAGTCTGCTTGCCGTCTGGTCTCGTGTACCGAATGAAGTAGCCCCCATAATTCCCGCTGTCGAACGTCCTGCGCCGGTCGTTCACAATGGCTACACCGGGTTCCACGCGACCGTTTCCGGATAGGGAGGCACGGAAAAACCTCCATTTGCCAGCCTGCCTCGCGTTGATCATCAGGGTAACTTTAGGCATGTCTGCTTCCCTCCCTAGTATTGAGTTCAGTCGGAAAAGCAGCAGGAAAAAGTAAAAAGGATTAATAAAAAACGCGAATACCTTTTACGTTTCCCCTTGTTTATGCGGGTTTCATGAAGATTTGGCAGCGATACCGGGATTCGAACCCGGATTTTAGCCTTGAGAGGGCTACGTCCTAACCCTTAGACGATATCGCCAGGGCGTTACACTATGAGGTTTCCCCGGAGCTTTCCGGCGCGAGAATTCATTTTCGCATGGACGATCGAGGCGATCAAGCAAAGGAAGTGTTTGCAAGTGAGCCAATTTCGAGTTGGTGACCACCCGGCGGTAAGATCATTTGCCAGTACAGGGTGGTCGCAGTAGGCTTCGCAAGCGGAAAAAGGAGTGCCACCCCAGGAGTCCCTTATGCCAGCACAGAAAGATAATTTAAGAGACCGCCTTTCGCGATCTCGCGAAATCAACATCGCGGTGACCGGCAGAAAATCAGGACGCGCGATCTCGATCCCGGTATGGTTCGTGTGGGACGATGAGAAGCTTTATCTGTTGCCCGTGTCCGGGTCGGATACACAGTGGTACAAGAACGTGCTGAAGAACCCGACGATTCGAATCGATGCGCGGGATGCGGAGGCTGAATTCAAAGCCGTTCCTATCACTGAGGCGAACCAAGTGTCGTCCGTAGTCGAGAAATTCCGCGCCAAGTACGGCGCCGGAGACGTGAAGAAGTACTATTCCAAGTTCGACGTTGCGGTTTGTGCGCAGATGCGGTGAGCGCCATCATCGACCAACGAGGTGTGCATAGGTCGGACGCATCAGACCAACGTTTGCTTGAAGCTTTATTGGATTCCTGGGACGGCTGCCTCATGACAGACTTTTGACCAGCGCATCCCGGGTTTGCACGCCAGCCGTTTTTCGGTTGTGGCTGAATGGGGGTGACGCGTTGACTGGTCAGCGGTAAGCAGCCGCTTGGATGCTATACAACTCCGAGTAATGACCTTTCCCGGCCATTAGCTCATCGTGCGTGCCGACTTCTACGAGGCGGGCGCCATCCAGAACAAGGATGAGATCGGCCATGCGCACGGTCGAGAAGCGGTGCGAGACGAGAATCGTGATGCGGCCGCTGTCGTTTTCTCCGCGGCTGCGTGCTGCTGCGGCAAAGCGTTCGAACAACGCATGTTCGGTCTCCGCGTCGAGAGCCGCGGTGGGCTCATCCAGGATAAGCAGCAGAGGCTCGTCGCGCATGAAACCGCGAGCGAGCGCGAGTTTCTGCCATTGGCCAAACGATAGTTCGACGCCGCCTGGCCACGTCGGACCGAGCTGTGTTTCCAGCCCCGCGGTCAAACGCGTGACGACATCTCCAGCGCCGGCGCGATCGACCGCGACAACCACGGCGGGCTCATCGTCCAGTCGGGGCACGTCGCCTAAGCCGACGGTGTGACGTGCGCGAAATTCGAAACGGAAAAAATCCTGGAACGCACCGGCCAGACGCTTTCGCCATTCGCTGGCGGGCACGCGCGCGAGCGGAGTGTCGTCGAGAAAGACGGAACCGGACGTTGGTTCGTACATTTTTGCCAGCAATTTGACAAGCGTCGTTTTTCCTGCGCCATTCTCGCCGACAATGGCGACCACTGCGCCTGCAGGAAGCTTTACAGACACATCGTCCAGCACTACGCGTTGCGTTCCGGGATAGGCGAACGAAACATGCTCGATTCGAATGCCCTTTCGCAACGCGCGGGGAACTGGCTGGTCGCCGGATGCCGCGACTGCGGCGGCGTAATCTTCAAGCCACGCCAGCCGCCGCGAGCCGTCCATCCAGAATCCTCGCAGGAATCCGAGCTCGCCCACGGTTGCACCGATGTACGCCGAAAGCCGCGCGCCCGCGGCCAGCACCAAGAGCACTTGACTCGCCGATGCGTGAAGCCCTGACGAGACGAACACGACTGCGCCAACGTAGGCGGACCCGAAAATCGCCCATGCCATCGCGTGCCAGAACGCGGATTCCCAGCGAGCAGGAGCGACCAGTCTGTACCAGCGTTCCCACGACGCTCTCCGCTCGGTCGCCAGAAGGTCTCCGATGCCGGTGACGCGCACTTCTTTGCCGGGAGAGGCTTTTGTGACCATGTCGAATAAATGACGCGCTAAACGAATCGCCTGTGCTCCAAGCTCTTGCGCGGACCTTTCGACGTCGGGCCGCCACGTGGATGTCCAACCGGTTGGGATCGCAAACACGGCAAGCAGCAGGAGCGCCGGATGAATGGAAGCCAGCAGCGCAAGCGTCACGCTCAGGCGCAGAATCCACCCGAGCATGGAAAATACCGCCATGTACATGTGGTCGAGGACAAAGACCTGATTGCGCAGCATGGACAAGCGATCAAGATATTCGGGGCGCTCCTGGTGCTCAATGGTCGCGATGGATGCCTGCAGCTTGGCGACGTGTGACTCGAGCGCGATGGTCACCTTGTCGCGAAACCGCCGCTGGACGCGCGTGCTCACAGTGCGAAGAAACCACGTTGCCGCTGTGGATACGCCGAGCCCGATAGCGGATCCTTCCGCGAGCCCGGGGCGATGCTCCAGCACGCCCTCGCCAAGCAGCATCAGCCACAAGGCCAGAAGCGCATCCGGCAGCGCGGAGAGTTGCGACAACACCAAGGAAGCCAACATCATGCGGGGCTCGTGACGGTACCCGAGCTTGCACAACCGCCACATGGAGGAAAGCGCGGGCGGCAGTGGATCGATCGTCTTGCCCTGTTTAGGAAAGGACGTCATACGTCTTGCCTTCGTCGTCTTCCGGAACGATGAAACGTTCCGCTTGCAGGTCGAACATCGTCCGGTAGCGCCCGCCATGGGCCACGAGTTCGGCGTGTGTGCCGAGCTCTATCACGCGTCCATGTTCGAGGACGCAGATGCGGTCCGCATGACGGACGGTGGAAAATCGATGAGAGATCAGGATGGTCGTGCAGTGCCGTGTGGCCGATAGCAGGCGGTCGAAAATCTCGGCTTCGCCACGCACGTCGAGCTGCGCCGTGGGTTCATCGAGCAGCACCAAGCCGGCGCCCATTTTTACGGCCGACAACGCTCGCGCCAGCGCCACGCGCTGCCATTGTCCGCCTGAGAGGTCTGTACCGTCGTCGTACGCGCGGGAAAGAATGGTGTCGAGCGAAGCCAGGTTCGCTGCGCCTGCTGATTCCAAGGCGGCGCGCACGACATCGTCAGGAGCGCCTGCTGGCGCGACGTTTTCGCGCAGAGGTAGCTCGAGGCGAATGAAATCCTGAAACACGGCCGCGATGCGTGAGCGCCAGGCTGCCAGATCGAATTCGCGAAGGTCCGCACCGTCAATTTCAATCCCACCGGACTGCGGGTCGTACAGCCGGCAGAGCAATTTTGCGATGGTTGTCTTGCCCGCGCCGTTCTGCCCCACGATGGCGAGCGACGACCCCGCCGGAATCGTGAGATCGAAATGCTCGAGAACAGGCGCGCCAGGGCCCGTTGGGTAAGCGAAGGTGACGTCGCGCAGACGAATCTCGTGTGCACGTTTCGTGCTTACCGGGCGATTGCCGGAGTGAAGGGCGCCGGCTGGACGCATCGCCGGCTCGAGCCGCAGGACAGCAGCGACCGGCGCGGCGGCTCCGTCGAGAGCCCAACTGAATCCGCCGAAGGCAATCATCGAAACGCCGACGGCGCTTTGCATGTACGCCACGGCCGCACCGAGACTGATCTTTCCGTTTGCGGCGCCGCTTGCGAGGGCCCAGAACACTGCGATATTCGCGCCCACGACCAACAGCAAGCTCCAGATCAACGGCTTTTCGCGCAATCGTGTGGCCGCGTATTGCAGCTCGTGCAGGCGAGTTCGTCTGGCGACGAAGCGGTCAATGGTCCAGCCGACGAGTCCGAACAGCCGCAGCTCCTTGCTCGCGGGCGGATCCACCGCAAGCCGATAAGCGTAGTCTGCATCGCGCTGCGCGCCGCGCACCTCTTCGGTGTTGCGGTCGCGCCAGATGGCGCTTTCGCGTAAGAGCCAATGCGTGGCGGCCCACGCCCCCGCAAGCAAGATGGGCGCCCACCACGCATATCGGAAAAGAATCACCGCACACGCGATGCCGCCGACAATCTCGACCATTCCGCTGGCGATAAAATCCATGGAGATCGCCAGTGGCGGGCCAGTCATTCCGAGGTCGAAGTCGCGCGCCACGGTGAGGTCGTTCGTGAGTTTCGGATCTTCGAGATGGCCCATGCCGGGCGGGCGTACGCACGCTTCCGTGAGCCGGTCGTAAAGCCAAGCTGCGGTGCGGTCGCCTAGGTTGGCGCTCAGCGCTTGATGAATCGGGTTAAGGACTTGAAGGAGGATGAAGATTGCACCGACGAGCAAGAACGGGCCTGCGAGGGGATCGCCGCGGTGCACGGCGCCGACAAGAACACCCATCGCGATGGCGAACGCCGCCGGCAGCGCGCCCCTGAGCAACAGGGCCAACCACCAGGCGAGGGCAAGCCCCGGAGCTGCCTTGGGCAGGGCGGCGAAAAACTTCCATTCCTTGCGTTCGAACACCCGCTGGAGCATGACCCGCATTGTGCCTTAAAAAATGCCGTGTGCGCGTAAATCCTCGGTAAAGGGTGGAATCCTGGAATTTAGAGAACCGCGGCAGGTGGCACGTGTGATTTTGTGCAGCTCGGGGAGGCGGGCGTAATCTAAGATTTCGCTTGCCGTGTACGAGTGAGAAACGCCGTCGGAGGATGCTGGGCAGGTTCAGCGCCAGCGTTGTGTATAATGAACGACCTGGGGGAATCCTAAGTTTCATGCCAAAGGGCTTTGGAAAATCACATGCTTCGCTAAAAGTGTGGTTTTGGCGCGCGCTGCGCTTCTTCCACACGCGTGTGCGAGAGGTGCGCGCAATTGCGAAGGCGCTGGTCTCAACGAAGCATCCCTTCCTGGTGCACATCATTCCGACCCGCCGCTGCAACCTGGCTTGCACGTACTGCAATGAATTCGACGATTTCTCGCCGCCGGTGTCGCTGGAAGAGATGAAGAAGCGCCTGGACATTCTGGCGGGCATGGGAACGTCCATCATCACGATCAGCGGGGGAGAGCCGCTGCTGCATCCGGAGTTGGATGAAATAATCCGGCATATTCGGCGACGCGGGATGATCGCGGGAATGATCACAAACGGGTTCCTGCTGACGCACAACCGCATTCAGGAATTGAATGACGCGGGACTGGAACACCTGCAAATCAGTATTGACAACACGATGCCGGATGAAGTTTCCAAGAAAAGCCTCAAAACGCTGGACCACAAGCTCGAGTTGCTTGCGCTCTACGCGTACTTCCAAGTGAACATCAATTCGGTGCTGGGGAGCGGCGTAAAAGATCCCGAAGATGCGCTGCGCATCGCACACCGGGCGGTAGACCTGGGGTTGACCAGCACGGTGGGAATCATTCACGACCACAACGGGCAGCTGAAGCCGCTGGGGCCGCGCGAAATCGAGATTTTTGAAGAGACCATGACGCTGAGCAAACGGTCGTTCTCGCGGTTCAATGATTTTCAGCACAGCGTGGCGCGCGGAAAAGCCCACAATTGGCGGTGCCGGTCGGGCTCGCGGTATTTGTATGTTTGCGAGGATGGTCTGGTGCACTGGTGTTCGCAGCAGCGCGGCTATCCCGGAATTCCGCTGACGCAGTACACGCCGGAGACGAGGCGGCGCGAGTTTTACACGGAAAAGTTTTGCGCGCCCTTGTGTACGGTTTCCTGCGTGCAGCAGGTGGGCATGCTGGACAATTGGCGCGCGCCGCAAACGCTGAAGCCGATGCCTATGGCGCCGGCAGTGGAACAGGCGGAACTGGTGCAAATCGGGCCGGTTCGCAGCGATTCCTGAATCCAAGAAATACGGGCATTTTCCTTAGGTATTTTACTCCATGCACATTTCGCCTCAAGCAGGATTGACGCTGCAATGCTTGTTGCTAAAAATAAAGTCATGAGCGCACCAGCAATCGAAACGGAGAATTTGACAAAGGAATATCCGCACGGATTTTTGAACCTGAAGAAGAGAACTTCGCTCGAAGGGCTCAACATGCAGGTGGAAACGGGTGAGGTGTTCGGATTCATCGGACCGAACGGCGCGGGAAAATCCACGACCATCAAGCTGTTGATGAGGCTGATTTTCCCCACCGCGGGAAGCGCGCGGATTCTGGGGAAACCCATCAGCGACATTGAAATGCACCGCGACATCGGTTACTTGCCGGAGCAGCCGTATTTTTATGACTACCTGACCGCGGCGGAATTGCTGGATTATTTCGCGCGGATTCATGATTTAAGCGCTGCCGACCGGAAAGAGCGCGTGCAGCGGATGCTCAAGAAAGTGGGGCTGGAAACCGCGGGGAAAATTCAGCTTCGCAAATATTCGAAAGGCATGTTACAGCGCGTGGGAATGGCCCAAGCGATTCTGCACGATCCGAAAATCGTGATTCTGGATGAGCCCATGTCGGGACTGGACCCGGTGGGTCGGCGTGAGGTGCGAGACATCATTCTGGAGTTGAAGCATGAGGGCAAAACGGTGATGTTTTCCACGCACATCCTCAGCGACGCCGAAATGTTGTGCGACCGCGTGGGCGTAATTGTCGGAGGAAAACTGCGAGGCGTCGGCGCGCCGGAGCAGCTTGTGGACGTGAAGACCCAAGGAATGGAGATCCTGTTCGAATTGGCGGGACAAAGCGTGGCGCCGGTGTTGGCAAAGGCGACGCGGTCGGGCGACCGGTACCGATTGCAAGTGCCCGAGGCCGAACTGTACGGGGCCATCGAGCAGTTGCGCGCAGCAGGAGCGAGAATCCTTTCCGTGGCGCCAGTAAGGGCGACGCTCGAAGAATTGTTCATGAACCTGGTAGAAGCAGACCGCGCACAGGCCGCGGCCATCGAGGTAAGCGGGAAATGAAGCGCGTCGGCGTAGTGGCGTTGAACACGTTTCGCGAAGCGGTGCGCGACCGCGTGCTCTACAACCTGTTGTTCTTCGCGCTGGTGATGATGGCCGCGTCGATCATCGCCGGGCAGATTTCAATTGGCATCGAACAGACGGTCATCGTGACGCTGGGGCTGAGCGCGATTTCGCTGATCGGGCTACTGATTGCCGTTTTTATCGGCGTGGGGCTGGTGTCCAAGGAAATGGACAAGCGCACGCTATACGCTCTATTGGCTAAGCCGGTGAGACGGTGGGAGTTCCTGCTGGGAAAATTTGGCGGGCTGGTGCTGACGCTGGCGGTGAACACGGCGGCGATGGGCATAGGGCTTTTCCTTGCGCTGATGTACGTCAAGTCGACCCCGGAACAGGGTGACGCGACCATTCTCGTCGCGGTGTATTTCATCTGGCTGAAACTGGCGCTGGTGGTAGCGCTGGCGCTTTTGTTCTCGTGCTTCACAACGCCGTTGCTGGCAATCTTGTTTACCGCCGGCATCTATATTGTTGGTCTTTACGTGCAGGAGTTGAGGAACCTGCCGATGCAGGTGATGAGTCCTGGGATGACCGCATTCACGAAATACCTCTCGTACCTAATGCCGAACTTCGAGAATTTCAACATCATGTCGATGGCGGCGCACGCGCGGCCCGTTCCCGGATCGCTCATTGCCCAGAACACTTTGTACGCGGCCGTTTATTGCAGCATCGTGCTGACGGCGGCAGTGCTCGTCTTTTCGAGGCGAAATCTGAAATGAATTCCGCGAAAACCATTGTGCTGGTGGTCGTGATACTGCAGGTCGGATTCGCGGGGGTCTGGAAACTGCAGCACCGCATTGATAAGCAGCGCGCGGCCTTGAGCGAGGAACGGGATTACGTCCTGTTGAGCTCCGCAAAGCTAATGAAGACAATGAGCCTAGAGTACGCGCCGCTAATGGCGGACTTTTATTGGACGCGCGTGGTGCAGTTCTACGGGAACAAGCACGTGCGAGGCGACGCGAATTTGGAGCAACTGTGGCCGCTGCTCGACATTACCACGACGCTTGATCCAAATTTGATCGTGGCCTACCGGTTTGGCGCGATTTTTCTAAGTCAGCGCCCGCCCGGCGGCGCGGGAAGGCCGGACCTGGCCGTTCAGCTCATTCAGCGGGGTATCAAAGCAAATCCGGACTTTTGGCGGCTCTACGAAGACCTCGGGTTCATCTATTACTTCGACTTGAAAGATTACAAGAAAGCGGCGGAAGCTTTTGAGGAAGGCAGCAAAAACCCGCACGCGTTGATCTGGATGAAAGTGATGGCGGCGAAAATTGCGGCGGAGGGAGAGTCTTACGAGACTTCATTCTTCTTGTGGAACGATATTTACACTACGACAACGGATCCGCAGATCAAAGAGAATGCGAGGCTGCACCTGCTACTGCTCAAAGCGCATGAGGATTGCAGGCAGCTGGACCTGCTCGCTGACCAATACGAAAAGCGTTTTGGGCACCGGCCAAAACGCGTCAGCGAATTGATGCAAGCTGGAATGCTACGCGCCCTGCCAACTGATCCGCTGGGGTTTGCCTACGTGTTCGATGACAACGCGAAAGCCGCTTTGAACGTGAACAGCCCGCTTCTCGAAAAACAGCGGCTCCTGGAGCGGTTTAAGTAATGTAATGCTCTCCTGGTTTCCTGCGAAAGGCGTTCATTCCGTCGTGCACAACAGAGTCATCTGTGGATCGATGAGAATCTTGTGCGGGGCGCCGGCAGTGTGAAAATGAAAGGAAGTTTCTGGCCCAGAGGCCACGACGTTTCCGAGAAACACGCGCCCGCTCCCGGCGACGGCGGCGTAGAGCGAAACGCTGGCGAGGAACCAGCGCGGGACGCGGGTTTGGAAGAGTTTGCCGCGCACCGCATACCCTGTGTCGTCGCGGTGTGCCGTGAATTCGAGGCGATAGTGCGGAATTCCCGTGCCGCGCACCCATTCGTCAAAGAACCAATTCATGGAGCGGCCTCCCTCGAGGTCCATGGCGGGAGTCATGACGGATTCCACTTCGTGCTGAAGATCATCGGTGGAAAGCGCGCGGTAGGCGTATTGGGTCACGAGTTTCTGCAGCAGCGCGGTAAAGCGCGCGTCCGGCTGCTTGCTGCCAGGCTGACGAAGCATTTCCCGGAGCATGTGAATGATCCAGGAGCCTTTGCTGTAGACGACACGTTCATAGGCAGAAGGTGATTTCGAGGAGTTGAGGCGCTGGCCGAGAATCAGCGGTCCGATGTCGCCGGCGGGTTCGTCGGAATCCGGCGGTTTTTCTGTAAGCTGATTGCGGTAGCGCGAAAGCCAGACGCGAAGCGTATGTTCAGGATTTCGCCGAGTGTCGGCGAAAAGAAGTGCGAGATAATTGGCGATGGCTTCATCAATCCACTGGTCGCGGAAGCTGGACCAGCCAACCACGTTGCCCCACCATTGATGTGCGACTTCATGATAGGGAACCAACTCGGTAAAGTGTTCCTGGCTAATCGGACTGAGGCCGGCGCGCTGCTGCGCTTCCTGGGAGAGAAAAGAAAAGGTAGAAACGTAAAGGAGGCCCGGCCATCCCTGACCAAAGGCTCCGGGAATCGGCGAGACGGAGAGATTATGAAAGGGAAATGGGCCGGAGAAGGTTTCGTAAAAATGAACCGAGGAATCGATCTCTTTTCCGAGTTGCCTTAGGGCGTCGGCGGGACTGGGGGTAGGGTGAGGAGGCGTAATCGCAAGTCTTGTGGAAGGGGCGCCGAAGATAGTGGAAGGAACAGCGATCCCTTCTGCCGGCGAAGGGGTGAGACGATTTTGCAGGCTTTGTTCCAGTTCGCGATTCGCGTAGACATCAATGGAATGACCGCTGGAAGTTACGGAGGAAGAGGCGTATTCGCCCAGGTTGAATCCGGCAACGGCAATGGGTTTTTCCGTTTTCCAATGGCCAACCCGCAATTCGCCGTCCTCGCGCTCGTCCAGTTTGGACCCCGTGGCGACCAGACGAAGCCTGCGCGGCCAGCGGAACATTAGGTCATACGTTGCGAATTCCGCGGGATCGCCTAGGTGCGGATACCAGCTTTCCCGGGCGCCAACGAAAAGGACACCATTTCCCGCGTCTTCGATCACCTTGCCGCGATAGTGAAACTGCAGCGTGAACTCCTGGTTTTGCAGGGGAGCGGCGGGGAGAATTACGTATAATGAGTCATTTCCGTGGGCGTTGATCTCTTGGAGGTTCATTCCCTCATTTTGGAAAAACGCCAGGGGTTCGCCGTGCTCTCCCGTCACGCGGTCGACGGTCAAAGCGCGGGAAAGCTCGAATGCCATGACGCGTGCTTTGCCGGTTTGCGCGCGAATGCGAACGGCGGCCGTCGCCTCCAGGGAATTGTTGGGGAGAATCGAGGATTCCAAGGAGTAATGAAGGGCTTGGAAGGGAATGACGTAGGCTGGAAGTTCAGCCATGCGGCGCGAGGTCCAGGCATCGTAAAAAGTCCCGGCAGCGGTTTTTACAGTTTGGCCAAGCAGAAATTGTTCGTCGCGCCGCCCATCCACGACGATGTCGAAAGGACCAGTGGATGCGCCGTCGAGGCCCGCGTAGAAAGCGGGCCGAAGGTCAGGTGAAAGAAAGTCGATCATAACGCGCAGTATGTAAATGGGATTGAGGCGGGCAAGTGTGGGTTCCCATTGGGATACCAAAGGCGTGTCCGTTTGCGGCGTGAGATGGGCTTTGCGAAATTGCGAGAGCAGTTCATCCGCCGTTCCGTCGGTGAAACGGAAATAGGCACTGGCGAATGTTTCATCAAGAACGGGCGCGCCCAGGAAGCGCCCCAGCTGCTGTTTCTCGATCGGATCGCGAGGCGCGGCAAGCGCGTGGCCGCGGCCCGAGAAAACAGCTCCCGTCACCTTTCCATTGAGCGGAGAGAAGAAGGCGAGGGTTCCCTCTTCCAGGGAAATGAGGGCATCGCCACGGCGGAGTTCAATGCGATTTTCGGGAACCAGGCGATAGACCTGCGAAGAATCGATGGTCAACGCGTTGATCGCGTCATACAATTCGTGAGGTGATTGCTCGGTCGCTAGAGCAGCCGCCGGCAACAGCAAAATCCACAGCCCGAAGACTCTGGCCCCCGCCCACATACCAGCAGTGTAGTCAGATTCGGCATGAGGGGACAAGGCGGAGCCGCCGGAGAAGCCACGAAGAATTAAAATAGAAAGGATATGGTTCTAACGGGCGTTCCTTGCAGAATGCGGTTTCTTCTCTGTGGTGCGGCGCTGCTTTTGCTAAGCGCGCAGGCGCCGGCGGATACGATTGTGCTCAAAAATGGCCGCCGCATTTCCGCACTGAACCCTGTCGAAGAGGGAGATAAGGTCAAGTACATGACCTCTGCAGGTGAGCTCAGCCTGCCGAAATCCATCGTGGATCACATCGAAAAAGGCGGATTCGTTGCCGCTTCGGGACCGCCGGGAGACGCTACGGCAAATCTGACCATCACTCCCCCCGACATGCGACCTTCACGCGGAGGAATCGAAGGAATAGAGCAGGCGGCGGTCCACGGCGGTTCCATCGACCGCCAGTACATAGGAAAACTGGAGAGTAAGGCGCGGTCGGGTAATGCGGAGGCGACCTTCAATGCCGCCGTGGGACATCATGCGGCCTCCATGTTCGAATTGTCGCGTGGCGACCTAGAGCACGCGCTTTCCGACGAGCGCACCGCGGTCACTTACGCCCCGGATGAGCCGGCGCTACTCATGAACGTGGCTTACATTTACCTGCGGCGAAATGAATACAAACAATCTTTGGATTATTTGGAGCGGGCTAAGCGCCTTGAGCCGGAGGAGCCGGACGTGGCGAAGCTCGCAGGCTGGGCTTACTACGGCTTGAACAAGCTCGATCAGGCGGTTGCCGAATGGAAGCGCGCTTTGGCACTGCATCCTGAGAAAGAATTGCAGGCAGCGCTGGAAGCCGCGTTACGCGACAAGAAGGAAGAAGAAAGCTACAAGGAAAACGAAAGCAGCCACTTCAAGTTGAAATATAACGGCTCTGCCGAGCCGGCACTGGCGCACGACGTGCTGCGCGCCCTGGAAATGCACTTTTCCGCGATTGAATCCGAGCTGAACTATACGCCGCCGGAAGCGATCGGGGTGGTCCTGTACACCGAACAAGCGTTTATGGATATTACGAGGGCGCCCGCTTGGGCGGGTGCACTGTACGACGGCCGTATCCGGGTGCCGGTGCAGGGCCTAACGTCGGTTAATGCAGAACTGTCGCGCTCGCTGAAACACGAGCTGACGCACAGCTTCATCGCTCAAAAAACGCAAAGTGCTTGCATGGGATTGAAGGGTAGTTGCACGGGCCGCGTGCCGACCTGGGTTCACGAAGGGCTGGCGCAATGGATGGAAGGGTCTCGGAGCGAAGAAAACGCCGCTGTACTGGTGCAGGTTTACGACAAAAAGCTTTCTATCTCGCTAGGCCAACTGGAAGGCGGCTGGACGCGCTTTGATCGCGAGACGGCGCACTATGCATATGCGTGGGCCCTCGCCAATGTGGAATACATCATTCAAACCGATGGAATGGGAGATATTGAGCGAATCCTGGACCGCATTAGTGCAGGCATGGCCACCGAGCAGGCGCTGCGGGAAGTGCTGCACAGGGATTACAACGATTTGATGGAATCAACGGCGGCGTACCTGCGGAAGAACTACGCACACTGATGGGTGTTTCCAAGACCAGATCCAAATCTTCAATTCGAGCTCCGTTCAAACCTTGGTTTGTCCTAGCTGCTGGCCAGGAGTGCAGCAAGAAGCGCGGCGCGGGCGGGCATGCTGTTTATAAAGATGTATTCGTGGTCTGAGTGCGCGCCATCGCCGACGGCGCCCAGCCCGTCCAGCGTGGGAATGCCAAGCGCGCCTGTGAAGTTTCCGTCGGAACCGCCGCCGACGGTACATTCGCCAAGCGCAAGATTCATTTGCTTTGCCAGAAACTTCGCGCGCCTGAACAGCACGGCGCACATCTTGTGTTCGAGCGGAGGGCGGTCGAAGCCACCGGTGATTTTCAGTTGTGCGCCTTTGAGGATGGGGCGCAGCGCGTGCAGTTGCCTCTCGATGCGCCGCACATCGGAAAGCCGGAGGGCTCGCAGGTCGAGAAGGGCACGAGCCTGTTCCGCAATCACATTGGTGCGGGAACCGCCCTCGATTACGTCGGCGTTGATACTTACTCCACGGCGAGGGTCGTTCCATTTTTCGAATCGGGTGACTTGCGCAGCCAGTTCGTGGACGGCGTTGATGCCTTCCTCCGGGGCGAGGCCGGCGTGAGAAGCGCGGCCATGCACCGACAATTCAGCTTGACCAACACCTTTGCGCGCTGTTTTTAGGAGGCCGCGCGGGCCGAAAGAAGGCTCAAGGACGAAAACCGCATCGCTGCGGCGCGCCTCGGTTTCGATCAGTTTGCGCGAAGATTGGCTGCCGATTTCCTCGTCAGAGGTCCAGAGGAAGACCAGCTTCTTTCGCAAACGGAGCTTGGCATTTTGGACCGCCTCGAGCGCAAAAAGCGCCTGAACAATGCCTGCCTTCATGTCGAAGATCCCGGGGCCGTAGGCTCTGCCGCCGGAGACGCGGAAGGGCATTTTCGCCAAAGTACCTGTTCGATAGACCGTATCGTAATGGCCGAGCACGAGAATCTGACCGGAGAGCTGAGACAGATTCTCACCGTAAGTCATGCGCAAATGGTCCCCGCGGTGTTTTTGGGGAATGCGGCTGGCGCGCGCGCCACGCGTCCGCCACTCTCTTCTGATGACGCCGCAACAACGGTCCGCAGCAGCCTTTTCCAGGCTGGGCGATTCGCTGGTCACGAAGCGCCGTAAGACGCGGAGCATTTCCGGCAGGCGTGGCCTCAGAGCGCTAAGCAATTCCAAGGGCAAGGAGGAGTCCGCCATGGCGCCGACATGCTAGCAGCGCTTGGAAGGCAGGGCAACTTTCGCTCCAGAAATGGCCCGAAGGGAGAGCCGACATACAGCGCCGCCAAAGCGGTGAGGTTGCCTCACGGGAAGAGCGCGTATCGCGGAGGCTGCGGTTCGCTTATAATTGGAGTTTTCCCGGGAAGGTGCCAGGCGCCGCCGAGCGGGTGTGCGGCTGCGGAGACCGCGAATGATCATGGACGTCGTAGAAATACAAAAGATTCTGCCGCACCGCTACCCGTTTCTGTTTGTCGATGCCGTCGTAGAAATGGAGCGCTTGAAGAGCATCGTGGGCGTGAAAAACGTAACGATTAACGAAACATACTTCCAGGGACACTTTCCGGGCGCACCAGTCATGCCTGGCGTACTGATTATCGAGTCCATGGCGCAGACCGGGGGGCTACTTCTGTTGCAAGAAGTTCCCGACCGCGAGAAGAAACTACTTTATTTTGCGGCCGTGGATGGCGCGCGGTTTCGCCGGCCGGTCGTCCCGGGAGATCAATTGCGTGTCGAAATGAAGGTGCTTAACTGGCGCGGCGACTTCTGCAAGCTGGCGGGGAGAGCGACAGTCAACGGGCAGCTTGCCGCCGAGGCGACGTTGATGTGCAAGATGATTGACCGGCCATCGGCCGCGCAGGCGGAAAAATCCGCAAAATGACCAAGCCGGAAATTCATCCGCAAGCGACGGTAGCGGAGAGCGCAAAGCTAGGGAAAGGTGTTCGGGTTGGCGCGTACGCGGTGGTGGGCGAAAACGTAGAGCTCGGCGAAGGCTGCGTGGTGCGCGCCCATGCGGTGGTCGAGGGACCATCGCGATTCGGCAAGAACAGTGTCTTTCATGCTTTTTGCGTGATTGGCGGTGACCCGCAGGACTACACGTTTCGAGGCCAGCGCGTCGAGCTGATTGCCGGCGAAGGAAATATTTTTCGCGAATACGTAACCGTGAACCGCGGCACGCAAAAGGGCGGCGGCAAGACTTGTTTGGGGGACGATAACTTATTTCTCGCGTATTCCCATGTTGGGCACGATTGCCAGGTTGGCAGCCATACGCTCTTGGTGAACGGAGCCACGCTGGCAGGGCACGTGACCATTGAAGATTATGTGACCATCGGCGCGTTTTGCCCGGTGCACCAGTTTTGCCGCATCGGGCGCTACGCTTACATCGGTGCATCAACAGTGATTACGCAAGACGTCCCGCCGTTCTCGAAAATCGTTACCGAGCGCGAGACTAGAAGTTTTGGCATCAACACGATCGGCCTGGAGCGTAAAGGATTCTCGCCCGAGCGCCTGCAGACGCTTAAGCGCGCCTACCGGCTGCTGATACGGTCGAAGTTGAACACCTCGCAGGCTTTGGCAGAGATGAAAAAGACACTGGGCGATTCGGCGGACGTGCAGGAATTGATTCAGTTTATTGAAACTGCCGAGCGCGGCATCGTGAAGTAGGCGGGCTGCTCATTTCATGCCGGAAACGAACGCCAACACGACAGGTTGGGGGCTCATCGCCGGAAATGGGCGATTCCCGTTTCTCGTGTTGGAAGGGGCGCGCAGCCAAGGGATTGAAATGGCGGTCATCGCGCTAAAAGAAGAAGCTTCGCCCGAACTTGAGAAAGCCGCTAAACGCGTGAACTGGGTAAGCCTGGGCGAGTTGAGCAAGACCATTGACTTGATGCACCAGGAGGGCGTAACGCAGGCGGTGATGGCTGGGCAAGTGAAGCACAACAGGATTTTCAGTGCCATCCGGCCGGACTGGAAACTGGCGAAGCTGCTGTTTTCGCTTCCCCGAAAAAATACGGACGCCCTGATAGGTGCCGTGGCTCGCGTGCTCGAAGAAGAAGGCATCCGGCTGGTGGATTCGACACTTTTCTTAAAGCCGTTGTTGCCGGATGTTGGTGTGCTTACGCGACGCGCCCCAAATGAGCATGAAGCCGAAGATATCGCGTACGGCCACAGCCTTGCGCAGCAAATCGCGGGGATGGACATTGGGCAAACCGTGGTTATCTCTGACTGTGCGTGCGTGGCTGTCGAAGCCATGGAAGGCACTGATGAAGTCATCGCGCGGGCCGCGCGAATTGCCTCGGGCAAGCCGCTCGTGGTCGTAAAAGTGAGCAAGCCGCAGCAAGATATGCGCTTCGATGTACCTGTGATTGGATTGGCCACCGTCGAACTGATGAGAGGCGCCGGGGCCACCGCCCTGGCCGTGGATGCGGGACGAACGCTGTTTTTCGACAGAGCAAAGCTGATCGAGTTGGCCAATGCCGCGGGAATTGCGATTCAGGCGTTTCCTCCTGCCGTAGTTGCGGAACCAAAAGGCGTCACCAGGGGAATCAACAAGGAATGAGCGCGGCGGCAGAAACAAAGAGGATCCGTGTCGCCGTCGTAGGTATCGGCGAATTTGGGCGCAATCACGCGCGCGTGTACCGCGAACTGGAAGGTGTGGACCTTGTTGGCGTCTACGATAAGAACCCGCAACGCGCCGCCGCGGTTCGAGCGGAGTTTGATACGCCGGTTTTGCAAGACCTTGAAGATTTGCAGGGCCGCGCGGATGCTGTAAGTGTTGCGGTGCCGACCGTCGTGCATGCGCAAGTGGGTTGCCGGCTGATGGAAATGGGCTTGGACGTCCTGGTTGAGAAGCCCATGGCGATGGATTTGGCGGAGGCTGACGCGCTCCTCTCATCGGCAAAGAAGAACAAGCGTATCCTGCAAGTGGGCCATGCCGAGCGCTTCAATCCTGCAGTGCGAGCCGTGGAACCGATTCTCAACCGCCCGCTGTTTTTTGAAGTTCACCGATTGGGTGTGTTTACTCCACGGAGTCTCGACGTGGACGTAATCTATGACTTGATGATCCACGACCTCGACATTCTGCTGGCGCTGGTCAAGGAACCCGTCACCGAAGTAAAGGCAGTAGGAATCCCTGTGTTGACGGACAAAGTGGACATTGCCCATGCGCGGCTGGAATTTGCAGGCGGGGCGGTAGCCAATGTCACGGCGAGCCGGGTTTCCACCGAACGCGTGCGCAAAATGCGTTTCTTCCAGCAGCATGAGTACATTTCGCTAGACTATACGCGGCGCGACGCCCTGCGCATTGGCGTAAAAAAAGCCGGTCCACAACCGGAATTTGGCTTTGAAAAGCTGAATGCCCCTGCCGTGGAACCGTTGCGCGCGGAGCTGGAGGCATTTGTCGACGCGGTGCGCACACGCAAAGAGCCGCCGACGAACGGCGCCGCCGGACGCGCGGCGCTGGCGCTGGCCTCCCGCGTAATGGCAAGCATCCAGGAGCACGCGGCGCGCGTCCAACCAGAAGCAGCATTTGCCGCGCGAGAAAACACGACAAGATGATCTCCCGTTTCCTAGTTCCGGTGGGGGCTCGTCCACCGGCAAAAGCCGATTCGGCGACCCAGCGGCGCCGTCCCACGACCATGGATGAGCGCACGCTCGTGCCGGCGATGCTGCCCATTGTTCCGTTGAACGGGGAATCCACCATCCCATCGAATTTGCCGCTCGAGTCCATTGCCGCGCGTGTAGTCGTGCCACGCGATGTGAGCCACGAAGCCTATGGTGTTCGGGAAGACTTTTCCGTGCCGCTCCAGCCGACCGAACTTGACGAGCGCATCACTGTGCCCGCTGGCGCCGCCCCTCCTGAGGTCATTGAGCCGCTGACTCTCCCACCGCCCGCGGACCTGGTTGAGCCCGACATCTTCCTGACCGGCGAAGTTCAACTGGCGATTCCGGAGAAGAAGGAAGAAACCGCCAAGTGGCAGATCGTGACTCGGGCGTCCTCGGTCGTTTTTCACATCCTATTGATTTCTCTGATTTTGCTGCAATCGAAATGGTATCCGCCGCACGACCCAACGCAGGCGGAAATCGAGATGGCCCGCAATCAATTGAGGGTGCTGCTCCCCCCTGGAGCTTTCGAGCTGTCGAAGCCTCCCTCGCGCCCCTTGCCTCCTCCGCCGAGAGTACACGTGGACCCGCGAGTACTGCGAGACGTTGCGCCGGAGCCCGCACCGGCGCCCGCCCCCCAACCAGAGAAGCCTTTGAAAGACCTGCCCAGCGCGCCGGTGCCAAAGGCCGAGACTCCGGCCCCTGATCCCCAGCCGGTCGCGCCTCCGCCAAGAACGGATGCGCCCAAGCCCGCTCTGAAACTGGAAGCGCCGGATGCTCCCCAGCCGCAACATGGTTTGATTCTGCCGAAGACCTCGCTCAACCGCTCACTTCAGGACACTATCCGGGACGCTGCCAAGAATAATCCCAATGCATCGGGCGGCCGGTCCGGGCTGTACAGCGGTCCCATGCCGAAAGCCGGCGGCGGACTCAGCGGCGGTGCAGATAGCTCGCAAGGTTCCGGCGGTGCGTTTGGAAATGGCTACCAGATCCTGACCCCAACCGAGGGTGTGGACTTCAGCGATTACATGAGCCGCGTGGTGGCGGAGGTGCGGCGCAATTGGTACGCGGTCATGCCCGAATCGGCGATGCTTGGTGATCGCGGCCGCGTGGCTCTGCAATTCCGCATCATGAAGAATGGCTCCGTTCCGGGCGGCGAACCCGTGAGAGTCATGAGTTCGGGGAAAGAGCCTTTGGACCGAGCGGCCGTGTCGGCGATCCGTTCGTCGAATCCCTTCGAACCGCTGCCTCCTGCGTTCAGCGGACCTTACATCGAGCTTCGATTTATTTTCCTGTACAATCTCCCGATCGAAGCCGCTTACCAATGAAGCTCCGGCGCCAGCAGATTGTTGGCAGTCTTCTTCTCGCGTTATTCGGGCTCATTTTTATCTTCGTTCGCCCGCGGCATCTCCTGTTTCGATGAATCCCAAAAACTCGCCGCCATTTCTCGTTGCCATCGCCGGACCGACGGCATCGGGCAAATCCGCGCTGGGAGTATGGCTTGCGGAGCGCCTTGGCGGTGAGGTCGTCGCTTGCGATTCTACGCAGCTTTATCGCGGATTCGATATTGGCACGGCCAAGCCGCCTGTGGCCGAGCGCCGCGGTGTGCCGCACCAGTTAATCGATGTCCTCGACCCGCAGGAAGCTGCGACTGCCGGCGGATATCGTGAAAGGGCCTTAGCAGTCCTAGAGGATCTACGGCACAGAAAACGGATGCCCGTTCTCACGGTTGGCACGGGATTGTATTTGCGCGCCTTGCTCGAGGGCCTTGCGGAAATCCCGCAGCGCTCAGAAGAGTTGCGCGCAAGGTTGCGCGCCAGCACGGAAGAGCACCCAACCGGTCATTTGCACCGTATCCTCAGAAAGCTTGATCTTCAAGCCGCGCAGAAAATTTCCCCTGCCGATGGACAAAAGCTGATTCGCGCCATCGAAGTCTGTTTGTTGGCGCGCAAACCAATCTCTGAAGTGCATCGCCTGGGGAGAAAACCTCTGGAAGGCTGGCGAGCCGTGAAGATTGGCTTGATGCCCCCACGCGAAGAGCTCTATGAGCGAATCGACGCGCGGACTTCGTCTATGCTTGAGCAGGGATGGATGCGGGAAGTGCAAGAGCTGATCGATAAGGGATTGGACGAGAACGCCAAGCCGTTTGACTTTATCGGTTACCGCGAATTGCGCGCCGTCCTGCGAAACGAGTTGTCAATAGAACAAGCCCGGGAAGCCATCCAACAGGCCACGCGGCGGTACGCCAAGCGCCAGGTCACCTGGTTTCGAAAAGAATCTGGCGTGCAGTGGTTTTCCGGTTTTGGCGATGATTCAGAGTCACAAGCCGAGATCCTAAAGTTTCTGAAATCTCAAGGAATCGAAGAAGGTCGCGGGGTCCGCGAGACGGGTGTATAATCCTGCTTCGGACGCTCCTCCAAGAAAGCGCAAGATCGTATTGTGACTCCTGACCTGCTTCGGTGACGAAAACTCAGCATCAAGTCTCGACCGCGGAGCGCGCCTTGCTGGTTGGCGTGGGGTGGAGGCGTGCGCCTCGTTTTCCTGGGATGCCCGCGGGCGAGCAGGGCCGCGAGTCGCTTTCGGAATTGGTCGAGCTAGCGCGCAGCGCGGGGGCAGAAGTTGCAGGCACAGTTTTCCAATTGCGTGAAGCCGCCGATCCCGCCACGCTGGTCGGGCGGGGAAAACTAGACGAAATTCGCGCAGAAGCCGCGGCGCTTAAAGCGCCCCTCATTATTTTTGACAGCAACCTCTCTCCGGTTCAGCAGCGGAACATCGAAACGGCCACGGACCGCCGCGTCATTGACCGCACACAGCTCATTCTGGACATTTTCGCGCGCCATGCGCGCAGCCGCGAAGGCCAGTTGCAGGTGGAGTTGGCGCAATTGAATTACCTGCTTCCCCGGCTCACCGGGAAAGGAAAGGCGATGTCGCGTCTCGGCGGCAAGAGCGGCGGTGGTGGTGCCGGCGGGGCGGGAGGCGGCACGGGACGCATCGGCGTACGCGGGCCTGGCGAGAAAAAACTGGAAACCGACCGGCGCCGGATTCGCGAGCGCGTGCGCAAGATTCAGGCCAATATTGACGAGGTGCGCAAGCAGCGAGCGCTGCGCCGCGAGGCCCGCAACGCGGTTCCCTTGGGCACCATTGCCCTGGTGGGCTACACGAACGCCGGCAAATCCACGTTGTTCAACGTGCTGAGCCGTGCCGAAGTGCTGGTCTCCTCAAAAATGTTTGCCACGCTCGATCCTACCATCCGGGCGATCCGTCTGATGTCGAATCGCCGCGTGCTGGTGTCGGATACAGTGGGTTTTATTCGCGATTTGCCCAAAGGATTGCTGACCGCGTTCCGCGGCACGTTGGAGGAAGTTCAGGAGGCAGCACTCATTGTGCACGTCAGCGATGTCTCGAATCCCCACCACGAGGAGCTCGATGAGGATGTCGAAAAAATTCTTCGCGAACTCGACGTTGCGGACCGCCCTCGGTTGCACGTGCTGAACAAGGTGGACCGCCTCAGCCCCGAGGAGCGAAAGGCTCTGGAGGCCTCTACAGCAAGGGCTGGGGACCACGGGCCCGTGCTGGCTTCCGCGTTGACGGCCGAGGGCATCGCCGAATTGCTGCGCCGCATGGATGCCGCGATGCCGGTGGATCCGCTTCTCACACTTTCCATTCGGCTGCCACTGGCCGAAGGCCGCACCCTGGCCATGATTCACGCACTGGGGCGCGTTCTGCACTCGGAAATCGAGGATTCGCATATGCGGCTTGATGCGGAGATTCCGTCCTCGGTGGCTAAACGTTTGCGGTTGAACGACTATCGCGTGGAAGGAACTTTTCCGTCTTCTCTTTCGTAGTAATGGAGGAGCGGTGGGAACTGCTTTGAGTGTGTGTGGTTTCCAGACGAGGTTGCCATGGCTGCTTTCTTCCTATGGTGCATTTTGTTCGTCCTGTGCTGGCCCATCGCGCTGCTGGCACTGGTGATTTACCCGTTCGTCTGGCTCGTCACTCTGCCTTTCCGCATTTTCGGTATCGCGGTCCACGGAGTATTAGGTCTCATCAGCGCGTTTTTCTTCTTGCCGGTGCGGCTGCTTCGCGGACCGCGCGCTAGCTGACGGCCTTGTGGCTTATTACGGATAGGTAAACAGTCGGAAATCTCGTTAGTCCTTCATTCTGCGCCACTTGGGATCGGGGAAAACCTGGTTCTTTGACCTCTCACTGCCTGTGGAAAACGCTGTGGAAACTGAGAACCCCACTTCTCGGCAGGCATGGGCGTTTTTTTGAGTTAGGGGAAACCATTTCTGCGAGGCCATCCATAACGTGTTGATAAGGCAATAGTTATTGTTATTCATCGTCGGTTAACAGTGCTAATCTCTGGCTTCTTTAGGTTGTGTGGGCTCGAGCACATTTGCACAGTCTTGCAGCAATCTCCTTAAGCTGCGCGAGTAAGTGCCTCCCGGCGCAACAGGCGCGACCTGTTAACCACAGGGTATCTAAAAAAACTGCAAAAGCCGCGGTAAAGCGCATCGTTTTCTAGCTTTGGCCCGGTTCCGACCGACCCTGCGACGTGTTGACGCCTCTTTTTCCGAAGTCTATAGTGAAACTCCAGTGGCTGAAGCCACAAGGCGGCACCTTGCCGTCATTCGCTTATGAACCTTCCGAACTCACTGACGTTACTGCGGATATTCTTCGTTCCCGTGCTCATTGTGATTCTCCTTACTCGCAGCCCTACGGTGGACATGTTTGGATTTTCCGTCCACTTTGAAGTTTGGGGCGTGCTGATCCTGCTACTGGCGGCGGCCACGGACTGGGCGGATGGCTATTTTGCGCGCAGGCGCCTACAAGTGACCACGCTGGGCATTCTTCTCGACCCCATTGCCGATAAGCTGCTGATTTCCGCGGCGTTCATCGCTCTGGTGGACATGCATCTCGTCAAGGCCTGGATGGTCGTAATCATCATTGGACGAGAATTCACCGTACTGGGGCTGCGAAACATCGCCTCCGCGGAAGGATTTACCATCCAAGCGTCCACCCTCGGAAAGACAAAAATGGTCTTGCAGGTCTGTGCCGTGGCGATTGTGATCGTGGCTGCAAGACATCCTTCGATGAACCTCTTGGGCCTCGCTCTGATGTGGCTTGTGGTCGTTAGCGCTTTGATATCTGCCGCGCAGTATTTCCTTCGCTTCTGGAGCCATGTGGACGACAGCATCAAGCAACGCCGCAAATTGCGCATGCTTGAAGCACGCAAGAAGTCGCAGGATGCCGTACCTCTCTGAAAGCGACCAGCGTGCGGCCCTGGAACTGGCCCGTCAGGCTATCCGCGAGGCGGTCCTCGGCCGCAAATTACCCGAAGTCATCCCTCAGGAAGGAATCTTCTCCGAACGACGCGGTGTTTTCGTCACTCTGTCTGTTTCCGGGCGCCTGCAGGGATGCATCGGAGTGACTGAACCTAGCGAGTCCTTGGGAGAGGCTATTGTACGCTGTGCGGTCAGCGCCGCGCTGGAGGACCCTCGTTTTACTCCCTTGCAGGAACCTCAACTTGAGGAGATGAGCATTGAGATTTCCTTGCTTTCTGCTTTGGAGCCGATTCTTCCCGAGGCCATTGAAATTGGGCGACATGGCATCTTGATCGTCAACAGTTCGCAACGCGGGCTTCTTCTGCCTAAGGTCGCCATCGAACATCAGCTCACTCGCGAGCAGTTTCTCGAAGAAACCTGCCGGAAAGCCGGTCTACGGCGTGACGCGTGGAAACAGGCGGAAACCCGCCTTTTTGGGTTTACGTGCGAGGTTTTCTCGGATAGTACGCCATCCGGGAAAAACATAATCGCTTCTCCCTGACGCGAATGGTTGAGACTTGGCGAGCCACAGAAAAAACGACTCGCGCCGGGAATGCGCGCGGGCCGAGCAGATGGCAGGGTCAGCTTCAGTGCGCTATTCGAGTTCGGTATAGTCGCCTGCGTAGATCGCAGAGGAGCTCAGTGTGATCATTACCGTGGATGAATTGCGGCTCACATTGATGACGATGCCCTCGCCCAGAACCTCGCGAGGCAGGTCGTTCCAGGAATACCGCTGTGGCGCGCTTCCGAACCCATACATCATGAATTGATAATCTTTCGTCTGCGGCACCGTTTCGGCAGCCGTGCCCTGATACCGGAAGATCCGGAAGTAATCGCCAATCTTAACGCCTTGGTTGGTTCCTAGGTTTATGTACACCGCGCTGTTCATCCCGTACGACGCCATGTGATCCTTCCCGTTCACCACCATCGCCACGGGCTTTCCGCTCACCGGCGCAAAATGATCGAATGCAGCAGCTTCCTTGAAGGGCGGGGTCGTCCGCTCCTGGTACGGCAGGACGTAGTCTCCGCGCTGCATATAGTTGCAGGAGAAGATGATTTGGGCTACAGAAACCTTTGGTTGAACGTTAACCACGCGCAATTGTCCGGCATCGACATACCTCGTCCCCATGGCCTTCATCAGCTTTTCCTGCCACTTGAACCATGGCACGTCGCCGACATAATCATCGGGCCGCACCACGAGGAACCGGTCGCCCGCACGAATGCCCTTGTCTTGCCCGCGGTTAATATAGACGTAGTCGCCGCTAGTCCAGGTGAGTTTGTAGTTCGACTGCTCTCCGGAGACGAGCCGGAATTCATCCGGCACTTTCTGGTCCGTCACAAAACCCGAGCAATTGATCATGTTGTAGTCGGGCGCGGTTATTACCTTCGGAGCTGTGCGGATCTCTTGCGCCCAGCCCGCGGTCGCACTCAGCATTACCGCCAAAGACAATCCAGCTATTTTAGCGCGCATTCCACGACTCCTTCGAAGACACGCCGAACCGGCCGTGCGAGCACTTTTCTAAGCGAAACTATCAAGGCGGGTCCCTCGCGTCAACCCGCAGACCGACGTTGCTTTACACATTTGATACGGCATACTAGGAGCCGTATTTTCAATGCTTTGGCAATACTCGGGCGGGGGATGGCTCTGTTTGGCGCTGGAGTCCGGCGGATTTGTGCTGTCGCGGCAGCCTCCACGGCTGCGGAGATGACCCGTCAGGTGCGTGGGGCGTTGCGCAGCGCGCGAACCGTTGAGCTGCGCCTCGATTGGCTGAAAAGCGATACCGAGCGCTCGCGGTTCCTGCGCTGGCTGCGGAAGTATCGCCCCTCGAGCGTGACTTTTCTCGCCACTTGCCGTCGCGAGGAAAGTGGGGGAAAGTTTACCGGAGACATTGGCTGCCAGGTCTATTGGCTCACCCAGGCTCGCGACGCAGGTTGCCAATGGTGCGACATCGAAATGGAAACCTTCCGCGAACTGCCGGAAGGCTTCCTGCGCGCCTTTCCGGCGCCTAGGCGTATCCTGCTCTCCATTCACGACTTCGAGCGCACGCCAAAACTGCCTCGGGAAATTGTTGTTGCGCGGCACGGTCAGGTGGACGCCGTGAAAATCGCCGCCCAAGCCAAAACCATCGCCGACAGCGTTCGCCTCCTGAAAGTTGCGAGGCACTCTCGAAACTTTGTGGCCGTGCCTATGGGTGACGTTGGGCTGCCTGCGCGCCTTCTTGCCCTGCGCGAAGGAAGCGCGCTCGCCTACGCCCCAGTGGCGGAAGCCACCGCGCCGGGCCAGGTTTCTTTGGACGAAATGCTCAAACTTTACCGCGCCCACTTGTTCAACCGTGCCACGCGAGTTTATGGTGTGATTGGCGATCCCATCGGCCATTCGCTCTCGCCCTTGCTCCACAACACGGGATTCGCGGCACGCCGCATCAACGCTGTCTACCTTCCGTTTCTGGTGCATCGTCTCGGCGATTTTCTGAAAGCTATCCCTGAATTTGGTATTCGCGGCTTCAGCGTCACCATCCCCCACAAGCAGTCCATCCTAAGACATTTGGATGAATGCGAACCCTTGGCCGCCGAGATTGGCGCAGTCAACACGGTGGTGGTCCGGCGCGATGGCTCACTCTATGGCTGCAATACGGATTACGCCGGCGTGCTTCGCGCACTGCAAAAGAAGCTTCGCATTCGGGGCAGCCGCGTGTTGATTTTCGGCGCAGGCGGTTCGGCACGTGCCGCGGCGTTTGCCCTGGCGCGTGCGGGAGCTCAAGTTTTCATCTGCGCGCGGCGTGAAGTGGCCGCGAAAGAGTTGGCCCGCGCCGTGGGCGGGGAAGCGGTTCCTCGCCGCGCTCTGCGCAAAGAGACCTTTGACGCCATCCTCCATGCCACGCCCGTTGGCATGCACCCGTACGAAGCCATTTCCCCTTTGTCGGCTGGTGAGTTACAATGTCGCATCGTCATGGATCTTATCTACCGCCCCAAGAGAACCAAACTCTTGGAGATTGCGGCGCAAAAGGGGATGGCCACGGTGTCCGGAGTGGAAATGTTTCTCGCGCAAGGTTTCGCGCAATGGGAAGTGTGGATCGGGAAGCACGCCCCTGAAGCGGCCATGCGCCGTGCCGTCCTTTCCGCCCTGCGATGGCGTCCTTAGTCTCTCTCCCAACGCGCCGCAAAGAACCGACAATCACGCTCATTGAATGAACGCTTTTTATTTTGGAGTTTCCATGTCCGACCGTAAACTCGTGCGCCCATGATTCAGCCCGACTTCCGCGAATTCCAGCGTCTCGCGAAGCAGGGAAACCTCATCCCTGTTTACGATGTATTTTCCGCCGACCTTTTGACCCCGGTGAGCGCCTATCTCCGCATCGCGCAAGGCGCGCGGTACTCGTTTCTCCTGGAAAGCGTAGAAGGCGGCGAGAAAATCGCGCGCTATACGTTCGCTGGCGCTCATCCAGAGGAAGTTTTTCGCTATGGCAATGGCGCTTGCGTCCTGGAAAATCGCGAGCGACTCATTTGGGAAGAGCGCGATCCCATCTCTTTCTTGCGCGAGCGCATCGAGCGCTTCCGCCCCGTTCGGCTGCCGGGCTTGCCTCCGCTGATTGCGGGAGCGATCGGCTACTTCAGCTACGACATGGTTCGCCTCATCGAGCGCCTTCCCAAGCGCCTGCAGGATGAAATCGGCCTTTACGATGCTGTGCTCATGTTCTACCACGGGCTCATCGCCTTCGATCACGTCCAGCACCGTTTGTGGATTGTCCGCAATGTTTTCACCGAAGGCCATGGCCGCTTGCGGGCGAACTACGACGCTGCGGTGCGCGAGATCAGGCAAACGCACCAGCTTCTCGAAGAACCGGTCGCCGCGGAACGCCCGAAAACTTCCTGGCAATCTCCCAAGCGGGCAGCTATGAATGAATCTTCGAATTTCCGCCGACCGGAATACTTGGACATCGTTCGAAAGGCCAAGCAGTACATCCGGGCCGGCGATATTTTCCAGGTCGTGCTGAGCCAGCGCTTCTCGGTGAAAGCGCAGGCCAGTCCGTTTGAAATCTATCGCCAGTTGCGCGCTCTGAATCCCTCGCCCTATCTTTTCTATCTTCAGCTCAACGACGTTGCCGTGGTCGGCAGCTCCCCGGAAATGCTCGTCAAGGTTCAGGGACGCGACGTCTTTTATCGGCCCATCGCTGGCACGCGTCGCCGCGGCAAAGACGAAGCGGAAGACCAACGCCTCGAGCGCGAAATGCTGGCGAGCGAAAAGGAGCGTGCCGAGCACATCATGCTCGTCGACCTCGGCCGCAACGATCTTGGCCGCGTCTGCGAATACGGCACGGTGAAAGTCGAAAAACTGCTGACCGTCGAGCGTTATTCGCACGTCATGCACATCGTTTCGAGCCTTCGCGGGCGCCTCCGTGAAGACGTGGATTGCTTTGATGCGCTGATGGCTTGTTTCCCGGCGGGAACCGTTTCCGGCGCCCCCAAAGTGCGCGCCATGGAAATCATCGAGCAACTCGAGCGCACGCGCCGCGGCATTTACGCCGGTGGCATTCTCTACCTCGATTTCGCGGGCAACCTCGACTCCTGCATCGCTCTGCGCACGATGATCGTGAAAAACGGAGTTGCCTACGTGCAGGCCGGCGGCGGCATAGTTGCGGATTCCACGCCGGAGGGCGAATATCAAGAGAGCATCAATAAGTCGAAAGCATTGCTGACCGCGTTGGAAGCGGCGGCTCAAGGAAATCGAGCTGGGAAGTCGCGATGATTCTGCTGCTGGACAACTACGACTCGTTTACCTACAACCTCGCACAGTATCTCGGCGAACTCGGTTGCATTGTCGAAGTCCATCGCAACGATAAAATCACCGTTGAGGAAATTGCCCGCCGCAAGCCGGAACGCATCGTGATTTCGCCCGGCCCTTGCACGCCGCAAGAAGCCGGTATCTCGGTCGAGTTGATCGAACGACTCGCCGGGAAATTTCCCATTCTCGGCGTTTGCTTGGGCCATCAGGCTATTGGCGCCGCGTTTGGAGGGAAAATCATTCGCGCCCCAAAGCTCTTCCACGGCAAAACCAGCAAAATCCATCACGACGGCAAGAATATTTACCGCCAGCTGCCCGACCCTCTCACCGCGACGCGCTACCACTCGCTCATCGTCGAAAGAAAATCGCTGCCCCGCGAGCTCGCCGTCACCGCTGAAACCGACGATGGCATCATCATGGGCCTCCGTCACCGCCGCCACAAAATCGAAGGCGTGCAGTTCCACCCCGAATCCGTCCTCACCGACTCGGGCAAACAACTCCTCCAGAATTTTCTTTCTCTTTGACCGATTGCATCTTCTGCGTCACTGTTGAAATGTTGTCCTCTCTGCGTTTCTCTGTGTACTCCGCGTCTCTGCGTTATCTTTTTTCTTTTCACCAATTCAAGTCCGCCAAAATCGCCCCGTAAGTTTCCATCCCTCTCCAAAAATGCCCCAGACGCAAATTCTCATCCGAGCTGTGCTGGTGATTGTCATAATTCACGATCGGCACGCCCACCCACTGCATGCCTAAGTCGTCGAAAATGTACATCGGCACACTGCCTCCGCTCGACGGCATGACTACGGTGTCTTTGCCCGCGGCCGCCTTCACCACGTCCACAACTGCCTTCGACATCGGCAAATCCATCGGCGTTCGCGACGCGCGATACCCACCCTCGTAAATTACCTTCGCAATCCGCTCATGCGCCCGGCGCTCCTCCATGGTCGGCTCGTGATCGACAACAAAAAATCCTCGTCTGCCGATGAACGCCGCGATCTGTTCGAACTTCTTCTTGGGTTCCTCGCCCTTCACCAGACGCGCCTCGAGCGAAGCTTCGGCCTTGTCCGGCACAACATTCTGCGCCTGCGCGCCGACGTAAGCGCTGCGCAATCCCCGGACGTTCAGCGAAGGCTCCATGATCAAATCCACGAGCTTTCTTCCTCCGCCTTCCGGCTTGGCGATGCCGAGTTCGCGTTCCAGTTCCGCATCATTGTCAGGCATTTCCGCGAGCGCCTCTTTCTCCACCTTGCCCAACGGCGTGACGTCGTCGTAGTAGCCATCAATCAGCACGCGCCCATCCTCGTCTTTCATCGACGCCAGCAGCCGCGACAATTCCATGGCCGGGTTCGGCGCCCAGTTTCCGTAATGCCCGCTATGCAACGCGCGCACCGGCCCGTAAACCGTCAAGTCGATTCCGATATCTCCGCGGTTGCCAAAGAAAACCAACGGCCCTCCGCTCTGATGCACCGGCCCATCCGCCGTGATAAGCAGGTCTGCGCCCAGCAAGTTTTTGTGCAGCTCCAGAGTTTTTTGCAGGTTTGGCGAGCCTGCTTCTTCTTCACCCTCGAAAATCACCTTGAGATTCACCGCCAGCGGAATTCTTTTTGCCCGCAGCGCATCCAATGCGGCGAGCAACGCCACAATCGGCGACTTGTCATCGGAAGACGACCGCGCGTAAATCCGCCAGTCGTCGTTATACGCGCCGCGTATCCTTGTGCGGTTTGCCGGGAAGGGGATGCGCTTTCCGCCGGCCTCAATCGCTCCGCTTCTGAGCACAGGTTCGAACGGAGCCCCGTCCGTCCACGCCGCGGGATCGACGGGCTGCCCGTCGTAGTGCGCATAAAAAATCACTGTTCGCTTTACTTCCGCCGAAATCAGTTTTCCGAACACCACCGGCCCGCGTCCGGTAATCGGCAGCAAATGCGTTTCGATTCCGCGCGCTTCTAGCATCTCCACCAGATGAGCGGCGTTTTTCTGAATATTCGGCGTGTCACTCGCAATGTTTGGAATCGCCAGGAATTCGCACAACTCACGCACAATGCGGTCCTCATTCTCCATCCGGTACTCGCGCACAGCCTGCGCGACCTGCGCCGGCGTCGGCGGCGTAGTTTTCTGCCCCCCCATCTGCGATGGCAAAAGCAAGAAAACCGCCACCGTGGCCACGATCTTCCTCAAGCTGTTTCTCCCCGTCATTCCGCTCCGGACTACGGTTGGTTGGTGAACGCTTTGAGATTTTCCAGCGTCCTGCAGGCCGCTCCAGATTCAATGACTGAGCGCGCCTTGTCCGCCGCATCGCGGAAATTTTCTGACACGCCCGCTGCTACCAGTGCCGCAGCAGCATTGATCACCACAATGTCCCGCGGTGGCCCCGCCTCGCCTTCCAGGATTCTCCGGATGAGCGCCGCGTTTTCTGCTGCCGTTCCTCCCCGAATTGCCTCGAGCGGCGCCGGTTCTACTCCAAACTCTTCCGGCGTCACGCTGAATTGGCGCACGGTTCCATCGCGCACCTCCGCGACGATCGTTTGTCCGGAGAGCGAAATCTCATCCAATCCGCCCGCGCCATGCACCACGAAAGCATGTTCCGTGCCCAGCTCCGCCAGCGTTGCCGCAACCAGGTTCATCACATCCAATGTGAAAACTCCAAGCACCTGTGCCTGAGCCCCCGCTGGATTCGTTAGCGGGCCGAGCAAATTGAAAATCGTACGGACGCCAATCTGCTTCCGTGCAGGAGTCGCGTGCCGCGTTGCTTTGTGTGCCGCTTGCGCAAACAAGAATCCAATCCCAATCTCGCGAATTGCGTGTCCATACCGTTCGCATGGCAGATCGATCCTCACGCCCAACGCTTCCAAAACATCGGCCGACCCGCTCGGCGAGCTCGCCGCGCGGTTCCCGTGCTTCGCCACGCGTGCACCGGCCGCCGCCGCCGCGATCGCCGCCGCCGTCGAAATATTAAAAGTCTTGGAACCGTCGCCGCCTGTCCCACACGTATCCACCATATTGGGGGGCCGAGGCTGGCCGTCCAAAAACACTGGCGTCGCATGCTTCCGCATTATCTGCGCAAAGCCTGCAAGTTCTTGCACCTCCAGCGACCGCCGGTTCAGCGCCATCAAGAGCCGCACAATCTCCGGCGTGCCCATGCGTCCCGAGAGCAGCTCTTCCATTAATGCTTCGGCTTCAGCGCGCGTCAGAGCACAGCCAGCTTCCACGCGCTCGATCAGAGACAAACTCATCGCGCCTCGCCCCGGTCACCGATGTCAGAACGTCCAAGCGAATTGTATTTGCGTTCCGTTTTCATAACGTTTGGTTCAAAAGTTTCGCAGAATGGCCGCTTTGCGAACACCCCATTGGCATGCTAGACCGTTGGCGTGTCCTTGCTCCCTTTTCCTGTTGCGAGTACACTTTTATGTTTCGACTAGCCTCAAAATTCTAACACTGGCTGACGGTTTCAAGCCTGAACGGAAGCACAAGAACCTTCATGAAAATCCACGAGTACCAGGCCAAAGCGATACTCGCGCGTTATGGCGTCACTACCCCTCGAGGCGAAGTCGCTTTCACCAAGGAGGAAGCTCTCCAAGCAGCGCAGCGCCTGAAATCCAATATTTGCGTGGTCAAAGCGCAAATCCATGCCGGCGGCCGCGGCAAGGGCGGAGGTGTCAAGCTCGCGCGCTCCGCCGAAGAGGCGGCGGACGTCGCCGGCCACATTCTCGGCATGAAGCTGGTGACTCCACAGACCGGCCCCGCGGGCCGCATCGTCAAGCGCTTGCTGATCGAGGAAGGGCTGGACATCAAGCGTGAACTCTATCTTGGCCTTCTCGTGGACCGCTCCTCGGGACGCGTCGTTTTCATGGCCAGTGCCGCTGGCGGCATGGAAATCGAAGAAGTCGCAAAAAAGGATCCGTCCGCGATTTTGCGCGAAACCATCCATCCCTCCGTCGGCTTGCAGCCCTACCAAGCGCGCAAGATTGCCTTCGGCCTTGGCTTGCCGCTCGAAGTCGTTAACTACGCCACGCCCTTTCTACAAGCTCTGTACCGCGCTTTTACCGACACAGATGCCTCGCTCCTTGAAATCAATCCCTGCGTCTTGACCGGCGACGGCAAGCTCGTTGCCCTCGACGCCAAGATGACCTTCGACGACAACGCTTTATTCCGCCACAAAGAACTTCGCGAGGTGCGCGACCTCGATGAGGAAGATCCTCTGGAAGTCGAAGCGTCCAAGTACGGCCTCAACTACATCAAGCTCGACGGCAGCGTCGCCTGCATGGTGAATGGCGCGGGACTCGCCATGGCCACTATGGACATCATCAAATACGCCGGCGGCTCTCCCGCCAACTTTCTGGACGTCGGCGGCGGCGCTTCTGCCGATCAAGTCAAGAATGCTTTTCGCATCTTGATGAACGATCCCGCCGTTAAAGCTGTGTTCATCAATATTTTTGGCGGCATCCTGCGCTGCGATGTTCTCGCCACGGGTGTCGTCGCTGCTTCCAAAGACTTGCAGGTGAAAGTGCCCATTGTCGTCCGGATGGAAGGCACCAACGTCGAAATGGGGCAGCAGATTCTCCGCGACAGCGGCTTGAACTTCACCATCGCGAACGACATGAAAGAGGGCGCCCAAAAAGTCGTCAAGTTAGCCGGAGGTGGCCGATGAGCATCTTGGTCAACGAAAAGACCAGATTACTCGTCCAAGGCTTCACCGGCCGCGAAGGAACGTTTCACGCGCAGCAGATGATCGAATACGGGACCAATGTAGTCGGTGGAGTTACGCCGGGCAAAGGTGGCACAAAGCATTTAGAGCGCCCCGTCTTCAACACCGTTGCCGAAGCCGCCAAAGCCGCCGGCGCAAACGCTTCCGTTATTTTCGTGCCTCCCGCGTACGCTGCCGACGCCATTCTGGAAGCTGCCGACGCTGGCCTTCCCCTTGTCGTGTGCATCACCGAAGGTATTCCGGTGATGGATATGGTTCGCGTAGCCTCGGTCGTGAACTTCAGGAAAACCCGCCTCATCGGTCCCAACTGCCCGGGCATCATTTCTCCAGGTAAATGCAAAATCGGCATCATGCCCGGCCGCATTCACAAGCAGGGAAACGTCGGCGTCGTCAGCCGCAGCGGCACACTCACCTACGAGGCAGTCCATCAATTAACGCTTCTCGGCATCGGTCAGTCCACCTGCATCGGCATCGGCGGCGATCCCATCATCGGCACGCCCTTTCTCGAAGCCATCAAAGTTTTCAGCGAGGATCCCGACACGCACGCCATCATTTTGATTGGCGAAATCGGCGGCAACGCCGAAGAACAAGCTGCCGCATGGATCAAAGCCAACGTGAAGATTCCCGTCATCGGTTTCATTGCTGGACAAACCGCCCCCCCGGGCCGCCGCATGGGCCACGCCGGCGCAATCATCAGCGGTGGTCAGGGTACGGCTAAAGACAAATATGCGGCCATGAGCGCGGCAGGGATCCGCTGCGTTGAAAGTCCCGCGGACATCGGCTCCACCGTGGCCGCCGCTTTGAAATGAAGTTATTTGTATCGCGGACCCTTAGGCAGTCGTGGAGGATTCTTTCGTGGCAACCGAACGTACGTTTGCGATCATCAAGCCGGATGCCGTCGGCCGCAATCTGCAGGGTGAAATCCTGGCGAGAATTATTAAAGCGGGCTTCAAAATCATCGCCATCAAATCCATGCGCCTTACCAAAGAAGAAGCCAGCGGCTTCTACGCCGTCCATCGCGACCGTCCTTTCTTTGGCGAACTCACCGATTTCATGAGCTCCGGCAAAATCTTCGCCATGGTCCTCGAAGCCGATGGCGCCATCTCCAAGTGGCGTGAAACCATGGGCGCCACGGACCCTAAGAGAGCTTCTCCCGGCACCATCCGCCGCGACCTTGGCAGCAGTATTCAGATGAACTGCACACACGGTTCCGACGCTCCGGAAACCGCCGCCTTCGAAATGAGCTATTTCTTCTCTGGCCTCGAACTGATCTGATTCACCACCGCTGATTTGAGCCGAACGCCGCAATCGGAACCCTTAGCAGCTAGGCTTTCGACGCGGCCGCGCCTTTATCTCCCAGATACCCGACGTGGCTGATTCCCATCAGGATGACCAGCGTCGTCGGCACATCCCATAACGCTTGGCTTCTGTGCACATACATGAGGAACAAGAAAATCGTAACGACCGTCCACCCAAACATTTGCAGTCTCATCATGCTCGGTTGTCCATCGTCGGACAGCATGCTCACCCACCAGCTTTGCTTTTGAATCCTTACCTTCAGGTCCGGTGAGGGCGGCTGATCCGGCTTTCCGCTCACTACCGCGATATACTTCGCCACGCCTGTCGAGAGCGCGCTGATTCCCATCAGCTCCCATAAGCTGTCCGGAAATCTGTCCGGCGGACCGTGCCACAGGAACAAATACACGTAGGCGAAAATGATCGCCATCGTCCACATCCACACCTGCACCTTCGACACGCTTACCGCCCCATCTGGGGACTGAAAGAAATTCATCCCGTCTTTCCTTCCCACGACCACGGTTAGAATCAGCACCACTACCAGGATTCCCATCGCGATCCCAAACGCCCACCACTGGCCCATTATGTAATTCCCGGGGGCCTGCGTCGGACTTCCTGCCGGAGCGCCCGCACTGCCTTGTGCTAGCGCAGGAATCCCTGCTGCCGAGCAATGCCACATGCACAGACCCATCAGCATCGTTCCCGTCCGCAGCAATCTTTTCCAAAGCCCTTTTTTCATTCCCTGCCATTCGGTTTCCATAAGGCACACCTTCGCGGCGACACGAATTCATCCGATGAGAGAGTTGCGCAAACCTATAACTCGGCATGGACGTCTGTCAAGTGTTACCGTCCCACATGCGTTACCGTCATGCGTTACCGAGGGGAGCCGTAAAGCCCCTTGCCTTCAGGCATGGGAATATAAGGCTTCTAGAAAACTGTTGACGAAAGAAAAGCGAATGGCTATAAGGCCCTTATGATGCTAGGATACAAGTCCAATCACAACGTCGTATACAGCAGCAAATACCATGTTGTTTGGTGCGCCCGGTGCATCTCGGAAGACCACACTTCCCTCGCTAAGTTCTGTTTTGGTCCCTGGCGCGCGCTCCGCCCTGCTTCGCACGCTCAACGCACTCTCCTCCGCCAGTTCCAGCATGGTCCCGTCGCTGCGCAAGAGCAGCACTCCTCCTTATTCCGTCAAGAATCGATCGCCGTCATCGGCCGTCGCTCCCGCCGAAACAGTGCCGGTGTTAAGGTGCACGCGATCGGCTTCCACCACCACGCCGAGCATCGTCGGCCGTGCTGGAGTGGAGTTCCACGCAAAAAGAGCGGCCAATTCGAGGCTATCCCTCCAGGCGGGACGCTCTACTCGCGGTCGTCGAATTCGGTGTGGGCCTCGTTGAATGGATAGGCCGCATACATTGCAGGATAACCTTCTGCGGGGGCCGCAAGGCCTGTAGCTCGCTTAAGGTAGAATGCCCCTATGGAGCCCCTTCGCGATCTCGGCCGTTCTCTGGTTTTCTTCGGAGGACTTCTCGTTCTCCTCGGTGCCCTTCTTTATTTCGGCAACAAGCTTCCCTTCCGCCTCGGAAAATTGCCCGGCGACATCGTCCATCGCGGCGAACACACGACTTTCTACTTTCCCATCGTCACCTGTCTCGTGATCAGCGTCGTGCTTTCTCTTCTTTTTTGGCTTATCTCCCAATTCCGCCGCTAAACGTCGCGTATCGGGAGTGCGGAAGCCCTGCTGCCGCTTTTCTTGGCTGGCGAGCTTTTGCCTCGTCGATGATGTATAGTCCCGATGCCGAATGATCGGGGATTCGCCTACTGCAATGGAGAACCACATGAAGCGTGTCCTTTTGGCGTTACCCGCAATCTTTGTACTTTCTTTTTCTTGCTTTGCTCAATCTCCTGAAAAATCGCCAGCCACCCGGCCCGAGGACGTCAAGTCCATCGACAGCATTCTGACGGCGCTTTACGGCGTAATTTCTGGCCCGGCCGGGGAACGCGACTGGGATCGCTTCCGTTCTTTGTTTTTGCCTCAGGGACGCCTCACCGCCGCCGTTAAGAACACGAATGGCTCCACGCGAGTCCACGCCATGAGCGTCGAAGATTACGCCAAGGGGGCGGGCAGCTACTTCGCACAGCACGCTTTCTTCGAAAGCCCCATCGTGAATCGCGTCCAGACCTTTGGAAACGTTTCCCAGGTCTTCAGCAGCTACGAATCCCGCCACGCCCCCGGCGAAGCGCCTTTCGCCCGCGGCATCAACAGTATTCAGTTGCTGAACGATGGCAGCCGCTGGTGGGTCGTCAGCATCCTGTGGGACCAGGAGCGCTCCGACAATCCACTTCCCAAGGAATTCGCCGCCCAATCCCCTGGCGGCCCGAAATAGCTCGGGAATGACAAACTCATCCGATCTCCTGGACGAATCCGGAGGGGCGACTTGGGGTCGAATCTTTGCCCATCACCTCCGCCCACGCCGCTCGCGCAGGTCTTCTTCCCGGGCCTCATGGCGATCCGTTCGATCGCATGCTGATCGTGCAGTCCCAGGCGGAAAACCTTCCCGTCGTTGGCGCCGATCCCGTCTTCGACGAATACAAACTTCGCCGCATTTGGGATTAGCAGTGATTTTAATTTCTCGTCGCGGCGTCCTCACTGGATGGGGAATTCCGCTCGAATGAACTGCTTGATGCCCTCTTCCCCCGTCAATCGCAGGCATAGCAGTTTGCCTTCGTTCTCCAGGTCAATGTGAAAATCAAAAAATGGGCAGCACTTGCTTTCCCCCGCGACCCAATCCGCCAACTCCGCCAGCGTGACGTTCTGCGGGCTGAATTGAAACTCGTATCCCTTCTCCATCTCAATGGTTTCACTTCGTGCCGTCATCAACTTGTCGCTCAGTCGATTGTGATGCGACCGCTCTTCCGGCGTTAGCGCCTTGATGTTGCAATAAAATTTGCTTTGCGTCGTGGTCATCTGCTTCTCCTTGTTTTCCCGCTCCGGCGTCGTGCCCTTTCCTGGAAGCGCCGCAGCGCCTGCCGCCACCAACAACGTCATCGCTGCCGCAGCCGCCGTTTTTTTCGCATGCATTCCCGCTAACCGCTCTTTCTTCTGTTTCATGACTTTCCTCCAAATAAGATTTGCGACTCGCTTTGTAGTAGCGGGTCTTCAGACTCGTTCCTTTCCTTTCGTCACTGGAACGCGCAGTTCTTGCCCCGCCACGCCGCCCATGCTAAAAGTTAAAGTCGGCTTTAAGTCAAGCGCATTTCGAGACACCCGCTTTACTTGTTGAGGGCCCAGCCGGGCCGCCTTGCTTCGTGGGTTCAGGCGGCTGTCATTTCGAGCGGAGCAGGCCGATGCTTTCTTGCCTTCGCGCAGCGAAGGTGGGCCCGCGCAGTCGAGAAATCTCTCTTCGTTTGTGATGGCCTGGCAGGGTAGAGGGAAAAATGAAAATCGGCGAACTCGCCCATCGCGCAGGCCTCCGCGCTTCCGCCATCACCGCGTCGGCGGCCAGCGCCGCTACTCCCCCGACGCTCTCGACCGGGTCCTTCTCATGCGCTTCGCTGGCGAAATGAGCTCCTCCCTCCCCGAAATCAAACTCCTCCTTAGCCTTGAATAATGATACTCTTAGCAGGCCCTATACCTTAACTCCAATAAAATCACATCGTTACGGAAAAACACCGGAGGGCAGGGGTACATTCCCTTGATCGGGGGCGCCTTCGATTCCCAATTTGAATCGCACAGCAATCCCCGGATATGCTTCTAGCAGCTAGGTATGCGCGCCGCGAGTCACGATTAGTCACAAGTCGACGCCCAATGAGCCAACTCACCTTCAACCTCCAGCCCACTCGCCAAGTCCTCACCGTCAGCGAGCTCACCGCCCGCATCCGCGACCTGCTCGCGCGAAATTTCACCGACATTTTCGTCCAAGGCGAAATCTCCAACTGCCGCGAAGCCCAGTCCGGCCACATCTACTTCACCTTGAAAGACGACCGCGCCCAGGTCCGCTGCGTGTTCTTCAAGCAGCAGCAGCGCGGCATCAAGTTCCGCCCCGCAGACGGCCTGCAAGTCACCGTGCGCGGCACCATCAGTGTTTACGAACAGCGCGGTGAGTATCAGATATACGCCGAGAAAATCGAGCCCGTCGGACTCGGCGCCTTGCAGCTAGCGTTTGATCAATTGAAAAAGCGCCTCGAAAACGAAGGCCTCTTCGATCCCGCGCGCAAGAAGCCCCTGCCGCTTCTCCCCAGCCGCATCGGCCTCATCACTTCTCCGCGCGGAGCCGCCGTGCGCGACGTCGTGCGCATCCTCACGCGACGCTTTCCCAATGTCCATCTCACCGTTTTTCCCGTGCGCGTGCAGGGCGAAGGCGCCGCCCAGGAAATCGTCAAGGCGCTGAAGTTCTTCAATGCCAAAAAGTTCGTCGACGTGTTGATGCTCGTTCGCGGCGGCGGCTCGCTCGAAGATTTGTGGGTCTTTAATGAAGAAATCGTCGCCCGAGCCATCTTCGATTCGCAAATTCCGGTTATCTCTGGCATCGGCCACGAAACCGATTTCACCATCGCCGACTTCGTCTCCGATGTGCGCGCTTCCACACCTTCCGCCGCTGCCGAACTCGTGGTGCAAACTCGGCGCGAATTCGACAAGCACATTGCTGAGCTGCGCGGCGCTCTCGCGGAACAAATGCGCTACCGCATCCTGGTAGTCAGCCGCCGGATTCACGAACTCGCGGCGCGACCGGGCTTCCGCCGTCCGCTTGAGTTGCTTCGCCAGCAACGCCAGCGCGCCGATGAAATGACCGCGCGCCTCGCTCTCGGCCTTCGCGCGCGCCTCGAACAGTCGCGCAAGCGCTTCACCGTCGCGCATCTGCGCATTGTCTCTTTTGATTTTCGTATGAAAATTGCCGCGTTTCGCCTGCTCCTCGAAAAACGCGCCGCCGATCTCGGCGTCCGCGCCGAGCGCCTGCTCCGCGCCAACCGCGAGCGCCTCGCTCGCCTCGCCTTGCAGCTCGAAGAGCGCAGTCCCCTGAAAGTTCTCGAACGCGGCTACGCCATCGCCACTGACGCTTCGGGCGCCGTCCTCCGCGACGCCGCCCAGGTCCAAATCGGCGACTCCGTCTCGCTTCAGCTCCATAGAGGAAAGTTGACCACGGAGGTGAAGAAGAAAGAATGAGCCAACTGTGTTGATTTTTTCGCGACAGCTTATGCTCATCGTTAGGCGGGCGCGACGCAAAAGCGGTCATTCCGAGCGGAGCAGGCCGGTTTTTTCTCGCGCGTTCGCTCGCTTTTGCTCCAGTATGGAAATTGTCTATAAAAAGAAGGTGGCTTAGCGGATCTCAGATCTCTGTTTTCTGGTCTCGCAGAACGAAAACTATTCTTCATCAGAGGAGGAAACTTTTAACACGGCGAGGAACGCTTCCTGTGGAATATCGACCTGGCCGACGCGCTTCATGCGGCGCTTGCCTTCCTTCTGTTTTTCGAGCAGCTTGCGTTTGCGCGTGATGTCGCCGCCATAGCATTTGGCCAGCACGTTCTTGCGAATCGCCGCAACCGTTTCGCGTGCAATGATGCGGCTGCCAATAGCCGCCTGAATGGGCACCTCGAACAGTTGCCGAGGAATCAGTTTCCGCAGGCGCGTCACAAGTTCGCGGCCGCGCTCGTACGCAAAATCGCGGTGCACAATGAGCGCCAGCGCGTCCACCGGCTCGCCGCCCACCAGCACGTCGAGCTTCACCAGGTCGGATTCCTGGTAACCGGCGAGGTGGTAATCGAGCGATGCGTAGCCGCGGGAAACCGATTTCAAGCGGTCGTAGAAGTCGAGCACGATTTCGTTGAACGGCAACTCGTACGTGAGCATCACGCGCGTCGGCGAGAGGTATTCGAAATTCTTTTGCGTGCCGCGCTTTTCCTGGCAAAGCCGCAGCAGACCGCCGACGGACTCGTCGTTGGTGATGATCATCGCCTTGATGATCGGCTCTTCGATTTTTTGGATGTCGCTCGGATTCGGGAATTTTGCAGGGCTGTCGACTTCGATGACTTCGCCGGTCACTCGCGTAATGCGGTAGCGCACGCTCGGCGCCGTCGTAATCAGGTTGAGCCCGAACTCGCGCTCCAGCCGCTCCTGCACGATTTCCATGTGCAGCAAGCCGAGGAAGCCGCACCGGAAGCCGAAGCCGAGAGCGACGGAATTTTCCGGCTCGTAGAAAAATGCGGCGTCGTTCAGCTGCAATTTTCCGAGCGCATCGCGCAGCGGCTCGTAATCGTCGGCAAGCACGGGAAAAAGCCCCGCGAAGACCATCGGCTTGATGGCCTCGAATCCCGGTAGCGCCGGAGCAGGGCGATCGACTTCGATCACCGTGTCGCCCATGTGGGCATCCGCCACGCGCTTGATGTTCGCGACGATGAAGCCGACGTCGCCCGCTTCGAGTTCTTCGAGCGCGACCGGCTTTGGCGTGAGTGTGCCGAGCTGTTCGACTTCGTAAGTTTGGTCGCCGGCGACGAGTTTGATTTTCACCTGATTCGTCACGCGGCCTTCTTTCACGCGAACCAGAATCACCGCGCCGCGATAAATGTCGAACCACGAATCGAAAATCAGCGCCTGCAGCGGATTCTCGGCGCTGCCTTTTGGTGGCGGAACGCGCGCGACAATGGCTTCGAGCACGTTCTCGACGCCGAGGCCGCTTTTGGCGCTGATCATCAGCGCATCATCGGCAGGAATCGCCAGCACGCTTTCGATTTGCTCTTTGACTTTATCCGGCTGCGCCGCGGGCAGGTCAATTTTGTTGATTACCGGAATGATGGTGAGGTTGTTTCCTGCGGCAAGAAAAGTATTCGCGACGGTTTGCGCTTCCACGCCTTGCGACGCGTCAACCACCAGCAATGCGCCTTCGCACGCGGAAAGCGCGCGCGAAACTTCGTAGGAAAAATCCACATGGCCGGGCGTGTCGATCAAGTTCAAACGGTAGGTGTTTCCATCTTTCGCTTTGTAGTGCAGGCGAATGCTTTTCGCTTTGATGGTGATGCCGCGCTCGCGCTCCAGGTCCATCGAGTCGAGAACCTGTTCGTGCATTTCGCGCTCGGAAAGCGCGCCGGTCATTTCGAGCAGGCGGTCGGCCAGCGTGGATTTGCCGTGGTCGATGTGCGCAATGATGCAGAAATTCCGTATGAATTTTGGATCCATGTAACCCGATTATCGCCCAGTGCCGTTCCAACTTGTTGGACTAAATCATTGGTGGTTTTTTCGCGCCAACCATTTCGGCTGTTTAAATCTGCCACGGAACCGAAGCTAGTTGGACCGGTACCAGCTTTGCGATTGCTTTTGCCTTTTTCAATCACCGGCAGGAGCCGCTTCTTTTGAGGACGATCCGCCAATGCATGCAGCCTGACCGTCGCCGCTTACTCGCTCGAAGCAGGGCAGGCGCAGAAACCGTGCCGAGTAACGTTCAGTTTGCCACAATTCGAACGCTGCGTCAGCCTGGGGCGACGTTCGGTAGTCGGTCATTTTATGTGGCTGTCGCCGCCGCAATGGCTACTTGCCGGTGCGCCTTACATTGGCTGTTCCGCTCTAGCGCACCAAGACCCAATGCAAACTGGCACACTACGCGACGTTCGCAACGTTGCCGTGGGGAAAGCTGACAGCCGACAGCTTACAGCTGACAGTGAACAAAGCGGAAGCGTGGTTGGTTTTGGATTTGGGTCACTAAAAAGGTTCTTTCTTTCGTTTCTTTCGCTGTTTCTATGGAATCGCACTCGTCACTCTTCGCGGAGGATGCGAACGGGCTCGATCCGAGTGGCGCGATACGCCGGAACGATGGTAGCGATGATCCCGACGAGCAAGAGAAGAAGAGCGACGGCGGCAAACGTGAGCGGGTCTGTGGCGCGCACGCCAAAGATGAGCGAAGAAACGACGCGACTTAACGCCAGCCCGGCAGCGAGACCCAGGGCAAGGCCAAGAAGGATCGGTTTTAGTCCGTCAGTGAGAACCATCCGGACGACATCGCTGTCGGAGGCGCCAAGGGCCATGCGAATGCCGATTTCGCGGACGCGGCGGCGAACCGTGTAGGAGAGCACGCTGTAGATGCCAACGGCGGCAAGAATCAAAGCGAGCCCCGCAAAGCTTGCGAGCAGAAGCATATTAAACCGTTGAGGGGAGACCGATTGCGCAATCACTTCTTTCATGCTCATGACATCGACGACGGGAAGATCCGGAGCGACTTGTTGGATGGTGCCGGTCACTGCTGATACGGAATTCATCGGATCGGAGTTTGTACGCACGGTGAAGCTCATTGGGAAGGAGCGCCAGGGTTCGCTGGGTGGAGCAGTGAGCTGCGCCAAGGGGTGGTAAATCACCGCGACAGGGCGGGTCTGGTCGAGAGACTCCAGTTTCGTGTCCCCGACAATGCCAACGACCTCGCGAGAGATGCTCGGTAAAAAAGTCAGCGTCAGGTGTTTACCAATGGGGTCCTCGTTGTGCCAGAAGCGGCGAGCCAAAGAGTCGCTGATGAGAACTGCGCCGGGTTTGCCGGCGATGTCGGAGTCGGTGAGGTCACGGCCGCGAAGAATAGGAATGTGCATCGCACGGAGGTAGCCGGGACTAATCACGCGAACGTCCACCTCAGGCTGCTCGGACATGGGCGGCGCAGGGCGGCCCTCAATGGTAAACGGCTGATTCGACCCGCCCTCGCCGTTTAGCGGCAGGGTATCGATCACGCCCGCGGAATCAATTCCGGGAAGGGCGCGGATGCGGTTCAGGGCATCCTCAAAGAAATGAATCTCTCCTGCGGGAGAAGGGAACCGGTTTGCAGGGAGCGGAACTGTCATGGTGAGCAAATTGTGCGGATCGAAACCGGGCTGGACTTTGCGAAGCTCCCAAAGGCTGCGAATCATGAGGCCGGCGCCGATCAAAAGTACGAGCGAAAGCGCGACTTCAGAAACGACAAGAAGACGGCGCGTTCCGCCACCGCGGGCGTCGGAAGCGCCGCGGCTTTGCCCTTGTTTGAGCGCTTCGTTGACGTCCGCCTTCGTAAAGCGAACTGAAGGAATGAGACCTGTCAGGACACCGGCGACAACAGAGAGCGAAAGCGCGAAGGCGAGCACCGGGACATCCAGCGTGATTTGCATGAACGGGGGAATGCGGTCGCCAAGAACTTTCACGATCAGGGTGATACCAAAGCGAGCAAGAAATAGGCCGAGCACTCCGCCTACAACGGAGAGAAGAACGGTTTCAGCGAGAATTTGACGCAGGACGATGAGGCGACTGGCGCCCAGCGCCGTCCGAATGGCAATTTCCTTGCGCCGCATGAGCGTCTTGGCAAGGACGAGATTTGCGACGTTGGCGCAGGCGATGAGCAGAACAAAGGCGACCGCTCCAAGTAGAACAAGCAGCGCCGGACGCACGTCGCCGACAAGTTCTTCCCGCAAAGGAAGTATGACCGCGCCCCAACCCTTGTCGTCTTCAGGATAAAGCTGCTCGAGACGCGTGGAGATAGCACTGAGTTCCGCCTGCGCTTGGTGGATGTCCACGCCTTTCTTCAGCCGGGCGATGACGCCGTAGTTGTGGTTTCCACGAACGGCACGAATCTCGTTGCTCCAAGCGAGAGGGACCCAGATTTTGGCCCAGTTTGGGAATTGAAACGTTGGTGGCATGACGCCGACGACGGAATAGGTTTCGCCGTCAATGACCATGCTGCGGCCGACGGTGTTGGGATCAGAAGCAAAATGATCGCGCCAGAAATTGTGGCCCAGCAAAACGACATGACCTTGGCCAGGGCGGTCTTCGTCGGGCGTGAAGGTGCGGCCTAACAGCGGCTGGACGCGGAGCAATGGGAAAAAGTCAGACGCGACCGCACCGGCCTGAACAGCTTCAGGACGTTCTGTCCCGCCAACGGTAAAGGCGCGGAAGCCGTAAGCGGCCATTTGCTCGAACGAGGAGCTTTGGCTATGCCAGTCCAGGTAATTGGCGGGAGAGACCGCAAACCTAGTCAGGCCGGGAAAGCTCTTGGGTGGAGGAACGTGCCAGACCTGCATGATTCGGGAAGGATCCTCGAAGGGCAGGGGACGAAGGAGCACGGCGTTGACGACGGAGAAGATAGCGGTGTTGGCGCCGATGCCCAATGCCAGCACCACGATGGCCGCGGCAGAGAACGCCGGGTTGCGGCGCAGGGTGCGCAAGGAAAAACGCAAGTCGGAAAGGTTTCTCATATACATGAACTCCCGTGGTGGCTAGACCGGCGGCAAAGACGGCGCCCATTCATTAAAACGAGAAAAAGAGAAAATAGTTTCCTAAAGATTTTATTAGCTGAGGCTGGCAGAAGCCCTCTAGCGGGAGGGGCCTGCCTGCAAAAAGCAGGAACGAGTGAATTGAAGGGCCGCGGCGCTAGTGTCTTGACCGGAGCACTGTCAGGGCATAGAGTTTTTGCAAACTTAGCCCGACCGGTGCGCTGAAGCACCATGGATAGAGCCTTGGCGAGCAGAGAGCACACAGAAGCGATCGCAGGCCACCTGGCGGGCGGCGGGAAATCCATCGAAACCAGAACCATTCAGAAAGTGCAGATTCGGCTGATTCCTTACCTGTTCCTGCTCTACGTTGTCGCGATGATGGACCGCATCAATATCGGGTTTGCCGGGCTGACGATGAACAAGGATTTGGGACTTACGAGCCAGCAATTTTCTACCGCGGCAGGAATTTTCTTCATCGGCTACTTCCTCTTCGAGGTACCGAGCAATTTAATTCTTCACAAGATCGGGGCGCGCGTGTGGATTGGGCGCATCCTGCTGAGTTGGGGACTGGTGGCGTCCCTGACGGGGTTGGTGCGGAGCGCGCATCAATTGTACGCCGCACGGGTGCTGCTGGGGTTTGCGGAGGCGGGGTATTATCCCGGAATAGTTCTGTACTTGACTTACTGGTTCCGGCAGCGGGAACAAGCGCGAGCACTCTCCATGTTCCTCACGGGTTTTGCCGTGAACAGCATTGTCGGCGCGCCAATCTCAGGCCTCATTCTGCAACACGTGCATTGGCTGGGGGCGGCAAGCTGGCGGTGGCTTTTCCTACTCGAGGGCTTGCCAGCTATCGCTCTGGGATTCGTGACTTATCTCGTGCTACCCAATCGTCCGAGTGCAGCGAAATTCCTGAGCGGCGATGAGAAGGAGTGGCTGCAAGCGGAGTTAGAGCGAGAGGAGAAAGGGAAACCGCAGGGGCGGCACTCGGCGACCGAAGGAATGACGGATTTTCGCGTATGGCGTCTTGCCGCTATCTATTTTGGGATGATGATCGGGAGCTACACGCTGAGTTTCTATGCGCCGAAAATCGTCGAGTCATTGTCGAGCGAATATTCTTACAGTTTGGTTGGCTACCTGGTGATGATTCCGTACCTGGTGGCGCTTGCAGGGATGATTCTCGTAGGGCGAAGCTCGGACCGGCGGATGGAGCGGCGGTATCACGCAGCAGCTTGTCTGCTGGTGGGAGGAATCGGTTTTTTGTCGTTGACAAAGATTCATTCGCCCTTCGTTACGGTCGCGCTCTTGACGCTGCTGGCGATCGGCTATTGCAGCTCGCTCAGCCCCTTCTGGGCCTTGCCCGGCGAATTCTTGACGGGACTGTCTGCCGCCAGCGGAATCGCGCTCATCAATTCGTTTGGGAATCTCGGAGGATTCTTGGGGCCTTCGGTGGTCGGGTTCATCACGCAAAAGACGGGCACGCTGTATGGCGGCCTGGCCTTTGCAGGGATTTCGATGCTGGTGGCGGCAACGCTTGTGCTGCTCCTGCCAAAAATCGCGGCGGGGCGGGCGGTTCAGGAAGCAGGTCAAGTACGAGAATGGTGTTGAGCCCGGCACTGGGACAAACAGCCCTTGCGGCCTGCAGTAGCATAGCTGAACGGCTGATTCGTGCGTCTAAGCGCTGGAGGGTTCCTCGAATGATCAAGCGAACATCGTTGTTTCTGCTTTGGCTGTTGGCAGTTCCCATTTTTGCGCAGGACAAGAAACCGACGACGCTGCGGGAAGTTTTGCTAGCGGAACTCAAGTCCACGCACGGTGTCGAGGACTGGTTTGTCCCCGCGAATGTTGCGGTAAAAGGCTTGACCGCCGAGCAGGCGAGCTGGACCGACGGCAAGGGGAATCACTCTGTCGGCCAGCTGGCGTATCACCTGGTGTATTGGAACCGGCGAAACCTGGCCAACCTGAAAGGGGAGAAGCAGGAGAAATTCAGCGGCAACAATGAGGAGACGTTCGACCGGTTCGACGCCAAGAGCTGGAATGAAATCGTCCGGCAGCTTGACGACGTCATGAACGAGCTGGAGAAATGGGTGGAAACGGCCGATGAAGCGAAATTGAAGGAGTCAGCGGCCGTCTTTACGCACATCAGCACGCACAACGCGTATCACGTCGGGCAGATCATTTATGTTCGCCGGGAACAAGGCTCCTGGGACCCCAACATGGGCGTGCGATAAGCGCACAAGCTGCAGTTCTAGCTAAAGCTAGCACAAACAAGTCTTTGAACTGGAGCCAGCATCCGCTGCTAGCGGAGAGCGGCCTTTGTTTGGCTTACGCGTCCGAACTCAATCTCGAGTTCAGCCTATTTCGGAGGCGTACATCGCGACCGTGACCAGACACAAGGAATGTTGCCGAAGCGCCCATTCCAAAGTAGCGTGCGGCATTCGCCACGGCGGCATGACCCATGGATGAGGCGACAGAGCGAATGGGCGTCTCAGCGGCATCATCTAGGCCTTTTCCCAAGGCGTAAGCGATGCACAGGTCAACCACGGCGTTTTTCAGACCGGGTTTTCGCCCGCGAAGAATTCCTTCCTGCTCCAAAACCGGCGGTGTGAACGCCCCGGTCTCGGTTGCGGCCAAAAAGCCCGCTACAGTAACAGTTTGTTTCGGCGATACGATCCGTTCCACGCGCACGTACAAGGATCCGTCGCGGCTTAAAATGCGAAGTGGCTTGCGGCGAACCACTGTGCCCTCAACAGTGCTTCCGGTGTCAAAGGGGACCGCGCCCACGCGAACCGGTTCAGCGAGCACCGCTCGAAACGATCGCCTTCGTGATTTTGCGCGGCGTTTAGTTAGGGAGTCCAGCAAGAAGGCTCGGCCCCTGCCATGTCGAGGCCTCTCTTGTTCGACTTCCCCTTCAACAGGTCTTCCACGTTCCCCTTTTTATCATGCACTCGTTCAATCGTCTGGATCGGGACTCGGGCCGCGGCACCTTCAGGGATATAGCCAAATGACCTTCCACGGTGTCGCCATTATGAACCCGGTTCCAATTCTTGATGTCTAGGTCCACCGAAATCAGTGTGCCAGGCGGCAACGACAAAATTTCTTTGCGCGGTGCGGTTTCTGAAACAGGAGCGGGGTTGGGAGTGAGTTCCTGGGCGATGGCCCCTGAACTTCTCAACGCCATCACGCTGATCGAGACCAAAGATATCAGTACCATACGTCGCAGGCGGACTCGATGCTTAGTCATACGCTTCTCCGTGGGGCTGCCAACCACAGATGTGAGAGACAGCACCTGCGGTTGGCATGCCGTTCGAGTTTTGTTTTGTTCGAAAGGCGAATAAGCTATTTCCCGCTGCCTGCATGCGAAGTAGCTTGTTGTTTTGTGAAGGCTGCCAGACGCGATTCGCGCCATTGCTTGAGCAAAGCCTTGCGATGTTTGCTGAGATCTCGACCGTCTCGCACCGCTGGATAAGGAACGTCTTCTCCAACAAGGCCTTGCCACTGGATGAGGTTGTATTTCGCGGCATCCACCTGATCGGCCCGATCGAAGTTGAAGCCCGCGGTTTTCTCTGCCCAGTAAGAGGTGTCATGCCTCGGTTTGGCATAAAAGGCGGAGAGAGCATCCTGCTTCAAGGAGTTCTTGGCCGTTTGCGGGGGCAAGGGAAGTTGAGTCGTGCGAAGGATGTCCGGGACGATGGCGTTGAAGTCCCACTTGCCACCGCTGACGGCGAACACATGGGTCATGGGGCTGTCGAGCGCATCGAATGTTCCGAGATGTTCGATCCCCAGAATGTTCACGATCGTGGCGATCATGCTGACCGTGCTGTACTGCGTCGAGACGACCGCACCCTGCTTTACGTAGGGGCCGGCGACAAACGCGATGCTGCGGTGCGCGTCGACATGATCGGGGCCGTCCTGGGCGTCATCTTCGATGACAAACACCAACGTGTTGCCGTGATAATGCGGGCTCTTGGCCACTTTTTCCACGATTCGGCCGACTGCGTAATCATTGTCAGCCGTCTGGATTTCCGGAGTGTTCACGCCATCAATCGCGGTAGAGAAACTTCCGGTATGGTCGTGCATTACACGCAGCAACTCGAGGTTCGGAAGATTTCCGTTCTGTTCGAACTGGTCAAATTCGCGGGCCCATTCCTCCACGCGGTAGAAATCCGGGAAGTGGTTGTCATAGCCACGGAAAAACGGATCCGTGATCGGTTGCAGTGCCCCCTTCGTGGAAAAGGCAACGGGTGTGCCCGAATCCGCAGGATGGCGCAATAGGGGAATGCCACCCGCGGATGGCGGAACGCTGTAGGGGCCGAGGTCGATGAAGAAGCCGTAGTTGCGCACGTTCAATCCGGCGCGCAAGGCAGAGTTCCACAAGTAGCCAGCCCCTGGTTCTCCCTCGGGGCTGTCTGGCGCAGAGACGTCGTTGGTGCCTAGCAGGAGACTGTTCCTGACGTTTGCTGGGAGCGAATTGTACGCGGGGAAGGCGGCCCCGCGTTCATCTGGTGTGGCATAGCCCACGTTGACGTTGCGGTTCGTGCCCTCGTAGTCATAATTGAGCCCGCGGCCAGCGTAGTTGATGGGCTCGGTCTTCTCAATGGTGTCTGCCGCGCGCGCCGAGGTGGACCAGTTCCAGCCGTCGCCGCTGACTTCCCCGCTGTCGTAGAAGTTGTCGAGATCCACGAAATTGTTGGCCAGCGCGTGCAAATTGGGCGTGATGGCGTTTGGGTAGACCACGATGGAAGGATCGCCATTGCCTTTGCCAAGATCGCCCAGAATCTGGTCATAAGTGCGGTTTTCCTTGACGATGTAGATGATGTGCTGAATCCTGCCGCGCAGAAACTGCATCATGGCGGCGTCGGCGGCAGTTTGCTGGGCGTTGTAGTGGTTATTCGTTGCGACTTGCACGGTAAGGTCTTCCAGGGTCTCGCCGCTCGGCACGGACAGGGTCAGGAAGCCCGCCTTGGTTAGTTGCCAGACGTAGGAGTTGCTTGCGGCGCAACCGGCTTCCGTCCCGCCCGGTTGCAAAGATGCGGCATCGCGGCAATTCTGCGGATTTGGCCCGGCATTGCCCTTGCCATTGACGACGTACAGCATGGAGCCATCGGCGCTGACACTCGCGGAGTTGGGGTACCACCCGGTGGGAATCAAGCCGAGGAGTTGGCTCCGTGCCGTGTTGGTTTGCGCGAGCTGAATGACAGCTACCGAGTTGGCTCCGCCATTGGTCACATAGAGATATTGGCCATCGGGAGATACGGTCACGCTGTTGGGGCTGCTTCCCTTGAAGCCTTTCGCGTTCGCAAACGCCCACACGGGAGCTGTCGTCCCAACTTCCTCGAGCACTTGGAGCGTGCTGGTGCCGATCACGGCAACAGCATCACTGCTCGATTCCGCTACGTAAAGCCTAGTCTGCTTGGGGTTCAGAGCAATTCGCGTGGGCTGGCCCTTCAAGGCGACTCGTCCGGTCACCACGGGCTGGTTCGTGGAAATATCGACAACCACAATCTCGCGGTCGCGTGCGCTGGATACGAACGCTGTGCTGTTGCCTTGGATGGCTACCCACTCGGGATACTCGCCTCCGGCGGTTCCATTGCCTGGCCGCAAGTCCAATTCTCTAAGAACGGCTCTTCCCGCCACGTCGACAAGGCTGATTGAGTCATTCTCGTAGTTGGCAACAACAAGCCGCTTGCCATCCGCCGTTACTGCCATGCCCAGCGCCCCGGGAGTGATATGGCCCAATGCCAGGGCCGCAGCGTGGCCCAGAGTCACTGGCGTTCCAGTCTCCGCCCAGCTCGACCCGTTCCAATCAAAGAAATGAACGTTGTCGTCCGGACCTCCGGTCACGTAAAACTCTTTGCCGCTGGGATTGAACGCCAAGCCATCAAAAGCGTTCGGGACCTGAAGCACCTGCGTTTTCAAGGGCTTTCCACTGCCGATGTCAAAGACGAAAACATACTCGTTTGACTCCGCGGGGTTTGTCGTTCCCATGTTCGGTCCTGAGGTGAAATTTTGGCTGTTGTAGCCGCTGGTCAGAATCAACAAGGTCTTCCCGTCAGGACTTACCGTGGTGGTGACTGCTTGCCCCACGGTGAAGGTCGGATCCGAAGCCAAACCTGGGTTCAGCGGCTGAAAGAGCGAACCAGGCGCTGCTTGGGGCGTAATGCGCACTCCTGTGGGAATAAAAGTTCCGCCGTCCGCCTTAATGGTTGGCATTCGGTTCGTGCAAAAAATTACAACGATCGCGAATGCCAAGAGCCCGAGTGTGGACACCCGGACCCAAGACCTTCGGATCAGGCCTTTCCCTTTCATGGTTCCCTCCTCAGTCTTATATCAGCTGTTGGACAATCGGCTTTCTGGCGATCACCGTTGCGAAACAACCGACGGTTTCTTCGACGTGGCTGGCCAAGCACATGGAAGTTAGGCTGGATTTGTTTCCGTCTGTTTCTACAGACATGAATAGTCAGAAAAAGGTGTGTGCCGAAATTCCCCTTGATGGATACCGCAACGCGGCTGGCGATGGGTTTTGTGCGCCTTTGGCGAGCGGTATATAGTGTACGGAGGGCGGTTCACACCACGCGTGCGCGGCCCGGCACCTTTCATTCATGGCGGTGGGGCTGAAGGGCGCCATGGTCCTCCAGAGGCGCGCGATGGGCGCCTAGGGACGCTCGGTCCACGCCAGTTCGGCAGTTTTTTCAGAAACCGCAAAGGCAATTCGAAGGAATGGCCGGAGACGTCAACAAGCATTTGGAACGCGCCAAGCGCTTCCTTGAGAAGAATCGTGTCGAAGACGCCATTCAGGCGTATCTCGCTGTGTTGGAGGAAGCGCCGCAGCACCAGGAAGCGACGCAGGCGCTGGGTGATTTGTATGCGCGCATCGACCAGGCCGACCGCGCCGCGGTCTACTACGGCATGCTTTTTGACTTGCTGGTAGACCCGAAGGATGAAACCAAGGCGCTGGCCATCTACAACCGGTTCCTCCGTTCCATTCCTGCGCAACAGGCTCCCGAGCGTGTTGCGCGCTACGCCTTCCTGCTGCAGCGCCAGAATCGCGCGGATGAGGCAATCGAACAATACAACAAGGCCGGGGAGCTTTTCGTAGCGGCGGGGCGCGACGAGGACGCGCTTTTTTGCTGGGAGAGAATCGCGCAGCTCGAACCCGACAACCTGGCGCGGCAAATGAAGCTGGCGGAAGGTGCGGAGCGCCTGGGAAAGAATGCGCTGGCGGCGCGCGCGTTCTTGCGCGGAGGGCAATTGGCAACAACCAAGGGCTCTTCGTCCGATGCGCTGAATCTCTTGGGCCGCGCGCAAAAGTTGGCACCGCAGGAACGCAGCGTGGCGCTTCTCTATGCGCAGGCGAACCTGCAAGCGGGGAATGCGGTCCGGGCGGTTTCGATTCTGGAGCCGTTTGCAGCCACCGAGAATGATGCGCCCTTTCTTACGACCTTTTCCGAGGCGCTGATGGGTGCTGGACAGTTGGATCGCGCGAGCGAAGTGTTGCAGAAGGTGCTGCGCGAAAAGAACGAAGGGTTCACGCAACTATTCGACCTTGCCGAGCGCCACGCCGCGGCCGGACAGGACCAGAGAGCGACGGCAATCCTCGAGATGCTGAAGCGGCGGATGTTAGGCGAGAAGCGGGAAAACGATTTCGTGACCATGATGGACGGGCTGGGCGCGAAATTTCCACATTCCCACGCGATTCTGGAATTCTGGGCAGGCATTCACAACCAACTGAACCGCGAATCGCAATACTTCGAGGTGCTGATCAAGCTGTTCGACGTATACCTGACTTCGGGAAACGTCAAGAAAGCGGCGGAGTCGCTGGAACGGCTCGTGGAGATCGATCCTTACGATTTTCGAAACCAGGAGCGGCTGGAAATGTTGCGCGGGCGCGTTGACGACGCTTACGTGAACCGCCTTTCGAGCCGCATGATGAAGGCCGGGCAAGCTACAGGTGGACATGCGCCGCGATCGGGTACGCTGCCGGGGGCTGCAGGGCCGCTTGCCAACCCCGAGGCGGGACGGCAGATGCAAGCGCTGGAAGATTTGATCGTGCAGACGGAAATATTTCTGCAATATTCGTTACAGAGCAAAGCGCTGGAGCGCCTGCAAAAGATTGCGGCGATGTTTCCGGGAGAAGAAAAGCGCAACGCTCGGCTTTCGAGCCTGTATCAAACGGCGAATTGGCTGCCGCCGGGAGCAGAGAAGACACAAGCGGAGGTGGCGAAGAATGCACCGGCCGTTCCGGGGTCGTCGGGGGCGGAACCGCAGTCGGGTGCGATGGCCAGCAAGACGGGGGTGTATTCCGCAGAGACGCTGCGCGACCTTTCGAAAATCTCGGAGATTAATCAGAAAATTTTTCGTCAGCAGACGCCGCGCGCGATGCTCAACACCGCGGTCAATGAAGTGGGAACGTACATGCGCGTGACGCGCGCGCTGGCGGTGGTGGGCGCTCCGGGAAGGCCGCCGGAAATGGCAGCGGAATATTGCGGCACCGGCGTAAAGCCCGCACCGGGAGCACAGGTGGTGCTGTTGCTGGCGCAAATGGAGAAGGCCCAGCCGGACGAGCTTGGAGGCTTAGTGGTAAAGGCGTCGGAGGGGTCGATTCTGGGCGACCTAGGAGTGGAGACGGCGCTGGCCGTGACGATTTTGGACAAAGAGACGCAGGCGCCGGCGGGCATGTTGATTGCCGCGCAGGCCGAGCGTCACAAGTGGAAGCCCAATGAAGTTTATTTCTTGCAGGCCATCGGCGACCAGATGCTGATGAGCGTGAGCCACACGCGGCTGCGTTCGCTGGTGCGGCGCATGGGTGTGTCCGACGAGCGCTCGGGGCTGCTGAGCCGCAGCTCTTACGTGAGTTGCCTGCTCACGGAAGCGGATCGCGCAAAATCGCAAGGGACGCCGTTGGCGCTGGCCGTTCTGCAAATCGACCGCGGCGGCGAAATTTTGCGGCAGCAGGGCGAGCCGCCGCTAGAGCGCTTCCTCGAGCAACTTGCGCGAGCGCTGCAGCCGATTGTGCGGCAGAACGATGTGGCCGTGAAATACACCGCGTGGTCGCTGGCGTTTATTTTGCCGGATACGACTTTGACGGGGGCCCAACATCTCGCCGATAAATTGCGCCGCGCCGCGTCGGGATTGCGCCCGCCGTGGGATTCGACGCAGATTACATTGAGCGCGGGGATTGTCGAAGCGGTGCCGAAAGCGGATTACGACAGCGAAGACATCGTGACCGATTTGATCAATCGCGCGGAATTTTCCATCGAAGAAGCGCGGAAAAAGGGCGGCGACAGCATCGTCGCGGTAGAAACGCCAAAAGTTTGAATCGGTTACGGGAAATTGGAGAGTGATCTCCAGCAAGTCAGATGTGGCAATAACAGTTTTTGCCTTCCAGATCTCGGACCCAGCCGATGAAGGAACACCCGACTCAACGAATTTGGCTTTTATCGCTTCCTATTTGAAAGATTTCTGCCGCACTACGACAAATGCATGATGCGGCTTTCAAAGATGTCTTGGAGAGTGTGGCACCGACGCCCAGTGTGCCCCCCGCCGGCCCCGAATAATCTCACCCCTGAGTTCCGAGTGCTCTCATTTGGAATTCAACGGTAAAATGGGTACCGGCCTAGTTGTGTGAAGCAAAGCGAGGAACAAAATGTTTCCGACAGATGTGGTGATTGTGGCGGGGGCGCGGACGCCGATGGCGCGCTACACGGGCGCGTTTTCCGACGTGAGCGCGATTGATCTGGCGGTGCACGCTTCGAAGGAGGCGATTCGGCGTTCGGGGGTTGACCCGGCCGAATTCGATCACGTGATTATAGGCAACGTGATGCAGACCAGCGCGGATGCGATTTATGGCGCTCGGCATGTGGGATTGAAAGCAGGGCTGAAAATCGAAACACCCGCGGTGACGGTAAACCGGCTGTGCGGCTCAGGCATTGAAGCGATCGCGCAGGCGGCGCAGCGGCTGCTGCTTGGTGAAGCAACGATGGTGCTGGCGGGGGGCATGGAAAACATGACGCAAGCGCCATTTGTGATTCGCGGCTTGCGCAACGGATTGAAGCTTGGCGGAGGCGCGCTGGAAGACTCGTTGATGGCGGGCCTGACCGACACCTATTGCGGATTACCGATGGCGTTGACGGCGGAAAAACTGGCGGAGCAGCACGGCATCATGCGAAAGGAGGCCGATGCTTACGCGCTGCGTAGCCAACATGCTGCCGACGCAGCGTACAAAGCCTGCCGCATCAAAGAAGAGCTGGTGCCGGTCGAAGTCAAGCAGGGAAAGAAGACCATCGTTGTCGGTGAAGACGATCATCGGCGTCCCGATACGACGATGGAAATTCTCGAAAAATTGCCGCCGTCGTTCAAGAAAGACGGCATTGTGACCGCCGGAAACGCGAGCGGTATTGTGGACGGCGCTGCGGCAGTAGTCGTGGCGCGCGAGAAAACGGCCAAGGATCGCGGATTGAAGCCCGTCGGGCGCATCGTGTCTTGGACCGTCGCGGGTGTGGAACCGAGCACCATGGGAATCGGCCCGGTACCTTCTTCGCAAAAGGCGCTGAAGCTCGCGGGATTAACGCTTGAGCAGATGGACCGCGTGGAAGTGAACGAAGCGTTCGCCGCGCAATATTTGGCAGTCGAAAAAGTGCTGGGACTGAAGCGGGACAAGACCAACGTGAATGGAGGAGCGATTGCGCTCGGGCATCCGCTGGGGGCCAGCGGAACGCGCCTGGTGATCACAATTTTGAACGAGCTGCGGCGTAATGGCCTGCGTTACGGACTGGCGACGGCATGCATCGGCGGCGGGCAGGGCATTGCCATGATTGTGGAAGCCATGAAGAACTAATGCCAGCGAATTGGGAGGCGTTACCGCGAATCGCAGCCAATGTGCTGACACATGCACCAAACGCCCTTTCTGATAGACTTTCCGTTCCCGGATGACTGTGGTCGCCGCGGTCTCAGCGAGGAAAGCATGGCAATTCAAAAAGTGGGAGTCGTAGGGTGCGGCCTGATGGGCTCAGGCATCGCGCAAGTGTGCGCGGCGGCAGGATTCCCCACGGTAGTGCGCGAAGTAAGCGCAGAGCTTGTGGACAAGGGACGGAAGGGCATCGAGAAAAACCTGAACCGGCTGGCGGAGAAGGGAACGATTACAGAAGCAGTGAAAGAGGAAATTCGCGGGCGACTGAAGGGAACCACTTCCCTGGAAGATGTGAGAAATTCCGACCTGATTATCGAAGCCATCATCGAGCAACTGCCGGCGAAGCGCGAACTGTTTTCTGCGCTGGATAAGATCTGCCCGCCGTCCACGATTTTTGCCAGCAACACGTCCTCCCTGACCATCACCGAAATGGCGACGGCCACCAAACGTCCGCAGCGCTTTGTAGGATTGCATTTTTTCAACCCAGTGCCCGTGATGAAGCTCGTTGAAGTGGTGCGAACGATCGCGACCGACGAGGCAGTTTATGAAGAGATTGTTGCCTTTGGCGCGAAACTCGGCAAAACCGCCGTCCGGGCAAAAGACAGCACGGGCTTCATTGTGAATCGGCTGCTGGTGCCGTATCTCCTCGATGCAATTCGCGCGCTGGAAGAAGGGGCAGGTTCGATTGAAGATATCGACAATTCCATGAGGCTCGGCTGCGGCCATCCCATGGGACCGCTGACGCTGCTCGACTTTGTCGGGCTGGACACGACGTATTACATTTCCCAGATCATGTTTGACGAGTTCAAAGAAAAGCGGTTCGCCGCGCCGCCGCTGCTCAAGCGCATGGTGCTGGCGGGATGGAACGGGCGGAAATCAGGCCGCGGATTTTACGATTACGCGGACCCGCAGAAGCCGAGGGCTTTGAAATTCTGAGTGCCGGCGAAAAGCGCGCAGCGTGCTGCGCCCTGGAAGTGCCCTGGTTTGCGGCTGCGTAAAGAGGATTTGAGAAAAGAATCGATGGCTTGCGAAAATATTCTCTACCAGAAAAAAGACGGAATCGCGTACATCACCTTCAACCGGCCGAAGGTGTTGAACGCGCTGAATCGTAAGACGGTGGAAGAGCTACACCAAGCTTTGCTGGCTGTGCGCGATGACGCGGGCGTGCGCGTGCTGATTCTGACGGGCGCTGGTGAAAAATCATTCGTGGCGGGCGCCGACATCAATGAACTCGCACAGCAGACGCCGGTAAACGGCAAAGAGTTCTCGCTATATGGCCAGAGCGTTTTCCATTTGCTCGAAACGATGGGCAAGCCGTCGATTTGCGCCATTAATGGATTCGCGCTGGGCGGCGGCTGCGAGCTGGCGCTGTCTTGCACCATTCGAATCGCCAGCAAGACCGCCAAGCTCGGCCAGCCAGAAGTGAAGCTGGGGATTCTCCCCGGTTATGGCGGAACGCAGCGACTGGCACGGCTCTGCGGAAAGGGCGTGGCGAACGAGCTTTGCTTGACTGGAGAGATGATCACCGCCGAGGAAGCGCTGCGCCTCGGCTTGGTCAATCACATTCACGAACCGGCGGAACTACTTCCCGCCGCGGAAGCGATGGCCAAGAAAATCATCGCCAACGCGCCTATCGCGGTAAAGTACGCGATGGAAGCCATCGAGCGCGGCGTGGAAATGCCGCAGGAGGAAGGGCTGTTTCTGGAATCCACGCTCTTTGGCCTTGCGTGTGCGACAGAAGACATGCGCGAGGGAACAAAAGCGTTTCTGGAAAAGCGGCCGCCGCAATTTCGAGGGAAGTAAAGGAAGCGCAGAAATAGAGTGCGAAATTCGCCGATGTCAGAGAAACCCCAGTTCAACAAAATTGACGGCAGCCTGAGCGCCGAAGGTTTCCGTTTTGGCATTGTCGTGAGCCGCTTCAACAGTTTCATCACCGACCGATTGCTAGCCGCAGCGGTCGATGCGCTAGGTCGCTCAGGCGTGCAGAGCAACGATGTAGACGTCGTGCACGTTCCCGGCTCGTTTGAATTACCTCTGGCAGCAAAAAAACTTGCGGCAACGGGTACGTACGACGCGTTAATCGCGATTGGATGCATTTTGCGCGGTGAAACCTCCCATTACGATTATGTTTGCTCGGAAACCGCGCGCGGTTTGCAACTCGCACAGATGGACAGTGGCCTGCCTATCATCTTTTGCGTGCTGACTTGCGACACGCTCGAGCAAGCCGTCAATCGCGCCGGGCTGAAGGGCGGGAACAAAGGATTCGAGTCCGGCTTGGCGGCGATCGAAATGGCACAGCTTTCGCGCAAGCTGCGTGCCGCCGAAGTCAAGCAAGCTCCCGTCGAACTGCGGCGGCGCAAGTAACGTGTCCCTCCGCACCAAATCGCGCGAATTTGCGATGCAGATGCTCTTCCAGTGGGACATGAGCCAGCAGGATCCCGCCAAACTGGAAGCGAAGTTCTGGAACAGCGCCAAGGCCGCAGACAAAACCAGGGAGTTCGCGAACCAGCTCTTCGAAGGCGCCGCCAAAGACGTTGCGTCGCTCGATGAAATCATCGGAAAGCATTGCGAAAACTGGCGTTTCGAACGGCTCGCCGCCATTGACCGCGCGATTCTGCGCCTGGCCATTCACGAGATGAGTTCCGCCGATACTCCTCCCAAAGTTGTTTTGAACGAAGCGGTCGAACTGGCGAAAAAGTTTTCCTCGGAACAGTCCGGGGCGTTCGTGAACGGAGTGCTGGACTCTGTCCATAAGTCGTTGACAGTAAAGTAGTTGCGCGGAGCGGATTCCACTTATCCATCAATAGCAACTGCGCATCAGGGCTGTGAAACTTCGCTAGCCCGTCGGTGTTTGATGCTGTAAGTGTGGTGGTAACCCAGGAGGATTTACAGGAGATAACTATGAAAGCAGAACTCTTGGTTCGTCGAGGTGTGCTCGCAATGGCCTTTGCCGGTTTGTTGGCCGCCGGAGTGTGCGCCCAGGATCCGACCCCGCAGCAGCAGGACATTCAGAACGACAAGAAAGACATTCATCAGGACAAGAAAAACCTGGCCAAAGACCGCGCCGACCGTAACGCCGACCAGCGCGACATCAATCGCGACAAGCGCCAGCTTGCCCGCGAGGACGCCAAATACGGCGCCAACAGCGCCCCAGCCAAGGCCCACCGCAAAGACCTCCGCGCCGACCGCGCGGACCGCAACGCGGATCAGCGCGACATCAACAAGGACAAGCGCGATCTGCGCAAGGACCGCAAAAATCTTCGGAAAGAGCGCAAGGGGCGTTAGAGACAGTCTCTGCTGGAGCACAGGGAGGCCGCCGCGATTTGGGCGGCCTTCTTTTTTGCGGAAAGTGCTTCTTCTCACATTCGAATCGTGCCTTCGAGAACCTTGACGGCGGCGCCGCTCACTCGTGGAACAAGTTTCTTGCCCGACTGCGCGACCTCAACCTCAATGTGGCTCGGCCGGCCCATCTCCGCTCCTTGTAAGATGCTCAACGTGTGGCCCGGGGACAACTTTCCGTGACGCACGAGATAAGCACCCAGCGAGCCTGCTGCTGAACCGGTAGCCGCATCTTCGTAAAGCTCCCACGGCAGCATTCCGCGCGAACACACTTTGCCGTTTCCGTTCAAAGCGAAGCAATAGGCCATCGTCGCGTTTTTGCCTTGCAGCTTTCCCAGCTCGACCATGTTCATGGCGATTTTGCCCAGCGCGGCGCGATTCCGCAGCGGCACCATCAAGTTGAAGATGCCCGTGGAAACAAATTCCGGCTCGAGCGTCGAATCGAAATCCTTTGGCGAAAGCCCGAGCGCCGAAGCAAGTTTCTTCTTGTCGAGCTTCGCGGGCTTAAACATGGCTTCCTTCTGCGTCATCGTGACGCGGTGGGGGCGGCCATCCTTGAACCGAATCTCGACGGGAAGAACTCCGGCGCCCGTTTCCTGAAGGACGTGCACGCCGCCTTCCTGCGCAGGGACGACACCTAGTTCCGCGAGTAGGAACCAGGTTCCGATGACCGGATGCCCGGCCAGCTTCAGCTCTTCTTTTGTGGTAAAGATGCGCAGGCGAGCGAGCGCTTCCTCATCCGTCGGTTTTTGCACGAAGACCGTTTCGGAAAGATTCATCTCGCGCGCAATGGCGAGCATCTCTTCATCGGAAAGCCCGTCGCCGTCGGTAAACACGGCCAGCGGATTGCCCGCAAAGCGGGTAGTCGTGAAAACGTCGAGCGTGTAGTAGCGATGTTCCATGGCTGGGATTCCCCCGTGCGTTCAGCCGCCGCGTTCAGATGCGCTGAAGCTGTGCGACCGTCCTTTCGTTGATAAGGTTCCCGGTATTCAAAGTCGTTTTTGGTTCGATCAGCACGACTTGCACTTCTTCATCAGCGGCAGGGCAGTGCTCGACGCCGTGCGGCACGATGATGAACTCGCCTTCCCGGATAACCGCTTGGTGATCCCGAAACTTCATCCTCAGCGTGCCTTTGACCACCAGAAACATTTCGTCTTCGTTTTCATGGTGGTGCCAGACGAATTCGCCCTTGAGCTTCGCCGTCTTCACATAGAAGTCGTTGAGCTCCCCGATGATTTGGGGCTCCAGCGGTCGGAGAAGCTGCTGAACTTGTCCGCGAGATTGATGGTGTTCATGACCTCACCCCATGCGTTGGCTGCTAAAGATTGTGAACGGTTTGTGTTACGGAGTCGAGAACGCGCCGCGTTATTTCTGGTCTATCGGTTTCGGAATAAATGCGCAGGACGTTTTCCGTCCCTGACGCCCGCACCATCACCCAGCCCACTTCGCCGAGATAAAGTTTGATGCCATCCATATTCTCGCGTTGCACGACTGGAAAATCGAGCACCCGACTGACCTGGCCATCGGAAAAATGCTCTATGGCTTTTTCCTTCTGGCCTGGCTTCAGCTCCAGGTCCACGCGCCCGTAGTGATACTCGCCAAACTCCGCGTGCAGCGCAGCAAGCAACTCGCCGAGCGACTTGCCGTGCCAGGCCATCAATTCCGCGAGGAAAAGAGCGGAAACGGTGGCGTCGCGCTCGGGAAGGTACAGGCTCGTGCCGATGCCGCCGCTTTCTTCGCCGCCGATCAAAATGTTTTGCTCCAGCATCAACTCGCAAATGTATTTGAAGCCGATGGGAACTTCGTGAAGCTTGCGCCCGAATTTCGCAGCCAGCTTGTCGATGAGCTTCGTCACCGAGAAAGTCTTTGCGATGTCACCGGGAAGGTTGCGAGTCCCGGCGAGATGCCAAACGAGCAGCGCGAGAATCTGATGCGGGTTGATGAAAGCCCCGGTACGGTCGATCGCGCCAATCCGGTCGCCATCCCCGTCGGCGCAGAAGCCCGCATCGCAGTTGCCGGCGAGCACGGTTTGGCGTAATGCCTCAATGTGCGGTTCGATCGGCTCAGGATGCACCCCGCCGAAGCGCGGGTCGCGCGTCCCGCGGATCTCGTCGCAAGGAATGCCGTTGCGCCGGAAGAGCTCTGGCAGCAAGCCGGCCGCGGCTCCGTGCATGGGGTCGAAAACGAAGCGCAATTTCGCGGCCCGCAGCCGTTTCCAATCCACCAGTTTTTCCAGCGCATCGAGATACGGCGCGCGCGGTTCGAGCGAATGGATGAGATCCTTGCGTGGTGGAAGCGGCGGCACGCCTTTTTCCAGGACGCCAGCAAGTTCCTTTTCAATTTGCGCGACGATCGAGGGCAGCGCGCTGCTGCCGTAGCTTGCTTTGTATTTGATTCCGTTCCAGAGGTAGGGATTGTGACTCGCGGTGATAACGATGCCGCCCGCGGCTTTCTGGTGCCGCACCAAGAAAGAAATCGTGGGCGTCGGGCAGGGCTTGTCGGCGAGCGAAACCGGGGTTCCCGACGTGCTTAGGACTTCAGCGACGGCAGCAGCGACGCGGTCCGAGGCATAACGGTGGTCGTAGCCGATGATTACACCCTTGCGTGCATCTTCGCCGCGAACCACATAGCGCCCAATGGCATGCGCCACGATGCGAGCGTTCGCAAACGTAAAATCTTCCGCGATGACGCCGCGCCAGCCGTCGGTGCCAAATTTGATTGTGGGAACCATGAAAGGGACAAAGTATAGCGAGCTCCAGTGCTTGCCAACAGCCGGATTGGCCTGTTCTACAGTAGCTCTTTTCGTTTTTGTTCTTCGAGCTGTTTCACCATTTTAGCGACATCCTGGGCGCGATCTCGGGTGCAAATGAGCAGCGCGTCGGGCGTCTCCACCACGACGAGATCGCGGACGCCAATGGCTGCGACAAATTTCGAAGGAGCCCACAAGAAATTTCCCTCGGCGTCAAGAGTGTGACCTTCCCCAGCAAGCACGTTTTCGCCATTTTTCTTGGCAAGCAGTTCGTAGACGGCCGCCCAGGAGCCAATGTCGCTCCAGCCGATTTCGGCGGGAATGACAAACACGCGCGGCGGACCATCGGTTCGAGTTGCAGGTTCGAGCACGGCATAGTCCACCGAAATGCTTTCCAACTCTTGATACATAGCCTGAAGTCGGCGCTCGTAGCTGTGCATCCCGATGAACCCCGCGAGATCTTTAAGAGCGGCATGCGTCTTCGGAACAAAGCTTTTTAGGTTTTCGAGGAACGTCGAAACGCGCCAGAAAAACATCCCCGCGTTCCAGTGATACTTGCCGGAAGCCAAGTATTCGCTGGCAACAGGCAGCGCGGGTTTTTCGGTAAAGCGCTTCACCGAAAAAACCGGGAAGCCTTTGGCGGAAATCGGCTCGCCTATACGTTCGACGTAACCGAATCCCGTTTCCGGCCGTGTCGGAGGAATACCGAGGACCACCATGCGACCTGGCTCGCGTGCGACTTCTAAAGCCGCGGTGAGGATTTCGCGATATTTTTGTGGCTGGGCGATGTAATGATCCGCGGGCAGCACCGCGAGCAAGGCATCACCGCGCGCAACATGTCGCGCGTGAATTGCGGCAAGGCCAATGGCCACCGCGGTGTTCAATCCTTTTGGTTCAATCAGCACCCCCTTGCGCGCGGCCGCAGGAACCTGCTTTCGAACCACGGTCGCTTGCTCGGCGTTCGTTACTGTCCAAATGTGTTCCGCCGGAATCAACGGCCGCAGCCGCGCGACGGTCTGCTCCAGCATGGTCTGTTCGCCAACGATGTTCAGCAGTTGCTTCGGCGTGCGCGTCCGGCTCCGCGGCCAAAACCGCGTCCCACGTCCCCCGGCCAGAATCACCGCATGCGTGACCAACTTTTGGCTGGGCATCGAAAAGCTTTCCTAATCAAAGATCACTTGCGAAAGCGCGGCGGCAGAAATGCCCACGCGATGCAATTCCGCGCGAAGCACCGCAACGTCTGGAACATAGGACCGCACCAGGGTCACGGATCGTTCGGAAAGCAATTCCAGATTTTTCTGAGACGCAGGCACGATCCAGCACTCGCCCGGTTGAAAACGCGCGCTTTCTCCTTGCCAGGAAAGCGCCCCGGAGCCATTCAGAATCACGAGCAGCTCGAACCGTGCCGGATCGGCGCATATTTCACATTTTGCGGAACACTCCCAGCGCTCCGTCGCAAAAAAGCGGCACGCAGCTAACAGGAGTTTCGTTGCGCCGTTCTTTTCCAGTTGCAGTGGGCTCACTTTTCCGCCCAAGGATTTTCTGAAGTGCGTCACTTCCAAAGCCTTTTGGATGTGCAACTCGCGCGGCTTGCCCTGGGCATCCACGCGTCCGTAATCGTACACGCGGTAGGTTAAGTCCGAGTATTCCTGTATTTCACAAATCACCATCCCCGGACCGATGGTGTGAGGCGTGCCTGCCGGCACGAACAGGGTGTCGCCCGCATGAACTGGGTGCGCTTTGAAAAGTTCTTCCAACTTGTTTTGGTCTAAGCCCTCGAGAAATTTGTCGCGGTTCACACCGGGTTTCAGCCCGACAAGTGCTTGCGCTCCTTTCTGCGCGGAAACAACATGCCACATCTCTGTCTTTCCTCGGCCACCGGCGGCTTGTTCGTGCGCTTGCGCGTAGGCATCATTCGGATGCACCTGGATCGAGAGCTTCTCCGTCGGAAAAAGGAATTTCAACAACAGAGGAAATGGTGCTCCGGCTGGAAATCTTTCGCCGCGCCAATCCGCAGGCATCTCATCCCATGCTGCTCCGAGGCTCTTCCCGCCAAATGGCCCGGAGGCAACGCGGCAATCCACTGCGGTGAGCCAGGCTTCGCCGACCGGCACCTTCAAATTGGTTTTTTCCGGGAAAAGCGGTGCCAGGGACCTCGCGCCCCAGATGCGTGGACTGAAAATGGGCTCGATTCGAAACGGTTCGGGCTTCACAGTCTAGGCGGCGGCTTCCGCGCGCGCAAAAAACCTCTCCAGGCGCCGCAGACCCTCCTCGATGCGTTCAATGGACGTCGCGTAGGACAAGCGCAAATACCCAGGTGCCGCAAAAGCTTCGCCGGGAACAACCGCAACGTGCGCCCGGTCAAGAAGCATCTTGGAAATCTCCGTGCACGATTTCGCCAGCGCCGACCGCCCCCCACCATTCGCCAAGTGCTCGGAAATGTTCGGGAACGCGTAGAACGCGCCTCCTGGCCACTCGCAAGTGACGCCCGAAATCGCGCGCAATCCTTCGACAATGCGTTTACGCCGTTTCGCATATTCCGCAAGCATCACCGGCACGGTATCCATCGAACCGGTCATCGCTTCGAGCGCCGCGTACTGCGCGATCGAAGTGGGATTGGAGGTGGACTGGCTCTGCAATTTAATCAGCGCCTGGATCAGCGCCTCTGGCCCCAACGTGTAGCCGATGCGCCAGCCGGTCATGGCAAAAGTTTTCGACATCGAACCGATGATGATGACTTTGTCCTTCGCACCGTGCGCGCTGGCGATGGAGTACGGCTTGTTGGGCGCATACACAAAGTGGGAGTAACACTCGTCGCCCATCAGCCACACGTTATGCTTCTTGCAGAGGGCATGAATGCGCTCGTACTCGTCCGGAGGAACGACACCGCCCGTCGGATTGCACGGCGAATTCACAATCAGAAGTTTTGTCTTCGGCGTAATCGCTTTGTCAATCGCCGAAGCCCGCAAAGTGAAGCCATCTTGTGGATGCGTTTCGACAAACACCGGCGTTCCGCCCGCATACTTCACAATGTCCGGAAAACTGACCCAGCAAGGAGCAGGAATGATGACCTCGTCGCCATGCTGGACGAGCACGCTAACCACGTTAAAAATGGAGTGCTTGCCGCCGACACTGACCACGCACTCCTTCGGTTCGAATGACGAATGAAGTTCGCGTTTGTGCCACGCGCAGATGGCTTCGCGCAAGGGAGCAATGCCGCCCGCGGGTGTGTACTTCGACTTGTCTTCGTGGATGGCGCGGATGGCGGCTTTCTTGATGTGATCGGGTGTTGGGAAGTCCGGCTCGCCGGGGCCAAAGTCGGCGACGTCGATGCCTTTGGCCTTCATCTTTTCTGCTTCGGCAAGGACGGTTGCGGTGGGCGAGATTTGGATACGGTTGATGCGGTCGGTGAGATGCACTTCTGACTCCTTCGGGTGATGGGCGTCTAGGTCACTAGTTTACAGGCAGGACCGGAGGAGGCCAACACCGAATTGGCCTGGTCGCCATGGAGATTGTGGCGCCATCTAGATGGCCGTGCCATGTACTTTGCGTCAAAAAGCCTACGCAAGTCCGCTGCAAACTAGCTTGCCGAGCAAAGTCATTCCGGCAAGGTAAATCCTTGGCAGTCGGTTGTCTGGGCGAGAAGGGGCTTGCCAATAGGCGCAGCGTTACGACACCTTGGCCCGCAGGCGCTGCTCGACAATCGGCGGAACCAGGCCATTCAGCGGCCCGCCGTGCCGGGCGATTTCGCGCACCAGCTTCGAGCTCAAATAGCTGTAGGGTTCCCCGGGCAGCATGAACACGGTCTCCAGGCGCGGCTCGAGTTTCCGGTTCATCAGCGCCATCTGTAATTCGTATTCGTAATCCGAAACCGCGCGGATGCCGCGGAGAATCACGCCGGCGCCGCGTTTGCGCGCGTAGTCAATGAGCAGTCCTTCGAAAACATCCACTTCGACGTCGGCCCACTTGTTCGTGACTTCGCGCAGCATCTCGACGCGCTCGGGAACGCTGAACAGCGGCTGTTTTTCCGTGTTGCGCAACACCGCCACGATCAGCAGATCGAACATTTTCTCGCCCCGCTCGATCAAGTCGAGGTGCCCGTTCGTGACGGGATCAAAGGAGCCCGGGTAAATGGCAATCGATGTTTTCATCGCAATTTCGCGGTGGCGTAACCCGGCGGTTATTCTAACTCAGGCGCGAAAAGCGCGGCCGGCAAAGTTTCTGGCCTAAGCCTGCCTGCCGTCGGCTCCTTTGCAAATCCTCTTCGCGCAAGGTCGGAGTTATGACAGTATGCCTACTCCGTGCTACCTAGCGGAAATTTCGCGTTTGCATCTCGATTGGAAGGGACTCAGCGGAACATGGTACAGGACTTCCAGCAGAATTTTGTTCACAATTTCGGTTGGCGAGGCTTCCTGTTGCTTTTTCTTTTTGCGCTTCTTATCCTGAAATCCATCAGCGCGCAACAGCCGGCGCTGAATCTCCTGCCCATACCTGCCAATATCCAGCCTGGCGCTGGAAGCTTGCGCATCGACTCTTCCTTTTCCGCAGCGCTGACTGGCTACACCGAGCCGCGCCTCGAACGCGCCGCAGAACGCTTCCTCCAACAGTTGGCGCGGCAGACGGCGCTTCCTATTGGCCGCAAAGCTGCCAGGTTGGCCCAAGCCACGCTGGTCATTCACACCGACCACCCCAGCAAAGAAATTCAGGAAGTAGGCGAAGACGAATCTTATGTTCTCGAAATCACCGGCGGCGGAGCCAAACTCGCGGCGCCAAACCCTCTCGGCATATTGCATGGGCTGCAAACTTTTCTGCAACTCGTGGACGTTTCGAGTGACGGGCTCGCGGCGCCCGCCGTTATGATTCAAGACAAGCCGCGCTTTCCCTGGCGCGGCTTGATGATCGATTCCGCCCGGCACTTCATTCCACTGGAGGTAATCCGCCGCAATCTCGACGCCATGGAAGCCGTGAAGATGAATGTCTTTCACTGGCACCTTTCCGACAATCAGGGCTTCCGGATCGAAAGTAAGCGGCTCCCGAAACTGCACGAAATGGGCTCCGATGGCCTGTTTTACACGCAGGAAGAAATTCGCGACGTGATTGCCTACGCACGCGACCGCGGCATCCGCATGGTGCCCGAATTCGATGTGCCCGGCCACAGCACCGCCTGGTTCGTGGCTCACCCGGAACTCGCGAGCGGCCCCGGCCCTTACGAAATCGAGCGCCGCTGGGGCGTTTTCGATCCGGCCATGGATCCCACAAAAGAAACTACCTACAAATTCCTGGACGAATTTATCGGTGAGATGGCCAAGCTTTTTCCCGACGAGTTTTTCCACGTCGGCGGGGACGAAGTGAACGGCAAGCAGTGGAACGCGAACAACCAGATTCAGGAGTTCATGCGCGCCCACGGCCTTAAGAACAATCAGGCTTTGCAGGCCTATTTCAATAAGCGGCTCCAGGCAATCGTTGGAAAGCACAGCAAGAGCATGATCGGTTGGGACGAAATTTTCGATCCGAGTTTGCCAAAAGACATCACGATTCATTCCTGGCGCGGCCAGGCTTCACTGGCCACCGCCGCAAAGCAAGGCTACCGCGGACTCCTTTCAAACGGCTATTACCTGGACCTCGGCTGGCCCGCTGCTCGGCACTACGCCGTGGATCCCGTGAGCGGCGACGCGGCGAATCTTTCACCCGAAGAAAAACAGCGCATTCTCGGCGGCGAATCCTGCATGTGGGCGGAGTACGTTAATGCCGAGAATATCGATTCGCGCATCTGGCCGAGAAATGCCGCCATCGCGGAGCGTTTGTGGTCTCCGGCGGAAGTTCGCGACCCTGCTTCGATGTATGCCCGCCTAGATTTCATCAGTACGCGGCTGGAATTGCTCGGTTTAACGCACCGGACACACCATGGCCGGATGCTCCACCGCATTGCGGGTGCCACGGCTACAACCGAGGAATTTGCCGCTCTGCAAACGCTCACGGATCAACTCGAGCCGGTGAAGGATTACACGCGCGAACAGACCGCTCCCGCCGAGCCAACCAGCCTCACGCCCATGAACCGCGTCGTGGATGCCATCCCCTTGGAGAGCGATGCGGCCAGGCGCTTCAGCGAACTGGTAAACAGATTCATTGCGACTTCCTGCTTGGACGGCGACGCAGCGGAACTCCTCCGCGCGCAGTTCACCACCTGGCGCGATAATGATGCCAAGCTCCAGCCGCTTGCGCAGCGCTCTTTCCTGGTCCGCGAAGTGGCAGCGAGATCCCAAGACCTATCCACGCTCGCAACGATAGGTCTTGCCGCTCTCGACGCCATCGCTAAGCATCAACCCGCCCCGGACTCCTGGAAGACTCGGCAGCTCTCTGCTCTCGACAAACTAAAAACGCAGAAGGCTCAGCTGCTTCTCATGCCGGTGCCAGCCGTTCAGAAATTGGTCGAAGCGGCCGCCGGCGGAGCTTGCTTCGGCGCCAAGCCGTGAGGTTGACTCATTCGATCGGCATTAGGATACTCAGGAAACGGAGTCGGGCGATGACACATAGGTTCAAGGTGAGCTTCGAGAAAGAAGAAGAAGGCGGCTACCACGTTTTCTGCCCCACTCTCCCGGGGTGTCCTGCGCAAAGCGAAACAATCGAAAGGACTTGAAGATCAGCGTCGAGGAGTTCCGCAAGATGTTGTAAAGCTGCGGGTAGCAGCCACCAACACCGAGATTCAGTCTGTACTTGATGGAGCGTTGTGGCAGACCCCGTCGCCAGAATCTTGGAACTGCGAGCCTTCGACCGGAATGAATTCCCAGTGATATTCCCCGGGCGATAGCGTGAGTTTCAATACGCCGTAGGTCTTCCATTCCCGCACTTCGCTGTTGGGAGTGGGCATCCCGAGCGGGTCATGACTCTTTCCTCCCGTGCCCACCACGATTTCGCGAATGCCATGTGCCGGATCCCGCTTCCCATCCAGATCCTGAGGAGCAAACCGTTCGTAAGAGTGTTCGTGGCCTGCGAGAAACAGGTCCGCATGCGCGGCGTAGAGGTCCTCCCAGAAAGGCCGCAATTCCGGATGTAGAGCGTGCTTTTTGAAAAGACCGCTGCTAAAAAGTGGGTGGTGACCATAGGCGAGAATGCAAGAGGTCGGATGCTTCGCCAGGTCCTCTCGCAGCCAGGTCTCCTGCGGGGACCCTTGGCCGCAGCCGCCCATCGCTTTGATGTTGCAGTTGGTGTTTAGCACGATGACGTGCCAGTTCCCCAAATCGTAGCTGTAATAACCCTTGTCCTCTGGTCCGGCCTGTGCACCCCAATATTGGAAATAGCCGGCGGCGCGGTGGTCGCCATATTCATGATTGCCCAAAGCTGGCTTGGTGCGGTCCTTGAATGCGCCCCAGGCCGGGTCATAGCAATCCTTGAATTCTTCGGAACTCCCCTTTTCGTAGGCCAAGTCGCCGGCAGCGAATACCGTGCCCGGGATCCCTTCGATCAGCTTGGCCGTGGCCTTGGCGCTTTCGATGTGCTTGCAGGTAGCGATGTCGCCGGCGCCAACCAGAGTAACCGTTTGATGGGGATTTCCCGCCGGGGCGGCGCCGGCTTGTGCGTGAACCGTCAGTGATGCGCAAACAAAGAGAGCTGGCAGTGTGCAGAGTCGGGCTGCTTGCAGGAATTTGCGGCACTTCTTACAAACAAACAAACTGGGCATTTTCTGCTTTTCCGTTTCCTTGAGATTATCGCGCCCCGGTAAAGGTCTCTTCAAGCTTTCCTTCAATTAGTTATTCCCATTTGGAGCACACGGTTAGTTTGGAAAGACCATCACAAACTAAGACTATTTTAGTCGTATTGTAACCTAATGGAAACAAGATATTTAGCTGCCACAATCTTCGCCGCTTGAGGTTGACTTCAGCATGCGCCGCGGAGTATATTATAACTGCGACTAGAACGGTCGTATATGTGGGGGCACTGAGAGAGTCTTGGCGCGATGTTCAAGCTTTCCAAGAAGGCCGATTACGGGTTGATTGCCGTCAAACACCTGGCTCTGCATCGTGGCGACCATGCCTTTAGCGCCAACGAGATTGCCGAAGAATACGGCATCTCGGCAACGCTGATGGCCAAGGTGCTCCAGAAGCTGGCTCACAAGTCCATTGTGGCGGCCAAACACGGTTCGAGCGGGGGCTACCAATTGTCGAAAGACCCCTCGCAGATCAGCGCGCTGGAGGTTATTTCCGCCATCGATGGGCCGGTCTTGATTACTTCCTGTGTGACGAACCACGGGAATTGCGACGCAACCGAGCGTTGTTCGGTAAAAGAACCGTTACGCCGGGTGAATGAAAGCATCCTAAATGTGTTGAGTTCGGTCACCATTGCGCAGATGAGTAGTGAAGATCCGCACGAGCCTTCGCTCGTGGCACTAAGAACTTAGGGAGAAAAGGGAACATGGCCGTCACACTGCCGATTTATCTGGATAATCACGCGACCACCCCAGTCGATCCACGGGTGCTGGAAGCAATGCTGCCGTATTTCACCGGGAAGTTCGGCAATGCTGCCAGCCGCAACCACTCCTTCGGCTGGACCGCCGAAGAGGCGGTGGAGAACGCCCGGCAGCAGGTGGCTTCGCTGATTAACGCCACGTCGAAGGAGATTGTCTTCACGAGCGGCGCCACAGAATCCGACAACCTGATGATCAAGGGCGTCGCGGAAATGTACCGCGAGAAGGGCAATCACATCATCACGCAGTCCATCGAGCACAAGGCGGTGCTCGATACCTGCAAGAATCTTGAGAAGCACGACTTTGAGGTGACTTACCTGCCCGTGCAGCGCGATGGGCGCGTCAGCCTGGACGATTTGAAAGCAGCCATCAAGCCGACGACGATTTTGATTACCATTATGTACGCCAACAATGAAATCGGCGTGATTAACCCCATCGCGGAAATCGGCAAGATTGCCAAGGAGCGCGGGATTTTCTTGGCTGTGGACGGCGTGCAAGCCGTGGGCAAGATTCCGGTCGACGTCCAGAAGGACAACATCGACCTGCTGGCCATCAGCGCCCACAAGATTTATGGACCCAAGGGCGTCGGTGCGCTGTACGTGCGCCGCCGCAATCCGCGGGTGCAACTCTCGGCCATTATTGACGGCGGTGGTCACGAGCGCGGCATGCGTTCCGGCACTCTGAACGTGCCTGGCATCGTGGGTTTGGGCAAAGCCTGCGAAATCGCGCAGAAAGAGATGCCCGAGGAAAGCGCGCGGCTTCGGGCGCTGCGCGACCGGCTGAAAGCCGGACTGGAAGCGAAGCTGGACGAAGTTTACGTCAACGGTTCGATGGAACATCGCCTGCCCAACAACTTGAACATGAGCTTCGCCTACGTGGAAGGTGAGTCGCTGCTCATGGGCATCAACGATGTGGCCGTCTCGAGCGGTTCCGCCTGTACATCGGCAACCCTCGAACCCAGCTACGTGCTCAAAGCTTTAGGTGTAGGCGAAGACCTCGCCCACACCTCGATTCGATTCGGACTGGGCCGTTTCAATACGCAGGAGGAAGTCGACTATGTCATCAACAAGATGGTGCAGGTCGTCACCAAACTCCGCGAACTTTCGCCGCTCTACGAAATGGCCAAAGAGGGAATCGACATCTCAAAAATGAAATGGCAAACCGCCTAGAAGGGCTGTGAAATAAACAATGGCAAATGAGGGAACAATTAGGATCCATCGCTCCATCGCAGGTACCGGCGCCGCTTTCCGCGTCGCTTTTGTGCCCTACGATGCAGAGGAGGAAAGTGGGGGTGAGCGCTCATTCCGCGAACTCCAGCAAGTGCGCGCTTTCCTGAAGATGCTCGGGCTCGGAGCGGAGTATATTAAGGATGCTCTTCGCCAGCTGACCGCGGGCCGCTCGGCTTCCGTGCCGAACGTTACGCTCTCGGAAAAGGCTGTGAAGAGCGCGGGTTTCGTGAATCTCGCAAATCTCGCAAGGAGCAACGGGTAATGGCATACAGCGACAAAGTAGTGGATCACTACAACAATCCCCGCAACGTGGGCAGCCTCCCCAAGGACGATCCCAACGTGGGGACCGGCCTCGTCGGGGCGCCCGAGTGCGGTGACGTGATGAAGCTGCAGATGAAAATCAATCCGGAGACGCAGGTCATTGAAGAAGCCAAGTTCAAGACCTTCGGCTGCGGGTCGGCCATCGCCAGCTCCTCGCTGGCCACGGAATGGGTGAAGGGCAAGACCGTAGATGAAGCCATGGCCATCAAGAACACGGACATCGTGCGCGAACTGTCCCTTCCGCCGGTGAAAATCCACTGTTCCGTGCTTGCGGAAGACGCCATCAAGGCCGCCATCGGCGACTGGAAGAAGAAGCACGGCGCCGAAAAGTGCCGGCCGTAGGGAAGGGCTCGCACTAAAGTAGCCTGTCCCCGCCGGTGGCGCCACGCCTGCGCCCCTCCTTGTGGGATCCCAGCATGCGGCGCCCCAGCTGACCTGGGGTAGAGGGCCATGACGGAACAGGTGATAACTGCTTTGAGAGCGAACGCTTGCAGGCGACCGCGTAAGTGTTGATCCTAAACGGCTTAGAGGAAAGCCTAAGTGCTTTAGAATGAACACTTACACAAAAATAGATGGGGGGATCCCCAATGTCGCCGCGATTCACCTCACTGAGCGCGCCGCGAAAATGATTCGGGCGCTGCTAGAAAAAGAAGGTGTGTCGCCGGAAGTTGGCGGGCTGCGCGTCGGCGTGCAGGGCGGCGGCTGCTCCGGTTTGTCTTACGCGATGCGCCTGGATACCCAGCCGCGCGACCGCGACAAAATCTTCGAAGAATTTGGCGCACGCATTTTCGTGGACGCGAAGAGTTTTTTGTATCTGAACGGCACGACGCTGGAGTACGAAGAGACGCTCATGCGCCAGGGATTTGTTTTCCAGAATCCCAACTCGGCGCGGAGTTGCGGCTGCGGCAGCTCTTTTACAGCGTAGGAGTTGGACAGGCGTCAGCCTGTCAAGCGGTCCAAGCGCGACGCAGGCTGATACAGACAAGTGGTTGGCAGCCGCGCTCGCCAGCCACTTTTTTTGTGCCTCATTTGTGCATCATGAGGAGTTCCTGAAAAATTTATGAGCACGGTCCCGACATCCGCACAAGCGCCTCTGGTCTGCTGGAATTGCCACGAGCGCACGCTCGGCACGCACTTCTGCTCGAGTTGCGGGAAGCTGCTGCAATTGCCGAAAGGAATCGACTACTTCGCTTTGTTTGAGATGCCGCGACAGCTGTGGATCGAAATGAGCGCGCTGGAGCAGAAGTTCCTGCAGCTCAGCTGGAAGCTGCATCCGGACAATTTTGTGAACGCGACGGAACAAGAGCGCGAGCTTTCGCTGAAGCGCAGCTCGGAGTTGAACGACGCGTATCGCACGTTGCGGGATCCCCTCGCGCGCGTCGAGTACTTGCTGGCCATCGAGGGCGAACGCAAGGAGGGCGAGAAGAAACAGCAGGCACCGCCGGAATTGCTCGAAGAAGTCTTCGAGTTGAACGAATCGCTGGTTGAATTGCGGGAAGCGAAAGCGTCGGGGGAGGATTTGGCGGGATTGAAAGCGCGGCTCGAAGCTGCCGAGAAGAATTTTCAAGAGAAGCTTCACGAAGTCGATGGCGAATTGCAATCGGCGGCGCGCCAGTGGGATGCTGCTCTCACTGGCGACGCTGCGACGCGGAAGAAAATTATGGCGAAGCTCAATGAACTGCTGAATCGCCGCTCGTACATTCGGAATCTGGTCACGAATGTGGCCAAGGAATTGGCGGAGGTTTGATCGAAAGCATGGGAAGGATTGTAGGAATCGACCTTGGGACGACGAACAGCCTGGTTGCGTACACGGACGCGCAGACGGGTCAGCCGAAGTGTATCCCGGGTCCTTATGGATCGACGCTGTGCCCTTCGGTCGTAAGCATGGATGCCGATGGCAGCTTCATTGTGGGCGAGCCGGCGAAGCGACGGTTGCTGACGCAGCCCGAGCGCACGATTTATTCGGTGAAGCGGTTGATGGGCCGCGGACCAGCGGACGTTCAGGACGAGCTCAAACTCTTTCCGTTCCGCATCGATCCGGCAAGCAGGAACGTGATTCGAGTGAAGCTTGGAGAAAAGATTCTCACGCCGCCGGAAATTTCCGCGTTTATCCTGCGCGAGTTGAAGAATTGGGCCGAAGCCTATTTTGGCGGAACCGTGGACCGCGCGGTCATTACGGTGCCGGCGTATTTCAACGATGCGCAGCGACAGGCCACGAAAGATGCCGGCAAAATCGCTGGCCTTGAAGTACTGCGCCTTGTGAACGAGCCCACGGCCGCGGCGCTGGCTTATGGCCTGCATGAAAAGCAGCGCGGGCGCGTGGCCGTTTACGACCTAGGCGGCGGTACGTTTGACATTTCCCTGCTGAAGCTCATCTCCACCAGCGAAGGCGACATTTACCAAGTGCTTTCGACCAACGGCGACACGCATCTAGGCGGAGACGATATTGACAACCTGCTGCAAGCTTTTGTTCACGAGAAAATTCTTCAGCATGATGAGATCGATTTTTCGCCGCATGGAGAGCTGGCACAGGAACTGCGCAAAGCGCTTATCAACATGAAGCATCAGTTGTCGGAAGCGGAGACGGCGATGCTGCGCTTCCCGTTGCCCAACGGCACAGTCTTCACGCACGAATTCACGCGAGGCGCGCTGGAAGCGTTGATTCGTCCCGTAGTCGACCGAACGATGGGCCCGGTGAAAGAGGCGCTAGCCGACGCACAACTCAAGCCCAGCGACATGGACGAAGTGGTTCTCGTCGGCGGAGCCACACGCACGCCGCTGATTCGGCGCATGGTTCAGGAATATTTCGACCGCAAGCCGCACACGGAACTGAATCCCGATGAAGTGGTGGCGCTGGGCGCGGCAGTGCAAGCGAATATTTTGGATCGCGGCGTGAAAAACATGCTGCTGCTCGACGTGACGCCGCTTTCGCTCGGGATCGAGACCTACGGCGGCGCCGTGGCGAAAATCATTCCGCGCAATTCGACGATTCCAGCGAGCGCGCAGGAGCTTTACACCACGGGCGTGGACAACCAGACAGGCATCGACATTCACGTTCTCCAAGGTGAGCGCGAATTGGCGAA
>QHYK01000112.1 GCA_003224085.1 Acidobacteriota bacterium | reverse complement strand
ACCAGATAGGTGAGGTAGGTGGTATTGCCACGCTTGCACTTGGTGGCCTGAACGAACATACGTGCTACATTACAGCAAATAAATCCAGTAATGCAAGCCCAATCTTAAATTATTACTTGCTACATTTCAGACGTAAACTCCTTCTTTGTAAGAGGTTTTCTATATTTTAAGGGAAGTCAGGCTAATGGAGTGACCCTGGCTGACCTTCGCTCAGCCGTACACAGGGCAACCGTCGCCAAGAAACTGGATGTAGAAACCTCCTCGGACAGCGAAAACTTCTACATTTGGAAACGCTAAACGATAATTCCATCACCACGAACGTCCCTTCATTCATCGCAACGCATCAGAAGGGTTAGGAGAGCGGAGAGTTCTTTGCCGCGCGACCGCGCCTCAGCGGACATAGACGCGCTCGACGCGCTGGCTGACGGCGCAGAGCAGGTCGGAAGTGACCGTGCCGATGCTGCGCGCGACGCGGTTGGCGAGAAGTACCTGATTGCCGTCCGTGCCGTAGATGGTGGCCACGTCGCCGATTTCCACGCCTTCGATGTCGGTGACGTCAATCATGGTGACGTCCATCGAGATGATGCCCACGATGGGCGCGAGCTTGCCGCGCACCAGCACGCTGCCGCGATTGCCGAGCGAGCGGTGGATGCCGTCGCCATAGCCCGCGGCCAGCACGCCAATGAGCGAAGGCCGCTTGGGGACAAAAGTGGCGTCGTAGCCGACCCCCGCGCCCGCCGGAACGCGCCGAAAATGAATGATTTTCGTGCGCAGGCTCATCACCGGCTTCAGCGGCAGGAGCTTCTCCGCTTCTTCGCGCTTTTCCGCGGGATCGTAGCCGGGATGGTAACCGTAGAGAATCGCACCGGGCCGCACCATGTCCGCCCACGTTTCCGGGCGCGAGACGATGGCCGCGCTATTGGCAAGATGCACAAGGCCTGGATGGATGCCGAGCGCGCGCAGGCGGTCGAGCGCAGCGTAGAAGCATTCTTCCTGCTCGCGCGTTTGCCTGCCGACGGCGGTGTCTGTGAAAACTTCCGCCGACGCGAAGTGCGAAAAGATGCCCGTGAGCTGCAGGTGCTTGCACTTGCCCAGTTGCCGCGCAAAACACTCGATGTCGGTCGGCGCAATGCCCAGGCGGTTCATCCCGGTGTCAATTTTCAAGTGGAAGGAAGCGGGCTTGCGGCCACTACGGCGAGCGGCAGCGCGTTCGAGCAGCGGCAACTGATCGCAGCGATGGACGGCTGGCGTAAGGTCGTATTTCAGCAGGCGCGCTTCTTCTCCCGGGACGAAGCCCGTCAGCACGAGAATCGGCTTGCGCACGCCGCCTTCGCGCACGGCGATGCCTTCGTCGGTGCAGGTGACGCCAAACCAGTCTGAACCGGCCTTTTCAAGCGCCTTGGCGACTTGCGGTCCGCCGTGGCCGTAACCGTTGCCCTTCACGATAGACAGGATTTTGCGCGGCGTCTTGCGCTTTTCTTCCGGCGGATTCACGTACTCTCTAATCGTCTCAAGGTTGTGCGCGAGCGCGCTAAGCGAAACTTCCGCCCAGACCGGCCGTCGCGCTTCGCTATAAGCCTGCTTACGAACTTCACTCCGGGGACTTTTCTCTTTGCTTGGCATGTGCCTTCCGAAAACATCAATTTTACGATAACCACGATGTCCAGCCAGACGGCTACTTTGGCGGCTGCACTCAAAAGACAACACCACACGAGGAAGCACTTCCAGGACCGAAGCTTTGTCGGGGCGCACGCCCCTGTGAGCATTCATGGAAGCGCACCTAAACCCTGCTTCTTGATGGGATTACGAGCTCAGCGAATCCATTTGGCAAGCGCAGGGAACGAGGACTCAGTTCGTGGGCTGTGGCTCGCAGCACACGCTGCGGCTTGCTTACCGCGCTCCGCGCAAAACTTACCTCTCGTTTGGAGTGAATTGCGAGAACGCGTCCGGCGCCGCCTCTTCAAAGCGCGTAAACCGGCTGCGGAAAACGAATCTCACCATATCCGTGGGGCCGTTGCGCTGCTTCGCGATGCGCAGATCGGTTTCTTCGCGCTCTTCGGGAGTAGCGCCCGCTTTGAAGAAATGCGGCCGGTAGATGAACATCACCACGTCGGCGTCCTGCTCGATGGCGCCCGATTCGCGCAAATCAGAAAGCTGCGGGCCGCGCTCATCGCGCTCCGGAGCGCGCGTAAGCTGGCTGAGCACCAGTACGGGAATCTGCAACTCTTTGGCGAGCCCCTTCAAGCCGCGCGAAATGCTCGCGACTTCTTCCTGGCGGTTGCCAAAGCGTCCGCGCGCGGTGATGAGCTGGAGATAGTCCACAATCAGCAGCGACATGCCTTTATCGCGTTTCAGCCTTCGCGCCTTGGCGCCAATTTCGAGCACGCTGATCGAGCCCGAATCATCAATCCACAGCGGCGAAGAAGAAATGGTTCCCAGCGCTTCGGTCATGCGCCGCCAGTCTTCGCGGTTCAGGTGCCCGGTGCGGAATTTGTGCGCGTCAATCTGCGCCACCGAGGCGACCAGGCGCTGCAGCAGCGACTCCTTGGACATTTCCATGCTGAACATCGCCACGGGATGTCCGCCGCGAATCGCGATGTTTTCCATCAGGTTCAGCGCCAGCGCCGTTTTCCCCTGCGAAGGCCGCGCCGCAAGAATCAGGAGTTCGGACGGCTGCAAGCCGGAGGTCAGCTTGTCAAATTCTGTGTAGCCTGTGGGAACTCCGGTGACGCTTTTGCCTTCTTTGAAAATTTTCTCCAGGCGCTCGAAATTGTCGCGGACGATTTCCTTCACCGGAACCAGCCCGACGCGCACGCGATCTTCCGCCAGCGCAAAGATCGAAGACTCCGCGCCGTCAAGGATGGCGTCGGCCCCGTCTTCGCCTTCAAACGCGCGCTGCTGAATGTCGTGCGTGGCGTGAATCAGGTTTCGCAGGATGGCTTTTTCTTTGACGATGCGCGCGTAATGCTCGATGTTCGAGACGCGCGGCATGCCGTCAGCCAGCGCAGCCAGGTACGGCGCGCCTCCCGAAGCTTCGAGTTCGCCCTTGCGGTGCAATTCGTCGCTCAGCGTCACCAGGTCGATGGCTTGCTGGCTTTCGCCGAGCTGGATCATGTGCGTGAAGACGCGGCGGTGCTGATCGAGGAAAAAATCCTCGGGGCGCAATGTTTCCAACGCGGCGTTCAGCGCGTGATTATCCAGCAAAATGGCGCCAAGCACAGAACGTTCCGCTTCCAGATTGTTCGGCAACGGCTTTTCGAGAGTGGCGTCAGCGACCATGGCTTTCATTCAATCTCTAAACAACCTGCCGGGTCTGGCCTCAGTCCGCTGCATGGGAAGTCGTTTCTATCGCCCTTTGATGTTCGCTTTTCATTCGCCATAGTAGACCACACCCTTCTTGCGAGGGCAAGTCTATTCACGCGCCCAGGGCACTTTGACTATTTTCAGGGCGGCGAGGTCTTAGGCTTGCCACAAGACAGGCAGGCTGGGCTCGACCAATTCCTGTTTGACTGCTTGAATCGTAGGCGCATTGTGCGCGCTGTGGCTGCGCGCGTCAATCGGGTTGGCTGTGCACATCTGTGAACCCCTTCGGAAATGTCGGAAAACTTTTTGCATAGAAATAGGGCGCGTTTCGTCGCGCCCTTGGTAGAGAACATTACTTGCGGGCGTTGACTGCGCGGCTCGTTGCGATCAAAAACCCGCCACGATAGACCCCATCGGCGACGCGCGTGCACTACGATTCTTTTTCGACGGTAACTTTGATTTGCGCGGTGACGTCGCGAAACACCTTGATGGTCACTTGCGATTCGCCGATGATCCGGATCGGCTCGGCAAGCTGCACCTGCCGCTTGTCGATTTTGAATCCCTGCGCGGCGAGCCCTTCGGCAATGTCCGCGGTCGTCACAGAGCCGAACATCTGATCGTTCTCGCCGGTTTTGCGAGTGAACTTCAGCGCGACGACATGCAGCAGTTCGGCCTGCTTGTGCGCGGCATCGAGCTCCGTCGCGGTCTTTCTGGCCAGCGAGGCGCGAATGCGCTCGATAGCTTTCAAGTTCCCTGTTGTCGCTTCCACCGCGAGCTTGCGCGGCAGCAAATAGTTGCGCGCGTAGCCCGGCTTGACCTCCACAACGTCGCCGCGATGCCCCAACTTGTCGATATCTTCCTGAAGAATGATTTGCATCTTGCTTCCCTTCGCTCCCGCACCTTTCAGTTCTAAGTTTTCAGTTGTAAGTCCCAAGTGAAAACAAATCCGAAAGCGCTAAAAGAGCTAAGTCGCTGAAAAAGCTTTATTTCTTCTCTTTGCGCACTCTAAAGAAGCCCCAAGACTCCAAAAAACCAAAAAGCGGATCCTCAGGGCTGCTGTTCTAGTTAAAACCTAAAACTGAGAACTGAAAACTGATTCATCAAGCCTTGGGCGCTTCGGCGGCAGGAGCTGGATGCGCTGCAGCCGGCGGATGCGCGCCGTGCGCGCCGGGGGTTACCGGGCGCGGCGCCTGGACGCCCGCGGCGCTGCCCGAAAACGGCAGCAAGGCGATATTCCGAGCGCGTTTGATGGCCACGCCCAGTCCCCGTTGGTGCCGCGCGCACACGCCGGTCATGCGGCGGGGCAGAATCTTGCCGCGCTCCTGGACAAACTGCGACAGAATGTCCGCGCGCTTGTAGTCGATGAAGTCCATCTTCTCGACGCAAAACTTGCAGACTTTCTTCTTGCGGAAATACTGGCGCTTCCCACGTGGACGCCCCCCAGGACCGCCGGGACCACCGCCGCCCGGAGCACCTTCACGCCGACCAGCATTGGGGCCGGCTTCCCGCCGCGGAGTTCCACTCGGCGCTGGCGCTTGTTTCTGTTCCTCTGACATACCTACCACCCTTCTGAGTTGCAAGTTCTAAGCTACAAAATCTGAGACCCTTGGTTCGGGGATACGAACAACCTGCCCCATCCCCCTGTTTTTTGTAAGGGTTCGCTTCAAGGGCCTTACGTTTTTGCGTAAGTTCCTTAGCATCAGCACTTGCGAGGGGGCCTCCCAAGTGCTGATGCTGAAAGGATTAAGTTCCCTATGGTGCGTCCTTAATCCTGAGGCCGCAGCCTCTTTAATTCGCGAGCGCGCCCCCATCAATTTGCGGCCGCAGCCTGCTCGGCAGCGGCAGCAGGAGGCGCTGCTGGACGGCGCGGACGCCGCGCGGCACGCTTCTCGCGCTTCTGAGAAAGCTTCTTCTGGCGCTTCAAATCTTCGTCCAGCCGCACGGTCTGGTACTTGATCACTGCGTCCTGCGTGCGCAGGCGGCGCTCAATCTCAGCGATAAGCTCGCCATGCGCAGTGCGAATCTCCTGGTGGACGTAGATTCCTTCGCGGTGCTTGTGCACGCGATAGGCCAGCTTGCGCGTGCCCCACTGCTCGGTCTTCTCGATCTTGCCGCCTTTTTCCTGGCAGGCGTGGTCGACCACACCAAGAATTTTCTTGATCTCCTCCTCCGGCGTTGCCGGCCGGACGATGAAAATCAAATCGTAGTAACGCTCTTCCATGGTGACCTCTTTCCCCTCTCTCAACCGTTTTGCGTCCGCGGCCTGTTTTTCTTTCCGGCGCGGCCGGCAAATTCTTTTCTACTTCTGCTCCGGCTCTTCCGGATCGGCAGGCTTGCGGCGGTTGTACTTCGTCATCGCCCGGTCGAGCCCCTCCGTCAGAATCAGTTCCACGGCATCGCCCGCCTGGCCCACCATTTCAGCCGCCACTTCCAACTCTGCCTTCTTCATGGGCCGCAGCACGTGCTCTCGGCGGCTGCCGAACGAATGCTCCGGTCCGCACCCAAGGCGGAGCCTCGCAAACTTCTGCGTGCCCACGGCGTTGATCACCGACCCGGCACCGTTGTGGCTGCCCGCGCTGCCGTCGGGGTGAATGCGAATCGTGCCCAGCGGCAGTTGCACTTCATCCCACATCACCAGCAGCGCGTCCACGTCCAACTCGTACTTCGCGAGCAGCTCTCGCACCGAGATGCCGCTCAGGTTCATGTACGTTTGCGGCTTGGCCAGGAGCACTTCTTCTCCTGCAACCTTGCCCCGACCTACCAGCGCCCTGCCTTCCGGGCGCTCCACGCGAATCCCGTTGCGATTCGCCAGCTCGTCCACGACCATGAATCCCAGGTTGTGCGGCGTCCATTGATACTCCGGATCGGGATTCCCAAGTCCGACAATGAGCCGCATATGGCCGTCACTGCGGCTGATGACAAATCTTCACCAGCATCCCACTCGTGACTCGTGACTGCTGACTCGTGACTGGTGAAAGAAACATGACTCGCAGTCCATCCCGATCGTACTTACTTCTTTTCTTTCTTCTCCGCCTTCTCCGCCTTCTCCGGTTTCTCTGTTTTCTCCGCCTTGGCTTCCGGGGCTTCGGCGCCTTCCTCGCCCTCCACTTCTTTCTTGCCCTTCTTGATGACTTCGGGCTCGGCCGGAGCGGCGCCTTCCGCCACGGCTGCTTCGGCGGGCTTCTCTTCTTCGACCTTGAGCGCGACCACGTGCGCAATTACGCGCTCTGGTTCGGTGAGCAGTTTGATCTTTGACGGGTCAATCGGCAGGTCGCCAACGCGCAACTGCTTGCCAAGCATCAGCTCAGTGACGTCCATGCGAAACTCAGTCGGGATGTCGCTCGGCAAGCATTCTACTTCCACTTCGCGAGTGACCACCTCGAAGACGCCACCTTGCACTTTCACCCCGGCAGGCTCGCCGAAAGTGTGCACCGGCACTTTCACCTTCATGCGCACATCCATGGCCACGCGCATGAGGTCTACGTGCAAGAGCTTTCCGGTGGCCGGATCAACCAGCCAATCCTTCACAATGGCCGGTTCCGGCTTGCCGCTCACGGTGACTTGGAAAAGCGTGTTATGCCCGGTGGCCGAGCGCAGAATGGCACCGACCTGCTTGGCATTCACCGCCAAGGTGACCGGTCCTCCCTTGCCGCCATACAAGACTGCCGGGACTTTGCCGGTCTGGCGGAGCCGCCGCGCTTCGTTCTTGCCCCGAGTCGCTCGGGGCGCGCTTTCCACTACAATCTGCTCGGTATTCTGTGCCTTGGTTGCCATGGCCTTCTTCCCTTCTTAACTCTTGGTTCTTTTTTCAAGACCTTTCGCCGTGACTGGTGAAAACCTAGCCCACCTTAAATAAACAGCTCGCTGATCGAAGTCTCTTCGTGAATCGAGCGAATCCCGCGGGCCAGCAGGTCCGCGACGCTTAGAACTTTGATCTTCCCCATCTTCTTTGCGGCTTCGTTCAAGGGCACCGAATCGGTAGCCACAACCTCGCAAATCTTAGATTTCTGGAGCCTCTCCGCCGCAGGACCGGAAAGCACCGCGTGGGTGCAAGCGGCGTAGACTTGCGTGGCACCTTCGCGCAGCAAAGCGTCGGCTGTTTTTACCAGCGTTCCGGCGGTGTCAATGATGTCGTCCACCACCAGCGCGCTGCGGCCGCGCACATCGCCGATCAGGTGCATCACTTCGCTCACGTCCACATCCACGCGCCGTTTGTCGACAATGGCCAACGGCGCATCCAACTTCTTGGCAAAAAAGCGCGCGCGTTCGACGCCGCCGGCGTCCGGTGCGACCACCGTCAGATTCGGCAGCTTCAGGTGCCGGAAGTATTCGACCAGCACCGGCGATGCATACAAATGATCCACGGGCACATCGAAATAGCCCTGAATCTGCGGCGCGTGCAAATCCAGCGTAAGCGCACGGCTCGCACCCGCCGTTTCCAGCAAGTCCGCCACGAGCTTCGCAGAAATCGGGACGCGCGGCTTATCCTTACGGTCCTGCCGCGCGTAGCAGTAATACGGCAGCACCGCGGTAATGCGCCACGCCGAAGCGCGCTTGAACGCGTCAATCATCAGCAAAAGCTCGAGCAGGTGGTTGTCCACCGGGTGATGGCACGGCTGCACGACAAAGACGTCCGCACCGCGGACGTTTTCCAGAATCTGGAAATAAATCTCGCCGTCACTGAACCGCCCCAGCAGCGCTTTGCCCAGAGAAACGTTCAAGTGGCCGCAAATGCTCTCCGCGAGCACGGGGTTGGCCGTCCCCGAGAAAATCTTGAATCGGTCGTCGTTCACCGCGCGGGTTCTCCTGCACGTCTGAGTCTTTGCAGCTTCCCTCGTTTCGGCTTCCGGCCGAGACGCGCAGACTAAAACATTCCAAGCGAAAAAGCGATCCCGGAATGCTTCACCGCTGACTGTTGACGGACTACTACTGTTGGAGACGCTGAAGGTTGATTCCCCTGCGCACACACACCCGGCTTCACCCGGCGATGCGCATCCTACGAGCGTACCTGTCGCGCGAGAGAGTCTCGCAAACGAAGGTCTGGTCGTGCGGAAACCCAACAGCGGCTCGGCGCGCCATCGCTGGGCTCGGGAAAATTCCAAACACCGCCGAACCGCTACCAGCCAGCGAGGCTTCTGTCGCTCCTTTTTGGAGCAAGCCCCGCTTGATTTGTTCAAGCCGGGGATGGCGCCGGAAAACCGGTCTCTCAAAATCGTTAGAAAGGCCGTTTTCCTGCGCGCTCCAAGATAGAGCACAGAACCTTAAGAGTTTAGAGTTTACCAGAGATTTTGTCAAACCGAGAGGCTTGGCGCTGGCCCAGCGAAAGGCCTCCGGCGTGAGCACGCGGATTCCCCGCGGAACCACCACGAGAACATGCATTTTCGGCATGTCTTGTAAGGGATAGATTTCGTCGCCACGGTTCACCCCGAGCGCGCGGCCGCCACATAGGAAAAACGGCACGTCCGCGCCGAGCGAGGCGGCTATTTCCAGCATGTCAGCCGTCGGCAACTTCTTCCTGGTCAGTTGCAGGTAGCCCAGCATCGCTGCTGCAGCGTCGCTCGAGCCTCCGCCCAGTCCGCCTCCTGCGGGAATCCTTTTCTTTAGCTCGATTTCGACACCGCCACCGATTTTCAGTTTTCCTTTTACGGCTTCTACGGCGCGATACACCAGATTTTTCTGCACGGGCTCCACGGTGAGCGAGGCGTTTCCTTGAATGGTTAGCGTGATTCCCGGCCCGCGCGAGGTTCGCAGCCGGATTTCGTCGTGCAAGGAAAGCGTTTGAAAAATCGTGCGCAGTTCGTGATAGCCATCCGGCCGCTTGCCCAAGATGTCCAGGCGCAGATTGACTTTCGCGAAAGCTGGGATGCGAACTTCGGTCATTCGTAGATTAAGGCTTGTCGTCCGTGGCCGTGGCCTTCTGCGCCACGCGATGTTTCGATTGCGAAAGCTTCTTTTCGAGTTCCGCGACTTTGTCGTTTTCGACGTCCGCCGGAAGCGACCTGCGCCATTCCGCCAAGGACTTCTCCCATTCCGAGGCAGCTAGGTCGGTGCGGCCGCGCTTGGCGTACACATCACCCATGTGCGAGTGAATCGTTGGGTCGTGGCTCTCCCGCGCAAGGGCTTTGCGCAGCGTGGCTTCCGCGTCCGCTGTCCGATTCTGCTTAAAATAAATCCAGCCCAGACTGTCCAGGTAGCCGCCGTTGTAAGGCTCTTCCTTCAGCGCCCGCTCAACCAACGCCCGCGCTTCGTCCAGGCGGATTCCCAGGTCCCCCAGCATGTAGCCGTAGTAATTCAGCACCGGCGCGTTCTTGGGATTCACGGCCAGCACCTTCTTGAACTCTTCCTCGGCCTTGTCATAGAACTTCTGCCGCTCATAGATGGCGCCGAGGAGGAACCACACCATTTCATTGTCGCGCGGCTGGCCGGGCAGCACCTCTGCGGCGCGGGCAGATTCCTCGGCTTCCTGGTAGCGGCGCCCGCGTTCGTAAACTTGTGCGATGTTCAGGTAAGTGTCGCGGTCGCTGGTATCCCCGCGCAACTGCGCGCGAAGGAGTTTGACGGCCTCGTCGGTCTGTTCGTTTTCGCCAAGCAGCAGCGCATAGCTGGTGCGAATTCCTGGGTCCGCTGGATATTTGGCCATGGCTTCTTTGCCGGTCTGCAGCGCCCGCGGCAAATCCTTGGCCGCGCGGTAGGTATCCATGATCATCATGCGCGCGCGCCGGTCTTCTTCGTCGCCCAAATGCCCCAGCTCTTCAAACGTGTAAATGGCCGCCTGATAATTCTGCACTTCGCGGTAAAGCTGGCCGAGTTGCAGGTACAAAACCGAAAGCGACCGCCGCCGCGAGGGCATCGCCGGTGCTTGCCCCTTGATCCCGGTTACCGCATCCGTCAGCACACGAATCGCATCGTCGTAACGTCCTTGCGATTCGTACAGCATGCCCTCGTTGTACATGACCTCGAGGCTGCCGGGCGCGTACTGGCGCGCTTTCACGAGGTTCTCTTCGGCTTTGTCGAGTTGATGCAGTTCCCGGTAAATCTGCGCCATCCTCAGATACACATCGGAATCGTCAGGCATCAAGTCCGACAATTTCCGGTACACCTTCAGCGCTTCGGAATATTTCTCCTCGGAATAGAGCGTCTGCCCCAACCCGCGCTGATGGCTCAGTTCGGAGGGATCCATTTCCGCGGCTTTGCGGTAAGCGGTTTCTGCTTTCGGTAATTCGTGCGCCTGCGTGTAGGCATCGCCAAGCAGGTCCAGCAACACCGGCGACGGCGAGTGGTCGGTAATCCCTTCGAGAAGCTTCACGGCTTCCTCGGACTTGCCTTCATCCATCAAGAGTTGCGTCAGTTGCTCCACCGCCTGCTCGTTGTCCGGATCAGTCTTCAGGATGCCCCGCAAGACCTGTTCGCTCTTGTCATGCTCGTTCTTCAGCCGGTAAAGGCGCGCCAGCCACAGCGCGGATTCCGTGTCGGAAGCGTCGAGCCGGTTGATTTCACGGAATTGTTCAATGGCTTTGTTCGCCGTCTCGGATTGTCCGCTCCCGGCGTTCACGTCACCCAGGCTTCGCAGATAAATTCTTCCCAGCAGCCGGCGCGACTGCACATCGTTGGGATCGCGCCGGAGAATGTCTTTCGCTTCGCTCTCCGCTTCCCTGGTGCGCTGCGCCTTCCAATACATTTCCGCGAGGCGTTCGCCAATTACCGGGGATCTTGGGTCCAGCGCATAAGCCTTTTTGTAGGCTTCGATGGCTTTCGTAGCGTAGTCCGCGTTGCTCGTGGCTTCATACTGCTGCTCGTAAATGTGGCCCATCGTGTAGTTGTAATAGGCCTCGGCACGCGCGGAATCTTTCTCCGCGCCAACCGCCTTGGGTTCAGCGAAGGGATCTTTTGGCGCGACGAGAGCCTGGCCCTGTGACTTGGCGGGAGGGTTCTCCGTGGTCTGCGCCCAGCCGGGCAAGCCGACGAAGCCCAAAGTGCATGCAAGAGTGGTTATCCGTTGAAGTTTCATGGTTGTCCCAGAATCTAAAAGTATCCCATGCGGCTGAAACTGGGTCAAAAGCGAATTGCAGGGCGTTTCCAGGAAGCTCGCGCGTTTTCAGAGCTTGGGCACCCCCTTGGCTTAGGATGCGATGGGGACGAAATGAGTTGGGGGCGATGGGGGCGAAAGAGTTCTTGACATTCTTCCATATTTCTGCAAACATGGAAATATGCGAAGGCCCGATCCGCTCCTGGTTACCCGCGCGGCCGACCGCTTCTCTGCCCTGGGCGCGGAGCCGCGTTTGCAAATTCTCCGCCTTCTCCTGGCCGCCCACCCCACGGGCATGGTCGCCGGCGAAATTCAGGAAGAGCTGGGCATTCCTGCCTCCACGCTTTCGCACCACCTTGAAAAGCTGAAGCAAGTCGGCCTCGTCAACGTGCGCCGCGAGAGCACGTATCTCTGGTATTCCGCGGACACTGACGCCTTGCGCGAAGTTTTGAGTTTCCTGTACGAGGAATGCTGCACCCGCTCGCGCGCTGTGCCTGCCGAATCCGTCGTTCAAATCTCGAAGTGAGGTGGGGAATCCCATGGGCGAATCCAACATCCAGGACGCAGTGAAGCAAAAATACGGTGAAGCAGCCAAGCGGGCTGCAACCGGCGGCACCGCTTGTTGCGGCGCCGGCGCGGAACTGAGCGGCTGCGATCCGATCACCAAGGACTTGTACAGCGACGCGGAAAAAGCCGCCTTGCCCGAAAAGGCCGTGGCCGCCTCACTGGGGTGCGGCAATCCGACCGCCCTCGTGAAATTGCAGCCTGGCGAGACCGTTCTCGATCTCGGCTCCGGCGGCGGCATTGACGTCATCCTTTCCGCCAAGCGAGTCGGGCCCACCGGTAAAGCTTATGGGCTTGACATGACGGACGAAATGCTCGCGCTGGCCCGCGAAAATCAGAAAAAAGCCGGCGCCGAAAACGTAGAATTCCTCAAAGGAGCCATCGAAAATGTTCCTCTCCCCGATAATTCCGTCGACGTCATCATCTCCAACTGCGTCATCAATCTTTCGGGAGATAAGGACCGCGTGATTAGCGAAGCGTTTCGCGTTCTGAAGCCGGGCGGACGATTCGCGGTTTCCGATGTTGTCCTTCGCGGAGACGTTCCTGCGGACATTCGCAAAGGCATGGAACTCTGGGTCGGCTGCATCGCGGGCGCGCTGGAGGAAAACGAATATCGCCAAAAGCTGGCGCGCGCGGGATTCGAATCCGTCGAGGTCGAGCCCACTCGCGTTTACAAAGTCGAAGAAGCCTGCGAATTTCTCGAAGCCGCCGGACTCGACCCGGAAAGTGTCGGCCCCGAGGTCGAGGGCAAGTTCATTAGCGCTTTCGTCCGCGCGGTGAAGCCCGCAGCGAAATCGGCCTGCTGCTCGCCAACCTGCTGCGCTTGAGTTTTTGGGGATATGCATTTTTAACTGTCCCTTGTTTGCCCGGCTGCGCATAATAAAAATCAGGTTATGGCCCATCGCGTTCTCATTTTATGCACCGGCAATTGCGTGCGCAGCCAAATGGCGGAAGGGCTTTTGCGGGGTCTTGGCGGCAGCGCTTTCGAAGTGCACAGCGCCGGCAGCCAGCCCAACGGCTACGTCAGCCCGCTCGCTATCGAGGCCATGGGGAAAATCGGCATCGACATCTCCGCGCACCGCTCCAAGTCCGTCGCCGAGTTCGATGGCCAGCGCTTCGACACGGTCATCACCGTTTGCGATTCCGCCGCGGAAGAATGCCCCGTTTTTCCGGGCGCGGAGCGCATCCACTGGAGCATCTGGGATCCTGGCAACGCCAGTGGTTCCCACGAAGAAAAACTCGCCGCGTTTTGCCGCGTCCGCGACGAACTGGCCTCGCGCCTCCGCCAATTTCTTGCCCATCGCGTTTTTGTCGATCGAACCGCAACAAAAAAGCCTTGATCTCTTTTGCTGACAGCGCGAAAGAGACCAAGGCTTCTAGTCAAGGAGAAACGATTGTCTGCGGAACGAGTGATTTTGCGCGGTGCCGATTTTCAGGACCAGACTTGACCAGACAAAGCCTAGTAGCGGGCTTCAGTGCACTTTATCGCTTTTCGTCTGAACACGATCCACCCGCAGCAAACCGTGCGTTCTCAAATATTCGGCGAATTTCCCGAATTTCGTGGCGTCATCAAATTCCAGGTGAAAGACCAGTCCGTCCTGGCTTTCGAACATGTCGCTTGCACTGGCTTCAAAAAGATCGGCGATTTTCTTGCAGTCTTCCCTGAGCCTATCCTGCTTTTCCGCCGCCGGTACCGGCATGGTCAAGTCAAAGTCAATCGTGTCGTCCATGACTCCCCCCTTGGAGCATTCAATGTCGCACACAGATGGCCTCGCGACTAGCTGTTCTGAAGTACAGCTAAATTTCTCCTACAAGACTCGTGCGACTGTTCCTACGTGCGTCCTACAAGCGCTTGGGCGCTTGGGCGTTTCGACGATTTGTTTGTGCGACTGCCAATCGCGCGGATCCTATTGGCCGGCCGTACCGAGGAACCGGCTAAGGAAAACTTCGTCGCCCTGCTGGCGCTCGACGCTCAATCGTCGCGTCGGTGCACCTTGACGTGCTTGTGATCCGCCACGGGGTCCAGCAGCCGCAAAATGTGTTCTCCGGCTTGCGCGTCAAAGCGATACAGCAGCACCGCGTCCGCGGCGCGGTCTTCCCCTTCCAGTTCCAACTCGGGGTTGTCCACGACGATGTCGCCATTGTTTCGAATGCGCAATTCTTCACCTACCTGCAAAACTATCTTTGTGCCTGCGCTTGGTGCCGCCATAAATTCCTCCCTCGCCTCAGCGATCTCTATTTTCTTGGTGACCTGGTTCCCGCCGACGCCCGCCATTCATAGATGCGCCGCCCTACCGAAAAGGCGCAAAAGCCCTTCGGCCAGCCACTCAGTTTTTGCCCGAAGCGGCCAGGTGACGCAACTGCTCGCTCCAATTCAAGACCACGTTAATCTGGACTGGGTGTCCCGGTTTGTAACGGATCAGGAAACGCTTTCCAGCGGGACTCACATCAAAGATATCCAGGCCATTGGAAACAGGGCCGGAACAACCACCCGTGGCGTCGAGGCGCTTGGTTCGCCATCCTATGCCGTGCTGTTGCGGTCCGTCAATGATCGAAAGCCGCCGCCCCCCCGTTGCCCCCCGTTGGGCAAGACACGAGCCACGTTTTTAGTGTGTGCTATGATGCTCTTTCGCTGCACGAAAGCGAGCGCCGCATGACCGCACGCATTCTCGACGGCCAGAAAATCCGCGATGAAATCCTCGCCGAATTGAAGGACGAAGTTCGCCTGCTTACTGCCGCGGGCATCCGCCCAGGTCTTGCCGCCGTGCTTGTGGGCGAAAATCCAGCCTCTCAGCTCTACGTGAAGAGCAAGATCGCCGCCTGCGAACAGGTGGACCTCGCGAGCGCCCTTCTCACGCCTCCGGCGACGGTTACCACGCTGGAACTTCTCGCCGTTGTTGAGGATTTGAATCGCGATAACAATGTGGACGGCATTCTTGTCCAACTTCCTCTTCCTCCGCAGGTGGACACCAAGCGCATCCTCGAAGCCGTCGATCCCGCCAAGGACGTGGACGGTTTCCATCCCGTTAATCTCGGCCGCCTCGCGAGCGGGCGTCCCGGCCTGGTTGCCTGTACTCCCGCGGGTTGCCTGGAAATTCTTCGCCGCAGCGGCATACTCATTGAGGGCGCGAACGCCGTGGTGCTCGGCCGCAGCGACATTGTTGGTAAGCCCATGGCCCTCCTGCTCATGCACGCGAACGCCACCGTTACTATCTGCCACTCCAAAACGCGCGATCTTCCCGAAATCGTCCGCCGCGCCGACATCGTTGTCGCCGCCATGGGCAAAGCGGGCTTCCTACAATCGGATTGGATCAAGCCCGGCGCCGCCGTCATTGACGTCGGGACCAACACCATCAAGGATGCCGCCGAGGCCGAACGCCTCCTTCACAACTTCCCTGCCCGCCTCGAAAAATTCCGCGCCAAAGGCTCCGTCCTTGTCGGCGACGTTCATCCCGACGCCGTCAACACCGCCGGTGCGCTGACTCCTGTCCCCGGCGGCGTCGGCCCCATGACCATCACCATGTTGATGAGCAACACCGTCAAGGCCGCGCGTCTTCGCCGCGCTTCCCTTAGGATTTCCCCGACACAATCAACCGCCACGGCCCGGTGAGCCACAAATGCTCCGACTCGGATTGACCGGCGGCATCGCCAGCGGCAAGAGCGCCGTTGCGGCCATGCTCCGCGAACTGGGCTTTTCGGTTCTGGACGCCGACTCACTCGCGCACAAGCTCATCGAACCGGGCCAGCCCGCTTGCGAAGAGGTTGTTCGCGAATTCGGGCCGGCGATCACCGACGGTCAGGGCCGGGTGGATCGCGCCAGACTCGGCGCGCTGGTTTTTGCCGATCGCGCCAAGCTCGATCGCCTCAATGCCATCGTCCATCCGCGCGTCGCGAAAGAAGTCTTCCGCCAGTTCGATGAATGGGGGCGCAATGGCACGTGCGACGCCGCATTCGTGGAGGCAGCACTGCTGATCGAGTCCGGCATTCGCAAGCATCTCGACGGACTGGTCGTTGCGTGGTGCACTCCTGAGCAGCAGCTCGAGCGCCTCACCGCGCGCGGACTCAGTGAGGACGAAGCGCGCCGCCGCATCGCCGCGCAAATGCCAGTGGAAGAAAAACTGCGTCTCGCCACCGAAAAGATAGACTGTTCCGGCGCGCTTGAGCAAACGCGCCAACAGGTCGCAGCGCTGGCAGCCAAACTCTTTCGCAACAAAGCCGCGCGGTGACCAGTTTTCGCAATTTGCCTATACTAGGGACATCGAGTGGAACAGAAGGGATAAAAGCCTATGAGTTTAGTCAATACATCGAATCGCGCGCGCGTCCTGCTTGCCGCGCTGGTGCTGATTCTCGGAGCTTTCTGGGCCGGTGCCCGCTTCGGTCCGCGGCAACCCACTAGCGTCGAGGCCGTGCCACGCGGCGGCGCTATCTTCAACGCCTCCGAGCGCGACGCAGGATTGACCGAAGACGAAGTCATCAATGTGCGGATTTACCGCCAGGCGTCACCGGCTGTGGCCAACATCCTTACCAAGGCGACCGAATACGATTTCTTCATGGACCCCGTTCCTGTCGAGGGCGCCGGCTCCGGTTTCATCATCGATCCTCGCGGCTACATCCTTACCAATTACCACGTCGTTGAAGGCGCGCAGTCCATCGAAGTTGTCCTTGGCGACCAATCCCGTTATCCCGCGAAATACATTGGCGCGGACCAGCGCAACGACGTCGCGTTAGTAAAAATCGAGCCTAAGGGAAAGCAGCTCACGGTTTTAAAGCTTGGCGATTCGCGCGCGATTCAGGTGGGACAAAAAGTTCTCGCCATTGGCAATCCGTTTGGATTTCAGTCCACGCTTACCACGGGCGTGGTGAGCGCCCTTGGCCGCACGGTGCAGACGAGCCAGACAACGGCCATTGAAGAAGCCATTCAGACCGACGCGGCCATCAATCGGGGCAATTCGGGCGGTCCGCTGATTGATACGCGCGGAGAGGTGATTGGCATCAATACCGCGATTTACACGCCGACGGGAACCACCGCGGGCATCGGCTTCGCTATTCCCATTAACACGGCGAAGAACATCGCCAACGACCTCATCACTTCCGGCCGCGTGCATCGCGCGTTCCTGGGCGTGCAAACGTATGCGCTCGAGGCGGGACTTGCGGAAGCCCTGGATTTGCCAGTTCAGGAAGGTTTGCTGGTCGAGATTGTGACGAAAGACGGGCCCGCCGCTGCGGCGGGAATCCGCGGCGGCGATCGCACGGTCCTAGCGGGCATGCGGCGGCTCTATATCGGCGGCGACGTAATTGTAGCGCTTGACGGCCAGAAAGTGGCCAACCAGTTCGACATTAATTCGATTCTGAATCACCACCGTCCCGGCGATACCGTCAACGTAACTTTGTATCGCGGCGGAAAGAAAATGGATATCCCGGTAAAGCTCGGCGAGCGCGACGGCAACTGAGGGAACTCGAAAATGGAAAATCGATATTCGTGGCGTGGGAGAAACTTGAGCCTGAGATTCTGAGCCGCTAGCTTCTCTTTGAGGGAGCCGGCTGAAGACTCCATTTTCTATTTTCATTTCTCGCTGAATTCGGCGCGGCGTTTTTCGCGGGCGTCCTGGCTCAAGAGAAACCAGCCTTCGGCAATGTCCCGGACGCGCTCGAGTTCACGCTGCATTTCCGCATGCTTGGCTTCCATCACTTCCGCATTGGCTTCGGCAGGCACATAAATCGGCGGAGCAAACAAGATCACGGCGCGCGCGAAGGGCATTGGCAAGAGAAAATGATCCCAGGTCTTCCTGAGGGTTTTTCCGCGGTCCACGCCGATGTGGAACACTATAATCGGGCAGCCGCTCTTTCGTGCCAGCATCACCGGCCCCGGCTTTGCGACATAACGAGGCCCTCGCGGCCCATCAATCGTAAACGCGCAATCCAATCCTTCTTCGAGGCGCTTGGCCATCACGGCGAGGCCGCGCAATCCGCCGCGCGAGGAACTTCCCTGCGCCGTGCCGAACCCCAGCCACTCTATGACTTTGCGGGTCCACTGCCCGTCAAATGCCGTGGTGTTCATCACGACCACGCCGTGATGGCGGTGCCACCAGACAATCGGAAGAATTATGCGGTGCCAGAACGCCCAAATGATGCGCTTGCCCGAAGCGTGAACTCTCTCCGCGCGATGCCAGCCAAGCACTTCGTAGCGCAGCGTCGGTCCCAGCGTTCGAATAATGCTGTAAACCGCAGCGGCAATGAAAGGAATCTGGATGCGCCGGGTCCACGGCAATGGCGAGAGCCGCGTGTCGTAATGCACGCTCACCGCTTCCGCTGCGGGCTGATTCACGGGCTTTAGAATGGTATTGCGTCGAGGCATGAACTTTTTGCGCCGCGATTCGTCGTCATAGCTGATGCAGCGGCAATCTCGCCGAAGTATAGTATAGGTGAGAGCCCGGCCATTGTTTCGGGAGTTCGGCTACGTGCAGCTTCCATCCATCCCTCTGAGAGTGATGCGGCGCGCCGCTTGGCTGCTGACGAGCGTGACGGTTTTAGCTGCTACCGCCGTTCTCACAACAAGGACCGTTCGCTCCGATGAGCCGGTCACCGACTCGGTTGGAACTATTGATGGCGCGGCCGTCGCCGTTACCGGCCCCCTGCGCATGGAAGTCGTTCGTGGCTTTCCGAGAACCGTTCTGCGCAGCGGCAGCGACGTGCTGGTCAAATCCGGGACTGCTCGCCTGGATTTAACCGAAGGCGGCACCATCAGCATTTGTGGTCCCGCACACTTTTCTGTTCTCAAGTCCGGCAACTTGCTCACTTTTGCTCTGGATACCGGTACGATCCACCTGTCCATCGAGCACGGACCCGCAGTGACCATCTACACGCCGCTTCTTCAGATTCAACCCATTGCGATTGGCGACGGGCCGCAGGATACGCTGGTTGGTTTTGACTCCACCGGCGCGATGTGCGTCCGCGCGTACCGCGGGGCAGTTCGGCTGGAGCAGCAGCTGACGAGCCAGAACATCGTCGTCCCGCAATCGAGCGACGTACTGCTGCTCAACGGTCAATTGGACGGTTTGCGCGGAGGCGGCGACCGGTGCACGTGCGATCCTCAGCTCACGAAATACCTTCCTCCTCCACGATTGGAGTTGAGCGCGCCGCCACCGCCTTCCGAAGAAGCCCAGGCGAGACCTTTGGGGTCCGGTACGACTATTGCGGCTCTGCCGCTCGAAAAACCGGCTCCCAAGGACGGACCGATCTATCAATTCAATGTGCCGCCGCTAATCTACAACGCAAACGCCGAAGTCCAACCGGAAGTGGATATGAGTAAGATCACGGTCGTTCGGCGCGTTCGCGTGCGGCCCACGCTCATTTTCCAAGGGCGTGTGGAAGGAGAGTTGCCGCTTTCCTCTCCCCCGGCGGCCGCGCCGGCGCCGACATCGCCGCGCCCCGCTGGCAGTCCGCCGAAACCCGCCGCGCAGGCCAAAGATTCTGTGATGGATCGCATGGTGCATTTCGTCCGCAAACTTTGGACGCGCGGGTCGTAAGAATCCCTGAAATCATTCTTGGATGCATGACCATTCTCCGTCGAATCGTCACATGCCTTCGTAGTTGGGGCCGCCCCCGCCTTCGGGAACCACCCAGTCAATAATCTGGTAAGGGTCGGCGATGTCGCAGGTTTTGCAGTGCACGCAATTCGAAGCGTTGATTTTCAGCTTCGGCGCGCCGCCGGTTTCCTTCACTATTTCATAGACGGCCGCAGGACAAAAATACTGGCAGGGATTGCCGTATTCGACGACGCAATTCGTCGAACAGATGTTGGTGTCGGCAACATGAAGATGACAAGGCTGATCCTCTTCGTGGCGCGTTCCCGAATGGTAGACGTCGGTGAGGCGATCGAAGGTGAGTTTGCCATCGCCCGTGAAGCGCTGGGGCGCGGAGCGGCCGTTGATTTTTTTGTAGGCTTCATGGCCGGGGTGCGCGCGCAGGGGATTGATAAGGCCGCGGCCGCCGGTAATTTGCTGAAACGCGGTGTGAAAAAATCCGCGAAGCATCCCGCGTGAAAAGGATTGGTGGAAATTGCGAACCTGCCAAAGTTCTTTCTTGATGTAGCTTTGCTCGACTTTTTTCGGAAAAGCGCCCAACGTTTTCGAGGAGCTGTCGCCGGATTGCAGCGCTTCGAAAATCGTTTCGGCGGCGAGCATGCCGCTTTTCATCGCCAGATGAATGCCCTTGAGCCGCTGCGAGTCAAGAAAGCTGCCGGAATCGCCGATAATGAGGCCACCGTCTACATAAGTGCGCGGCATAGCGTACCAGCCGCCGTAAGGCAGCGACTTCGCACCGTAGCGAACAAGCTTGCCGCCTTCGAGAAGTTTTTTCAGAAACGGATGCGTTTTCCAGGTTTGAAAGGCGGCGTGTGGATCGAACAGCGGGTCGGCATATTCAAGAGCGATAACGAGGCCTATGGAGACGCGATTGTTCGAAAGACCGTAAATCCAGCCCCCGCCGTACATGCTGGTAGGAAAGGGCCAGCCAAGCGTGTGCGCGACGTGGCCGGGCTCAATGCGGCCGGGCTGAACGTCCCAGAGTTCCTTGATGCCAATGCCGTAGCTTTGCGGATTGATGTTGTCGAGCTTTTTGGTGGCGACGAGTTTTTTGGTAAGCGAGCCGCGCGTGCCTTCGGCGAGGACGGTCACTTTGGCGCGAAGTTCGTAGCCTGGTGTGAAATTGTCCTTGGGCTTGCCGTTTTTGTCGAGGCCTTTGTCTTCGGTAATGACGCCGGCGATTCCATCGCCTTGATAAATGAGTTCGGCCCCGCCAAATTCCGTGAAGACGTTGACGCCCGCAGCTTCCACAAGTCCGCCGAGCCATTTCGTGATTCCGCCGAGAGAGATGACGTAGTTTCCTTTGTTCTGAAACGGCGGCGGAGTGATGGGGAAACGGAAGGACGAATTTCTTGTAAACAGGAGAGCGGCAGAATCAGTTACTGGAGTATCGAGGGGCGCAGATTTTTGGAAGTCCGGAACGAGTTCCGCAAGGGCTTTCGGGTTCATGATGGCGCCGGAAAGCTGGTGCGCGCCGATTTCCCGGCCCTTTTCGAGGACGTAGATGTTTTCGGCGGAAAGTTCGGGCTTTGCGCCGGAGCCGTTGTGCTTGCTGATGAGACTGGCGAGATGCAGAGCGCAGGAAAGGCCGGCAGGGCCGGCCCCTACAATGAGGACATCAGCTTCGAGTTGTTCGCGTTGAACTGTCACCGCAACATTTTACCAGAGTGGAAATCCGCTACTGCTCTATGTATTGTCGGATGACACGCCGTTTTCAGTCCCCGGTGGGGATGATGCCGGCGTTCTCGACCATGAGCATCACAGTGCGTTGCGGAGCGCGCGTGCGATGCAGCACGCCTTTGGGAACAACGGCGCCCTGCCGAGGACCTAGTTCCATCGTACGGCTTTCAAGATCGATCAGCAGCTTGCCTTCGACAACGTAGAAAAATTCGTCATCGTCAGCATGTTTGTGCCAGTGATATTCGCCCTGCACAACGCCAAGGCGAACGACGGAGCCGTTCACCTGACAGAGCGTTTGGTTGTACCACTTGTAGGTGCAAGCATCGGCGAGCGCTCGTTCGTCGATCACTTCCAGAGGCTGGCAAAGGAGGTTGAGGCGCGTTTCGTACGGGAAGCTTTCCACATTGGCCATTAGGATTCTCCTTCGTTTCGGTGCGTGATGATGAATGCGAGCAGTCTTCAAGAACAGAGCCAAATTGTCGCTTCGCGCACTGCCGGATTGAAGGAAAAGCTGTTAAGAGTTCTGCGGACTTGAGTTTACTTGGCTTTTTCCAAAGCTTCGGTGAGGGCGGGCATGATTTCGAAAATATCGCCAACGACGCCGTAATCGGCGATTTCGAAAATGGGCGCATTCGAATCTTTGTTGATGGCGACGATGGTGCGCGCGCCCTTCATGCCCACAACATGCTGAATGGCCCCGCTGATGCCAAGCGCGAGATAGAGTTTTGGCGCGACGGTTTGGCCGGAGCTGCCAATCTGGCGCTCCATGGGAAGCCAGCCTTCATCGCAAATGGGGCGCGACGCGGCAATTTCCGCGCCAAGAGCTTTCGCAAGCGCTTCCGCTTGCGGAATGTTTTCGGGAGCTTTGATGCCGCGGCCGATGGCAACAATGAGTGGCGCCTGGGTGAGGTCGACCGCGGATTTGGCTTCCTTGAAAAGCTCCAGCGGCTTCGTCCGAATTTGCGCTGCGCTTAAGGTAACGCTGACGGCATTCACAGGAGCTTTGCCGGAAGCATGCGCGGCAAGCAGGTCCGCTCGAAAGGCCCCGGACTGAAACGAGGCGAACCACGGCGCGGAGCCGGTGAAGGTGACGTCGGCAGCGGTCTTGCCCTGGAACATCTGGCGCACGAAGACCAGTTTGCCGCCTTCATGGCGATAGCCGATGCAGTCGCCAATCATGCCTTTACCGAGCATGGCAGCGAGCTTGGGCGCGAAGTCGCGAACCTGGTAAGTGTGCGGAAATAAGACGAGATCGGGTTTGATGGATTCGATGGCCTGTTTGAGAGCGATGCAGTACCCGTCCGGTGTATAGACTTCGAGAAGATCGTGTTCGACGCGCAGAACTTCGGCGACGTTTTTTACGACGAGTTCGCCGGCAAACAAAGAAACGCCTTTGCCGATGACCAGCGCGCTTACCGTGCTCGCAGTGTCTTTGGCGATTTGTTGCGCGGCGGCGAGCGTTTCGAAACTTGCATTGTTCCATTTGCCTTGGCGCTGCTCGGTGATGACGAGGATTCTCATGACCAGATCACCCGCGCCTCAAACTTGAGTTTCTCGACCAATTTCGTGGCCACTTCTTTCGGCGCGCCGGTTAAAAACTCTGTCTTCTTCGTCTTTGTGGGCACGTAGATTTTTTCGATTTTCTGCGTTGGATCATGGGAAACGCCCAGCGATTCACGGGAGACCGTGGCGATTTCTTTTTTCTTCGCGGCCATGATGCCCTTCAGGGTGGCGTAGCGAACTTTGCTGATGCCGGATTGAATGGTGAGCACGGCGGGCAACGGGCATTCCATCCATTGAAACCAGCCGGCCTCAAGCTCGCGCTTGAGCTTCATCTTTCCGTCCAGCACTTCGATTTGCATGATGATGGTGGCGTGGGGACGGTCGAGCAGGGCTGCCAGAAGCACGCCGGTCTGGCCGAAGCCGTGGTCCTCGCTCTGAAGTCCGGTGAGGACGAGATCGGCCTTTTCCTTTTGAATGGCGGCGGCGAGAGCTTTCGCCGAACCCAGCGGATCGAGCTGCGCGAATTTGTCGTCGGCAATGTGCATGCCGCGGTCTGCGCCTTTAGCCAGCGCTTCTTTGATGGTTTGCTTCACGCGTTCCGGGCCCATCGAGAGCGCGACAACTTCGCCGCCATGCTTTTCCTTCAGGCGCAATGCTTCTTCGAGCGCGTAGCTGTCCGGCTCGTTCATTTCAAAGCCGATGTCGGATTCCTTGATCCAGTTTCCCGCGATGGCTAGCGGCGCGTCCTTCGCGGGAACCTGCTTGATGCACACGATGATGTTCACGAGGATGCTTCCTTTCGGAATCTCCCAATTCCATGGGTGCGAGGAACCCCGGGAGCGCGGCTAAAAAGAAAACTCCTCTACTTGCCGGACCAGCGCCGGAAAATGAGCGCGGCGTTGGTGCCGCCAAAACCGAAGGAATTCGAAAGCGCGTATTCGACTGACGCTTTGCGCGCGTGATTTGGCACATAATCCAAATCGCACTCTGGATCCGGATTCTCATGATTAACCGTAGGCGGCAAAATCTCATCGCGCAGCGCCAGCACGCTGATGCCGGCTTCGAGGCCGCCCGCGCCGCCCAGCAAGTGTCCGGTCATGGATTTCGTGGAGCTCACCGGAACTTTTCTGGCGCGGTCGCCGAAAACACGCTTCAGCGCGCGCGTCTCGATGACGTCGCCGATGGGCGTGGAAGTGCCGTGTGCGTTCACGTAGCCGATGTCGTTGGGCGAAAGCTTCGCGTCCTTAATCGCTGCCATCATCACGCGATACGCGCCTTCGCCGTTTTCTTCCGGCTGCGTGATGTGGTAGGCGTCGCCCGACATGCCGTAGCCGACAATTTCCGCGAGAATATTTGCATTGCGCTTCTGCGCGTGCTCGAGGGATTCCAGGATGAGAATTCCCGCGCCTTCGCCAACGACAAATCCATCGCGCCCAGCGTCCCAGGGGCGGCTGGCATGCGCGGGGTCGTCATTGCGCGTGGAAAGCGCTTTCATCGCCGCGAATCCGCCGATGCCCATGGGCGTAATGGTCGCTTCGGAGCCGCCGCAAATCATCATTTCCGCCGCATTGCGTTCGATGATTTTGAAAGAATCGCCAATGGCATGCGCGGACGCGGAACAAGCCGTGGCCGTGGCGGAATTTGGCCCGCGTGCGCCGTAACGAATGGAAATCTGGCCGGAAGCGAGATTTACGATAGCCGAAGGAATGAAAAAGGGAGAAATCTTGCCGGGGCCGCCCTGAACGAGTTTCCAGTGCTCGCGCTCGATGATGTCGAACCCGCCGATTCCGGAAGAAACGTAGACGCCGACTTCGTCGAGATTCGAATCTTCGGGCTTCCAGTTTGCGGACTTTACCGCAAAATCTGCGCTCGCCAGCGCGATCTGGATAAACCGCGCCATTTTCTTGAGTTCTTTTTTTTCGATCCACCGGAGCGGGTCGAAGTTCTTGACTTCGCCCGCAAAGGTGCAGTCGAAACCTTTGGTGTCAAACTGCGTGATGGGCGCGATGCCGCTGCATCCGGCGACAAGGTTTCTCCAGCTTTCTTCCGTGCCGATACCCAGCGCGCAGACCAGTCCAACACCAGTGACAACTACCCGGCGAGTCAAAGTTCCGATACTCCCTGTTGAGGTGTTCGTTTCGTGGTTACTTACCCTTGGCGTGTTTGTCGATGTAATCGACGGCGTCTTTTACCGTGGTCATTTTTTCGGCGTCCTCGTCCGGCACCTCGATGCCGAAGGCTTCCTCAAACGCCATCACCAATTCTACCTGATCGAGGGAGTCTGCTCCTAAATCGTCCACAAACGAAGCGGTGGGCGTCACTTCCGCTTCGTCCACGCCGAGCTGCTCGACGATAATCTGCTTGACGCGTTCTTCTACGCTAGCCATCCGTTCCTCCGCGATGTTGAGTCAGTGCAAGTAGCTATTTTAGCCCGCTGATCCCAGGCTGAAGAGCCTGCCGTGCTTGCGCGGAGTACAGCCGCGCGAAAAATCGTAGTGTTTTAGCCCTTAGAATCCGATTCGCGGCCCCTCGCCGCGGTTACGAGCCGATTTACCTTGAAATTACGCCCCCGGATAACCTGCCCATTCTAGTCAGCGCTCCCTGCAAGGTCAACTTTGCTCGGTGTCCGAACTGGCCTATTTCGCGAGTCCGCAGTGTGCCATCGCGGGGCAAAAGCCATCCCTGGTGGAACAACCAATTGGAGCCGAACCGCTTCCCGCCAGGGCTACCGCTCGAAGAAGTAGCCAAGCAGGGAGAATCGAGAAAGCAACGAAGAAGAATCGATTTCTACGGTGCCGGTGTCGTTCCCAAGCTTGCGTGTAGTCAGCCATGAAATCCATACATTGAAGTTCAAGCCAAATACATGCCGCCGTTGACGTCGAGGACGTGGCCGGTGATGTAGCCAGCCTCGTCGCTGGCTAGAAAAACAATAGCCGCCGCAACGTCGCGCGGGCAGCCCATGCGTCCCAACGGTATGCGCGTCTTCAAATCCTCTTTCACTTGGTCGGAAAGCACGTCGGTCATAGGAGTTGCAATGAAGCCCGGTGCGACAGCGTTCACGGTGATGTTGCGGGAAGCAATTTCCATGGCGATGGCTTTGGTCAAGCCAATCAGCCCCGCTTTTGCGGCGACATAATTCGCCTGGCCAGCGTTCCCCATCTGCGCGACTACGGAAGCGATGTTGATGATGCGGCCCGCGCGCGCGCGCATCATCGGAAGCAGCGCCTGCTGGATGCAAAGGTGCGCGCCGGTCAGGTTCGTGCGAATCACTGCGTCCCAATCGTCCGCCTTCATGCGCATCGCTAGGCCGTCCCGCGTTATCGCCGCGTTGTTCACCAAAATATCAAGGCGCCCGAACTTATCGAGAACGGCCTTAAATCCCGCCTTAATCTGCTCCGCATCGGCCACGTCCATCTTCACCTCGAAAGCTTCCCCGCCCCTCCCGGCAATCTCTTTTACGAGCGCGGCGAGCTTTTCTTCATTGCGCGCGGCGGCGGCGACTTTGGCGCCGGCTTCCGCGAGCGCCATGGCGGTGTCGCGCCCGATGCCCTGCGACGCGCCGGTGACGAGCGCTACTTTGTCTTTCAGGCTGAACATTCGCGCTGGAACCTGGAGAAAGGTTCTAAGTCATAAGTTCTTAGTTCTAATGTAAACAAAGCAGAAGGAAATTGGAAAAGGGGAGCAGTCATGGTTTTCGCTCAGACTCTGCCCCCGACAACCATTGTCCTTGTTGTTTACAGGCCTTTTTTGCCGTTTTTTACTTAGGACATACCACTTAAAACTTTGCATTGGCCTCACGCCGCGTCGGAGCGCGCTGCAGCAATTTTCTCAAGCGTGACCACCAGGCTCTTTTCGTCCTCGACGTTCAGAGCTCCGGCGGATCGCTCGGTTTGCCTCAGCAATCCCGTCAGCACGCGGCCCGGCCCCACTTCCACAAAGGTGTTCACTCCTTCATCAATCAGCAGGCGCACCGATTCTTCCCAGCGAACCGGCATGGAAACCTGGCGGATGAGCGCTTCGCGCGCTTCGCTGCCCGTAGTGACGGTGTCCGCGTCCACGTTGGTAACGAGCGGCACGCGCAAATCCGCAAACTCCGTGGCCCGCAAATCCTGCTCGAGTTTCTGCTGCATGGGCGCCATCAGCGCGGAATGAAATGGCGCCGAGACCGGCAAGATCACGGCGCGCTTGGCGCCCGCCTGCGAAGCCAGTTCGACCGCGCGCTTGACCGCGCCAGCGTGGCCGGAGATGACCGTCTGGTCCGGCGAATTCAAATTCGCCGGTGCGCAAACCTCGTCATTGGCGGCTCGCTTGCACACGTCCGCCACCACCGCGTGGGACAAACCCATGATCGCGGCCATGGCGCCCACGCCTTGAGGAACGGCGTCCTGCATGGAGGTGCCGCGCTTGCGCACCAGCCGCACCGCGTCGGCAAACTTCAGCGAACCAGCGCAGACCAGCGCGGAATATTCGCCGAGGCTGTGGCCGGCGACAAAATCCGGCTCCAAACCTTTTTCCGCCAGAACCCTGGCTACCGCTACAGAGCAAGTCAGGATGGCCGGCTGCGTATTCGCTGTAAGCTTTAGTTCTTCTTCCGAGCTTTCGAAGCACATCTTGGAAATCGAAAACCCGAGCACCTTATCCGCTTCGTCGAAAGTGGATTTCGCAACGGGATACTTTTCCGCGAGTTCCTTGCCCATGCCGGGGTATTGCGAAGCTTGTCCAGAAAACACAAATGCGACTTTGCCCATGGCCGATTTCCTCTCTGCCACCGTCACGCGGGAACCGCAGTGGCGGAGAGCTCCTGTTCGATTCTTTCGTTGATGCGCGCGCGGGCGAGTCCCGCGGCCACGCGGATGGCGTTTTTCACGGCGTTGGCGTTCGAACGTCCATGGCCAATCACGCAGACGCCGCGCGCCCCCAAAAGCGGCGCGCCACCATACTCCGTATAATCAATCTTTTTCTTCAACCCCTTGAACGCCCCTTGCGAAAGCTTGGCTCCCACTTGGGAAAGGATGGAGCTTTTCAAGGACTTCTTCAGCAAATCGAAAATGGAAACGGCCAAACCTTCGCAAATCTTCAAGGCGATGTTGCCCACGAATCCATCGCAGACAATCACGTCCACGCTGCCCGAGAAAAGGTCGCCCCCTTCGACGTTGCCTACAAAATGGACCGGACTTTTCTTCAGCAAGGTATAGACTTCGCGGGTCAGCACGTTGCCCTTGATCTCTTCTTCGCCGACCGAAAGCAAACCAACACGGGGCCGCCTGCTGCCGAACGTCGCGCGGTAATACACTTCACCCATCACCGCAAACTGCACCAGATGCTCGGGACGCGAATCCACATTCGCCCCCACGTCCAGCAGCACGGAAACGCCGCCTCTGGCGTTGGGGAATGGAGCGGCCAGCGCCACACGGTCCACCGACTCAAGCGTGCCAAGAATGAATTTGGCCGCCGTCATCGCCGCGCCGGTATTTCCCGCGCTGAACATGCCATCGGCCTTGCTATCGTGAACCAGGCGAGCAGCCACGTGCACTGAGCTGTCTTTCTTCCGCCGAAAGGCCTGCGCGGGGTGATCGTTCATGGTTATCACTTCGCTCGCAGGAATAATCTCAATCGGCAGGTTCGGCGCGGAGTGCTTGACAAGCTCGGCCCGCACCACGTTCGGCTGCCCCACGAGCAAAATGCGCACGTTGAACTCGCGTGCGGCCAGCACACTGCCTTCCACTTCAGGACGTGGTGCATGGTCCCCGCCCATGGCGTCAACGGCGATGGTAATCATGGGATTTTGCTCGCGGAATCAGCGAAACGCGAAAGCCTAAGCCGACGCTTGTACCGCCTTGCCCTTATAGTAGCCGCAATGCGGACACGCCTGGTGCGGCCGTTTCATTTCATGGCAATTCGGACATTTTCCCAGTTGCGGCTTGGTCAAGAAATCGTGCGCCCGCCGCGTGCTGGTCCGTCTCTTGGAATGCCTCCGTTTTGGGTTAGGCATAACACTACACCTCGTTCCCGCCGCGTTGGGCGGATTATATAGGGCTTTCGCCCTCAAAAAGCTATTGTTTTTTCAGCCAGTCCTGTTTGAGGCGTGCGAGAGAAGCCAGGCGGGGATCCGTGGCGTGGGTCTCGCAGCGGCACTCTTCGTGGTTCAGGTTGGCGCCGCAATTCGGGCACAGCCCCCGGCAGTCGCTCTGGCAAATGGCCTTGATGGGAAGCGCCAGAAGCACCTGCTCTTTCAACACGTCCGCCAAGAAAAGGCCATCTCCTTCGTAAAAGCCGATTTCCGTATCGTCATCCTTCAGCCGGTCTTCCCGATGCCTGGTGAGATGAGCGTCCTTGGGAAGCGGAGCATAAAACAAATCAAACGACCGGCTCACCTCTTCGTTGACCGGTTCGAGGCAGCGCGCGCAAACGAGCTCCACCTTGGTGTCGAGGTTGCCTTCGATGCGAATCTGATCATCCAGCAACTCCGCCGTGGCCGTCACTTCCAGCGGCTCAATCTGCCTCAATTCCGCCGAATGGAAGTCGATGCTGCCCGGCGCATAAACCTTGTGGACACGGAGTTTGCGGACAGCCAATTCCTTTACGTTCAGGAACATCTGTTCAGCGCCTCCGGCGCGCACGCTCATGCTTTACCATTATTCAGAGGGGTTCACGCCAAGTCAAGGAAGCCGCGCATAACTTGCTGTTTGTGCACCCATCTTGTCAACTATTGGGCCCAGTACTCATTCCGCATTGCTGTCCGCCGCCTTTGCTTGAAGATAGGCGCAATGGGCGGTTAGGGGACACACCTCGCACTTTGGCTTGGAACGCTTGCAAATCTCCTGTCCGTGCTTCTTCAGCAGCAGGTAAGCCCGCTGGCGCGCTCCGAAGGTCTTCGGCAATCCCGAGTCTAGGATCTCCCTCGCAGCCACGTAATCGGCGGCGTAATTCTTTCCGGGTTCGCCTACAAACAGTCGTATGGGTACATCCACGAACGCCGACGGCACGGCTGCAATTGGCGCCAGCCCGGAAAACAGCAGGATCTTTTCCGCGCTGGGCTCCCCGATCGTAGGGAATTCCCGGAGCACTCTCTTGGTGGCCCTGAGACTCTTCTCTGCGGAGCCGTTTCCTGCCTTGCGTTTGGCTTCGTCCATCCGCTTTTGCAGGGTAGCCGCGAGGTCTCCGTCCAAATCGTTTTTAACTCTTCGCGCAATATCCTTCAGCCGCTGGGCGCAAACGGCAGGCAGGATTACGCTAGGCCGTATCAACTTGGCAAGCTTCGTCTTTGAAACGGCCAAAAGCTTGTTGGGCTGCACGCCGACCTCTCGCTTTAGCGCTTCAAAACCCTTTGCACACTTTCCATCCCTTGCAGGGTAGCCGCAGTTGAGAAAGACAATCATTTCATACGGGTCAGTCGGTCCCGCCAGCTTTTGCGGCCCGTAAGTCTCTTCCAGGGTCTCTAAGATTTGCTCCAACTTTGAAAGCATATTGGGTTGATTCTACGCCTAAGGAGCCACCGAATTTCGGGAGTCTCATTGGGCGACAAACCAGAGGCCAGTCTCAAGTCTGGAGGGTCGGGCTGAGAACTTCACGAAGGGGTACAGCCTTGCTTGAAAATCGGCTAAGGGTTGGCAGAGAAAGGCACTAAAGCAAGCAGCCTTCTATCAATCCGTTACAGCGGGTTCCAAACGCAGGGTAACTCTATCGAATCGTCCCTCAAAGCCGGTGTCTGGTCGGGCCAATGGCCTGCAGCATTTTTGCGTATGTACTAGTGCGGCCCTGTGGGGCGCTTGTACTTCAAGTCTCCCACCATTGTCACGCACCATTCAAAATTCGGGGGACTACCCATGTTCTGCTGCTGCTCCAACAGCTGCGGCTCTCGTTGCTTGAAGAGCGCCCTCGGGGCCCTTCTCTTCACAGTGTTCCTGTTCTTTGGGGCTGCCGGAATGGCCCAGAACAGCGACCGCAAAATCGTCAAAAAGGTCCCTGTAACGTACCCTTCGATTCTGAAATCCAGAGGCATCGGCGGCGTCGTTCGCCTGAAAGTTTTCGTCAAGCCCGATGGCACGGTGCGAGACACGGAAGTGCTAGGCGGCAATCCCATCTTGGCTGAGAGCGCGCAGAAGTCAGTAACGCAGTGGAAATTCTCCTCGGCCAGCTCGGAAACGGCGATCGAGCTTTCCGTCACCTTTGACCCCCACGCCGACCCCGGCGACTGAGAATTCACCAGGGTCGTCCGTCCTCTAAGAAATTCTGCTTTCGCCCGCGCGGCTTCAGTGCCTGGGGGCAGCCGGTGGAGGCAAAGCGGATTCGCGTTTCTGGAAAAGCAGAGGCCCGAGACTGTTCCTTCTGCAGGTTTAAGAAACCAGCTCAAATACGGAAAGGGAGACCGAAAACAGTCTCCCTTTCCGCCTGCTCAAGTGAGATTCCGTTAGAACTCGTAACGCAGCGAAACCTGCAGCACGCGCGGAGCGCTAGCCGTGGATGTGATGATGCCGAACTGACTGGTGTCGAAAAGAGTCGCTGATGCGGGCCCGTTGAACACGGGATGGTTGAACGTGTTGAAAGTGTCCAGGCGAAGGATGAACTGCTGTCGTTCGGATCCTGGCACTTTCACAACCTTCCACAAGCCCATATCCACTGAAGAAAATCCTGGTCCCCGAGTTTCATTGCGAGTCCCCGTGCCACCCCCGAAAGGAAAGCCAACAGCGGCAATGGCAGCAGGCTGGCTGGAGAAGTATTGTAAATTTCCGACTGCGTCCGTGTGGATGCCTGGTTTGAGACCAGCCGCGTTCAACAGAACTGCAGGCGCGTCCAGCGTGAAGGCCGTCGGGAAAGAGTTGGTACGAACAGTGAATGGATAACCCGTCCTCCAGGTAACAATGCCCGAGGTGCTCCATCCGCCTACAATTGCGTTCATCCATCCGGGAGCACCATGCAGGAAATGCCTGCCTTGACCTAGAGGAAGGTCATAAACGTAATTCAAGTTGACGGTGTGGCGGGCATCGAAATCGGAGCTCGCGCGGCAGATGCGAAGATTATCAAGCTCACACACGAGGCCGGCGCCCGAGCTGGTATACGCCACGTAGTTGTTTGTGATTTCCGATAGGTTGTCAATGGAATGGGAATAAGTGTAATTCAAATCGAATTGAAGACCGTTCGATACGCGCTTACGAAGACTGACCAGCAAAGCGTTGTAGTCCGATGCAGCGTAGTTGCCTATATAGCCGTTGGCGCCTGTTTGCGCCGGGAGACCAACGTTGAAGTCCAGAAACCCGCTTGCAAAAAGGGCTTGAACCGTATCCGATACGTCGCCTACGCGAAACAGACGCCGGTTGAGGCCAACGGCGATCTGCGAACAACTCAGGGCAATATGGAAATTAGCTTGAGAGAAGGCCTGGCAATTGGCAGTACCGCCCATCTGATCCTCGAACCATGGTGCGTTTACGATATTAAGCAAGCTTACCCGGTTCAAGACTTGCTGCTGCAATGCCGCGAAGCCCTGCCGCAGTGTTGTGGCGGAGGCATTGTCCTTGAAATCCGTCACCGTGGCCGCGTCGCCTACCGCTAAGAGTCTGCGGCCCATTCGTCCGACGTAGCCTGCCTCCAGCAATAAATTCCCAGGTAACTCGCGCTGGATCCCAAAGTTGAGAATCGTCGCATACGGACTCTTGGTATTTCGGTCGAACTGGAAAAATGAAGGGAATCCGCCAAGTGCCAGGCCGAGCGGTTGGCCGCCAAAAACATTCGGCTGGACCGGAGGCTTGCTGCTAGGCGGAGCGGGAAATGGCGGCAAGTTGGTGCTAAGACCGTTAAATCGCGGGTCGGTCTTAAGCGATGTGATGGGGTCATTGGGAACGCCAAGCGGATTGTTTGCTCCTGAATCGAAGAGGAAAGTGTTTTGATCGAGCCCAAAACTTGCGCCGCCACTGATGCGATCGTAAAGAATCGCCCCGCCCAAACGAACCGTGGATTTGCGGTCGCCGAAAAGACTGCCAAGCAGACCACTGCGGAATCCGGGATTGTAAGCCAAGCCTAAACGTGGCCCGAAGTCCTTGTAGTCGGGCTTGTAATAGCCCGGGGCGCTGTTCGCCGACCCGCCCAAGCTGTAGCTCATGATGGGAACCGTACTGATCCCGCTGAGGCCCTGGGCGGCCGCATTGATTCTTGCCGCTAGGTAGGTGTTCTCGTTGACCGACGGAACGGATTGAAAGCCATTGACCTCGTAAGGGACGGTATGGAAGAGGTAGCGCAATCCATAGGTCAAGGTTAGGTCAGAACGCAGCTTCCAGGAGTCCTGACCATAAAATTCGAACTCATTGTAGTTGTAGTCGCGCTTCTTTCCCGTTCCATTGGCGAAGGGATTTCCCGCTTTGTCGTAATTGAAATTGCTGAACACTTGAGAGTAGCGCCCCAGCATGAACGGGAAGAAATTGTCCCAATTCCCGACGGCCGAGGGATCGGAATTGATGTCTGACGGCCGCAGTTGATTCTGCGGGGCTGTATCAAGGGACTGAATCTGGCCGCCAAGGCCAATGCCAATGAAGTTGAAGTCGTTTTTCAGGGAACTGATTTGGCGGATCAGCTTCAAATCGCCGCCAAAATCCATGGCGTGCTTGCCTTTGATCCAGGTCAAACCCTCGCGAAACTCCGGAACGGGCACGTTCCGCGACTGAGAGGATGAGCCTAGATAAGGACCCGTAATATTGGGAGTGAAAAAGAACGAATTCGGAAACGTGGGTGCTGGGCGTGTCGGGAAATCCAGAATGGCGCGAACAAGCCCCGCCGAGAACTGGCTGATGACGTTCGGGGTCGCTGTCCAGGTCCATCCAATGGACGACGCATACCCATTGAAAGTGTCTCGAAGGTCGGGTACAGGATCTCCCGGAAACTGCTCAATGGCGACGTTGAAATCATCATCCACTCCATGGCGCCCCACGCTCGCCCGGAGGAACAATTTGTGCCTGGAGCTCAGGTTATAATCAATTCGCCCAGTGTAAACATTTTCCGACTCGTGCACGGGAGCGATAAAAAGAAAGCCGTCTGTGTTGATTCCGTCTCCGGCAGCGCCTGGATCGTTAATCGTGCTGGGATAGCGGCCATTGACGAAGTTGAGGAGGGCGGTGTTGTCCCCAACATTTTGCGGGTCAATACTCGCAACTTGATTGGGTGTGAGGTATGTGATGCAACTCGGCTGATTCGTGAAACGCGCCGTGCCGTCGCAGCCCGTATTGCTATTAATATAGCCTAACTCCCCGGCCCGGAACTGTGGCGTGGGAACCGCTCTCACGTTTTGGCTGCTGGAGGAGCGGCGAAGCCCTTCATAGTCGAAAAAGAAAAACACCTTATCCTTCAAAACAGGGCCGCTGACATTACCGCCAAACTGGTTGCGGATGAGCGGCGCACGCGCCACGTGGCTGCGATTGTTGAACCACTCGTTGGCCGCAAAAAGCGTGTTTCTGTTGTTTTCCCGCAGGTTGCCATGCCAGCTGTTCGACCCGCTCTTGGTGACTAAATTGATGCCGCCGCCGCTGCTGCGCCCATAATCGGCCGTCTCGCCGGCCGTGACCGTTCGCACTTCCTGCAGCGCGTCGATGGAAACGGGGATCGTAGAAGTAAACGCTCGGCCAGTGGTCTGATCGTTTATGTCTAAGCCGTCCAGCGTGATGTTCCCTTGGTCGCTACGGGCCCCGGTAATCGAGCCGGCATCATTTACACCGGCTTGGAGTTTCATCAAGTTCGCGGCGTCTAGGCGGAATTGGATCGGCAACTCGCTCACCGCTCTGGCATCGATCACGTTTCCGATGGTGGCGTCCGTCGCATTCAGCGTGGCTTCGCCGGAAGCTTCCACACTGATGGATTGCGTCACCGATCCCACCTCGAGGCTGACGTTGCGAGTTTCCGTCGTACTTACACCAAGGGAAATGCTATTTACGACGAGCTTCGCAAAACCCTCTTTCGTGAATGTCAGCGAGTAACCTTGTGCCGGCGTCTGACGGAGAAATTGATAAAACCCCAAATCGTGCGTGGTCGTGGTCTCGTGCAGGCCCAATTGGGTGTTCGTGAGTTCCACGGTGACGCCGGAGATGACGCCTCCGGATTTATCCGAAACGACGCCGCTGAGAGCGGAAAACTGCTGCGCTTTCAGCGGCAACGAAACAAGCAACAAAAAGAGAACACCAAGAACAAACCCCCTCAGGTTCCTCATTTCCCCCCCGTACGCTACATCAAACGCAAACTTGTGTGGAGATCCTATGATGATGGGACAGCAAGGCAATAGCCATAGGACTTTTTCTGCTAGGTGTGTAGTCTCAACACCCACAACAACTGTACGATATTGACCTAAATGTCTCGACGCTAGAAATAGCATCCATGCTTTACTAAATGGCAAGTAAATACGAAGATATCGATTCGTTGTCTAAAAATTACGTTCCAAGGGGAGGCCATTGTTTTTTCTGTAGCGGGATTTCTTCGACTGCACTCTTCAGGCTGGTTTCCTGAAACTATGCGCGCAAAACCCCAAAACCGAACGCGGAGAACATCTAGGCCAAGAGCAAAATTTTCATAGTTTTAGTACTTACGCACCATTAAGAAGCAACTATCCGCACTGCCGTGTACTGAGCTGATTCTTAAGACCTTATCGCCTGCCCGAGCGTTACGCCTCGATTGGTTCTTCTCGTGCCCTCTTGTCCGCCCCGGTCAAAACTGAATAGAATAATAGGAGAGAAATTTATGCGTTTCCGCACTGCACTTAGCTTGGCCTCTATCTTTATTGTATGCTTCACTGTGGCCGCGTGGGCCACGCCGATTCCGGATCGGCTTGTGCCGCCTCGATTAGCCCCGAGCCCCGACAACCCCTCGGAATCGGGGAAAATCGCGTCGATCGGTGACGCTACCTTCTCGCTGGAGGTTATGAAGGGTCAAGAACGCAAGACGATCGAATTCCTGGTCGATGACGATACCAGGGTGGAAGGGAAGCTCCAAATCGGTTCTCAGGCCACCGTCGAGTACCGTACTGCAGATGGCAAGAATGTCGCCGTTCACGTTGTCGTCGCACCTGCCTCGGGCCTGAAGGCGCGGTGACCTGTAAGGTAGAACCGATTCGTTCCCGCACTGGAAATCAGTAAGTGAAGTCCTTAGTTCTAAACTGCCGCACGCGCCCAGTCCGCGGTCCATTTTTCAGTTGGATTGAGGGCTCCGATGCGCACGACTTTGAAAATCGTCCTGCCCCTGATCGTGAGCGTCGCTAGTGTGTCTTTGCTCTTTGCTGGTTATCAGGTGAGGAACGAGCGGCGAATTCTGCGCAATGACCTCGACCGCCGCGCAGAGATCCTCGCCGACAGCCTTCAGGAAAGCGTCGAACGGCTGCTCGAGCGGGGCCAGGAAAAAAACCTGCAGCGCCTGGTGGAGCGTTACGGGCAGCGCGAGCGCATCAAAGGAATCGCCATTTACGATGCGGCGGGTCACGCACTGGCAATTACGCCGGGACTGGGGCCGGCCTTGCCGCTCCATCCAACCGCGATAATAAAAGCCACCCACGAGAACAAAGGTGTCAGCGAATTTCTTCCGCCCGAGGAGACCTCTTCGACACAGACAAGCGACGCCGTTCCTGTGCATGTATACGCCTTACCGCTGCATCGCAACGACGAAGTCGCCGGCGCCCTCGTCCTGATCCATGACATCAGTTACATTGAAATGCAGCTCACCCGCACTCTCCGCGATGCGCTTCTGACTGCGCTGATACAAACACTCCTGATTAGCGGCCTCGCGCTAGTGATGGTGCGCTGGACGTTTACCGGGCCGCTGACTCGTACCGCAAAATGGCTGCGCACTCTGCGCACAGGGCAGCCCAATCCGCCTCCTGCTTTTGTGCAAGGCGAAATCTTGGAGCAATTGCATCATGAAGTTACGCACCTGGCCAGAGATTTGCATTCCGCAAGGGCGGCTGCGGAAGTAGAAGCCCGCCTTCGCGACTCCAATGCGTCTCTATGGACTGCGGAACGGTTGCGCGTCAGCCTGCGAGACCGGCTTCAGGACCAACCTCTCTTCGTCGTTTCGAACCGCGAACCCTACATGCACGTCTACGACGGAAGAGAAAAAACCATCAAAATGATCGTGCCTGCCAGCGGCGTGGTCACGGCTATCGAACCCGTTTTGCTGGCGTGCAATGGCACGTGGGTCGCGAACGGCTCTGGCAGCGCCGACCGCGAAGTGGCGGATGCCCACGATCGGCTCCGCGTTCCTCCCGATCATCCGAGTTACACGTTGCGCCGCGTCTGGCTCACCGGCGAAGAAACCAAAGGCTACTATGATGGATTTTCGAATGAAGGTCTCTGGCCGCTTTGTCACACCGCCCATACACGGCCGATTTTCCGCCCGGAAGATTGGCTGCAATACCAACGGATTAACCAGCGCTTTGCCGACGTCGTTCGGCAGGAGATGGCGGAGGTGGATTCGCCGATTGTGCTTGTTCAGGATTATCACCTTGCATTGGTTCCGCGCATGGTCAAAGACGTCCGCCCAGACGCGCGTGTGGCGATTTTTTGGCACATCCCCTGGCCCAACGCAGAAGTCTTCGGGATTTGCCCCTGGCAGCGCGAGCTCATCGAAGGATTGCTGGGCGCGGACCTGATTGGTTTCCATATCCAAACGCATTGCAACAATTTTCTGGAAACCGTGGACCGCGCCCTGGAAGCGCTCACGGAATGGGATCGCTTCGCCGTAAGCCGCCAAGGTCACGTCACGCGCGTGCGACCCTACCCGATTAGTGTGGCGTTTTCGGAGAATTCGCTGCCCGACCACGATTTGGTAAATATCAACGGGCTGCGCGCGGCCTTGCTCGACGACACGGGAATCGAGGCCACGCACATGGGCGTGGGCGTGGATCGCATTGACTACACGAAAGGAATCCTGGAGCGCTTCCGCGCACTGGAAAGATTTCTTGAATTGAACCCGGCCTACCAGCAGCGATTTACGTTTGTGCAGATTGGCGCGCCCAGCCGTACCGATATCGAGCGTTACAGGAATTTCCTCGACGAAGTCAGCTCTGAAGCGGACCGCATCAACGCGCGCCTCCAAACGTCGCGGTGGAAGCCCATCGTGTTTCGCAAAAAGCATCATTCGCATGAAGAAATTTCGCGCTTTTATAAAGCTGCTTCCCTTTGCATGGTCACTTCCCTGCACGACGGGATGAATCTGGTGGCCAAGGAGTTCGTGGCTTCCCGGGAAGACGAGCGCGGGGTGCTGATCCTGAGCACGTTTGCAGGCGCGTCCCAGGAACTGTCTGACGCGCTGCTCGTGAATCCCTACGATATTGCGCAGGTCGCGCGAGCCATTCACCGCGCGCTGGAAATGCCCGAAGACGAGCAGGCCGAGCGCATGCAGCGGATGCGCCATGTGGTGCGGCAGCACAATGTTTATCGCTGGGCCGCCCATCTCCTTTCCGACCTGACCGAGATTCGCATCGAGCTGGCCGAACGCGCCGAAGCGTAACAAAGACAGCCAACAATTTTTAAGGAGCGGTGTGCCGCATCGGCACCCGCGCGATGGCATCGGCATCTAAGGGTGGAGAGGGTTTCTGCTTTGAACGCCGCCGAAGCACCGTTTGAATTCGTAACCGCCTCCTACCTCACGCGCATAGGAAATCAATCGGCCGGAAACATCGCGGAATTGCTGACCGGGCTCGAACATTGCAGCGACGCCTCCATTTTTCATCACACGTTTCAGACCCTTGGCGTCCATCACTTTCTCACCGAGGGTTTTTCCAACGATTTCGCGCAATGGACGCTGTCCTCCACCAACCGGAACGACCTCGCGGAGCACCTCGCGGCGCTCGACATTCGCGATTACACATCGATTGCTGCGCTTCGCAGCGATCTTTGCCGCGTGGTCCGGGATTTCTGCGCCGCCCAGCCGCAGCTTGCAACGCAATCGGGTCTCGAACGCTTCCATTTCTGCGAAAGCGTCGAAGTGACCATGCCCCTTGGCCGCAGCGCGCGCAATCTCGATGAGTTCCGCGAAGCTCTCGAGCACCTGAGCCATGCCGGTTTCTATTATCACTTCATCTCTTCGCGATTGCGGCTCCAGCTCCAGACCAATGACTTTTCCGTTTGGCTCTCCGGCAGCCTGGGCTTGCGAACTCTCGCCGACAGCATCAATCACATTGACGTCTATACGAACACGCTGGACAGCGCGCGCGCCAAGTTGCTCCGTCTGATTGACCGCACAAGGAGAAAAGCATGACGAAAACTTTGGCGGCGAACCGCATCCCGCTGGAAAATTATTCGGAGGTGGTCGGCGCAGGCGAGATCGAAGAATTGCGCGCGCTAGCGAAGCCGCTGCGGGGCCGCAGCGTCGAGATGATTAACTCTACCGCGGTTGGAGGCGGCGTTGCGGAAATTCTCAACCACCTGGTGCCGCTCGCGGAAGAGCTCGAACTCGGCATCCGCTGGGACGTGATGAAAGGCGACGAGGAATTCTTCGACGTAACGAAATCGTTCCACAATGCGCTCCATGGGGAGCCTTATCTTGCGAAGCCCAAAGATTTTGAGATCTTCCTCCGTTACAACGAACAGAACCGCGCGACCCTTCCGCTCGACGCCGAATTCGTGGTCGTTCACGACCTGCAGCCCGCGGCGCTGGTTGATGCGCGAAAGCCCGGCCCGAATCACTGGGTGTGGCGGTGTCACATTGACTTGTCGCGCCCGAACCGCGCCGTCTGGGAGTTTCTGGAACAATTTGTCTCGCGCTACGACGGAGCCATGTTCTCTTCTCCCGAATTTTCCCGCCAGCTCCCCATTCCGCAATATCTTTTCTATCCGGCCATCGACCCGCTTTCCGAGAAAAATTGTCCGCTGGATTCGGAATTCATCGCCCAAGTGCTCCTTCGCTATCAGATTGATCCTCAGCGTCCGATCTTGACGCAGATTTCGCGCTTCGATCGGTTGAAGGACCCCGTGGGAGTGATTCGCGCGTATCGCATCGCGAAGCGGTACTTTGATTGCCAGCTCGTCCTCGCGGGCGGCAGCGCCTCGGACGATCCCGAGGGCGTTCTCGTTCTGAAGGAAGTTCGGCGCGCGGCCGATCAGGATCCCGACATTAAAATCCTCGAACTGCCGGCCTGGGCGCCTCTGGAAGTGAACGCGCTCCAGCGCGCTTCCACGATTGTGGTGCAGAAAAGTTTGCGCGAAGGCTTTGGCTTGACGGTTTCGGAAGCGCTTTGGAAAAAGAAGCCGGTCGTGGCTTCGGCGGTTGGAGGAATTCCCACGCAAATCATTCATAAGCACACTGGCCTGCTGGCGCATTCCGTGGAAGGCATCGCCTATCAAATTCGCTTTTTGCTGTCGCATCCGGAGATCGCCGCCAAGCTCGGAGCAAATGGCCACGAGCACGTCAAAGAGAATTTTCTTATCACGCAAAAATTGAAGCGCTATCTCGCGTTGTTCTTGTTGCTCGATCGGGCCTGACCGGACAGGGATAGCGGGGCGAAACTTGAGTGAGGAATAGTGAACTTCCGCACCTCCCAGCGAACTCCCGATATCCCTGGAAAACGTCGCGTCTGTCCCCCTAGCCAGATTCACCGTGAGAGTTTCAGAGCTTCGGTCCCCCACCACTCCGACGGCAACACGGTGCTCAAAAGCATTGCGGCGAAGAAGTGTCACTTGACAACGCCTTCGCTCTTATCGAGGGCCGCCCAAGATTTGTTTGCGGGCCGATGGTCAGGGAAGGTTAAAGGCCAGCCATCCGCCGGCGGAATGCAAAAGCATAGAAACCCACAAAAGGGACGGCATAATCAACGATTCTACTACGTTGGAGCAAAGCCTCATCTAAAAACACAAGGGTTGCCTATTGGTACCGCCTTCTCATGGTGGGGCGGCACGAACGGCTTGGTTATCATTTGCAAAAATCCCCGGCTCAGGTCACGTGCGGGCAACTCCGTTTGGCGAAGGCTCATCTAAGCTTGAAGCAGAAGCCTCCCCTAGCCGCGGCCAATCCTGCTTTCTCTTGCATCCCAACGACTGTGCCCAAGGAGATCATGTATGAAACGCATTGCTCTACTCTTGTTCTTGGTATTCTTGGCAGGGGCAGGTTGGCTCGTGCCGCTGGCTAAGGCGCAGGATCAATATCAAGTGGGCGCCTACGGCGATTATTTCCGTATCGAGCAGACAGCCACGAATATGGCGGGACTTGGCGGGCGTGTAGGCTACAAGTTGTTTCCCCATGTGATGATCGAGGGAGAAATCAACTACGACTTCGATCAGGGATTCGTTGAGCATTGCCTAAGTCCGTCTTGCGGGGGCGTAACCGTGGCGAACAGCAACCTGAAAGTCCTGCACGGACTTGTTGGCCCGAAATTCATCAGTGGCCATGGGTCGATCCGGCCATTCCTCGCACTCAAGGGCGGCTTCCTCAATTTCCAATTGAATCCGAAACCGGCCAGCTTCGGCCAGTTTGCGACTTCCGTGCAAAATCTTCGCGCCAACAATGTCAGCGGCGTGTTTTATGCGGCGTTGGGAGTCGAGGGTCACCTTGGTCCGGTTGGACTGCGGCTTGAGGCAGGCGACGAGATCTATTACACGGGCAACCCTCACCACAACGTGCGCCTGGCGTTTGGGCCGTTCCTGCGCTTCTGAGGAGTGAAAGGCCGGAGCTTCGGGGAAATCTAAATCTGGATTCCGGAGTTGAAGAGGGTTTTCTCCCTTCGGGACGGCCTAAAGGGTCCGTCCCTGCGGTCGAAATGACGGTCTCTTAGATAGCTTGTCGAGAGAACAAAATCGGGCTTCGGCGAAGCTGGATTTCTAAAGTCTATTGGGTTAGGGAGTTCGGCGCAGGATCAAGCAGCCCGCGATCATGTCGTGCAGCGCCTGCTTTTGTGCCGTGAAGCCGGCCAAGATATGGCCGAAGGGGTAAATCATGTTCGAGACAATCTTGGCAAAGTGTCTCCCTGTGGCGCGCCAAAAGCTCACGCGACGGCCTGCCATGTCCGTCACCACGAGCTCCAGAATCCTCTTTCCGACGGTCGCTTGCCACTCGGAGCTTTCCATCAACGCGTGATAGAGCCAGGTGACCGCCAAGCTGACCGCAACGAACAAAAAGATCACGCCCATGATCAACCAAAATCCGGCGTCGTTGAAATCTTCATCCGGGTGAATCTCGCTCAAGAAAGTTCCGAGGCCCGTTAGAAAAACCAATGGAATCCCGACAACGAAAATGCCAAGCGTGATTACCGCGCCATCGATTAGGTAGGCCAGAAAGCGCAGCCAGAACCCGCCATATTCCACGCGCGGAGCGGCGGCAACTACTTGCGCATTCACTGGACGCGCGGGCGAAACGGCAGTTGAGAATGCTTGTCCGCAAGCCGAACAGAATACCGTTCCGTCCGCCATCAGGGCACCGCACTTGGAACAGTACACGAGCGCTCCTTGCTTCAGCACATTTTCTGGAATCAGGTAATTTCGGCCCATCCTACTTGCAACGCCGGGGCCCGGTCAATTCACCCTGGTCAAACGGCCGGGTGCCCGCCGCAGCCCCTCATGCTCCGAAATGCTCGCGATGCTGGCGCAGCAAGAATTGATCGGTCATTCCCGCGATGTAATCGCAAACGATGACGTGGCGCGCTTCTGTCTGCGCGAATTCTTCATAAGAAGCGGGCATCGAGCCCGGCTTTGCGAGGTAGTACGCAAAAAGTTCTTCGAGGCATTTCACGGAGCGGTCGCGGTCTTCGGTGATCGCCGGGTGATTGTAAATGTGAGCGAACAGGAATCGCTTTAGCGCCGCATTTTGCTCCGCAGCACTTTGGCTGAATCCGGCAAGCCGTCTCGGGACGCGGCGAAGCTCCTCGGTCGAAGAAACACCAGATGCCAGCGCGCGCTGCTGCGTGGCCACGATGAGATCGGTGGCCAGCAAATCCAAAACGTGCCGGAGCGCCTCGTTAAATTTCAATTTTTCACGCGCTTTCGGATGCGCTGAATCCACCGGCGCGTAGGCTTCCCCGAAAAATGAAACTTCCCGGCACAAAAGGCGCAGATCGAGCAGCGACGCTTCCAGCGCGTCGTCAATGTCCGCCGTGTTGTACGCAATTTCGTCCACCCAATCAATCAGCTGCGCTTCGAGCGGCGGACGCAAATCGAGCAGATATTCGCGGAGCTCCGGAAACTCCGCCGCGGAGTAATCCCGCGAATGCTTGATGATGCCTTCGCGCACTTCAAACGTAAGATTGAGGCCGGGAAAATCCAGGTAGCGCTGCTCAAAATGCTCGACGATGCGCAGGGCATGCAAATTGTGATTGAAGTAGCCGCCATGGGCGCGCATCAATTCGTCGAGCCTGCGTTCCCCCGCATGTCCGAACGGCGGATGGCCAATGTCGTGAACCAGAGCGAGCGCTTCGGCCAGTTCCGTGTTTAGTCCCAGCGCGCCCGCCACGGTGCGGGCAATCTGCGCCACTTCCAGGGTATGCGTCAGACGGTTACGAAAATGATCGGAATAGCGAGTTGTGAAGACCTGCGTTTTCGCCTCGAGCCGGCGAAAAGCCCGGGAATGAATGATGCGGTCGCGGTCGCGGGCATATTCACTGCGGTAAGGATGAGCAGGTTCCGGAAAACGGCGGCCGCGAGTTTCTTCCGCGCGCATGGCCCAAGGGGCCGAGGGGGGAAGAGCTGCGATGGTTCGCTCCATCTCGTTCCGCGAACGCGGGATCCATCCGCCGCGAGGATCAGGATTTCGGCGAAATCGAATCCAAGCCGCGGTCGGCCTGCTCGGAAATATTCGTGTCCGGGAATTCTTTCTTAATTTGTTGATAGATGCTCGTTGCTTCCTTTGGATTGGAGGCGCGGAGAGCGCCGGCAAGCTCCAGAAGCACGAGGGGACGCGGAACCAGCGCGCTCGGCTTATCCGCAAGAGCCCGAAGCAGTTTTATCCCGTCGTCGTTCTTGCCGGTGCGCACGTCAATGATGGCCATTTGGTATTGAGCCATGGAGGCAAGTTCCTTGTCGCTGCTGCTGCTGATCTTCTTCAACTCTTCCAGAGCCTGGTTCTGGCGGTCCAAGTCTTCCAAGCAAAGTGCAGCATAGTAGCGCGCAAGCTTGCCGGGATTCGTCGACGGATAAGAATTGGCGACCTTCAAAAACTTGCTCCAGGCATCTTGGGCCCGCGCCTTTTCATCGGGGTACGTAGGAACGCTCGAATCCGCGGGATTGGGCGAAGTGCCGATGCGGCCCTGATAAGCCTTCGTCGCCTCGCCGAGTCCGATGGCGGCTTGAGCGGTCTGGCGATCAATGTAGAAGTGCCACCCCCCGTAGCCGATGGCGAGGACCAGCGCTATGGCGACGACGATGCTTGCGAACTGACCGTGCGAAATGACCGCCTCGGCGCCATGCTCGATGGTTTCCTTGATTTTGTCCTGTTTTAGCTCTTTGCGCGAAATGTGCTCTGCCAAGAGACGCTCTCCCGAATGGCCTGGAACATGTCATCGTAACACAAGACCGCAGTGCACGGCCCATGCGGTCATCGACCATGGCTCGGATTACTTTTCCGACAGAAAGCCGTGAGGTAGTCGCTCCGATTCTTCGAACGGTGCTAGTTTGGAGCTATGAAGACAGCTTGTATTCATTGCGGTGCCGAACATCTACTCAAAGACATGGAATTTGGCGGGCACACGAAAGTGCAGTTCAAGTGCTCGAAATGCGGGAAAACAACAATCGTCGAGATTAAGCGGCGCACCGACGCCACCGTAGCGATGACGCCGCTTCCCTCTTTCGCCCGCGCCACCGCCACCAGCTCAAATTTGAACCTCCCTCCGCCCGATCCCGGGCTGAAGCTCCCCGCCAACAAGAAGGTTGTCCTCAGCATTCTCTCCGGTCCCTCGAAAGGACAGAGTCACACCCTCGGCAAGCCGCGCGTGGTGCTAGGGCGCAAAGGGGCGGACGTTGCTTTGAACGACCCGGAAATCTCCCGGCATCACTGCTTGCTGGAAGTACGCGACACGTACATCAATCTGAAAGACATGGATTCCACCAACGGGACATTTTATGAAGAGGAGCGCGTGCGCGCCGCCATGCTCACTGACGGGGCTGAATTCCGCGTCGGCAACAGTTTGATTCGCGTCAGCTTCCAGGCAAAATAGATACACATTGCACTGCGACTTGGATTGGACAAGGGAATTGGCCGCTGGGGGAAGCGCGGATAAAATGTTGTCTTCGCAAATGCCGCCGGGAAAAATGGTTCCACAACCCGCAGGGAAATCATGATTCGCGTCGGCGTCCTCGGATACGGTTATTGGGGGCCGAACCTCGTCAGGAATTTTCACGCCCAGGAACAATCTGAGGTTGTTCTGGTCTGCGACAAGAGCCGGCAAGCGGGCGATCGCCTTCGAAAGGCTTATCCTGCGATTCCGTTCACCACCGACGAGAACGAGATTCTTACTTCAACGAAGATAGACGTAGTGTGCGTGATTACTCCGGTGGCTTCGCATCATTCACTGGCCAAAAGAGCGCTTGAAAACGGCAAACACGTTTTTGTCGAAAAGCCGTTTACCTGCAACTCCGCGCAGGCGGAAGAGTTGATTGAGCTGGCCGACCGCAGGAATCTGAAGATCATGGTGGATCACACTTTTCTATTCACCGGAGCGGTCAGGAAAATTCGCCAGTTGGTTGACGAAGGCGCCCTGGGAAGGCTCTTTTATTACGATGCGCTGCGCGTGAACCTGGGACTTTTTCAGCATGACGTCAGCGTGATCTGGGACCTGGCGCCGCACGACCTCTCCATCATGGATTACATCATCCGCGAGAAACCGGAAGGCGTTGTTGCCGCCGCCGAAAAGCATTTGAATGAAGTGCCGGACATTGCGTTCCTATCGATCTACTTCCCGGACCGGGTCATTGCGCACATTAACGTGAATTGGCTTTCCCCCGTAAAGGTGCGGACCACCTTGATTGGCGGCGAAAAAAAGATGCTGGTGTGGAATGACCTGGAGCCCAACGAAAAAGTCAAAGTGTACGATAAAGGCGTGAGCCTTTCCGACGGACAAGGACTTCATAAACTTTTGGTGAGTTACCGGTCGGGCGACATGTGGTCGCCGCAGGTCGAGCAGGTCGAGGCGCTGACCGAAGAAACCGCCTACTTTTTGCAATGTATCCTGGAGAACAGGACTCCTTTTAACGATGGCCTCAATGGATTGCGGATTGTGAGGATTCTCGAAGCCGCGGACAAATCCATTCGCAACCGCGGAGAAGCGGTGGCATTTTGAGCGCATTTCAATGCATCGCGCCAGACGTCAGGCTAGGCAAGGGCGTAAAGCTCTCGAAATTCATCAATCTATACGGCTGTGAAATCGGGGATGAAACCAAAATCGGCGCGTTCGTGGAAATTCAGAAAAACGCGCGAATCGGACGGTGCTGCAAGATTTCCAGCCACACTTTTATTTGCGAGGGAGTGGAAATCGAGGACAACGTTTTTATCGGCCATGGCGTGATGTTCATCAACGATCTTTATCCGCGCGCCACCACGACAACGGGTGAACTCAAGACCGAGGCGGACTGGAAAGTGGAAAAGACCGTGGTGAAAAAGGGCGCTTCGATTGGTTCGGGAGCAACCATCCTGAGCAACGTGGCCATCGGCGAGAACTCCATCGTGGGCGCCGGGAGCGTGGTGACCAGGGATGTTCCTGCCAACGTGATTGTGGCAGGAAATCCCGCGCGCGTCCTCCGTTTTCTCAGGGATACCAAACGCGTTTCTACATGAGGTAGTGGCTTGTTGTTGACCACCTGAACTCTGGCTTAGGTGATTTCGTTTCTCGCCGTTGTGAGATACTACCGCTGAATCCGCTGTTTGCGGGAGCCTGATGCCCCCTTTCTCCGTCTGCACCATCACCTTGAATGAAGAACGGAATTTGCCGCGCGCCCTTGCATCGGTTCGGGGCGTGGTGGATGAAATTGTGGTGGTGGATTGCGGAAGCAAGGATCGCACGCGAGAGATTGCGCGAGAACATGGCGCGGAGGTTTTTGAGCGCGCTTGGACGAGCTACGAAGAACAATGGAATTTCGCGGCCTCTTGCGCGACAAACCAATGGGTCTTTGTCCTGGCGGCAGATGAAGAGCTGGGCCCCGAGCTTCGGGCGTCGCTACTGAAATGGAAACAGCAAGAACCGGAATTTTCCGTTTACGAAATGGCGCGCCGGGCTTGGTATCTGGGCGCGTGGATCAAGCATTGCGGATGGTATCCCGACTATCAGCGGCGGCTGTACCGGCGCGATTCGGCGCGATTCGCGGGAATTATCCACGAAGTTTTGAAGTTCGAAGGTCGGCCCGGGCGGTTGCGCGGCGATCTGCTTCATTACACGATGAACTCGTTCGCGGAACACCAGGACAAAGTGGAACGCTATACGACGCTTGCGGCCCGGCAAATGTTCGATGCGGGTAAACGGGGCTGGCGCGCCGCGATGTGGGTGGCAACTCCTTGGACATGGTTTAACAGTTTTGTTTTGCGAGGCGGCTTTCTTGATGGTAATCGCGGCTGGTTGATTTCACGGATGGCGGCTCGCGGCGTGTGGCTGAAATTCAAGAAACTGGGGAAACTCATCGATGCGGAGCAGTGTAGTCCCGCAATGAAAACCTTATGAGAGTGCTCTACGTGGACCTGGAACGCGAGTGGCGCGGCGGCCAGAGCCAGGCTCTGTTGACGCTGCGTGGCTTGCGCGAGCGCGGGCTGCAAGTCGAGCTCGTAGCGGCGCGCGATTCGCCGTTAGAAGTGCGCAGCATGCAAGCTCGAATTACGGTGCACGATGTACCGCGGTTGGGCTTGCTCGCTTGGGCGGCCGCGGCGATCGGCGGCTTGCTCGCAGGAAATCGCTTTGACCTCGTGCATCTCAACGAGCCTCACGCGCTGACAGCAGCATGGCTGGCCGGTGCGCACAAAAAGCTACCGCTGCTACTCTCGCGCAGAATTGGCTTTCCGCTGAGAAGGGGCTGGGTTTCGCGCGCTCGATACGCATCAGTTGAACGGTTTATAGCCAACAGCAGGAATGTCGCGCAAAGCCTGATCGATTGCGGTATCGCGCCGGAGCGGATTTCCGTCGTGAATGAAGGAGTGGAAATTCCGCCTCTGCCTTCACCAGAACGAAAAAGTAGCGCACGAAGCCATTGGGGCGTCAAGGATGGGGAGTTCTTATTCGGCTGTGTCAGCGTCTTTGTGCCCGAAAAAGGGCAGCGGCATTTGATCGAAGCGCTTGCGGCAGTCAGAAAATCTCACCACGAGGCGCGGCTCTTGCTCGCAGGCGACGGCGAATGTAGCGGCGAATTGGCGGCGCTTACGAATAAACTTGGCCAATCGGAAGCCGTGCTCTTTCCCGGATTCGTGAATGATGTCTCTGGAGTGTACGACGCGCTCGACGCTTTCGTTTTTCCTTCCGAATTCGAAGGCCTCGGCACGGCGCTGCAATCGGCAATGGCGGCGGGGCTGCCTTCAGTCTCGACAAATCGCGGAGCGTTGGCGGAAGTCGTAGAGCACGAGCGAACAGCGCTAGTCGTTCAGCCGGACGGAAAGGAGTTCGCATCTGCCATGTTGCGAGTGATGACGGACGCGAGCCTTCGAAAGAAACTCGGCGAAGCCGGCCGCCGCGAAGTGCAGGAACGCTTTTCGGCCGCCCGCATGGTCGACGGCACCATCCAGGTCTACGAGGACGTCTTCGAAAAGCGGTGTAAAAGTTGAACTTGTCGAACCTTACTGTGATTCAGCAAGCTGTTTTGAATTACCTCCTCACGCTTGGGCTGCCTTCGAGGGCGCGTATTCTGGACGCGCCGTGCGGGGGCTCAGCCTCTCTCACGCTTGCTCTCAGGGAGCGCGGCTTTGAGGCGATTGGTGCGGACATTGATGCCGAAGCGGCGCTGCATCTCGGAGCCGCGTTTCGGAAAGTAAATTTGGACGCCGGGCTTCCCTGGCCCGAACAGAGTTTCGATGCGGTGATCTCCACCGAAGGGATTGAGCACCTTGAGAATCATTATTCGTTTTTGCGTGAGGTCAGCCGAATTCTCAAACCCGGTGGCGTTTTCGTGCTAACCACTCCAAACATTACGGCGCTGCGGTCACGCGTGCGCTTCTTTGGCAGCGGTTTTTTCGGCCGCGATGCGCGTCCGCTGA
>QHYK01000111.1 GCA_003224085.1 Acidobacteriota bacterium | reverse complement strand
GCCAAAGATCCCGAGCCGTTCATTGAGCTCGCGCACCTTTACCTGAACGAGAATCAGCCGGAAAAAGCCGTGCCCTACCTCTCGCAGTCCATTGCTATTTCTCCGAACGTATCTAAAGCGCACGAAGAGCTCGGAAAAGCTTACTCTCAGCTGCATCGGCTACCCGAGGCGCAGGCGGAATTGGAAAAAGCGGTTGAGCTTTCGCCGCAAGCTCCCAATCTTCATTGCATGCTTGCTGCTGTTTATCGCCAGCGGGGACTCGAGGAAAAAGCCAAATCAGAATACGATCGCTGCGCCGCCCTCTCCGGCACCCACTCTACGTCGTAGTCCCTTCGTCTCGGCTTTGCTTTGTGGAATCTGGTATCCAGCCGTGGGGCTGCGCGCTGCAGCCTAAGACGTTCTAGCGCAACATGCTGCTGAAGGATTCATTCCACCGTGAAATTTGCCAGTCGCCAGGCCGTGCTTCTTCCCATTGAACCCGTCGCCTGCATTTCGAGGCGGTAACTCCCTTTCGGGAGTTGGTCGATCGGGATCTTCCGTCCAATACGAAGCACGGAACTTCCCGCTTGCTTGTAGGACGCTGCGTCGATAGGCGCGAAATCCTCTTTGGTGTTGCCTGTCTTCGAATCGAGAATTCTCATATGCACCGACACGGGCGCGGCTGGGTTTTCCGCGAGTCCCCGCTGGCGATAAACAGCAGCAAGCATGCAATGAAGATTGGGAGCTTGCGGCGAAAGCTCAACCGCTTTTTCCAATTCCGCCTGCGCCTCGGGTAGCCGATGCAGCAGAGAGTAAGCTTTTCCGAGCTCTTCGTGCGCTTTAGATACGTTCGGAGAAATAGCAATGGACTGCGAGAGGTAGGGCACGGCTTTTTCCGGCTGATTCTCGTTCAGGTAAAGGTGCGCGAGCTCAATGAACGGCTCGGGATCTTTGGCCGAGCTTTCCGTTTGCCAGGCAATGGCGTTCTCGAAGGCCTGGATGGCTTCATCGGGCCGCTGGAGAGCCTCATAGGACAATCCCACGTTATTTTCCGCTTCCACATTCCGGGGCTCGAGTTTTAAGCACTGCTCAAAGGCCTCAATTGCCTCGCGAAACTGGCCAGTACTATATTTCATCCGCCCCAGGTAATACCAGGCTTGCGGGTCGCGGGGGTCCGCTTGGAGCGAGCGCGTCAGCCAATGGTCGGCGTCGATGTTGTCTTTGAGCAGGATGTAATCGAGGGCGACGACCTTCAGGTCAAATGCGCTAGGAACATGATATTTTGCTCCGGCGGTAAACTCCGCAAGCGATTCTTTAACCTTCGCCTCGCGATAGGCAACCGGGGGGCCGCTCGAATCTGCGGTGTTGTAGCGCAAGGCTTCGACGTCCTCTTTCCCTGCTTCGAGCCATTTTGCTTGGATCTCTCGGAATAGGGTGAAACCCAGCAAAAAATGGGCATCCGCGGAGTCCGCGTGTGCGCGCAAAAAGTCTCTTATGGCTGATTCCGCTTCGCTCAGTTTGCCTTCATGCAGCAAAGACCGGGCTGGAGCAAGCGCGGGATCTGGCACGAGAGGTTCGCCAGGCTTGGCCGCATTTTTGGCGACCTCTGGACCGGAGTTCGCCTGAGCCGTTCCGACTGGCGTCGCGGGAGACGGGCTTTGCTGGATTATGCCCGAGGAGCTTCGCGCTCTTGCCGCTGTACTATACGGGAAACAGAGGAAGTACACGATGCAGAGGATGCAAAGAGAAGCGCCAATCCGCATGGCCGTGCTCGTCAGGGCGCGGGAAGTCAAGAAGTTAAGAGATTGCGCAGAAAGTCTGCCGCGACTCATCGCTGGAAACGCAAGAGACACGAAATTCCTCTACCGGGATTATAGGATGGCCGCTCTCCAGCCCTCAAAAAGAAAGTGGCAGGCAGCCACGGCGGCCGCGCGGGGGCGTAGGTCATGCGGTCACAAAGCGGGGCCGGAATGATCCACCATTTCCTGCGGCCTGAAACCCACTCGTACCGTGGAGTCCGCAATCTTGCAGGAGAATTGCACTTCCTTCTCGCCGACGGAGATTGTGGGTGTGCCCGAAAAAGTGGTCTTGGGAAAGAAAAAGATGGCATTCTGAATCGGCCCCTTCGCGTTTTTTTCCTCGTCCCATTGTTGGTGTGGCTTGGTCTTCCAAGGGTTTGTCTCCTGCCCAAAGGAGCGTGGCTCCAAGAAGCAGGCCAAGGAGTAATCCAAGTCGTTTTGAGAGAGCCTTCCCATGGAGAAGAAAGTCAGTCTTGGCGTTTCATCGCAACCTCCCACAAAGCAAAACCGGGACCCGAAGGCCCCGGCTTTGGAATATGCGCGCTGCGGCAGAAAGCGTCAAGATGAGGAATCCGAAATCTAGAGCCCTTCGCTTCTGGGACCCAATTAGAAGTTTATCTTGAACGAAGCCTGTCCCGTCCTGGGTGAATTGCCTTGGCAGGGTTGTGTAGAGTTACGGGCCTGGCCAAAATTCGTGTCCGTTACGCCGCCATGAAAGCAGTTGACAGTGCCTCCCGGACCATTGCTTAGCAACATCCGATTGAGCACATTGTAGAACTGCATGGTCAATTCGCCGCTAAAGCGCTCACCAAAGAAAAACTTCTTTGTAAGTGCGAAGTCTTCATCCAAGTAAGCCGGGGCTCGCAGGGCATTGTAGAGTGGCGCCGCATTTCCTAGCGTCCAATCTCCCGGAAAAGCGAATGCCGAGGTGTTGATTACCGGAAGTCCCTTGTAATAGTTGTTCCAGTTGACGCCGAAATTGCTGGAGACACGGTTCGGCCGGTTGAATACAAAGATGTTGCCAATTAGGGGGTCGCAGTTGAACTGGTCGAGGCAAGCGTTCAATTGCAGGGGCGCCCCACTCTCATACCAGTTGATCATGGCAATCTTCCAGCCGCCGACTACGTTCTTCATGGCCATACCGCCGCGGTTCAGGAACTTCCTTCCAGGGCCAAGAGGCAGCTCATATACACCCGCCATGGTGAGCACGTGAGGCTGATCATTATTTCCTACGGACCACTCTGCCCCCGGGTTGCCCGGGTCAATACCTCTGAAATTGAACGTCGAGAAACCGCTGTCTGTATTTGTCAAGTACCTGGAAAGCGTATAGGACACCAGGTAGGTTAACCCGCTGCCGGTGCGCTTTTGCAGGCTCACCTGGAGGGCATTGTACTTATCTGCTCCCGAAGTATCGAAGTTGTTGGTGACAAAAGGCATTTGCGGAAATGGAAGTTCTGCCACGAAAAGAGGGGCTCCGGTACCTTGGTCTTGGCAGAAATTGGTATAGGGCACGAAGTACGTGACGGGTCCCCCGGGGTTCCCGCACGTGCCTGTGGGGTACGTGAACTGACCAAACTTGTTCTGACCGGCCATAAAGGTCTGAGCAGCGGCTGAGATCCAAGCTTGGCCGAGGACACAAGCCTTGCGGTTAGTGACCGTAGGGCCCTGTGGGCAAGTCGATTGCACGAAACTGTAGTTTAAAGATTGGACTCCCGACTCCAGCGCGGCAGGCAAGTGAAGGTCATGCGTATGCACTCCCGAAACGGAAAGGAACATGTTCCAGGGCAACTCCCGCTGAACACCGATTACAAATTGCTCGTCATACGCTTGATTGACGTGCTTGGGCAGTTCGTGAACCTGCGCAAAGCCCAGAATCGACGTACCGTTGAAAAACGTGGGACTGAACCCAAGCGATGGCAGCGGCGGGAGTGCCTTCGTATCCCACTGGAAGTTGGGAATCTGGGGTGCTGGCTGACCGAGCGAGACAACGCCGTTCAGGTTATTCCCGTAGTTTACCGCGACCTTGTTGACGCCATATTCGAAGGCACCCGTGTCCAGCCAATACCAAGACACCCCACCCAGCAACACTGTCTTGCTGTTCAACTGATAGGTGGCCCCTACACGAGGGCTGAAATGGTGCCAATCCATGTCCATGTGGCTCCACCCAATGCATCCCGTGCAAGTCCCTAGCTCCGCCATCGCCCCCAGGAGAGGCTGACCGGTTTTGGGGTTGATCTGAGGGGCATTGACTGCATTCGGATTGAAGAACGTAAGCTGGTTGGTGCCGAAATCGTTCTTGAAGGGAAATGCCAAATCCCAACGTACGCCCCAGTTGACCTTAAGCCGAGGCTTAATTTGCATATCATCCTGAAAATAAGGCGCCACGTAGGTGTTCCTCAGATTGGTGTTGCCCGCGCCACCTCGGCCCCCTACACTGACGTTACCGAGAAGGAAACTGGCAAAACCGTTTCCGGTATTAGAGCCGGGTGCGCTAACGCAGTTATTAGTGGGGCTAGGTGGTCCGCAGACATCGAGTTGCTCATTTGGGTCTGCCGTAACGTCGGAGGTAAAGTTAAATAAGCCTGCGGCTCCCGGCTGGCCACCGGAGCCGCCCGCCTCGAAGTCGTCCTGGTGCGTCTTCCGAATATCCACACCAATATTCATGGTGTGTCTGCCTTTTTGGTAGAGCAAATTGCCCAAAAAAGAATACCCTGTTTTGTGGTTGATGGTAGATGACAGACCGTTTCCGGGGCCCCAGCTTATTGGCTCCCATGTACCACCGCCAAAATTTATGCTTGGGAAAGCATTAGGCTGACCTGACAGGCCTGACGGTGGAGCGACGGCGAGGGGTGTTGACAGTAGGTGTGTTGGGAGAAAGTCATTACCCTGGTAAACATACAGAAAACCACCGGTCAGAACCATGCGCGAACTAATCGCGTTGGAATAGGTGACATCGGCCGCCCGCCCCAACACCGTATTAATGAATGAATTGCTCAGAGTGTTGTTGACCCAGTCTTCATTGCTGGGCTGCGGGAAATACTGCCTCCAGTAAAGGCCATGAATGGCTTGCTTCGAGGTTATGTTATGGTCCACATTGACGCTGACGTCTGTTTGCAGATTCAACGTGACGGTCTTCGGGCTATAGTTATTGATTACCGCGGTTGTGTTGGTCGGCGCCGGGAGGGGGAACTGCTTTAGCAAGCCTGCAGACGCCTGACTGAAACAACTGGTTGGAATTTTGTTGCCGGGCCACTGGGTTCCCGGGCTGCCCGCTCCGGTGAGTGGGACGGTGCAGCCTGACGGTATAAGGACGGGATTGGAGGCCCAAGCGGTGGGAACAAAAATGAGTATCGGCTTTCCATTATTGGGGTTGACCAGACCGCTGAAATCACCTGAAAGTTCCGCCTGCGTGGGAAGAGTGATTGCGCTGGGAGCGAAGGTTTGTCTGTACCTGTCGTAGCTGACGAACCAGAAAGTTTTGTTTCGTCCGTTGTAGACTTTTGGTAAGAACACCGGTCCGCCCACGGAGAAGCCCCAGTCGGTTTGAATGTTCGTATTGGGTTGGTCTACCACGCCTCTGTTGTTTGCATTGACATCCAAAAAGGCGCCAGGCGCGGCAAAAAGCTTGTCGTCTCTGTAAAAGAAAAAAGCGTCGCCATGAAGCAGGTTGGTTCCCGATTTGGTCCGATACTGCTCAACGCCCTGGCCTAGGCCGTACTGCGCGGAAAACGTGCCCGTCAGCACATCCACGTCTTTGATCGAGTCGTAAGGCGGCTGATTCCAAAATGTAAAGCCCGCGGTCTCTGAAAACGCTTCGGGAACGCCGTTGAACATAACTTCCGTCTGCTGGTCCACGCCGCCATTAATCCGGTGACTGAAACCGCCACCCGTGACACCGGGAGTCAAAAAGATAAAATTGTCAATCTGGCGGTTATTCCCGCTAATCAACTGCGGAAGGTCCTGCGAGAGCGTCTCATTGAGCGTCGTACCGATCTCCGGTTGCTCCGTCTGCAGCGTTACTGCGGGAGCTATGACCTCCACTGTCTCCGTTACAGTGCCTGGCTCGAGCGTGGCGTTAACAGTGGATGTGGCCCCACCAACAACGGTGACGTTCTTACTAACGAAGGTCTTGAATCCGGTTTTCTCGATTTTGACGGCATAGGTGCCCGGGATGAGGTCAATGATGAGGTAGGTACCCGCTGATGTAGTAGTGGTCGTTTGGGACACGCTCGTGTCGACGTTGGTGACTGTAACCTTCGCATCGGGAATGAACGCTCCCGCCTGATCCGTCACCTCGCCGTTAATTCTGCTGACCGCTTGGGCGTGAAGGTTGGTTGAAGAAAAAAGCAGCAAAAGGAGAACTCCCGCCAAGAATGCAGGCCAACTGCGGGACGCCAGACTGGAAATAGGATTGTGGAACTTCGAGAAGCTCTTCATCACTCGCCCCCTCAAGTGAGTTCATGCCCGGTGCAAACCCTCAGTGCGAAAAGCCAAACCCGGCGCAAAGCCACCGAAACCAGTACAAACGACTGAGCGGACACCCCTCGGGGTATCCTCAAACATTGGCGGGAGTCTTCTGCAGGCTGGGCCGGGGAGTCAATACACCGGTGTGTCATCTTCACGTTCCCGGGCAATTGAATGAAAAGAGAAGGGATAGGTGAGAGTGTTCCCCCTTTGAAGTAACAGCTACAGGAGTGTTACATAAGGCGGAATCCAGAGCGTCTCAGCGAGTGATGCCTGTTACGGAGCCTTTACCTTCGACGATTTGCACGACGCAGTCGATACAGGGGAGGGTGACTTCTTCGCGGAGGCCGCTAGGCCAGAAGATTTCGAGTTTGTCGACTTTGGAGGCTGAGCCGAGACCGAAGTGGAGGCGCGGATCCGAGGTAGAGGCGTAGCTGGCGCCGCTGAAGACGTCGGCGCGCTGGCGGACGCCGCCAGCGGTGAGGAAGACTTTGGCGCCGATAGCATCGCTGGAGGAATGATGGGAAGGCATACCGGGCGGAAGCGAAAGGCGCCCGCCACGGTCGGCGGCCACTATAGAGGAAGAAGAAAAGGAAGCAGTGCTCGAAGGCTCGCCCTGCGCTACAGAATGGGCGGAAGAAGAGGAGGTAGACGTGAGTGTTTGTCCTATCAGCTTCAGCGTGACCCAGTGGTTGGAGTTGTGGACGACGTTGCGGATGAGCGTCGGGGTGAAGTCGAGGTTGTTGAGGACGACATCGATGTGGCCGTCGTTGAAGAGGTCGCCGAACGCGGCGCCGCGTGCGCAAACGACCGCGGCGAGGCCGCTACCAGTGGCGGGTGGAACTTCCTGGAATTTCGCGCCATCGAGATTGCGAAAGAGTTGGGGGCGCTGCGCCCAGGTGGTGCCCCAGTCGCGCTGGTCGGCGATGGGATACACATGCCCATTGGCGATGAACAGATCGAGGAGACCATCGTTGTCGAAGTCGAGAAAGCCAGTGCCCCAGCCGAGAAACGGAATCGTGGGGCTGCCGAGGCCGGCTTTGAAGGAGACGTCGGTGAAGCTCGCGTTGCCATCGTTGCGATAGAGAGTTTTGTAGTCGTCGGAAAAGGTAGTGATGAACAAACCGAGGCGGCCGGAGTGATTGTAATCGCCAAGGGCGATGCCCATGGAGGCCTGCGCGCGGCCTTCTTCGTTGAGCGCGAAGCCGCTCATGTAACTGATGTCCTCGAACGTGCCATCGCGGCGGTTGCGATAGAGATAGTTGGGAGTGGAGTCGTTGGCGACGATGAGGTCAGGCCAGCCATCGTCGTCAACGTCGGCGAAGACGGAAGCGAAGCCATAGCGGCCTTCGCGGTCGGCGACGCCAGCCTTTAGGCTAACGTCGGTGAAAGTGCCGTCGCCGTTGTTGCGAAAGAGATGATCGCCTTCGCCCAGAAGGCCGAGGGGACCACAAAAAACGTTGACGCCGCGGTATTGACAGGCGCCTTCGGGTACGCCGCCCTTCCCTGCCAAGATGGGGTGATCGAGATCGTAGTGAACGTAGCCGGGAACGAAAAGGTCGAGCAAGCCGTCGCGGTCGTAGTCGCCCCAAGTTGCGCCCGTGGACCAGCCGCCAAGAGCGACGCCAGATTTTTCGGCGACGTCGGTGAACGTGCCGTCGTGATTGTTGTGGTAGAGGCGATTCTTTCCGTAGTTGGACACGTAAATGTCGGGCCAGCCGTCGTTATCGTAATCGGCGACGGCGACGCCGAACCCCCAGCGGTCGTTCGAAACGCCGGCCTTGTCGGTAACGTCGGTGAAGGTGCCATCATGATGGTTGTGAAAAAGCATGGCGCGGGGCGCAGGCTCGCCGCCTTTGACGGCGGCGACGGTGGAGCCGTTGAGGAAATAAATGTCGAGCCAGCCATCATCGTCGTAATCGAGAAGAGCAACGCCGGAGCCAGGAGCCTCGATGATGGTAGATTTTTCGAGAGAGCCGGAGCGGTGGTGAAATTTGTCAAGGCCGGCTTGATGAGTGATGTCGACGAAAATGACTTGAGCATCGTCAACAAAGCCGCCTGCAGTGATAGGACGAGAGTGAGAATCCTTGATGGGAGCGTGAATGCCGCCGGTGGCCATGCCCGAAGGACGAGGCAAGGGAACATTCTGTGATTTGTCGGGAATGGACTGTGAAGATTGCTGGCTGAGTGCAAAGTGAGCGGTCACAAGACCGCAGAGCAAGGAGAGAATAAAAATAAGACGTGCCGCGCGGATCATGCTGAGTTCATTTTGCTGTGACTCCTCTGCCGAAGCAAGCGAAGATCAAAGAGCGGACGTGGCTTCGGATTTCGTCTCAACGAAACAGACAACCATCATCGCGCGGGCTATTTTCGATTCGACGAATTAAGAAATCGGCATACGCGCGGAATTTGAATACAAATGATTCTTTTTTTCCGTTTGCATTTAAAGGCGAGAGCAACTAAATGTCGGACTGCCAGCCACAATAAGTCCGGCGTTGTTGGAATCTCAGAGGAGTTCTCGCCAAGCCTAGTTTCTCCTCGGACGACAGACAAGGGAGTTTCCCGCCAGACGTAAAGAAAATGCAGCGGTTCGCGGCATTTCTCCTCGGCCCAAGAGAGGTAGAAATGAAAGTTTTGTTGAAGTGTCTTTTTTTTGTTGTTGCCGGTGTAACGATCGTGCTTCCCAGTTACGCACAATCAAATTCTCCGACGCAAAAATCTTCTTCCCGCGCGGCGGTGTCCTCTTCACAAGAGCCTACCCAGACTGCAAGCACGGACGCGGTACCGAGTTCGAATACGGCGGACGGGGCTCCGGGGCCGGCAGTGCCGGATCCGCAACCGTTACCCAATCCCGCCATGACGGGGCCTCTGCAAACGGCACTACCTCGTGAGGTGCGCGCGGGCCCATTTGGAACAGTAGCGGTGACAGGAGTCCTCAGCGGCATAGGGATGACGCAAGCGAGGTGGGCCCCCGGCGATAAAGAGAGAAACTGGGATCTGAGCAATGGCCAGATCTTTCTGCAAAAAACAACCGGCTGGTGGCAATTCTACCTGCAGGGAGGCGCCTACAACCTGCCAGCGCTAGGAACGCCATTCGTTCCCACACCCGATACGGCGAAACGCTACTACGGGCCGTTCCCGGAAGGCTATCTGAAGCTGGTCAAAGGAAACTTCTCAGTGATGGTGGGCGCCTTGCCCACATTGATTGGGGCCGAGTACACATTCAGCTTCGAAAACATGAACATCGAACGCGGCCTGCTGTGGAACCAGGAGAACGCCGTCAACCGCGGACTGCAACTCAATGAGACCTTCAAGAAACTCAGCGCTTCCTTGAGTTGGAACGACGGCTTCTATTCCAACCGCTATACATGGCTAACGGGCTCGCTGACGTACGCCTTTAATTCCGCCAGGTCCCTCGCGTTTGTTGGCGGCGGGAATCTTTCGCAGACGGCGTACGCCACGGCTGCGACGCCGGCCCAAAACAACAGCCAGATCTACAACGTGATTTTCACCTACAGCCAGGAAGCCTGGGTGGTCCAGCCGTACTTTCAGTACACCAACGTACCGACCAACCCAAAAATCGGAATAACCAGGGGCGCGGCCACACGAGGCGGCGCGTTTCTGCTCACTTACAACTTCAAGCATGGAATCTCGATGGCCGTCCGGCCCGAGTACATCTCAAGCACGGGAAGCGTTTCGAACGGAGCCGTCAATTTGCTGTACGGTCCGGGGAGCAGCGCCTTTGGATTCACCGTCACGCCCACCTATCGCAAGGAAGGCTTTTTTCTTCGCGGTGAGTTTTCCATTGTCAACGCGCATTATTTCACGGCAGGGGACGCTTTCGGGAGCGCCGGGCTAAGCGGGACGCAGCCGCGCGGGCTGGCGGAAGCAGGCTTCCTGTTTTGAGGCGCCGTTCTTGCGAGGGACGCAACCGGAATTTACGGGCTACATCGGTAGGGCCCATAAAAATCTCGAAGTAAAGGAGACTCGAAGTGGCGGAAAACACGGAAGTCAAGATGAAGCCTACCCTGGGATTGACCGGGTTGACGGCGAACGCGATGGCGCTCATCGCGCCTGGAGCCTTCCTGTGGCTCACCTTCTTCATTCAGGGGACGGCTGGGAATACCACGCCGGCGATGTGGGCGGGCATTCTCTTTGCGCTCCTGCTGTGCCTGGCGACGGCCATGGCTTACGCTGAGCTGTCGAAGCTCTATCCGGGTCCTGGGAGCGCGTATTATTTCGCCGAGCAATCCTTTTTGAATCACGACACGCACTGGAGGTACGCGCGGCTCGCCAAATTCATTGTTGGCTGGGGCTCGCACCTTTATTACTGGATTTATCCGGGCGTGATGTGCGCCGTCATGGGCGTTCTTTGCGGGTATCTGGCAGGAACGCTCTGGCCGAATTTCATGAGCGCCTCGAATCCCGGCCCAGCGTTCATGGCCTGCTGCGCCATCGGCACGGCGGTCATCGTGGGATACATCGCATCTCGCGGTGTGAGTGGTTCGACGGCGGTGGCTGTCGCGATCAATATCATTCAAATCTCCGCGCTGATTGTTTTTTCTGTGATGGCGATTGGCTATCGCATGAACCATCCTCCGGGCACCGTGGCATGGAACTTCGACTCGGCTTCGAGCAATGCTTATCCGTATGAGTTCGCTACCGAGAAGCAGAACGTCGGCGGCCAGGAGGTGGCAGTCATTGCGCGCAACGCGGATGGCACTCCCAAGCCCAAGCTGGACGCTGCCGGCCAACCGGTGCCATTCAAGATCGACTACCCCTACGAAGACGATAAGCACAACTTCTTGAGCCATCCTACCGCCGGCTCGGTTGTGGGTATGCACAATTTCGGTTGGATGTTCGTCCAGGCGACGATCGCGATTCTGATTCTGGTCGGCTTCGAATCGTGCACGGCACTGGGCGGAGAAGCGATTAATCCTAAGCGGCACATGCCGATCGCGGTCATCACCTCTCTCCTGATCCAAGGAGCGTTCTGCTATCTGTTCGAATATTTCGCCGCAAACTACGTGTTAAACAGTGGCTACACCATGCAAAGCGCCGCGGCGTCCGCCGCTCCCATTGGCGACCTCATGGTCATCGTAGGCAATCAAGTCTTTGGCCCTGGCGGCGGGAAAATCTTCATGCTGATCCAAGCTTTCACGGTATTTCTGGCGATTATCGGAACAACCCTATCCTGCATCAACACGGGTGCGCGTGTGACCTACGCCATGGGCAAGGATGAGGAAGTCCCTTCCCACTTCGGCCTGTTGCATGCCAAGACGCTCACGCCGCACAAAGCGGTGTGGACGCTTGTGGCAATTTCCGCGATGATCGGTGTTCTGGGCGTCTCGATCGCCTTTGGCGACGCCAGCGCCCCGAAGGATACCGACATCAAAGCTCTGCCGCAGGGCTTCTGGTCCAGTTGGGGCTACTGGAGCCACGACGGGATGGCGGCGATGCCCAATACGCTCCTGTTGGTGACCCTGGCGTCCAACTTCGGCACCTTCCTGCTCTACGGTTTGAGCTGTGTAGTTTGTATGGTTGGATACGCCAAACATCCCCATCACAGTTTGATTCGGCACACGCTCATTCCGGTTTTCGGAATTGTGGCCAACTTGGCCTGTATGGTGTTCTACCTCCTCGGTCCCTTTATGGGCTTCGGCACGGCGAAAGAACCTTTGCTGGCATTAGGGGCTGCCGTGGTTTGGGCCATCTATGGCGGAATCTACTTTATTCGAGCAAGCAAAGCCAAGGGACGGACGGCTCTTGTCGAGGGCCGGCCCGTGATAGCCGCTTAACAGCGCGTAACTACGGAACCCCGGACGAACTAACGATCATGCGGTGGGCTGCGTCGGCAGCCCACCGTGAAGGGACTTCGCTATGACAAATCATGTGCCGGGAAGCGGAGTCGGCCGTTTTGGCGGCGACCGTGCCCGTCCCGGCGGGTTTCGCCATACGCCTCAGACCTCTATGAAAGTCGAGTTTGCGCAGGTCTCGGATTGCGGCCGCCGCGATCATAATGAGGATTATTGCGGTTATGTGCTCCCGGAGACCGCTGTCGAGGCTCGCACGCATGGATGGCTGTTCGCTCTGGCCGATGGAGTGGGGGGCCAGGCACAGGGCGAAGTCGCTTCGCGCACAGCGGTAGAAACTCTCCTTGCCGGATTTCGGGAAGCGAAAGCAGGAGAGCCGCTCGAAGCGCTGCTGACGAGTTTGATCCAGAAGGCCAATACGCGGGTGTTCGAAGTCGCGCTGGGCGCCGGCCGAAGCGGCGCGGGAATGGCCACCACGGTCGTGGCTTGCGCTCTGCGATTCGATCGAGCCGTCGTAGCTCACGTTGGAGACTCGCGCTGCTATCTCCTCCGCCATGGCCGCGCGACCGCGCTTACTCGAGATCATACTTTCGCGAGCGAACAAGCTCGACTGAGATTGCTCACCACAAAAGAAGCCGCAAGGGCTTCCACCCGTCACTTGCTCAGCCGCTCTCTCGGGAGCGAACTGTTTGCCGGAGTGGAGAGCAGCGCACATCTGGTGCTGGCCGGCGACGTCTTGGTTCTTTGCTCGGATGGCCTGCACGGGGCGATGGAGGGCCCCGAAATAGCGGACATCGTGAGAAAGAATGGCGACCTGAGGAACGCGGCGCGGCATCTGGTGTCGCTTGCCAATGAGCGGGACGGCGCGGATAATACCACCGTCCAGCTGATTCGCATTCTAAGCGTGGAACGTGTGGGGACCTACCGCGGGCTGCCCTATAAACTCCGTTAATTTCGGGCGGCCGCTGATCTGCGCTGCCAAATGACCTCACTCCATCCCGGCGACCAACTCGATCACTACCGAATTGAAAACTTAGTTGCCCGCAGCGGCATGGCATCGATCTTCCGCGGCACCGATCTGCGAACCGGTCGGCCAGTGGCCATCAAAATTCCCCATCCTGAAATGGAAGGTGACCCGCTTTTTTTTGACCGCTTCCAGCGCGAGGCCGAAATTGGCAGGAAGTTAGACCATCCAGGCGTTATGAAGGTCATGCCTGGCGATGACCAGAGCCGTGTCTATATGGCCATGGAATGGGTGGACGGGCGCCTGCTTCGGCAGATCCTCAATGAGCAGAAAAAGCTCCCCCCCGAACGCGCTACGCGAATCGCTCTCGCCATTCTCGACGCGCTCAACTACATCCACAAGCAAGGGATTGTGCATCGCGATTTGAAGCCGGAGAACATCATGGTAAATCAGGATGACCGCATCAAGCTGATTGACTTCGGCATCGCCGGCCAAACCGGAGCACGGCGGCTCACGTTTACAAAGATCACTCAGGCCATGGGCACGGCGGACTATATTTCGCCCGAGCAAGTGAAAGCAAAACGCGGTGACGCTCGTAGTGATCTCTACGCACTAGGGGCCATGCTCTACGAAATGCTAACCGGCAAGGTGCCTTTCTCCGGGCCGAATCCATTTGTCGTCATGAATGACCGGCTTCTTAACAACCCTGTTCCACCGCGGGAAATCGATCCCCAAGTTTCCCCTCAACTGCAGGAAATCATCTACCGCGCCCTCGAGCGTGACCCGAGGAAGCGCTATCCGAACGCTGCTGAGTTCATCTGGGACCTCGAACATCAGGATCAGGTCGGCGTTGCCGAGCGTGCCGAACTCCGCGATTGGAGGCGACGCCGTTCCCCGTGGACCAGGAGAATTCTCTTTTACATCATGCTCGCGCTGATTCCTATCGTGATTTTTGGACTGTTGCTTTTCGTGGCGCGCAGCCATCATCCTTGAGGCGTTCTTTTTCCTGCGAATTCAGGTCGGAAGTATTTATCAACATCATTCAAAAATTCGATTGGACAGTGACGGCAACGGGCGCTAGGCTTGCGCCGCCGAGTTTAGCGGCATAATTTAGCCGCTTTGAGGTTCGCGGGGTGTGAAGATTTTAGGATTCTTCTTGCTGGTGGCGGGCTGGGCGATTGTTTTGGCGGCTGTGGCGCTTCTTGCCTGGCAGGCTCCGCGAATCGCATTTGCGCTGGCCGGCGCCGGCGTTGAATTGCTGGGGCTCGTGCTGGTCTTTCGTTCCCACGCCCTTCTTCAAGGAGGTACATGACCCCGGGGGTTCCCGCGCTTTCGGAAACAGGTGTGGCCCTTTGCATTTTTTTTATTCTTCTGGTTCCTCTTGCCGCCGCCGGACTTTCACTGATCAATGCGGGTTTGGGGCGTTCGCACAGCGCGGCGCACTCCATGATGGCGTCGCTTTGTGTGCTTGGCGTGGCCGCCATCACTTACTTTGTTTTTGGATTTGCCTGGCAGGGGTATATCGGAGGCCCAGCGCACTCCTTCTGGATTGCAGGAAAAAGTTGGAATTGGCTGGCATCTGAACCCTTCTTCTTCCGCGGATTGGACTTTCGCGGCTCTTCGGCTTCACTCGTGGCAGCGCTGCAACTTCTCAGCGTGGGAATTTGCGCGCTGATTCCGCTGGGAAGCGGGGCAGGCCGGTGGCGGTTGGGAGCAATTTGTATTTCCACGATCTTCCTGGCGGGATGCACTTACCCTTTATTCGCGCATTGGGTGTGGAGTGGCGGATGGCTTGCGCAATTGGGGGCAAACTACGGGCTTGGCCACGGGTTTATGGACCTGGGAGGCGCAAGCACAATCCACATCGTCGGCGGTTTGAGTGCGCTGACCATCGCTTGGACCCTGGGTCCGCGGCAGGGCAAGTATTCGCTGGAAGGCATGCCCACGGCGATACCCGGGCATAATGCCGTCATCGTTCTGTTTGCGTGTCTACTGGCGTGGCTGGGCTGGATTGGCCTGAATTCCGCGGGAGCCATTCTCTTTGCCGGCACGGACCCCGCGCGAAGCATTCTGGTTTTCGTGAACACGACATTGGCCGCAGTTTCCGCAGCATTAGCGGCTGCCAGCATGACCCGCCTGCGTTTTGGCAAACCGGACGCGTCGCTAAGCGCGAACGGCTGGATCGGCGGGTTGGTGGCCAGCAGCGCGAGCTGCGCTTTTGTGACGCCGCTGGGCGCCGTGGCCATCGGCCTGGCGGCCGGCGCGTTGGTTACGCTTGCCGTGGAGGTGTTCGAGTTGCGGCTGACCGTAGATGATCCAAGCGGCGGAATTTCCGTGCACGCCGTTGGCGGGATTTGGGGAGTGCTGGCCGCCGGGCTGTTTGCCCGTTTTCCCGAAAGCGTGCCGAGCACCTCGAGTTTCGCCGCGCTTGGAGCGGGGAAGGGAGACTCCGGCCAATGGCTGGCGCAACTCGTAGGCATTTCAACGCTGCTGGGTTTTGTGCTTCCGCTGACTTATGGCTTCCAAAGGTTGTTGAACCGATTCTATCCGCAGCGCGTTTCCCCCGAAGGCGAACGCCAAGGCATGGACCTCCATGAATTGGGCGCTGGCGCTTATCCTGATTTTGTTTCGAACATAGATGAGTTCACGCAGCGATAGCATTTGTCCCTGTTCAGGGGTAGTTCAGGGCTGAAGGAATGGGGATCTATTGCCCGCCCTGATGCGCAAGAAGAATCTTTGAGTCCGCTTACCCTTTTCAGACGGTAAACCCTGTCCGGCAACCATTCGTTTTTTTGATGCATGCGCAGCAATCTTCGACTTGGCGCAACGCGAAACGGAAAGGTAGTTTGGTGCTGCTGAACCATAGACGTTACCCCGGCCATCTCGTCCTCGCTGTTCAGCAACAAATCGTCCTGAGGTCATCTTATGTTGAACGGAAACGGATTGTTGAACGGAAACGGATTGCGTGACTTTCTGACTTTGTCTTACGACGAGCTCGAACAACTCAACCTCAAGGCCAAGGAGCAGCGCAAAAATCGCGTTCCGGCACACACGGTGCAAGAGGAACGCCTCAAGTACCTGACGGACGAAAAACGCATTAAGGCAGTGACTGTGCTCTTCACAGATCTCGAAGGCCGCCTCCACATGCTGGACTATGACAAGAAGTTTCTCATCCAAAGCTGGGACAACTTGACGTTCGATGGATCTTCGATCCGTGGTTTCACCGCGCAGCGCGAAAGCGACCTGCGCCTGGGTATGGATTGGGGCGCTTTTTATTGGGCGCCAGCGGATATTTTTGGTCCGGGCAAGGTGCTGATGTTTGGCGAAGTGATTGACAAGGACGGCTCGCCCTACGCGGCGGATACTCGCGGCGTGCTGAAAGGCTTTGCCCAGCAACTGCACGAGAAGAAAGCCTACACCCTGAATGCGGCCAATGAAATCGAAGGCTTCCTGTTTAACGGCCCGGATGCGGAGCGCCGCTATCATGAGACGGGAAAATTCGAGTACGTAAACGCGGGCGGTTATTACCATGCTCTGCCGGGAGACCCGCTGCGCACGTTCATTGACACGACGGCGGAAGTGCAGCGCGCGATGGGATTTCAGAACGAGAAAGACCATCCGGAAGTAGCGCCTTCGCAGTTCGAAATCAACTACGGCCATGGCGAAGTGGTTCAGGCGGCGGACCAGATTCAGCTCTACAAACTGATCTGCCGCCAAGTGGCGACGAAAATGGGTCTCACCGCGTCGTTTTTGCCGAAACCGGTGGTGGGCGTAAATGGCAACGGCATGCACACGAATGTTTCCGTCAGCCAGAACGGCACGAATTTGTTTTGGGATCCAAAGGGAGAAGAAAAGCTGAGCAAAATGGGCTGGGTTTTCGTGGATCGCGTGCTGACCCACGGAAACGACATCTGCCTTCTGCTGAATGCAAGCGTCAATGCCTACCGCAGGCTGGACCCGCATTTCGAAGCGCCGAATCAACTGAAGGCCTCTCCCGTTGACCGCGGTTCCATGATTCGAATCCCCATCGGCAACGAGAAGAGCATGCGCGTGGAAGTGCGCTCGGTCGCGCCAGACGCGAACCCTTATCTCGTGATGTACTCCATTTTCAAGACCGGACTGGAAGGGTCCACGGCGAAGATGGAGAACCTGCGACAGGCACAGCGCTACTTGCCGGATAACATTTACACGGCGATGGAAGAATTCGAAAAAGCCGAATGGAGCAATACGCTCTTTGGTGCGGATGTGAAGGCCAGATATGTCGATTTGAAACGCAGCGCCGCGGATCGCTGTCCGCGGGCCCTGGGCACATTTGTCAAAGCGCCCGAGGTGCAGTATCACCACGAGGTCTACAATCAGTTTTTGTGGAACTTGTTTTAGACGTTTCTGGCTGCTCGAGGGAACGCGGTGGCCTGCCGGGCGTTCTTTGTTTTTATCGTAAACCACTTCGGCTCTGAGTCCCGAGCTTAAGAAGGCATCGGAATCTTGCATTCTCGACGCGCGGTATATCGCTCTAAGGTGAGAGGAGAACGGTGTTTTTATTTTGGAGACGCTCCCCGTGGCGATGGCGAGCCGGACGAAGGCTCATCGATTTGGACAATTTGATCGGCTCGAACGTTTTTCAGGGTTTGCAGGATGCCGCTGGGCCAGCGAATTTCGATGGACGGGGCGAGCAATTCGGAGCCGAGGCCGAAGTGGGCGCGCTTGTCGCTGGAAGAAAGGTAGCTGCCGGCTGTGGACACGGTAGCGAACTGCTGGCCTTTGGCCGTGACGATTTTAATTTCGGCCCCGATGGCGTCGCGATTGCTTTTGTGGCCAACGAGTTTGAGCAATAGCCAGTGATTCTGCGTAGGAGTTTCGTTGCGGACGATGTGGGCGGGGCCGTCGTTCGTGGAGACCATGGCGTCAAGACGGCCGTCGTTGTCCATATCGCCGATGGCCATTCCGCGTCCGAGCCAGGGTTGTCCGAAGACAGCGCCTGAGGCGGAGGAAAGGTCAACGAACTCTTTGCCGGTGTTGCGAAGAAGAAGCATCGGTTCGCGGTAGTGGAGATTGGGATAGCTAAGCTCGACGGTGTCGAGGTCGTGGCCTTGGGCAATAAGGAGATCCTTCCAGCCGTCGTTATCGTAGTCGAGGAAGCGAACGCCCCAACCGGAGTGCGGCATCGTCAGGCGAGCGACGCCCGAAGTGAAACTGGCATAGGTAAAGGTGGAGTCGCGGTTGTTTTGGTAGAGCGCGTAGCGCTGGTTGGCGAGATCGGTGATGACGAGGTCGGGGAAGCCATCGTTGTTGTAGTCGGCGAAGTCGACGCCCATGCCCGCGTAAGTGCGCCCGTCGCCGTCAACGGCGACTTCGGAGAGAAGGCCCACTTCTTCGAAGGTGCCGTCGCCTTTGTTGTGATAGAGGAACTCAATCATGGAATCGTTGGCGACGAAGAGGTCGGTGTGGCCGTCGCGATCATAATCAGCAAGAGCGATGCCGAGGCCTTTGCCGGGCTTCGCGAGACCGATTTTTTGCGAGACTTCGGTGAAGTGGCCGTTGCCATCGTTGTGATAAACGAGCGGAGAAATAGGCTGAAAGACGTCTGGATGGCAGTAGGCCCGGTATCCTTCCTTATGCTCGCCGCACCAGATGTCTTCGAAGTCCCATTGAAGGTAGCGGAGGACGACGAGGTCGAGCAGGCCGTCGTTGTCTAGATCGACCCAGGCGGCGCTGGTGGACCAGCCGGAGCCAGCCACGCCCGCTTTTTCGGTGGCGTCAGTAAAGGTGCCGTCGCCATTGTTGTGGTAGAGCTTGTTGCCGCCGTACGCGGTGACGTAAAGATCCTCGAAGCCATCATTGTCGTAGTCGCCGACGGCAACTCCCATACCGTAGCCGACACCCTGCAAGCCGGCTCTCTCGGTTACGTCTTCGAAGCTGCCATCTGATTTTTGGTGATAGAGCCGATTCCAATAGTTGGGGCCGGTCTTCTGCGGGACGGCCCCCTTCGGGGTGGGATCCTGGAGCGGGGCGCCATTCACAAGGAAAATGTCGAGTCGACCGTCGTTGTCGTAGTCAAAAAGAGCGACGCCTGCACCCATGGTTTCTGGCAAATAGTGCTTCGGGGTGTGGGAAGACAAGTAATTGAAGTGAACCCCGAGCGCCGCGGTGACATCGACGAATTTGCCGGGAAGGTAGTTCTGCGCCTCGGGAACTGAACCCGATTGTTGAGCTGCAACTACTCCGATGAGAAGCGTGAGGAGGAAAAGTCCCAAGAGAAGACGCATACGTGATTGATATTACAGCAAGTAAATGAAAAGACCGGTCAAGGATTGCAAGCGGCTCGCCAGTTCAAGGGAAGGCCATTAGGTAACTCATGAGAGGTGAACGGCTTGGGCGGGAACGTGCAAATGACATGGAAGTGAATTGACAGGCCTAGAGTGCTTCGTGAAAAGTGCCCCATGACGATAAAGATACGGGTGTGCTCAACGGTAGTTGGCGTGGGCGGGTCGAATTTCGGAACAGCCCCACGCGATTTGCTGCTTTTGTACGGGCAAGCCCTTTGGGCGCACGGAATAAAGTTGTGCTTCGAATTCGTAATTTGCGAAGGTTCTGCTTCGATAACCCAGAAAGGCACAGACATGAAAAAACTCGCGGGATTTGCGATGGCCGCTTTTCTTCTCAACGCTGGAGTCACTCAGGCACAAGAGAACCAAACCCCAGATCCCTACAAGCCGGTCGTCGACAGGTTGGAGTCTCTGGAGATCATAGCGATCCCCGATTGGCCGTACCACGAGGATATGGCGCACCCGGAGGACCCCAGCGTCAGCGAACGAGGCTGGCCAACGCTGAAACCGCGAGAAGAATGGAAGACCGGACCGCGGGTATTCCGCCGGACCATCGAGATTCCGGAAGAAATCAACGGCTATGCGGTGCGCGGAGCGAGGGTGAAGCTGGAGTTGTTCTTCGGCAGCAATGACTCCATGATGGTCAGCGTGTTTTCGAACGGTTCGCTGGTCGCGCGCACAGACGAAGACACGCAGCAGCCCATTTTGTTGACGGAAAACGCGCAACCGAGGCAGAAGTTCGCAATCGCCGTGCGTGTGAACGCCGGGGACAAGGGCACGGGGATTTACCAAAGCCGACTACGCATAGAAGCCGCAGCCAACCGGCCGGACCCCAGCATTCTTCGGGAAGAGATTTTAGCGACGAGGCCGATGGTGGAGGCCTTCCCGGAAGGCAAAGCAGAACGCGTAGCACAGCTCGAAGCTGGGGTGAAGTCCATTGATTTCACCGCGCTCGACCGCGGCGATCAGGCGGCTTTCGACGCGTCTTTGCAGCGGGCGCAGGCCAAGCTGAAAGCGCTGGATCCGTGGCTGAAGCAATTCACCATTCGCGCCGCGGGCAATTCGCACATTGATATGGCGTGGCTGTGGCCGTGGACGGAAACGGTGGAAGTTGTGCGCAACACGTTTCGAAGCGCGCTGGACCTGATGCGCGAATACCCGGATTTCAAGTTCACGATGTCCTCCGCACGCGCGTACGTTTGGATGGAGGAAAAGTACCCGGATCTTTTCAAAGAAATTGAGGAACGTGTGCGTGAAGGACGATGGGAAGTTATCGGCGGAATGTGGGTCGAGCCGGACCTCAATATGCCCGGTGGGGAGTCGCTCGTGCGACAAATTCTCGTGGGGAAAAGCTATTTTCACGACAAATTCGGCGTGGACGTGAAGATTGGCTGGAACCCGGACTCTTTTGGCTACAGCTGGCAGCTGCCGCAAATTTATAAGAAATCGGGGATCGATTATTTCGTGACGCAGAAACTGATGTGGGCACACGAATTCACCACGTTTCCTTACAAGCTTTTCTGGTGGGAGTCACCGGACGGCAGCCGGATCTTGACCTACTTCCCCCACGACTACGCGGCGGGGATCGAGCCGCACCAATTGGGGAAAGATTTGTCGGTCTGGATTCCTTCTCTCTATGGCACCGACCCCAAGCAGCACCCGGAGATGCTGCATCTATACGGCGTGGGTGACCACGGCGGGGGACCTACGCGCATGATGCTGGACAACGCCGAAAGGTGGATGAAACCGGATGTTGTTTTCCCCAACTTGCGCCTGACGACAGCGAAATCGTTCTTTGCCGACTTAGAGCGGAAACTGCCCGGGATGAAGGTGCCGACGTGGCGCGATGAACTTTACTTCGAGTATCACCGCGGGGTGATGACCACACAGGCAGAAACCAAGCGGCGGGTTCGAACGACGGAGGAAGTGCTACTGAATGCCGAAAAATTCGCTGCCTGGGCGGCCCTTTATGGGCAGAAATACCCAGCCGAGGATTTTGAGCGCGGTTGGAAGGACCTTTTATTTGATGACTTCCACGACATTTTTCCAGGTTCGGGCATTGCGGTGAACTATCTCGACGCCAAGCGCAACCTCGAAGACGTGCAGCGCGTGGGCAGTGGAATTCTTGACGGATCGTTGTCGGAAATTGCGGCGCACATCCGTTCGAGCGGCCCGGGAACTCCCGTGGTCGTGTTCAACTCGCTGTCGTGGCCGCGCAGCGAGGTTGTAGAGGCTGCGGTACAACTTCCTGGAGCAGCGCCTGTCGTGGAAGTTGTGGACTCCGCGGGAAAGACTGTGCCCTCGCAGATTCTTCGCCATGATGCGGTAACGCATCGCGTTCGCCTGCTGCTGAAAGCCAGCGTGCCGAGCCTGGGCTATCGCACTTACTATGTCCGCGCCACGGCCAGCCCATCTGCCGTATCTTCTGAGATCAAAGCAACGGGCGACTCTCTCGAAAACGACGTGGTGCGCCTGAAAGTGGACCCACAAACCGCCTGCATGACGAGCCTCTTTGACAAGCGAAGCAAGAGCGAAGCGCTGGCGCCATCGGAAACGGACACTGGCGGCCCCAAGGAATTGGTATGCGGCAATTTGCTGCAAACATTCCGGGACAAGCCCCAACAATGGGACGCCTGGAACATTGATGCCGATTTCGAAAAAGAACACTGGGACCTGGATCACGCCGACGAAGTCAAGCTGGTGGAAAACGGGCCGTTGCGCTCGGTGCTGCGCGTAAAAAACCATTTTCAAAATTCAACCTTCGTGCGCGACATCATGGTGACGGCAGGGTCACCGCGCGTGGATGTGCGCATGACGGCAGACTGGCACGAGAAACACATATTGCTGAAAGTGGCGGTGCCTTCGAGCGCGCACAATGACAAGGCCGCGTTTGAAATTCCCTATGGTTCTATTGAGCGGCCCACGACACGCAACACGCCGGCAGAAAAGGGAAAATTCGAAGTACCAGCGATCGGGTGGGGAGACCTCTCTGACGCGACTCACGGCGTGAGCCTGCTGAACGATTGTAAGTACGGCTACGACGCCAAGGGCAATGTCCTGCGGCTTTCGCTGCTGCGCTCGCCGGAATGGCCGGATCCACACGCCGACGAAGGCCGGCATGAATTTACCTATTCTCTCTACCCGCATGGAGGGAACTGGCGCGAAGCGCTGACCGTGAGGCAGGGCTACGAACTTAACTATCCTCTGTTGACTCGGCAGACGGAGAAGCATGACGGCGACTTGAAAGACGAATTCTCATTCCTCGGAGTAGAACAGGACAACGTGGTAGTTACAGCAATGAAAAGGGCCGAGAACGAAGATGCGGTGATTCTGCGATTTTATGAGTGGGCGGGAAAAGAATCGAACGTGAAGCTCGACCTCTCGGCCGGCGTAGCCGACGCGTCCGAGACCGATCTCATGGAAAGGCCCATCGGCAAGCTTTCCCTCAGCAACGGAACATTAAGCGTGCCCACGAAACCGTACGAAATCAAAACAGTGCGGTTTTATCTTGCGAAAAAACCGTAAAATTAATACTCCATGGCCTAAAGGCATCGAGGAAGAGGGGCAGCGCAGTTGAACCCCAAACAAGTGGCGCCCCGGGGCGATTGCAACGCCCGACCTCCGGAGTCCAGTGGAGAATTGCTAGCTTATTGCTTCGCTTGACTTTGGGGGGCGCCAGCCTTTAACCCTTGTGACAGTTCACGCAAATCGTGGCGTTATAGGTGTACCCACCCACACCGCTGTGACGTGCATTCGTATTCGCCTGGTTCGCATGCGGCGAATTTCCCGTATGGCAAGCATTGATACAGGAGAAGATTGCGTAATTCGTCGCATTAATATGGCAATCGCTGCAGCTCGAACCATTGTGCGGAATCCGGAACGCCGTATGGTTGAAAACTGCACCTGTCCACGCAGTGGTCGTCCACGTCGTATGACAGGTAGCGCACGCTGTGGGATAATTCGCCGCCACGTGATTCGGCACGTTGGTGCCATAAGTCTGAGCGTTCGTGAAATATGTCTGATGGCAGCCGTAGCAATCCATGGTTGGATAGCCAGTCGTATAGTTGCTGCCGATGTGGCAGTCCGTGCAGGTATTGACCATAGCCCCGATGGTGCCCGTGACCGTGGTGTGGGGCGGGAGCATATGGGGTCCCTGCAGCGGAAACCCAGTCGTGGAGTGATCAAATTTTCCATCCGACCAGAGAACCGTGTCATGGCAAGATGAGCAGAGTGAAGTAGGGAAGCTCGCCGTGATGTGGTTTGGCACATTTCCGCCAAAGGTGGGCGTGCTGTTCCACGCCGCCTGGTGGCAGCCGTAGCAATCCGTGTTCGCCGACGTGAAATTATAGTTGTTGTTGACGTGGCAGTCCGTGCAGGCACTCACCTTGCCCGCCGGCGCCATCTGGTGCGAACCTGTCAGCGGCCAGCCGGTCGTGCCGTGATCGAAAACGGCAGTGGTCCACGTGATGTTGTTGTGGCACGTTGAGCAGTTGGCTGCCGCAAACGTTGTTCCGGCAGTCGAGTGCGTCGGGTTGTTGGTCTGCTGCCAGGTCGTAAGGTGGCACTGCGAGTTCCCGCAATCGGTCGGCTGGATCGCGAGAGATGAATAATTGCCAAGGTGGCACTGGTCGCAGCCCGTGACCTTGCCCGCCGGTGCGATCTGGTGCGAATTCGTCAGCGGAAAGCCCGTGTTGGCGTGATTAAAAGTCGAATCCGTCCACGCATTCGTGTCATGGCACTGGCTGCACAAGGAGGTCGGGAACCCCGCCGTGATGTGGTTTGGCACATTTCCGCCAAAGGTGGGCGTGCTGTTCCACGCCGCCTGGTGGCAGCCGTAGCAATCCGTGTTCGCCGACGTGAAATTATAGTTGTTGTTGACGTGGCAGTCCGTGCAGGCACTCACCTTGCCCGCCGGCGCCATCTGGTGCGAGCCTGTCAGCGGCCAGCCGGTAACCGAGTGATCGAAAGTCGCCGTCAAAAACGAGACTGTATTGTGACAGCTCGAGCAGTTCGCGGCTGCGAACGCTGTCCCGGCTGCCGAATGCATGGGGCTGTTGGTTCCCTGCCAGCCGCCGCCATAGTTGGTATTTAAATGACACTGGGAGTTGCCGCAATCGGTCGCCTGGATTTGCAGATTGTAGTTGTTGTTGATGTGGCAGTCGGTACAGGAATTCACTTTACCTGCCGGTGCTAACTGATGGGAATTGGCCAGCGGGAAACCGGTCGTGGAGTGGTCAAAAGTCGCCGTCATCCAAGAAATGGTACTGTGGCAGTTAGAACACTTGGCAATCGGAAATACCGTAGGCGCAGCCGAATGTTGCGGATTGGTGGTCTGCTGCCACGTCGTAAGGTGGCAACCCGCATGCCCGCAGTCGGTCGCCGCAATTTGCAGATTGTAGTTACCACCGACGTGGCAATTGGCACAGGGCACATTGGCATGCCCGTTCGTCAGGGGGAAGTTGATAGGAGGAGCCGCATGGTTTACAGAAGCTCCGAACCAACTGTCGAACGTGTGGCAACTCGCGCACGTCTGCGGGAACTGGGCACTGACGTGGTTTGGCACGTTCCCGCCCATTGTTTGAGTTTGCTGGTAGTCTTTCAGGTGACACGAGACACAAGCGGTCGAAAGCCCCTGGAACTGCCCGATCGCCGCGCCCTTATGACAGTCTTCGCATTGTAAGGCTGCGTGCGCCCCGAGAAGCGGGAAGCGGTTCTGGTGATCCTTGACCTGCTGCACGGCAATGTTCCAGCCCTGGACGGTGTGACACGCCGCGCAATTCGTGCCCATCTTTTGTTGGTGTACGTCCGCGTGGCAGTCCTGACAATTCTTTCCTACGTCCGTGAAAACGGGCTTCACATGGCACGGCGCGCACTCCACTTTTTCATGCATACCGCGCAGCGGATACCTGGTCTTGTTGTGATCGAATTCCGGGTTTGCCTTGATCGGGCGCCACGCGGTTGCCGTGTGGCAATTCTCGCAAGGCATGTTGAGCGTCGGCCCATGAGGATTACGCGTAGTAGTCTTGTTCTCTTGATGGGAAAGCTGGTCAGCCTCGGGGGGTTGCGCACCAGCTGGCGTCGCGCTTCCCGCAACGGAGAAGGCAGACAAAACCCACAAAACGAGCTGGAGTATTCCCAGCGTAAGTTCCCCCTTCTCAGACAGGCATTTGAATTCCCCCCCGCTGGGAAGGGGCCGATGAATTGCCCAACACTTTGCGCTGACTCCCGTGGCGCGGCAACTGTACGTACGGCTAATTCTGGGCCAGTCGGACTTTCTTACCAGGGGCAGTCAGACAAAGACGTACACGGGCGAAGGCTTGAGCCCGCGATCTGAGCCTAACGGTGAGCCTGCAATCCTTTCGGATAGAAAGGAGCGGTCTGGCGCTTGACCTTTGCGGCCAAGATGCGCCCATAACGCATACGGGTGTAGAGAACGATGCTAAATATCGATGAGACGCTGTGGAAGGAAGCGGTTCGGCTTAGTGGTATCGGAGAGAAGACTGCGGTGGTTCGAGCAGGCTTGGAGGCTCTTGTCGCCCGGGAGAGCGCCCGACGCTTGGCCGCGCAAGGTGGCAGCGAACCGGGTATTCGGGGAATTCGTCGACGCCGATCGCCACCCGTAGTACCAGTGTACCTGCTCGTTGATACCTCTGTGGGAGGACCATTTCCGGCGGGGCGACGCTGCACTCAACAGATTACCTAGCCGGGCGGCAGTGGAATGCCACCCATTCATCCTTGGCGAATTGGCGTGCGGCTCGCTGCGTCATAACCGCAAAAAACGATAACGCGGGACTCGACGCTCGAATGGTCGTGGGTTCAGACATGCCCACATACTTGCCTGGGCCTTGCGGCGGACTCGATTAGTTTTTCGAAGCGACGGCGTGCTGACTGTGATTGCGCAATGGCGACGGCGGGTTAGCCACGACGTTGCGCGAATCCGTCCACAGGCTCCATATCGAGTCATCGGAGCCAATGGCGAGACCGTTGTAGTCACCCAGGAACAGGCTTTGGGGGTTGGTGCTGTTGGAGAACCAGCGCGAGTGACCGGGGTCGGAGAGTGCGGAATCGACGCGCTGCTTTTTCACGACAGTACCGGTCGTGTCAAGGGTGGTCACGCTGAAGCCGTACTCGCAGACATTCTGCCCCGATGAATATGCCCGGTCCATATAGCCAACCTGCACGGTGCCGTCCAGGGCCACCGCCACCCAAGGGTAAAACTGATCATTCGCCGAGGTATCTACCGGGATAGTGGTCCAAGTCGCACCGCCGTCAGTGGACTTGCCCAGGAAAACGTCCGTGTTCGTGGCCTTCACCGTGCCGTTGCGATTGTCCGCCCAAACGACGTATACCATTCTTCCGGTGGGATCGCTGGGATCAGCGGCGGTGTTGGCCTTGACGCCATAGCGGAAGGAGCAGCCGGTAAGGGTGGAGCGCCCGTCGCTGTTAACCGGGTAGTTGATGTCAAACAAGGTGGCAACCTTAACTGGATTGCTCCATGTCTGCCCACCATCGGTGGAAGAGACTATGAGTGCCTGGTTTTCCGCCGGTGTGTTGAAGTTCTCGAAGCTAACGTACACTCTGCCGGTGGGTGCGACCGCGGGGTAGGAATCCTGGTCCAGGTCGCACTCGTTGGGCAAGCCGAACAAGGCCGCCGAGCAAGCTGGGCTGAAGCCGCTGATGGTCTTGGGTGCGCTCCAGTTGGCGCCGTCGTCGGAAAAGGAGACCGCGATCGGAAAGTGGAGAGAAGCTGCGGTCGGACTGAAGAACTGGCTGAAAGGCGTCCAGGTCACGTACACACGGTTCTTAAAGGGACTAGCAGGGAAGGTATCTACACCAAGGAAAGGTTTGTCGTTAAATAAGTTCGGTCCGAAACCCTTCTGCTTGGGCGTAATGGCGGTGTGTCCGGAAGCGATGGTGACAAGCCTGCTCCAGGTGAGTCCCCCGTCATCAGAATGCGTGACCACGATGCTGGGGCCGGTGAAGCTGCCCCCGGGACCTTCGTGATCAGCCAGGGTGGTGTAATAGATCCGGCTGTTGGCGTCGAAAGCCAGGCCGGGATCGCCGTTGAACTGATAAGGGGTGACGTTGGGAATGATCTCGCGCCAGTTCTGGCCGCCATCGAACGTCACTGAGGCTGCCGCAACGATGCGTTCCACAAGCGTGGAGCCGTTGAAGTTGAGTTGGTAGGAGTGATAACCGCCGATCGCGTGGTTTCGATCGTTAGGATCGACAGCAATCGTAGTTTCGTTGCGCGGCGTTTCCGCGTCGCAGTCCAGCAGCATGTTGCCGCTGTAAATTGCTGGCTGGGCCGACGACCCGACGGTGCAGGTGATTCGCTGAATAGTTCCAACTCCGCTCGGGAAATCGGCGGGGAAGCTCGAGAAATCGAAGAAGCCGGACAGTTGGGGACCGGCTTTGCCTGCAGGCCCATGGGTTTGTTGAGCGAAGGCACCTGGGCCCAGGCAAAGAACAAAAATCATTGTGAGGGGCAAAGAGAGTTTTCTCATGATACGTCTCCCATCAGACCAGTTATCGGGCACTTGAATGAACATAGAGAATGTTTTCGGATTGCGACTGAATCCTTGTTGGGTTTCCCCAATTGAGGAATTTTTTGAACTCGAAACGTGGGGACACGGGCAACGTACACTTTGCTTCGGCTGGTGTCAAGGTTCGAATCCTGACGTCCTGACGTCCGGGAAAGGACACATAGGATTTGTCTTTGGTGCATTCCCCAAGCAACTTGACGTGTGGCTGGCGAATTGTTATTTCGCCCATGACCCGCCCTGCTAGCATTCTGCAATGCGCCATCCGGCCCAACTTCTGAGCGCAAATCACTTCCGACACCGTTGCATGAAGGCACGGCCGGACACACCTATTCCCCCGTATTATTCAAATCGCCAGATCGCCTTTGTTTTATTTGCTAGAAGTGGCGCGCCCGGTGAGATTCGAACTCACGACCCCATGCTCCGGAGGCATGTACTCTATCCATCTGAGCTACGGGCGCGCTATGGTGCACTCCCGCGGTTTTCTGAGGGAGTGCGCAACACACAATAGATTCCGTATCCATTCTATCCCGTCTGATTCTCGCGCACCAGCCCGCATTCCTCCGAGTCCTCCGAGCCGTTGTTCGAGCAAACGGACATGCCTGTTTATCCAATGGCGCGAGAACGTATGCTCTTGGCAAGCTTTTCAATTTCCTCGGCCTTCTTGAGCAGGGGAACGGAAAGCACCTGGACAGAATCCGTCTTTTCGACTTCCGCTTTGAGTTCGCCGGCCAATTGAAAGAGCTTTTCGATGTTCTTTTTAATGTCCTTCTGGTTGGCCTCAAGCACTGCCTTGGAGTCGATCCTCGGTTCGTCGGTATCCTCATCTTTCGTCATGGGCCTGGGAGGTGACTTCGTCTGGCTCTCCTGGGCGCGCATGGTGCAGCTCATGACACCAAGAGGCACGCCCGAAGCAAGAAACATGGTCAGAAATCTTCGTCTCGATCGCATTCTTAGCAAGCTCCCTTTTTGCCAATTCGTCTTGGTCTAGCACCCGACTTCGCCTCTCGAAACCTCTTCCAATGTTATACTCCCCAGCGCTTAGAAACATGCCAAGTTCTTTCCATCGCTGGGTGGATCTGACAATCCCCAATGTGCTGCGGCTGCTGGGCATCCTGGTCATTGCGCTAGTGCTGAACCGCGTGCTACGCGCAGTGTCGAAATTGATCATCAAGCCGGGGGGGCAAACGCGGCAATCGCAACTCCGCGAGCAGCAGACGCGTACCCTGGCCGGAATCGTTTACAGCGCGGGGAGCAAGATTGTGTGGGGCGTTGCCATTCTCACCGCTCTGAACGAGTTTAAGATTAATATCCTGCCTGCCGTAACTTTTGCCGGTCTTGCCAGCCTGGCCCTGGGTTTCGGCGCACAGACGGTGGTCCGCGACGTGATTGCGGGGTTTTACATCGTTTTGGAAGACCAGTACGTCGTGGGCGACACGGTCCAGATTTCCGATTACGTGGGCCGCGTAGAACATCTCACGCTGCGCCGGACGGTCCTTCGCGATGCCCGCGGAGCACTTGTGACCATTGCCAACGCCGAGATTCGCACCGTTAGCAATCTCAGCCGGGACTGGTCGCAGGCGTTTGTGGACGTTTCGCTGGCTCCGGAGAGTCCCATCGAGAAAACGCTAAGAGTTCTTGAGACCGCGGCGGCGGGATTGCGCTCGGACCCGGCATGGTCGCAGGCTCTCGTGGATGGGCCTCGCGTCCTCGGCGTCCAAGACTTTAACCGAGCTGCTTCGATGATTCGGCTGCAGGTGCGAACTGCGCCGACGCGCCAGGACGAAGTGGCCCGGGAGCTGCGGCGCCGCATTCAGGCGGAGCTGCTCAAGCAAGGGATACCCGTTTCGAGCGTCCAGCGCATCGAACTTATTGGCGTTTCTCACTCCTTACAGGAAGCGGCGCAGCCAGATAGCGCGAATTAGGCCCAGGAGGATTCGCCAATGGCCCAGATTACCTACGATGAAGTGAATCTCATGCTGCGGCTATACGACTTACGCCGCGAAGCTCGCTTGCGGCAGGCTCGGGCGTGGTTTACCGACAACTTTCATCCCACATCTCCGGAAGACATGGTGGAGAAATATCCTCAGGGCAGCGAAGAAAACACATACATCCGCATGGTCATAAGTTATTGGGAAATGGTGGCGAGCATCGTCAACCGGGGGTTAATCAACGATGAGCTTTTTTTTGAGAGCAATGGAGAGATCTGGGTGGTGTGGGACCGCATGCGCACGATCGTTCCCACGTGGCGCGCCGCTTTCAAAAACCCTCACCTGTTCCAGAATATTGAAGAAACCTGCAAGCGGCTGGAAGCGTGGAGAGAGAAGCGAGCTCCGGGATCGACGGTAGCGATGCGTCAGATGCTCAGCCAATCAAAATCGAAGACAAAAGTGATTTAGTCTCGACGGGCACAACCCCAAACGCGGTTCGATGATCCTCAAGCAAGTCATCGCTCCCGCCGCATGAGTTCCGGGGGTATCCTGTGCACAGCATTTGGCCTGAGTCTTGGGAATCGCTGGTTTGACGCAGTTGCGTCCCCCCGCTTTTGCGCTATGAAGGGCGATGTCCGCTTCATGAAGCAATTCCGCCACGGAAAGATAGCCCCATTCCTGGCTGAGTAATAGCCCAAAACTCATCGAAATCGGCACGCTGCCAGCGGAAGTTTTCACGGGGTGCTTGCAGAAGGTTTCCCGAATTCTCTCAGCACGAACCAAAGCATAGGCCGGATCGCAATTGTTCAAGGTAACCAAAAATTCTTCGCCGCCGAAGCGCCCGACAAAATCGTAGGACCGCAGCGATGAGACCAGCCGTCTGGCGGTTTCCATCTGCACTTCATCGCCCGCAAGATGGCCGTACATTTGCCTTCGCGGCGCGAGCGTCAGTTCGCGTCCGAGAAGTTCCATGATGACGCCGCGATTCCAAACCGAGGTCAGGGCATCGTGGGTCGCCTGGAATCGCATTTCCTCCCTGGCTTCGATCAAGCGGTTTTCGAGATCCAGAATACGAATCCCTGTGCGTAGCCGCGCTTTGAGTTCCTCCGGATCAAACGGTTTGGTCAAGTAGTCGTCAGCGCCCGATTCCAGTCCCGCTGCCACATCTTCTTTCTCTCAATATTTTCATCCGGACGCCTCACCCATGGTCGCCTCTATCTGTCGGAAGAGCTCTTTCGCAATACTTTCAAACAGTGCGAAGCATTCGCGGAATTTCTCTGGCTCTTTGTTTCGCCCCAGCCGCTCCAGCTGGGCGGCAGCTTGGGCTGCTTCGCGCAGCGCTTGATGGCGCCGGGGAAATTCCTCCTTGAAAATCGAAAGGAGATCTCGCATGAGTTCCCGATCTTTTTCCGTGCGAGCGAGCAACTCGCCAAAATCAATGAGGCCCTTCGCCATCCCCTGCTTCCCTTCCCCTGCAAGCAAATCTGACCGAAGTAGTTCGGCTAGCTGGGCTTTGTTTCGTGCCGATCAGCTAAGACACCTAGCCGAAGCATTCAGCGGCAAGCTCATGCCCAATATGAAAAAACCGCTATCCTCTATGTGGTTGAAAGGATTAGGGTCTTGTAAGGATTGCCGAACCTAGCGGGAGTTTACTCGGGATTCCGAAAAAACAGAGGTAAGTAGCTGAACGGAAAGAAATTGAAGGAGCAGCCCGCGTATTACCCTTGTCGGCTCTCCCGCAGTGCGTCCAAGCCCAGCTGTTTGGCCAAGCTTTGCTGAACCAGGGTCTCTTTTGACAGAACCAGGGCCACACGGTTAGGTGCTTTTTCC
>QHYK01000137.1 GCA_003224085.1 Acidobacteriota bacterium | reverse complement strand
AAGTCGGATGGTTCAGGAAGTTAAGCCCCTCCGCCCGGAACTGCATATCAAAGCGCTCGGTGAGCTTGAAATGCTTGAACAGGCCGAGATCCAGGTTGGAGTGCCCTGGCCCATAGACGGCGATGTTGCGGCCCGTATTGCCGAAACGGTGTTGCCGCTCGAGTTGTGCCGGGTCTCCCGGGTCAATGACAAGAGGCACCGGCGCGAATGAGCTCGGATCATACCAATGACAGTTGTCTCCGGGTCCGAGGCAACCAAGTTTCTTGAGCGGAGCAACCAAGTCTAAAGTTTGGTGGTTACCCGATGACCGGAGGAATGTTGGGTCCGCAAAGAGGGTGGTGGGCGCTCCCGTGACCGTGCTCCAAACTCCATTAAGCTGCCATCCACCGAGCACTGCCCTTCCAATGGCATTGTGGCCACTTAGTTTATGGCCTGCTCCTATAGGTATCTCCCATACGTAACCCATCCGGAAGATTTGGCGGCGGTCGATGTCGGCCATGCCCCGATTCTTGCTCAAGTAGCTGGGCCCTGAGAAGAGCGGAGCCTGCCAAAAACCGCCGCTCCAGGCGTCCGTGTCATAGGACTCGTTTATAGCCTTGGAAAAGGTATACGCGCCCTTGAAGTACAAACCTTTGCTGAAATTCCTGTCGAGCGTTACTTGCAGGGCGTTGTAGTGGGAATCGAGGAAGCCCTGAAGCTGTAGGGTGCCGCCCGTTCGCCCCCACAAAGCACTCAGAGGCGCTTGCTGATCGATATCGGAAGCGTTGAGATCCTTGATACCCCAACCGTTGGTCTGTGAATTGCCGACGTAGCCGACGCCCAGAAGCATATTTCCCGGCAACGTCCGCTCCGCGGTGACGTTCCACGTTTGAATGCGGCCTCGTTTGAGTAATCCGGGGCCGATGAACCTCATCTCTACGTCGGTAGGAACGGGAATCACTCCGGTACTGACGTCCGGAATGGGAACTGGCGCGATGCCGCCTGAGAAAGTCCCCAACCCCTGATAATCACACAGCACACTCCGTCCATTAGCGCAGGCTGCGGCCGTGTCGAAGGTCGGGTTGGTGGAGTTGTACTTCGTATCGGTCGAAATGGTCGCAGGATAGGCCCCGCGCGTCGCTCGCAAGATGGGGAATGTGTCGAAGGTAGTCCCGAAACCAGCGCGGAATACCGTCTTGTCGTTCCATTGATAAGCTATCCCAACGCGCGGCTCGAGCATATTCTTTTGTGTTCGAGTTCCGAGACTCTTCGAGTTGCCACCCAGCCCCCCCAGCAAAACAGTATTGGTTGCTGGATCGTATTGCTCCAAGCCCTTGCCAAGGGAGTCGCGAGTCATCAGTGGGAAGTATTCATAGCGCGCACCGAGATTGAGGGTTACCTTCTTACTGACCTTCCAGTGATCCAGGAAGTGCAGCCCATACCAGGTGTCTTTGCCGTTGGCTTTCTGGAACTGTACGGTGCGCCCCGCCTCGTCGTACACGCCGAGCAAGAAATTCGCAAATTGATTGTCGCGGAAGGCGGAATAGGGATTGTCCGTCTGGTAGGTTGTCCCTGTTGCTGGATTGATAGGAAGTTGAAGATGCAGCGCAGTGTAGTTACCGTCGTTGAAGTTAATGCCGCCGCGCGGTCCGAAGCCGTTTTCCGGCTGCCAGTGATTCAGGTGGTTATGGACAATGTCCACTCCAAAGCGAAGACTGTGTGTGCCGTGCGTCCAAGTGGCATTTTGGGCGAGAGTCACACTCCAGTCGTTGCGGTACAAAGGTAGCCAGGTGTAAGAACTCCCCAACTGGTCAAAGCCAGCTATGGTGATCTCCGGAGTACCGCTGTAACGCAGGTCGTTGGGATCGTTCGTGCCCGGGATACCTAGCAGATCCAGACCGTTGTTCTTTCCGAAGTCCGGAGGCAAGCCAAGGTGATCCATACGCGAGAAACCCAAGCTTCCGTCGAGAAGGAAATGGGGACTGAGCGTCCAAGTGTGGCCCAAGCTAGCCGTGTGTACTGCGACATGAGTATTCCCGTCGCTCCCGTCGGGGCACGGCCCGCCGATCACGGGACCATACCCGCAGTGTACGGCTGTGTTGGCATTCATTCGGCTGTATTTCACCCAAAGGGAGTGCTTGTCCGTCCGGTTCCAATCCACTCGGAAATCATAGTTGTTGCGGTGGAAGATCTGCGGGGGACTCAGGAAGTAGTTCTTCGTCGGGACCCCCTGCGAATCAGCAGTCCCACTAATATTCGGCAATGGCCACAAACCCATGATCGTTTTTGCCGTTGGGTTCATGAGGTCGGAGGGCATCACATTAACCACACCCCCCGCCGCATAAACGGCGCGCCCTGTCCCATCCGGGTTTCCTGTTAACGGGTCGAATATCATTCCCTGCTGCAATTGCACGCATCCGGGCCCAGGTGCAGCGCATACCGCGGGTCCGAGGAGATTTCCATGGCCGTCCGATTCGGGTACAAGGACCGGAGGGCCTGTTTGCCCCGCGGGGCAACTTCCGTTGGCATCAAGTGCTACCAAGCACAGGGAAATGGGATTCCTGAGGTAAGCCGTAAAGTCTCCGCTACGCATGTCGCTGGTGGGAACGGAGTAGCGGTTAAGAGTGGAGGAGTCAACAATCGACGTATGCTGAAAGACGCCATCCCAGTTCGCGAAGTAAAAGAGTTTACCCTTCTTAATGGGACCACCTATGTTTCCTCCCACGTCATTGACGAGGTCCAATAGCTTGTTCTTTGGATGGCTGGGATCGAGTCCCTTGCAGATCATGTCGAACGCATCGCAAGCATTGAGGTGCTGGTCGTTGTGATAACCGAAAGCCACGCCGTGGATCTCGTTAGTGCCTGATTTTGTGATCACGTCCACTGAGGCTGCGCCAGCCATTCCCTTCTCGGGTTCAAAGCTATTCGTTGTGATTTTTACTTCCTGGATGGCTTCAATCGGCGGCACATACAGCGTCCCCCCTCCGGGCTTCCAGAGGAAGATGCTCTGCGCCCCGTCAATACGAGTAGAGTTCGACGATGGATCCAACCCGTTCACGGGGATCGCAATAGCCCGCTCCGGTGTGTCCGCCGCCGCGCCAGTAAAGCCATAGTCGCCAACGGCTCCGGGAGCAAGCAACAGGAGAGCCTGGAAATTTCGATAGAAGTTGGTGGGTAAGTTCTCCACCGCTACTGTGCCAAGTTCCGTGCTGACGTCCGTGTTCTCGGTCTTCAGCACTGTGGCAGGCGCCTCCACAGTCACCTCTTCCGCTGTCGGACCGACCCGCAACGTCGCGTCAGCGCGCGTAATCAGACCAGCGTGAACGACAACTCCCGTTTGCTTGAATTCTCGGAATCCCGAGGCCGTGATCACAATATCGTAGGTACCGTCGGGGAGGTTCGGCACCGTGTATTGGCCCAGGGCATTCCCGGCGACTTCTCGTTTCAAACCCGTGAGCGGGTTTGTGACCCTTACATGGGTATTGGGCAATGCTGCACCGCTCGGGTCCGTTAAGGTACCGGCAATCGAGCCGTAGAGGACCTGAGCCGGAGCCGGCAGGGGTTGAATGACGAGGCAAAACGAGAGCACCCAGGCCGCGAGCACTACCAGATTGCTACTCTTGCCAGCCATAATGAACCTCCTCATTGTCCTTTCACCCGAGCCAATTGATGACAGAAGGTGTCGTCAAGACAACCAAACCTGACGTCGCTGGTTACACGAATCCGCCACTGCCTCAAGACTCGGCGTGGGGCCGATGGCCGTCAGCGTCTGGCTTCTTGCTAGCCACAGGGCGAATAGTACAAAAATACTACCAATGAGCACCTCGCCTATCATGAGAACACCATGCGTGTCAAGCACTTTTTCAGCATTGAAGCGTTTCAATAGGCCTTCGAGGACCAGTACTGAAGAGTGAAATCGAATTCTTTAGCGTTTGTGGCGGCACTTTGGGATAGGGGAAGGCAGAGGCTGTAGCTGATCTTCCTATGGACGGACGGGACTCACCTCTTCCAACATTCGCACGTCGCGGTCGATATTTTCCATAAGACGGGTTTGCTGGCGGGACGCCGCCTGGTCGCGGGCCAAGCGCAGGTAGCGGATCGCATTGTCCCGGTCACCAGCGCGCGCATAGGCTGCACCAACAGTATAAAGATATGTTGACTTGGCTTCTTCGTCGCGAGTGTTAAGCGTCTTCAAAAACTCTTCGATGGCCTCTTTGTACTTTCCCTGATTCACCAGCAGCCGGCCGAGGTTGAAATGCGCCTGAGGGAAGTCGGCTTGGCTTTCAATCGCCTTCTCAAATTCTGTCATGGCTTCCGCCAGCTTGCCCTCGCGTTGAAGCACGTCGCCCAGGTTGTTATGCGCTTCGGCATATCGAGGATTAGCCGCCAAAGCTTTTCGGAAGGCCTCTTTCGCTCCGGCGTGCTTATTCTCTAGAAGGAGAAGGACGCCGTAATTGTAGTGGCTCTCGGACTGATTCGGATCAAGCCGAACTGCCGCAAAATAATGTTCCTCCGCCTTCTCATATTCATGAATGTGGCTATAGAGCGAAATCAGATTGATGTGGGCGCGAACGAGTCCAGGGTCGAATTGGAGGACCATTTCGTGTTTGGCAATGGCCTCCTCCCATCGTCCACGATTGCCCAGTTCAATTCCCAAACCAAGCAGACGCTGGGGGTCCATGTAGAGTTCGTCCAGGTTCGCCTGGAACCGATCCCCCACACCCGGAATGTCAAATTTGGATTCTTCGTACCGTGCTAACTCTTCCTTTGAAGCATCGGTTTTTCCGAGACGTCGGTAGGCACGGGCCAAAGCGTAATGGGCTGCCCCAAAGTAGGGAAACAGCTCGCATGCTTTCTGAAAAGAATCCACGGCCTTGTTCAATGCCCGGGCTGCCTCATAGATTTGCCCAAGAGCATAGTGCGCTTGCGCGCTCTCGGGATGCTGACTCACGATATTTTCGTACACCTTCCTTGCATCGTCCGTCCGCCCCTCCGTCGCCAGGTACTCACCGATTTTTAGCTGAGCCGGTAAGTACTCCGGGTCAAGTTCGAGCGCCTGCCGGAGTGTGGCGATGGCTTCGTCGTATTTCGTCCGTGCCGCCAGCACCATGGCAAGGTAGTACGTCCACTTGAAGGATCGCGGTTCCATGCCATGGGCTCGCCGATAGCAGGCTTCTGCCCTTTCATCGTCTGGCCGATAAGCTTCAAGGATCATTCCCAACTTCCCATTCGCGGAGGCGTCCAGAGGATTCCTTAGGACTGCGGCATACGCGACGCGAACTTTGTCACGTAATGGGGCTGGCGGGAAATCATCAGGAACGATGTGCGGCAATTCAGGCAGGCTGGCGGCTTGATCCGCCCAACTCGCTAACCCGGGACTCCACAAGAGAGGCAGCGACAGAAACAGAAGCGAGAATGTGCGAGACAATTGAACTCTCCGCGTTTTCTTCACGGTTTTTGATCGATTCTCCCGTGGCCTTCGTAGCGCCAATTACATCACTGGGGGCCTTTTCCCGATTGTAGAAGTCGCAAGTCCTCCGTAATGCTTGTGAGTAAACTTGCCTGCTTTCGACCTTCAGCTTTATCCCGCGCCAAGCGCAGATACCGCAACCCATTCTCCAGGTCGCCGAAGTCAGCGAAAGCGATTCCCACAGCGTAAAGGTACGAAGCTTTTGCGTCCTCATCTTCTGTCTTGAGGGCCTTCAACAAACGTGGAATGCCCTCTTCGAATTTTTCTTCTTTCACCAACAGACGGCCCAGGCTGAAGTTTGCTTGCGAGAAGTCAGGTTTGATTTCAAGAGCCTTTCGATACTCGGCCATCGCTTCTAATGACCTTCCTTCACCTTCCAATAAGTAACCAAGGTTATTGCGAGCTTCAGCGTAATGGGGGTTTATCTCGGTAGCCACTCGGAATGCTTCCTTGGCCTCGGCAGGTCTGCCATGGCCCAGAAGAAATGCGCCATAGTTGAAGTAAGCCTCGGTTGCTTTCGGGTTGAGTCGCACCGCGGCTCGATAATGCTCCTCTGCCTTCGCAGCCTGACCTAACTGTCCGTAAACATAAATCAAATGTGTGTGGGCTTCCGGAAGCTGTGGATTGATCTCCAGCGCCCCTTCGAAAGCATCCGCGGCATCCTTGAGCTTTCCCGCTGCCAGCGAATTGGCGCCCACTTTAAGGTACGCCTTAAAGTCCCGGTTCAGCGCGGCGACCTCTGCCAACAGCGGGTCGTCGATGTCGGGTATCCCACCCTCACTTTTGCTGGAGAGTTCAAGCTCTTGCTGAGCCTCCTGGAACTTCCCGATGCGCCGGTAAGCGCGCGCCAAAGCAAAATGGGCTGCCGAAAACTTGGGGAATAACTCACAGGCCTTTCGCAAAGACTCGGTCGCTCCAGCGAAGTCACTTCGGGCGGCGCGGACGCGCCCAAGTCCGTAGTACGCTTCCGCGTTCTCCGGATGCCTTTGGACGATTCCCTGGTACAGCGTTCCAGCTTCGTCCCATTGAGATGAGACCAACAAGCACTCGCCCATTCTCAGTTGGGTAGCGAGGTGATTCGGATCCAGGTGTAGTGCCTCGAGAAATGCTGGGATCGCTGCACTGCAGTTCCGCTGATCTACTTGAACCATTCCCAAGTAGTAGGCCCAGCGGAACGATACAGGATCGAGGAGATGGGCTCGCCGATAACAGATTTCCGCTTCACTGGGCATATCATGGGCATGAAGGACCATGCCCAGGTTTCCGTTGGCTGTGGCATCGCGCGGGTGAGCCAATACAACCTCGTATGCCTTTTGCACCTCTGCTCGGACCGTCGAAAGCATCTTGTCGTAGTCAAGGTGAGGCAGTTCCGGCAAGTTTGGCCCTTGGTCCGCCGCCCGTGAAAAGTGGGACGAGACACCAATTGCCAGCCCGATCGAAAGCGCGATGCACGAGATCGTACGGAATCGCGGCATCACCTCTGGCTCCCATGTGATTCTAAAGCTCGAAGATCTGCATCGATACTTTCGACCAGCTGCGACTGGCCTCGCGCCACAGCCTTTTCTCTCGCCGCCCGTAGATAAAGCAGGGCATTCACGGTATCCCCAGAGCGCACGTAGGCCGCGCCCAACGCATATAAGTATGTTGGCTGGTTCTCTTCATCGCCGACGTTGATGGTTTTCAGGAGATGTACGATACCTCCTTTGTAGTCCTCCTGATTCACTAAAATCCGCCCCAAGCTAAAGTGGGCCCGTGCATCTTCGGGGTTTTTGTCCAGGGCCTTCTGGTACTCCGCCATCGCATCCGCCAGCTTGCCTTGAGCTTCCAGCATACTTCCCACGTTCAATTGTGCGCCAGGATACTGGGCGTTGATCTTCAGCACTTTTCGAAATGATGCCTCAGCCTCGACAAATTCTTCTTGATTGGCGAAGACCAGCCCGCGATCGAAGTAGCTCTCAGGATTCTGCGGTTCAAGGCGCACTGCCGCTTGAAAGTGCTCCTCTGCCTTCAGTGGCTGCCGTAGTTGGCCGTAGATCGCAATGAGCTTGACATGGGCTTCGGCGAGGCGAGGGTTCTTCTCTAGCAGTTTTTCGAGAACTCCTGCCGCCTCCTCTAATCTGCCCTCCTTTGCCAGTTCCAGTCCCGGACCTAGCTGATTCTGCTTATTCGCGTTCAGCGTCTTTAGATTGTCGAGCAATTGGTCGTGCACATCCGGCGTCGACGTCCCGCTCTTTTCGTAAAACGCTAGCTGCTCGAGAGCTAAACTCGTTTTGCCAAGACGCTTGTACACCTGCGCAAGGCCGTAGTGGGCTGGGCCGAACTTCGGGAAGAGATTGCAAGCTTTCCTGAAGAAATCGACGGCGCCATTGAGGTCGTTGCGCACTGCTTTCACCCGTCCAAGCCCGTAATAAGCCTCGGCCCGATCCGGATGTCTGGCGACCATAGCCCCGTAGAACTGTGCGGCTTCCTGCCACTTGCCGGACGCTAGCAGATATTCACCCAAACGTAACTGAGCAGGAAGATATTTCGGATTTTGATGCACCGCTTGACGCAGTGCCGCAGCGGCCTCCGCAAACTCTCCTTGATCTGCTTGAGCCAATCCCAAATAGTAGACCCAATCGAATGATGTGGGGTCCAGCAGGTGCGCTCGGCGGTAGCAGACCACTGCTTCTGTGTCGAAGTGATACGCATGCAGAAACATGCCCAGCTTGCCGCTTGCCGATGCATCCTTTGGATTCTTGAGCGCTTCGTCGTGGGCCTGCTTTGCCTGTGGCCGAATGTCCTCCGGTAATAATGCGAGCTGGGGTTCAGGGATCGCAGGCATTGCTGGGTCTTGAGCTGAGGCTACCAATGCCGCAGCAGCGATAAACGAGGTGAAGATCAACCATCGTGACACGATGGCCTCATTCTACGCCCGCTCCAACATCGCGACGCAAGTCATATGAGGTTGAGGAGGCAGCAGATTCTCGCAAGGAAGTACTTTCCACTTTCGGGAAGCCGCAAGGACAACGAAATTCTCGTTCAAGTTTTTCGTATCCCGTATCCGGTTATGTTTCCCCTGGAATAACAACAATGCCGAACACGCGATTAAAGCCTTTGCCAGACTCCGCAAGGCGATCGAGGGTCTCTCGACGCCCCGGGGCATTGAAGAGTACCTAATTCTCTTAAGTGTCTGTCAAACATGCAAATACTCTGGTTTGGACTTCCTGGATGTTTTGCGTTCCGGCGAAACAGACATTGGCGTGTTCGCCGCGAATCCGCAACGGAGCCCGAAGCGGACGTCGTAATTAGGCCGCAGCTGGGACTCAGGAATATCAATCCTCACAGTCGGCTCGAAACGGCCGCTACCCGATCCGGATCAGACAAATTTTTGGTAGCACAACTCGTCGTCAGGGGTTCCCAGTTGAATATGAATAAAGGAAGGCGGGTGTCAGGACCAGGGCCCGGAAGGGGGGCTTAGCGACCACTAAGCGGGGTGTCAACATGGATCGCCGTAACGACCGGTTTAAGGAACGTAGCCACCGCGCTCATGAGCTCTGCGAAGTTCTCAGGCGAAGAATCAAGGCGGTTTCTGTTGCGGAATGCGCGCCATTGAGCATCTCTGATGGGTTCCTGCGCAAAAGTGAGATTCAGCTGAGCGATCACCGGTGAGAG
>QHYK01000045.1 GCA_003224085.1 Acidobacteriota bacterium | reverse complement strand
CGGCGCACTGGATGCGACGCCCCACTTCGTTCAATGACAAGCCCTTGTCCCACAATGTCAAAGCTCGCCGGCGACGGTCCTCGAGCATATCGGCACTGCCCTTCAGTCGGGACATACGCATTCCCTCCTGAAGGCCATTCTATTGCATTATTTATGCAGAGATCAATAGGCGTGGGCCCGGGAAGCAGGAAACATCGTCGGAGGTATGTGGCCATGCCGCATAGTAACTCCGAGGAATCCCCCGTCTTTAGGCGTGGGGAGTCGTCAACCAGGCTCTGCAAACCCAGCTTGATCGCGACTTCACTCCCGTCTGGGGAGTTCATGCCGTGGTCCAGGCGCTCGATCAAGGAGAGAATGTGCCTGCCAACGCATGGCCCATGAGCATCCTCGATCAATCCGAAGCAGGTCTAGGCGTGCATTTGGACAACAACAGTAAGCCTTTCGCGGAAATTCAAGCGGGCGACGATTGGAGCATCACGGCCAGCCACGAAATGCTTGAGATGCTCGTCGATCCCCTTGGCCGCAAATTGCAAAGCGACCCGGACATCGATCCCAGCTCCGATGGCCATGAAGTTCAGTACCTTGTTGAAGTGGGAGATCCTTGCGAAGTCTTCTCGTACGCCATCAATGGCATCAACGTATCCGACTTCATCACCCCGGAGTTTTATGACACCAATGCTCCGGCCAGCACGGAGTTTGATTTTCTTGGGCGCCTGAATCAGGCCTTCGACGTTCCGCAGGGTTGCTATATCTCGTGGTTTGATCCCCAGGATGGAAGGTGGCACCAAAAACAAACCGACGGGACATTTATCACCGCTCGCGCTAAAGCCAATCCGAAGCTAAGCCCCCGCGATCAGGGCGATGAAGCTTTCAGCGAACAGGAAAACAGAGCGCGTCACGACCAGCTGGCCATCCGCCGCAAGTATCGGCCTTTGGCCGCAAAGAGGACGGTTGGCAGACCGTAGCCTTCCCTAACTCAATTCGTGTGGTACGCAAGGCGGCCCCAGGTGGAACCCTCCGCCTGGGGCCCTTAAAACTCTGACGGCCACCGCACTAGCCATGTTCAGTGGTCACTGCCAGGGGAACCGTGCTCCTCAGGATGGATTCTGCACCCGATGCACGATAAACCGAAACTCGGCGTCCGTGAGCAGCCCGCGCTTTTCGACACCCGCGCGCTTCACCGCCGCGAGCACGGTCTGCTGTTGTTCGGTCGTCAGGCCAATGCCTAACTGTTTTGCTTTGATCGCAATGCTGTCGATCCCGCTCTTTTTCCCGAGCGCAATCTCTCGCCTCGCTCCAACTAGGTCCGCCGAGAAAGGTTCAATCGCTTCGGGAATATGGAACTGGCTCGCCACCGCGCCGCTCTCGCGCAGGAACAGATTTTCGCCAACCACAGGCTTCCATGGCTCCAGGGGATGCCGCGCCGTTTGCCGCACAAGCGCCGAAACGCCGCGAATCTTCTTGAGGTTCAGCTCTACCGGCACGCCATACAGTCCTTGAAGCGCCATCGCAATTTCCCCAATGTCGCCATTGCCCGCGCGCTCGCCCATTCCGTTGATGGTTCCCTGTATCCACTCGGCGCCGGCGCGTACAGCTGCCACCGCGCACGCCGTCGCCATGCCGAAATCATTGTGTCCATGGAAATGCAGTGGCACTTCCGGCCCAACCCATTCGCGGACTTGCCGCACCAAGAATTCCACGGCTTCCGGCCCACACGCGCCAATCGTGTCCACGACCACAAGCTCCGCGGCTCCCGCGTCCAAGGCGCGCTTATAAAAGTCGTGCAATGTCTCCAAATCCGTGCGGGTCCCATCCACCGTGAAGAACGCCACTTTCACGCCGTGCTCTCGCGCATAAGTAATCGCTTCTGCTGCGCGGCGCTTTGCTTCGTCCACGGTGAGCCCATAAGCTTTCAGCTTGATCGCACTCGTCGGCGTCTCAATCACTGTCGCGCGCGAGCCCAGCCGCAGCAATTCATCAATGTCCGCTTTCAAAGCGCGGCCAAAGCCCCAAATTTCCGCCTTGAACCCGGCGTTTACAATTAGCTTGATCGCTTCCGCATCTTCCGCCGAAACACGTGGAAATCCTGCTTCGATGCGCCCAACGCCAAGTTCGTCGAGTGCTCGCGCAATCTCCAGTTTCTGCGCTGGGGTCAGCACGACACCGACGCTCTGCTCCCCGTCGCGCAGCGTCGTGTCGTAGAATTTCACCGCGCGCCGCGACGCGAAATCTTTCCGCACTTCCGGGAGCTGGTTCAGCTCGCTGACCCAGAATCCGTTTTGCGTCTTCGAAGAAGTCTCAGACATCTCCTGCTTCACACTTTCGCGGCTTTTCCGCCGTGCAATTCCTTGTAGGACACGATGGGATTCCGCAACACACCAATTTTTTCGATTTCGCACTCCACCACGTCGCCCGGTTTCAAATACAGTGATTTCGGATCATCGCTGAACGCCGCCACGCCAGAGACCGTTCCCGTCGAAAGCACATCTCCAGCGGAATATCCCATCGGCGAATAGTGCGCCACGATTTCCTGCACCGTGACGGACATTTTGCTCGAGTGCGATTGCTGCCGCGTCTTGCCGTTCACGCGAAGCTGCATCGCCAGATTGTTGGGCTGCGGAATTTCATCCGCTGTGACGATGTGGGGCCCCAGCGGGCAAAACGTATCAATGCCTTTGCAAAAACTGAAAACGCCGGACTTCATTTCCACGCGCTGGATGTCGCGCGCCGTGATGTCGTTGAAGATCACGTAGCCGCCGATATAATCCGCCGCGCGTGAAGCATCAAAATGTTTTCCTGATTTCTTAAGTACCAGTGCGAGCTCCAGCTCGTAGTCCAATTCCTGCGTTAAGTGCTCCGGATACACAATGGCTTCTTCGGGCCCGATGATCGCGTCGACATTTTGAAAAAAAACAATCCACGGCAAAACTGGATGCGCGAAGCCGGACCTTTGCGCCTCTTCGTGATGTTCGCGGAAATTTCCCGCCGTATGAAAAAACTTCTTTGGAATAATCGGCGGTTTGATTTTCACTTCGCTCTTCTGAAATCGCAACAATTCTCCTGACGGTCCTGTTGCCGCCCCTCCTTTCGTCGCATACTCCAGCGCTGTGCGAGCTTCATCCAATCCGCGATCGCCATTTTCGAAAAGTCCGCGCATATTCGCGGGAACGCGCGCATCCGCCAGGGCATAAAACACGCCTTCATGCTGCACATTCCGCAGATACAGCGCGTATGCCGCGTTCAAGTCCACAATCGTCCCATCGTTTGCTATTGCGCCGATGCGATCTTCGCGGTTGCCTCGGTTGAAGGTGACCAGTTTCATGAAAACGTGCGCTCCTCCTCAGGACAAAAACGTGGGATGCCTATGTCACCGAGATGATCGCGAACAGTATAGTGGAAACAGAACGGTCTAAGCGCAAAGAAACTTCGCGGGGGCGAATCTCGAATGACAACCGAAGCGAAAGCGGGAGAAATCTAATTGTCGATGGGCGGCTTGATGTACGCGGCGCCGTGCCGGTGCAGGCCGGCGGTAGGAATCGCCTGCGAAAACACGATGCGGATCGGAACAAAGATGGCGCCGGTGCCCGGAGTAAACGGCACCGCGACTTCCACGCGCGAGCCTTCGGGGTATTGGTTGCGGCTGCGAAAGCTGATTCCGCCTTTTGACAAATCTTCGCAGACCACCACTTCTTCCGCGAAACCGCGCCGGCGGATGCACGCAAGCACGCGCGCCTTCACCCGCGTTCGATTGCGCCGCGGAACAACGCGCTCCTCCCCCGCCGCTCGCGCTGCTTCCAAAGTCGAAGCCTCCGAGATCGTTTCTATCCAAATGGAAGGTGAGTCGCAATGCCGGCAGTGCCTTGCCACGCATTTACGAACCTCGAAAGATTTCAATTGCATCTCGTTGAGGTACACCACCTCGCGCCGCTGGCAGAAACTGCATTCCATGAGCAGGCGCGCCAGCGCTTCCTCGGCCTTGTGCGGAGAGGGGAAGTCAATGTCCCAGAAGTCGCCGCGTGGTTCGAGAATGTGGACAGCGTAGAGAAAACCGTTGGCGTCCTTGTCGATTTCAGCGACCACGCGGGCCCGCGCGTGTTTCCACTGATCGTCCTCGAGGTGCCGCCGCAAATGCAATTCCTGGCCGCTCTCCAGCTTTTCAGTGAAACGCAAAACGCCCCCGTTGCGGCTGACGAGAAGTGACTCGACCGTTTGCGTGAACGTAGCCCCGGCTGCCGTGGCCCACGACGCCTCGACGGGCATGCGAAGGGTGATGCGGTCGCTCTGGCGGAGGCCGTCCGATAGTGTGCTTGTGCTCATAGGTGCTGAAAGCTGCTCCAATCTCCAGGCTAACATGTGCGAAACCCCTGCCTAGCGTGGTAATGCGCCGGCTTGTCGTTCCATGTAATAACGCCCGGTAGACCATTTCCACTGCGCTTTTACCTCGGCAACGCCCTCCCTGGGTGACCCACGGCTATTGCCTCTTTCGCATGCTCGCCGAATTCGGATCGCCAATGGAAGCCGGCTTTCGTCCATACTAAAAACAGTGGGCCACCTTCCATGTCGGCCACACGCAACTTTGAGCCGCGTGAATGCTTGTGAGCAACGTAATTTTCATGAATGACCGCACATCGAGCGATGAATCCCGGGGGCTGTCCCTCCGGAACCGCCGCTTCTGCATCCGCTATCCTTTTGCCGCGGACGCCGTCGTTTTGGATTTGGAAACCGGTTCGCGAACCGAGGGCGTGACTTCTGACCTCTCTATGGGTGGAATTTTTGTCTGCACCAGTAAGCCGCTGCCCTCGAACACACGCGTGCGCGTTACCCTCAGCCGGAAAGACCAGAAACTCGAAGCGCTCGGCATGGTGCGCATCGTCAAGCCTCGCATCGGCATGGGGATCGAGTTTCTTGATCTCGAGCAGCCGCACTATGGCGTTTTGCGCCGCTGGGTCGAACAGCTCAGCAAGTCCCGCTAAGACCTATCTCCTCAAAGCCAAGAACTACTGCCTGTCATTCTGAGTCCATCCGGCTTGTCCTGAGCGAAGCGAAGGGTGAGCATGCTTGGAGGATCTCATCGTATACTTCAGTTCCTTCCTGGCCACCGAGCGATCGCCGGAATAATGATTCAGGAAGCGGGCGTACCACCAGATGCCGGTATAGAGAAACTCCGGAAGATTCTGGCGCTTCTGGTCCGCGCCGGATTCGTGCTTGGCCCGGTCAATGTGCGTAAGTTCCGCATGCGTGTAAAGCGTGCTGGAAGATTCGTTTTCGCCGGCGTAGTAATCAACCCCAGTAGATTTCCTTGCTGGTCCACCCGGCTGGCTGCGCTCGCCGCCAAGCACATAAACCACATAATCTTTCGGGCTCGCCATCTGCGCTTACGCGAAGAAGCGAAGCAGGTGCTCGTTTCCGCCGTGCCCGTTCACTAGGATGATTTTCTTGCAGCCGTTGCGCGCCATCTCATCCGTGGTTTCCTGGAGCAGCTTCAGTTGCAATTCCATGCTGTGCGCTACGGTGCCCGGCTCGTGCTTCGCTTCAAAAATCTGCCCGAAGTAATATTCGGGAAAAACCACGGCAAATTCCTGCTCCGCCGCGCGCAACGCCGCGTAGCGAACATGCAAAAGATCCGTTCCCAGCGGCAAATGCGGCCCATGCTTTTCCGGAATGCCGAAAGGCAGCAGACATGTTCCCTTCGGTTGCAGAATCGCGGCGCGGAAATCTTCCGCCGTCAGCTCTTCCCACTTCGTGGAAAGCTTCGACGGGGGCCGGAATCATTCCAAACAAAAGGAGGAAAGCCAACGTCACAACTTTTTTCATAAAAGGACAACGTCGCGCGCTATGTTATTGCCAACGTCGCCAGTTGTCCCGCTTAAATCGATTCAAGGCCGGGACTTGGAGGGCTCCAGCGCGTCAGGCGATGCTTCTTCCATTTCTTCGAGGCGGCGCTTCTTGGGTTCCACGCCAAGAAAGAAAACCACCAGGATCTGCACGATGAGGAGCCCGACCATCAGGCCGAGGACGCCGCCGATGCCCGAAGAACGCAGCAGGCGAACCACCAGGTAAGGCGTGATCATCGTGGCCCCTCGGCCAAACGTATTGCAAATTCCCGTCGCGCGCATGCGCACGTCGGTGGGGAAAAGTTCCGGAACATAAATCGCAAAAAGCAAGGTCACTTGCACGTAGATGGGCGCGACCAGCAGAAAACCGGCGGCGAGCAGCAGAATGGGGTTCTGGATGAAGGGATAGAAGGTGCCGACGAGAATCGTCATTGCCGATGCCCCGATGATAGAAGGTTTGCGGCCCCAGGAGTCTGCCGTGAGCATGCCCATGCACGACCCTACCGGCGCGCCCGCGGACATAATAAAGGAATACAAAAACGAACTTGCAACGCTGCGTCCCTGGTGAACAAAGAACGTCGGCAGCCAGGTTACAAAGCCATAGATGAGCGTATTCGCCACGATCAAGGTGACGATGCCAACAATCATGCGCGGCAACAGCACGGGATTGAGTAAAGCCGCAGCCGTCCTCGTCATCGGCGCAGGTTTCGACAGAATGGGGGGCGGCAATTCGCCGTGCTCGCGGGCGACTTCTTCCTCGATGGACTGCAGAATCGCTTCCGCTTCTTTTGTTCGCCCGATGGATTCAAGCCAGCGTGGCGACTCGGGAAGCGATTTGCGCAAGTACCAAACACCCAGTCCGCCCAAGCCGGCTAACACGAACATGACGCGCCAGCCGATGGGCGGAGCTAAGCGAGGAACAATCAGCGTGCTGGCAAGCGCGCTTACCGGCAGGCTCGTGACGACCGAAACGGACAGAATACCCATCCACTTGCCGCGCGCTTGTGGTGGCAGAAATTCCGTCAACGTAGCAAAACCGGCGACCAACTCCGCGCCCAGCCCCAAACCCATGATGCCGCGCAGCACAATCAAAACAGTCATCGACGGCGCAAACGCCGCAGCAACGGAAGCCAAGCCAAAAATGACAAGATTCGTCTGGTAAGTGTACCGGCGGCCGTAGCGGTCGCCCAGGAAACCGGTGAGGAAAGACCCCACCATCATTCCGAGAAATGTCACAGAAACGAAAGTGGCGTTTTGCGTCAGCGTGGAAAAACCGGTTTTCAGCGTGGCGCCAAGAACGGTCGCGGCTACATACACGTCGAAACCGTCGAAAAACATACCCACGCCGATGAGCGACAACACGCGCCGGTGAAATGGCGATAAGGGCAGACGGTCGAGGCGTGCTCCTGCGTTGACGGTCAAGAGCGGCTCATTCCTGCTTGTTGAGCAGGGCCAGGCTGCCTTCCGTCAACGCCTCGATGGCCCGCTGGCAGTTTTCATCGAAGGAATGCTGTTGTGCGGACAGGAAGAACTCCTTGCAGCGTCGCGCCGCCGCCGGGTCGAGGCGCAAAATGCGCGCCACCAGCGCATTGGCTTCGCCCACCAGCTGCTCCGGAGCGCAAATTTGGGAAATCAGACCGATTTGAAGCGCGCGGATCGGACTGATAGGGTCACCGAAAAGAAGCAACAGAAATGCGAAGCGCGGCGGAATGTATTCGCCGAGGTAAGCCATGATCGCAGCAGGGGCCAGGCCGGAGCGCATCTCGGTAAACGCGAGCAAGGCGTTTTCCGCCACCAATACGAAGTCGCACACAATCGCCAGGCCAAATCCAAAACCAAGCGCGTCGCCTTGCACCTCGGCGACGCTGATGAGCGGCGAAGTGCGCAGCGCGCGCTTGAATTCGATGAGCCGCGCCACTTCTTTGCGGATGGACTCGGCATCGCGGCCGGCGCGTTCGCGCCCCGCGCAGAAAGCCTTTCCGCGCGCGCGGATGCGCAGGACACGCGCGAGGGGGTTCGCGGCTTCGGAACGCAACTCCGCTAGCATGGCGTCAAACATCGCGCCGGTAACTTCGTTTCCGTGGCTTGGATTATCCAGCGTAAAGGTGAGGACGTCGGGGATTCGCTCGATCACCACGCCCGTTCCGGGAGACGGGCTGGAAGGCGGGGGGGCGCTCTGCGACGGCATGCGAGGCAAATTATACAAGGACGGCAAGGCTGTCAATCGAGGGCCCTGGCCGGCGCGCTCATTTTCATCGCGAGCTCTAGCGCCTGTTTTTCTTCGATGGTGAGCGCACGGGTTGCCCCTTTCGGCAAATCTCCCAACGCCAGCGGTCCGATAGCGACACGCACGAGATGCCGCACTTCAATATTCATGTGCTCGAGCAAGCGGCGAATTTGCCGGTTCTTCCCTTCATCGAGAATGATTTCGAGCCACGAATTGCGTTCGCCCTGGCGAAGCAGCCTCGCGTCCTTCACGCGAAGGAAATCGCCATCGTTCGAGCGAATGCCATTTCGTAGAACATTGAGTAAAGCTTCGTCCGCTACCGCGCCAATTTGCACATGATACGTCTTGTCGAGATGAGTTTCCGGCGCAGTGATGCGTGCGGACCATTCGGAATCATTGGTGAGCAGCAGCAATCCTTCGCTGGCTTTGTCGAGCCGGCCAACAGGCGCCAGCCAGGGCAGGTTTTTTGGCAGATAGGCGTACACCGTTTCGCGGCCTTTCTCATCCGAAGCCGTGGTGACCACGCCGCGCGACTTGTTGAGCACAAGATAGATTTTCGCGCTGGCGGCCAGCGGAATGCCGTCAACTTCGATACGATCTTTGCCGGGATGAACCGGTGTTTCCGGATCGCGCCGCAGCGCGCCGTTCAATTTCACGCGTCCCGCGCGGATCAATTCTCTGGCTCGCGAGCGCGAACAATAGCCAAGCTTGGAGAGCGTCCGCGCGAGCCCGACTCTTCTCGGCTCGCTGCCTTGGCGCGTGCGTTTTGCATGGCGCGGCTTCACGAACGGATTCTAGCTTGAATTCCTCACAAGGCAGACACAAAGAGTAAAAGACGAAACGCGGCAAAACCCACGAAAGTGTCATCCTGAGGCCGCTTGTTGCGACCGAAGGATTTCAAAGAAAGCATCTTTAACGAATCGGCGATCTGTTGAGATTCTCCCGAGTGAGGCGCGTCGCTCAGAATGACTCTACTTTGGGGACCTTGCCGTGGAGGGCGAATTCATCGTGGATGGGGCCGTCGCGGAACCTGTGGTAGGAGACGCCGCCGCCATAGGGGTTGCAGAGGTAGCGGGCTCCTCGTGCTTCAGGGCTCCATACTTTGCCGCCAGCCAGTCGCGGACTTCGGCGGGTTTGTAGTTGAACGGTCCCATTCCGCCGCGATACGCGATGTGCCCGGTTTCGTCGATGATGTACAGCCGCTCCGGCCAGGCTGCGTAGGCGCTGTCAGCCGCGTTGCTCATGTCATCGACGCCGAAGGGCAGCGGAAACTTATACCGCGCAGTGAAATCCTTGGCGATGGCCACGCGCTGCTCCAGCGTTTTCGGCTGCGCGTAGCAAACGTCGTCCTTCACGTTGGACTTCATCTGCCATTCGTCGGTGGGATGCGCTTCGCGGACGTACACGGTGAGAAAATCCGCGTGGTCCTTATAGTCGTTGTAAATCTGAACGATGTCGCCCACCTGGCGGCGGAAGGGGGGTCAAGTGAAGCTGCCAAAGACCAGCACGAGCGGGCGTGCGCCCCATCGTTCGCGAAGGTGAAAATGATTCGTTCCGTCGATCCCTAGTAGTCGCACATCCGGCGCATCGCTGCCCACTTTAAGCGTGCCGCGATGCATGTGCGGCAGGGCGTAACGCACCATGCCGTAAGCATCCCTCGGGCTGCCCGCCATGTAGCAGAGCACTCCGAACGACGCGAGCAGCAGCACCGCCAGAACTCCGGCAACCCATTTCAGTAAACGCTTCATGCGCCAAGCACCCTCAAACGGAATCGTTAAGGTCGCAGCAAGCTATCACCGCCCCGCGGCTTCTAGAATAGTGCTTTTATACTACTGACCGTCTTTCGCGCGAAGATGTTCGCGCTCTTTTTGGTACCGCGCCAGCGCTTTCTCGATCACATTGACCGCCGCGTACGCTGGTCGAATGTCTTCTACTTGCACCTGTTTGCCTTCCAGCTGCTTGTAATCCTGGAAGAAACGCTTGAGCACCAGCAAACGGTGCGGCGGAAGCTCTTTGGCCTCCACGTAGCTGTTGAATTCCGGATCGTTCGTGGCCACGGCGATGATTTTATCGTCGCTCGCGCCGGAATCGATCATGGTCATCAAACCGATGGCGCGCGCTTTGATTAACGAAAGCGGCTGAACCGGCTCCTGGCACAAGACCAGCACGTCGAGCGGGTCGTTGTCTTCCGCGTAGGTTTGCGGAATGAAGCCGTAGTTAGCCGGATAAAAGACAGCGGAGTGCATGACGCGGTCGACTTTCAAGAGGCCGGTGGGCTTGTCGAGCTCGTACTTCACGTTCGAGCCCAGCGGAATTTCAATCACCGCTTGAAAATCGCGGGGCACCTCATTTCCGGGGGATACGTCGTGCCAGGCGTGGAGCATCAGCGGATTCCTCGCGAACAAGATGACATGCCATTATCGCTTGAAGCCTGCCTGCTAGGCCAACAGACGCCCCGCCACAAAACGCCGCGACGCTCTCTGAGGTGAAGGCTCTATGGCGTTGGCAGTTCGCGCCGCTGCGTCCAGAAATAGACCGCGAAAACAATCGCGACGAGCGGCAACACGCATCCGAACTCGTCGATGTACCACGCCGTCTTGCCAGTGTTGCGCGTCAGCGGCGTGAAGATCGCCTGAATGTAAAGATTGTGGCTGGCGTGGAGGATCGCGCCGGTCCACAAGCTGCCGGACCTGAGCCGCATCCACGCAAAAACAAAATTTATCGCCACCACCATCACCGTGAAGCACGTCAGGCCGTACCAAGTTGGCGTGCCGGCGTTGTAGTCGCCGTAAATCAAGACCGGGTAGTGCCAGAGCGACCAGACCATGCCGCTGATGAGAGAAGTAAGCGTGTAGGAAGTCGTCTTGGAGAGTTCCGGGACGAGGAAACCGCGCCAGCCAATCTCTTCGCCGAGCGCGCTCGAGACGCTGCGGATTAAACCATACGTGCCAGTCAGAAAAATGCCCACGGCGATGGAAATCCACGGCGGTCCGCCCAGATGCATCTGTTTGACGAGCGCGTCGAGGTACTCTGGATTGCCGAACGCGCCAAATCCCGCGGCCCACACGATGAGGTAAGCTATCGAAGCGTAGAGCAGCGGAATGAGCCAGCTCTGGATCTGGTATTTCGTTTCGCCCCATTTCCAGCCGAGGTCGGAAATGCTTCGGTTGTTAAGCCGCAGCGTGAGCATGCCGGCGAGCCCAGGGCACCACATCAGACCCAAGACGTACATACCGCGGCCATTCCCAAGGCTGCCCGAATGAAGAATCAGAAAATAAAAGACGGAGCTGAACGCAAAGACCAAAGTCAGATAGATGAGAACTTGCATCCTCGAACTCCCCGGTGGCTCCATGAATGCCTCACGTATGACGCTGGACGATATACCGGGAGCCTGCTGTATGACAAGGGCACGGGCATTAAGGAAGCGGCCTAGGCTCTCGCTTTATCAATCCTCTCTTCCCGGATGTGCTTGGATTTGAGAATGCGTGGGAGTAAAGCTAAAACTGAAAACCAAAGAAAACGGTAAACGGCAAACTACAAGCTACTTTCCTATGCGCGGGCTTTGTCGATCATCTCTTCCCAAATCCCTTTCGACCTGAGAATCAGTTCGACCAGTTCGCGCGCGGCTCCTTTGCCACCGGGCGCTTTTGTGCGGTAATCCGCCGCGCGTTTTACTTCCGGAGCCGCGTTGCCCACGGCCACCGCAAGGCCCACGCGGCGCATCACGGTCAGGTCCGGCAAGTCGTCGCCAAGAAACGCGACCTCGGATTCCTTCGCGCCTGTCCTGCGCAAGATGTCTTCGTAAGCCGCGATTTTGTGCCCTTGCTTCTCGTAAACAAATTCGATGTCGAGTTCTTTGCACCGGCGCCGCAGCGCCGCGCTGCTTCGCCCGGTAATCACTCCGGTGCGCAAGCCTGCTGTCACGGCAAGCGTGAGTCCCTGGCCGTCGTGCGCGTCAAACGTCTTGACTTCGAGGGCGTGGTTGTCCGGCGTCGAGGCCAGAGTCACGCTGCCATCAGTCAGCGTTCCGTCTACGTCCATCAATAGCACGGAAATTTGTTTGGCCTTTTGCGCCACTTTCGCCGGAATCTTCGCCAAGGTCCTCTCCCCTCTTCCCTGTGCACTCGCTTCCGTCCTCTGTGCTCTCTAAGGGTTAACTCTTTTTCCGCTGCTACATGAGCTCCAGCGTCCACAAGTCATGCAAATGAACAACGCCAAGCACGCGCCGCGTCCCATCCACGACCACTACCGAAGTGATTTTCTTCTTCTCCATCAAATTCAGCGCTTCGCTCGCCAGCACGTGCGGCCCGATGGTTTGTGGAGTCTTCGTCATCCCATCCGCCGCGCGCATTTCCAAAGCGGCGCCGCGATGCTTTTCCATCAAGCGCCGCAAATCGCCGTCGGTCAGAATTCCGGCAAGGCGACCGTCCGCCCCCAGCACTGTAGTCATTCCCAGGCCCTTGGCGCTCATCTCGTGAAAAACGTCGGGCATCGCCGTAGTCGGCGCGACGCGCGGCAGGGCGTTGCCGGAATGCATTAGATGTTCCACGCGCAACAATTTTTTGCCAAGGCGGCCTGCGGGATGCAGCGCCGCAAAATCGTCGTGTTTGAAATCACGCCGTTCGAGCAGCGAAATTGCCAGCGCGTCGCCGACGGCCATCGCCACGGTCGTGCTCGCGGTTGGCGCCAGATTCAGCGAACACGCTTCTTCCTTTACGCTGACGTCCAGCACCACGTCGCTCGCCTGCGCCAGCGTGGAGTGCGCGCAGCCAGTCAGCGTAACCAGCGGCATTTCCAGCCGCTTCAGCGCTTCCAGAAGCTGGATGATCTCTTGCGTCTCACCGCCATAAGACACCGCCAGCATCGCGTCGCCGCGCGCCAGCATGCCCAGGTCGCCGTGCAAGGCTTCGGCTGGATGCAGAAAAAACGATGGCGTGCCGGTGCTGGAAAACGTGGCGGAAATTTTTCGCCCGATCAGGCCGGACTTGCCCATGCCGCCGACAACCACGCGGCCTTTGCATGCGAACAAAAGTTCTACTGCTTTTTCAAAGCTGGCGTTGAGGCGTGCGAGCACATCCTGAATCGCCTGTGCTTCGATTTTCAATACGCGCCGCGCCGTCTCCAGGCTCATGACGACGTGCTCCAGCGGCGCACCACGGTGTTGATCCCTTTCAATTTCAGCAACAGCGGTTGTAGTTGCGAGAGGGGCAAAGCATTCGGCCCGTCCGAACGGGCAGCGGCAGGATTGTCGTGCGTCTCCAAAAAGATTCCGTCTGCGCCCGCCGCCACAGCGGCACGCGCCAGGGGCTCGATAAACTGCGGTTGCCCTCCGCTCGAGCGGCCTTGTCCGCCAGGGAGCTGCACGGCGTGGGTCACGTCAAAAACGACCGGGTAGCCGGTCCTTTGCATGACTGGAAACGAGCGGATGTCCACTACCAAATTCTGGTAGCCGAACGAGGTACCGCGCTCCGTCAAAATGATTTTCTTGTTTCCCGTGCTCTCCACTTTTTCCGCCACGTTGTCCATGTCCCAAGGCGAAAGAAACTGGCTCTTCTTTATGTTGATGACGCGCCCGGTTTTACCCGCTGCAATCAGCAAATCGGTTTGCCGAGCCAGGAACGCCGGGATTTGCAAGATGTCGCAGACTTCCGCCGCCGGCTCCGCTTGCGACACGTCGTGAATGTCGGTCAGCACCGGCACCTTCATTTCCTTCTTGATGTTCTCAAGGATGCGCAAGCCCTCAGTTAGTCCGGGCCCGCGAAACGCTTTCACCGAAGAGCGGTTGGCCTTGTCGTAAGAAGCCTTGAAAATGTACGGCACGCCCGCATCCTCTGCGATTTTCGCCACTTTTTCTGCCATGGCCCGCGCGTGCATTTCGCTTTCAATCACGCACGGTCCGGCGATTAGAAACAGCGGATTGCCTGCGCCGAGGCGCAGCTTGCCCAGTTCGATTTCGTGTACGGTGCCCATTGGCCGGTGGTCCCCACTTAGGCTAACGAAGATAGCATAGAGGCATCCGTGGTTGGGCATAAGCGGGGAGGTTTCCCGAGCCGTGTTTTCAAAAAAGGCACAACTTATGGCTAGGCTTGTGTTAAGGGAATTTCGCTTGATTTTCAGGCGGTAGCGCTGGGTGCTGCCCGCAATGCCGGTGCTGGTTCGCGGTCGGCAGCGGCAACGGAAGCGACGTGCGCGCGCTGCTTTTTGTGTTCCAGCGCCGCGCCAATAAACGCCGCAAACAGCGGATGCGGTTCCAACGGCTTGGATTTGAATTCCGGATGGAACTGGCAGCCGAGGAACCACGGATGGTCGGGCGCCTCGACAATTTCAACATAATTCTCGTCCGACGTCCGTCCCGTGATTTTCAATCCTGCAGCCACAAGCGTTTTCTCGAAGTCGCGATTGAATTCATAGCGGTGCCGATGGCGTTCGCTGATTTCCCGCGCGCCGTAGGCTTTGTATGCGAACGATCCCGGCTCGAGTTTGCACGGCCAAGCGCCCAGCCGCATCGTGCCGCCCATTTCGTCCACGCCCAGCAACTCGCGCAATTTGTAAATCACGCGGTAAGGCGTTTGTGGATTAAATTCCGTGCTGTCCGCCTGCTTCAAACCCGCGACGTCGCGCGCATACTCGATCGTTGCGCATTGCATGCCCAAGCAGATTCCAAAATAGGGCACTTTCTGCTCGCGCGCGTACTGAATCGCGTAAATCATTCCCTGAATCCCGCGCTTGCCGAATCCGCCTGGTACCAGAATTCCATCGTAGCCGTGCAGTCGCCGCGCCGCCGTTTCCGGCGAATCAATTTCTTCCGCTTCGATCCAGGCGAGTTCGGTTTTTTGATTGTGCGCCAGCCCGCCATGCAGCAACGCCTCACGCAGGCTTTTATACGCATCTTCGAGCTGCACGTATTTCCCAACTATGGCGATCCGTACTTCGCCCGCGGGATGATGCATGCGGTAGACGAGGTCGATCCACGGCTTCATGTCCGAAGGCCGTGAATTCAGCTTCAGCAAGCGCAGGATCTGCGCGTCCAGACCCTCTTTGTTCATTTCCGCGGGTACGGCATAAATCGTGTCGACGTCCTCCACGGAGATCACGCAGGACTCCGCGACGTTGCAGAAGAGCGCAATCTTTTTCTTCAGTTCCGTCGGGATGTGGCGGTCGCTGCGGCAAAGCAGAATGTCCGGCTGAATCCCGATGCCCAGCATCTCCTTCACGCTGTGCTGCGTGGGCTTGGTTTTCAATTCGCCTGCCGCGGGAATGAACGGCACGAGCGTTACGTGCACGAAGAGCGTGTTTTCCGGCCCCATTTCCAAGCGCATCTGGCGGATGGCTTCGAGGAAAGGAAGCGACTCGATGTCGCCCACCGTTCCGCCGATCTCTACAATGACCACGTCCACGTTTTCCGAAACCTTGCGGATGCACGCTTTGATTTCGTCGGTCACGTGCGGAATCACCTGCACCGTTTTGCCGAGATAATCGCCGCGCCGCTCTTTGATGAGAATCGTTTCGTAGATGCGGCCGCTCGTCCAGTTATTGTCGCGGGAAAGCTTCGCGTGCGTGAAGCGTTCGTAGTGGCCTAAGTCGAGGTCGGTCTCCGCGCCGTCTTCGGTCACAAACACTTCGCCGTGCTGAAACGGGCTCATCGTGCCCGGGTCCACGTTCAGGTACGGATCGCATTTTTGAAGCGTGACTTTAAAGCCGCGACTTTCGAGGAGACAACCAATCGAGGAGGCTGCTACGCCTTTTCCCAGTGAGGAAACAACGCCGCCGGTAACAAAGATATATTTTGGCGCCATCCGTGTCGCCCGGAATCTGGCCGGGCCGATCTGACCTCCACAGGATTGACGTACGAACAATTATCTTCGGAACTCGCGCTTCTGTCAAATCCCGCACTTTTCCCTGCAAAAAACGCCCAGATTATGCATTGCCACGTTCATCTCGCCGCATTCATCGGCATCCTCCAAGAAAAATCCGTCCCCTCCACCTAATTGCGTTTGACATCGACGTGAGCGTGGAGTCAAATGCTCGAGGAGCGTCATCATGCGACTGCGATTTTCAACCTGTGTGTGGATCGGATGCGCGCTCGCCGCGAGTTCCCCGACCGCTGTTCACGCTCAGAGTACCCGACTCTATGTGGGCAACAGTATGGCCGACAACGTGAGCGTCATCGATCTGAATTCCCTGAAAGTGGTTGGCGAAATCACCGTCGGGCCGCACGTGCACGGCATGGCGGTCCAACAGGACGGCACGCGCCTTTTCACTACTTCCGAGGGCGACAAAACACTCCGCGTCTTTGATACCTCCACCGGCAAACGGCTCAGCGAGATTACGTTAACCGGCCGTCCCAACCAATGCGCGGTCACCCCCGACGGCAAATACGCCGCCGTGCCGATTCGCGACACCGACAGCGTGGACATTGTGGACGTGGCCCAGCAAAGGGTGGTGAAAACCTTGCCCGTCAAGGCTCCTCACAATGCGTTCAATGCCGGCAGCAACAAATACATTTTCGTAAGTTCCATGGGCGACCACGCGATAAACATGATCGATCTCGAGAAATTGGACTACGCCGCTAGCATTCCTGCCGGTGGAGTGCCGCGCCCTTACGTGATTACGCGCGACGCGCGCACCCTGTACGTCGCCGTAAGCGATTTGCACGGCTTCGTGATCGTGGATATTCCCGAAAAGAAAGTGGTGCGCAGAGTGGAGATGCCTGCCGAGCATCCCAAGCCCCACGAGCATCCCTACGAGCCCATCAACACGCTTACTCACGGATTGGCGCTCAGTCCCGATGAAAAGGAACTGTGGGTCACGAGTCTTTTGGACGATGCGATGTACATCTATGACGTCAATTCGCAGAAAATTGTCGGCCGCGTGCTCACCGGCAGCGGCCCGAATTGGGTCGGTTTCTCTCCCGAGGGCAAATACGTTTGCGTCAGCAATACAGCCACCGACGACGTTTCCATTATCGATGTGAAAGCCCGCCGCGAAGTCGCTCGGGTGAAAGTCGGCCACGTGCCGAAGCGGCTCGTCGCTGCTAATGTTCCGACCGCTGAATCCGCGCAACCATCCGCTTGGAGGTAAATGTTTCTCTGACCCGAGACAAGGGCGACTTACGGCCGATAGGTTGTGACACCCGCGCGCTCGGCCATGATCTTCCGCGCGTTCGCGTACAGCGCCCGCGCTTGGGGCACCGCGTCAATAGCCGCCAGCAGTTGCGGGTCCGCCTCGAGCTGAACCTTGAAGCCCTCTTGTTGGCCAAACGTGGACACAAAAACTTCCTGCTTGATTTTGCGTTTTACCCAATCCAGGTTAGTCGCTAGTTCCGGTTCGGTATAGCGAACCTTCTTGGTTGCGAGGAACTTGCGGAAGTCGCTCATCACCGTGTCCTCGGCTTCAAAATCCTTGGTGATTGTGGGGCGCGTTCCCAAATAATGGCGCGTAAATCCGCCCACGGTGGTCTCGGACGGAAAGAATATGTCCTCACGAAACAGCGTCTTTTGAAAATGATTGAACTCTGGCTCAGCTACCGAGATGTCGGGCGTAATTCCGCCTCCGCCGGTCACCTGTCTCCCACTGTCGGTCAGCTTGACTTCGGTCGGATGCTCCGGAACTTTGCGCTCGTAATAGCTATACAGCGAAATCGATTTGTAATCGCGCTGAATGAGCCGTCCGCTCGGCGTGTAGTAGCGCGCAATCGTCAGCGCCAGGCCGGTGTTTTCGCTCAACGGCTCAACCGTTTGCACCAAACCCTTGCCAAACGTCGTTTCGCCAACGATGACGCCGCGATCGTGGTCTTGAACGGCTCCAGCAACAATTTCCGTGGCCGAAGCGGAATCGCTGTTCACCAGAATGACCAGCGGCATGTTGTTGCCCCGGTTTCCCCGTAGGGCGTAGAAACGGCGTTCCGCCGAAGCGCGCCCCCGATGAGAAACGATCAATTGGTTCTTGTCGAGAAGCATGTCGCCAACGCCGATGGCCTCGTTCAGGAGCCCCCCGTGATTGTCCCGCATGTCCAGAATCAGCCCGTCGAGCGAAGACGCATTCAGCTGCTTCATGGCGTCGCCAAGTTCGCCTTCGGTCTTTTCGTTGAATCCGGAAAGCCGTATGTAACCGATGCTGGGTTTGACCTCGTACGCCAAATCCACGGCATGATGCGGAATCTCGTCGCGCGTCACACTGAAAACCAGCGGATCAACGTAGCCTTCGCGTAACAACATAATCTTGACCACCGTGCCCTTGGCGCCGCGCAACAGATCTGCGACCTCGGGCGTGCCCATCCCTTCCACGGATTTGTCGTCGATTCGAACGATGACGTCGCCCGGCCGGATTCCTGCCTTGTAGGCCGGAGTGCCCACATACGGAGCCATCACCACGGTACGGCCTGCGCGCGGAATCACTCCCATGCCGACGCCGTAGTACTTCCCGCGCATTTCCTCCCGGTTCAAGGCCCATTGGCGCGCGTCGAAGAAATTCGAATGCGGATCGAGCATGCGCAGCATTCCTGGGATCGCGCCTTCATACACGGTCTTGTCGACGTCCACCTTCTCCGCGTAATTGGCCTCTACCACGTCCAGCACCTGGGTAAAATTTCTCACCGCGCTCTGGGCTTCGTCGTAGGAATCCGCCGTGGCTCGCACGCTCGGGCCATAAATCCAGCCCAGCGCAGCCGACAGCGCGATTACGGTAACCGCCACGCTTAACCCGCGACGCTCTGGTTTCATTTCATCCTCGCCCGATAGCCGACTCGAAATCCTGACTCTTGCTTAGACGTCAAACTCGAATATTCTACGCCCATTTTGCTGGTCTAAATGCCGCGAAATTCGAATCAAATCAAGAAGCACATTGTGCTGCGCCGCTCGGATCGCAACCTTGCGCCGGCTCAAAAAAGCACCACGCTTGTGGCTAAAGGAGTTGAGAAGACCTTTGTTTTGAGTGCCTTGTGGCGCACCTCAATCCCCGTGGCCAACTTTGTCCGGCGACGGACAAACAGCGACATTCCGCGCCCCAAGAGCCCAGGAGGCACGTTGTTGCTTGATGTATGGTTCGGTTTCGGTGAACCTTCCAGGCAGCCCATGGAACTGGTTTGCATAAGGCTGGTCTTGACTGCCTAGCGCCATGGGCTTGCGGTCAGGGCGAGCTCGCCTTGCCCTTACTGGTAAAATCGAAGAACTGCGAACTAGCTTCGACCGGCAACCAAACAGAAAGGTCTGCTTGCGTGTAGCGGCGCGGGATTTGCGCGCCAACGAGAAGCAAAGGAGACAAGAGTAAAGATGCGCTTGCCCCAATGCCTTGCCTTGTTTGCCGCCTTGCTTCTTTCCGGATGTTCCGTCAGGAAATTCGCGGTCAATAAACTGGGCGACTCGCTGGCCAATAGCGGAACTACTTTCGCCTCGGACAACGACCCCGAATTTGTCGGCCAGGCGATTCCGTTTAGCCTTAAGCTGATTGAAGGCTTGCTCGCGGAGAGTCCCAAGCATCGCGGCTTGCTTTTCGCCGCTGCCAGCGGATTCACCCAATATTCCTACGTCTACGTTCAAGAGCCCGCCGAAGAGGTCGAGGCGGAGGACTTGAACAAATCCGCAGCTCTCGCCCAGCGGGCGCGCAATCTCTATCTCCGCGCCCGCGACTACGGGCTCCGGGGGCTAGAAACAAAACACCCAGGTTTTCCGGCAGCGCTCCGTGAGAACCCCAAAGACGCGGTTCGCATCATGAAGCGAGGGGATGTCCCGCTTCTCTATTGGACGGCTGTGGCATGGGGCGCGGCAATCGCCCTTTCCAAAGACCATCCCAAACTAGTGGCCGAACAGCCGCAAGTGGAAGCCCTGATTGACCGTGCCTACGAACTCGATCCGACCTACGATCACGGGGTCATTGAGCAGTTCCTCATCAGCTACGAATCTGCCCGCCAAGGGGCGAGGGGCGATTTCGCCGTGCGTTCGAAAGCCCATTTCGATCGCGCGGTTTCGTTGTCCAACGGACAGCTCGCATCGCCTTACATCGCTTATGCCGAAACCGTTTCCATTCAGAAACAGAATCGCGAAGAATTCGAGTCGCTGTTAAAGCAGGCGCTGGCCGTTGATCCGGACAAACGGTTGGAGTGGCGTTTGAGCAATCTCATCATGCAGCGCCGAGCGCGGTGGCTGCTTTCCCGGGAAGAGGAATTGTTTCTGGATGCCGGCAGCACGGGGTCATCGAAATGAATCATTCTGGAACGCAAAACAGAGTTGTGCTCTTGGCGCTCGCGGCGATGTTGCTTTTCCTGCTTCGCCCGGCGAGTGTTGGAGCGCAGACTCGCATTCGTCTGGCCACCTTGCTCTCTCAGGGTTCTTCCCAATATCACGCGCTGGAAGAGATGGGCCAGCAATGGAAAACAACCACGGGCGGCGCACTAACTCTCACGATCTACCCCGGCGGAACCATGGGCGGCGAGGAAGAAACCATTCGGCGCCTTCGCCTGGGACAGCTGCAGGCCGCCACGCTGTCGGCCGCAGGTCTTTCCAGCATTGATCCGTCCGTGGGCGCGATTGAAAAAATTCCCATGCTCTATCACTCGCTCGACGAAATGGAATACGTTTGCTCGAAAATGCAGCCCGACCTGGAGAAACGCCTCGAGCAAAAGGGCTTCGTCGCGCTTGCTTGGACCGACGCGGGCTGGATTCACATCGTTTCCCGGCAGCCGTACACGACGCCGGAAGAGTTCAAGGCGAAGAAGAGCAAAATCTTTGTGACTTCCAGCGACCTGGACGAAGCCGCGGTCCTCAACAGCTTGGGATTCCAGGCCGTTCCGCTCGAATGGTCCGATGTGCTCATCAGCCTGCAAACCGGCCTGGTGGACACCGTTCCCGTGACGCCCTTCTACGCCCTTGCCAGCCAGTTTGACCTGGCAGCCAAGAATCTCCTGGAAGTAAACTATGTTCCGCTGGTTGGCGCGACGGTCATGACCAAGCGGGTGTGGGACGCGCTCACTCCTGACCAGCAGGAAAAGGTCCTCAAGGCCGCCGCCGACGCCGGGAAGAAAATCCGGGCGCAGAGCCGCGCGGAAAGCCAGGAAGCCCTTGAGGCCATGAAAAAGCGCGGCCTTCAGGTGCGTCCTGTTCCGCAGGAGCTGGAAGACGATTGGCGCCGTTTTGTGGAAGCCGTCTATCCCAAAATGCGCGGCAAGATAGTCCCTGCAGACGCTTTCGATAAAGCCTTGAGCTTGGTCGCCGAATACCGCGCGTCGCACAAGACAGGCCAGCCATGAGTGCCGAGGCCATGCCGATACCAACCTTCCGAGCCGCTCTTGCCCAGCAGCGGAAGAAGTGGGCTGCGAGGCTGGCGTTTGGCGAAAACGCGGTCATCTCCGCGGCGCTCGCCGCGATGGTGATTCTGCCGCTGGCCGAAGCGTTGCTGCGCCGCACTCTGCACGTTTCCATTCCCGCATCCATTGCCATCGTTCAGCACCTGGTTCTGGTTGTGGGAATGCTTGGCGGAGCGATCGCTGCCCGCGAGCAGCGGCTCCTTTCCCTGGCCAACATTGGCGAGACCAAACTCCACGGCCGCTTCAGGGCTGGCGCAAAAGTCTTAACAAGTGGAATCGCCGTCGTAGTTTGCGCTTTCCTTTGCATCGCCGCGACCCAATTCGTCTTGAGCGAACGCGAATCCGAAAGATTTCTCGCATTGGGAATCCCCATCTGGGCCGTGGAGTCCGTGCTTCCCCTGGGTTTTGCCGCGATTGCTCTGCGCATCCTGTGGAACGCGTCCGAAAAATGGGCACTGCGCTTGGGAGCGGGCGCGCTGGCGTTGGCGGTGACAGCACTTGTCTTGCAGTGGCCTGCCACCGGCCATCACTTTGTTTTCGTAGCCCTCGGCGTCATGTTGGTTGCCTCCGTTCTCGGGATTCCGGCCTTTGTGACTCTTGGCGGCACCGCCGCGATTCTTTTCAGGGGTGTCGGTCAACCGATTGCTTCGATTCCCGTTGCCCACTACACACTTGTTACAAACCCGAGTTTGCCCACGCTCCCGCTTTTTACTCTAGCGGGCTACTTTCTCGCAGAGGGCGGCTCGCCAAAGAGGCTCATCCGCCTCTTCTACGCTCTGTTTGGACAATTCCGCGGTGGCCCGGCCATTATCACCGTTCTGGTCTGCGCTTTCTTTACGTCCTTTACGGGAGCATCCGGCGTAACGATTCTCGCGCTTGGTGGCTTGTTGATGCCGGTCCTTTTCGACGCGCGTTATTCGGATAAGGATGCGCTCGGCTTGCTCACCGGCGCCGGTTCCCTTGGACTATTGCTGCCGCCCTGTCTCCCAATGATTGTTTACGCCATCGTGGCTAAAGTGCCCATCGACAAAATGTTTCTCGGGGGAATCATTCCGGCTCTCGTCATGATGACGGCCACGGCGCTTTGGGGAATGCGTCAAGGGCAGCAAAAGGCGGATTCGGCGCATTCGTTCAATCCGAAAGAAGCCCTGCAGGCGCTGTGGGGCGCGAAATGGGAACTCTTGATGCCGGTCGTGGCTTCGGTGGCGCTGTTCAGCGGCCTTGCGACGCCCGTCGAGGCCGCTGCCATCACGGCGCTGTATGCCTTTCTTGTCGTGACCGTTTTTCATCGCGAAATGGCCGTTTTTCGCGACATTCCGCGGGTCATGTCTGAATGCGGCCTGCTGATCGGCGGCGTGCTCCTTATTCTTGGCGTCTCACTGGGATTTACGAACTATCTGGTCGACGCGGAAATTCCGGCGCGCGCGGTCGCGTGGACCACGCAAACCATACACTCGCCGTTTCTTTTCCTTCTGCTTTTGAACCTGTTTCTCCTTGTTGTGGGCTGCTTGATGGAGATCTACCCCGCAATCGTCGTGGAAGTGCCCCTGCTCGTCCCCTTGGGAGCGGTTTATGGTATTGATCCGGTGCGTCTGGGAATTATTTTCCTGGCGAACATGGAATTGGGTTATTTGACTCCGCCGGTTGGCTTGAACCTGCTCATGTCGTCTTACCGCTTTCGCAAGCCGGTCCCCGAAGTTCTGCGTGCCGTTCTGCCCGTGATTGTCGTTCTTTCGATTGGTGTCCTGCTCATCACCTACATTCCAGCGCTGACCACCACGCTGCCGCGCTGGTTCGGGCGATAAACTCTGCCCTCCGAATCCTTGAGGATTCTCGGAACGTTGTGGTCACCTGGAATGAAAGCGAAACTGCGACAGACTGCCAGCAACTACGACGTCCCCCGTGCACGCGCCCAAGCTTTTTCTTTGAGAATCCTTCTCAGAATCTTTCCCGCAGGTGAACGAACTCGACCGCGCGGATCTTTTTGTACGGCGCCACGCGCGCGGCCACATACTCCATGATTTCTTCCGCGTTCAGAGTAACGCCTTGCCTTTTCACCACAAAAGCCACGGGAATCTCGCCGGCAGCCTCATCCGGAGCCCCAACAAGTCCGCTGTCAAGCACGGCGGGATGAGACTGAATGATGTCCTAGAGTTCGGCCGGGGCCACCTGCAACGCTTTGTATTTGATCAGTTCTTTCAGGCGGTCTCAGGCGGTCCACGAAGGTAAACGCAACCCTCTGCATCGAAGTATCCTATGTCACCTGTCGGCATCCAACCGCGTTTCCGATGTGGCAGCAGGCTGGTTCCCATAGCCTTTCATCACGTTGGGGCCGCGCAGCCAAATCTCGCCGCACTCCCCTGGCCCAAGTGGTTTACCGCCAGGTCGAACCGCCCAGTCATCAGCACTACCGTTGCTCCCCCGTTCAAAGAGGGATTCAAAATCGCATTCAGGCCGGCTACGTGATAGAAAGGAAAAATGTTTACCAGGACGTCTTCACGCCGAGGCCCATCAACCGCCGCGGCTTGGCGCACGTTGGCGACGAGGTTTGCATGCGTCAGCATGACCCCCTTCGGCTTGCCGGTTGTTCCGCTGGTGGACAAAGAAACTTTCTACGCGGGAACGGGTTAAAGGAAAGCGGGGAATACCCTGTGAAGGCGAGCGGCCTGTACGGCCGTTCGGGGTTGCCGCGCGGGAACTTCCGGGTTTTCCTGCGAAACCTTTGCCGACGGATTCGCTATCTAATGCATGGACCCTCTCTTGCGTCTCGGAACGCCTTTTCCGGCCCGCAACGAAGAAGGGTTCCGAGTGGCATTCTCACAGGGGGGAAAGGGTAATGAAATCTTTCATTCGACTGCTACTTCCAATTCTCATATTCGCTGCTTCGCTCATGCTTTGCCTTACTGCAAGCGCGCAGCAAGCTGTGCCTTCCGACGCCCAGTTGCTCCGAACTTACAGTGCCAATCGCGAAATCTCGTTGGTTGGCACGATTGTGAAGTGTGAATCAGCTTCCGCGGTTCCACCGATGGGGGCTCACGTCACCCTCCAGACGACTGCCGGCCAAGTGGATGTGCATCTCGGCAATGCCAAAGTTCTTGAGGTCCATCACCTTGCCTTGAATGCAGGCGACAACGTGCGCATCGTTGGCGAACCCATGGCGCTCGGCGAGGGCACCTACTTCGCGGCGCGCATCGTGCAGAAGGGCACGCAAGCCGTCGCCGTTCGCAACCCCAAAGGCTTCCCCCTCACGCCCGCCGCAACTTTGACGCCTGCCCAGAACGAAGCGCTGCGAGGTGTGCGATGAACCGCCTGATGACGGCGCTGGTCGCAGCCGCTGCTCTCTGGACAGAGGCTTGCGGCGGCGGTGGCGCCACTATTAATCCGCCTCCTCCGACGGGCAAGTATTCGCTCGCCAGCCTCAACGGCACGTACGCCTTCGTCACCACCGGCGAAGCCATCACCAGTGGTGCCGCGTCCGCAACACCGTTTTCAAGGACCGGCAGCTTCACAGCCGACGGCGCGGGCGGCGTCAAAGCAGGTGGCATCTATGACGTCGTGAACGATGGCGGCTTCAATACCACGGTCGTAATCAGTGGCGGCAGCTACACAGTTAGCGCGGACGGTCGTGGGACCTTGACGTTCAATATAACTTCCAGTGGCGCTCCAGCCACGATCGCCTTTGCCATCGTTCTCACTTCCACCAGCGGCGGGCTCCTGATGGATGAGACTCACAGCCCTAATGAGGCTTCCACCGGCAGCGGCAATTTCATTCTCCAAAGTGCGGCCGCATTCTCGGCAGGCGTTTCTGGGGCGTATGTGTTCGATTTCACTGGTTCGGACCCTGGCATGAATCCCGAGTCCCTCGTTGGACAATTTACCGCTAGCGCCGGAACAATGACGGGAACTGAGGACGCCAACGACAACTTTACCTTAACCAGTGGAAGCATTACCGGAACTTTTGCGCCCGACCCCATCAACGGACCAACTTCCGGTCGTGGGACGGCGGTCATCGCCGGACAGAATTACGTCTTCTACATTGTGGACGCAAACCGCGTGCGATTTATCAGCGACAACACGGCTACCGGCGGCTCAGGTCCCATGCTCACCGGGGACGCCGTTCTGAGCGCTAGTGTTCCTCCGAGTCCGAGCGGCAGCTTTGCTTTTTTGGTCTCCGGGTCCTCGACCAGTGGCGGCTTAATTCGCGTCGGCCGCTTCACTGTCTCCGGTAGCAGCCTCAGCAACATCCTCATGGACAAAAACAATGGCGGCTCAGAAACCGAGCCCTCCATTAGCTCCTCAAATACCAACGTTACGTACGATTCCACAACAGGCCGCGGCATGCTTTCCTTTCAGTCTTCGGCTGCGAATGTGTATTCCTTCGTCTTTTACCTCAGCGCGGCGAATAGCGGTGTGATTCAGGAAGTCAGTGGCCCTGCAGGCTCTGCTTCAGCAGTGGTCGTCGCCGACGGTTCGATCCTTGCGCAATCCGGAAGTCCCTTCAGCAGCAGCAATGTTTCTGGACCCTACGCTATGAACTGGAGCGGTCTTGTAACCGCGTCTGGTCTTGGTATGGACGAAGAAGACCTCCTGAGCCAGGTTACGCTCTCGAATCTGAACCTTAGCGGCACTTCCGATATTTTCCAATTTACCGGCGTGACCCTGAACACCGACTTCGGCACCGCAGGCTCCATCAATTTCAACGGTGGCGATGGAACTGGCGGCGACGGCAAATCTGCTTCTATGACTGTGAAGCTTTCCGGCATATCGCAGATCAACATGATCGTCTATGTCGTTAATCCCGAGCTTGCTTTCTTTGTCAGTGGCAATAACAGCCCTACGCGCATCGTCGCCGGGCTTCTGGAAGCGCAGCGATAGGGGCTGGCGTAGTGGCGGGTCTTTACAGTGCCCGGTTGGTTTGGTGGACGCTAGCAAATGGTCTTACGCCCGTAACCCGTGCTGGCACCGTTGAACGCGACAGTTAGTCGAGGTCACTACACCAAAATAGGGAGAGGGGTGTGACATCCCTCTGTTCCATTTTGGGAATTTTTTGACAGACTCCCTTGGCTTGCGTTTAGCCGACCAGCCTATTTTCAACCTTCGCCGATTGTGTTTGAAAGGGCCGCGCCCTTATGCACCTGTTCTCACGCCCGAGTTCTAGAACATGAGTCACTGATCTCTCTGTTCTGATCTCACTCCCTGCCTTCCAGCAGTTTCTCCAGGCGCGCGACGTCTTCCGGAACGTCCACGCTCACCGCATCATGCTCCACTTCCGCCACGCGAATCTTCCAGCCGTTCTCGAGCCAGCGCAACTGTTCAAGCTGCTCGATGCGCTCAAGTTCGCCTTGCGGCAGCGTCGGATATTCGAGCAACGCATCGCGCTGGAAAACATACAGCCCAAGATGCTTCAGGTGCCGCACCTGAATTTTGCTCGCCGTATCCCGAACCCAGGGAATCGGCGCGCGCGAGAAATACAGCGCATGACCATCGAAATCCAGCACGGTTTTCACCACGTTAGGATCCATGATATCTGCAGGAGTCTTGATGGGCGTCGCCACCGTGCCAATCGAAGCGGCAGGCTCCTCCAACAGCGATGCGACCGCAGCGTCAACCGAAGCTGGATCCAGAAGCGGCTCGTCACCCTGCACGTTCACGAAGACGTCGCCTTCTTCATGCGCGGCCACTTCCGCCACGCGCTCGGTTCCCGTGCGATGATCGGCGCGCGTCATGCGCGCTTCGCCGCCGAACGCTTCAACCGCTTTCATGATGCGCTGGTCGTCCGTCGCTACAAGAACGCGGTCCACTCGCGAAGCAGATTTCGCCCGCTCGTAGACGCGCTGAATCATCGCTTTCCCCGCAAGCGACACGAGCGGTTTCCCCGGCAGGCGCGTGGACGCATATCGCGCCGGAATCACCACAATCACTTTTGCCGGCCCCATTTCGTTGCTTCTCCGAACGCGGGAATAAGCCTTTCGGCACCTCAGTCTCATCTAAGATGAGAAGACTGGGCCATCGGTGCGGCGATGCTACCACACGGCACACGCCTTAGCCCTGCCATAGAAACTCCTAATCGTATGGATGGAACGTTTGCGCTTGTTTTCGACAATCCGAGTGATAGAATGCCTTTTAGTCCGAACCGCGCGGCCGTCCCGGTCCTGCCGAGACGTAGGGGGTGCCGTGAAACGCGAGTCCGTGGTGACTGGTGCAAAGTCACGCGCTGAGATGCGTCGCGTTGCGTTTGCAGGTTTTCGAATTCTTCTCGTTCTTCTCGCCATTTGGTTTTTGTGCGCTCAAGCCCTCCTCCAGGCTGCCGCCCAGGCTCTCCCGGACGGCAACAAACCGCAAGACGATCCCAAGAAAGACGAACTGAAGAAAGAAGCCGCAAAAGACATAGACGCGAAGGGGAAACTCGACGACACCACCTCGAAGATCGATGACGTGTGGAAGGACACTCCGGGCAAAGCTTTCAAACCCGGAAGCACGCTGCATATCGATGTCGATATGGCCCTGGTGAACGTCACGGTGACCGACCCTTACAACCGCCTGGTCACCGGACTCGACCCCGATAATTTCCGCATCTTTGAAGACAACATCGAGCAGGAAGTGGTTACATTTTCCGCGGAAGACGTGCCCATTTCCATCGGCGTGATTTTTGATTTCAGCGGCAGCATGGCCAACAAAGTCGGCAAAGCCCGCGAAGCCGCGCTGCAATTTTTTAAAACTGCAAACCCACAGGATGAATTTTTCCTGGTCAGCTTTAACGAGCGCGCCGAGCTCACCAGTTCGTTTACTAACAGCGTCGAAGACTTACAGAGCCGCCTGATGCTTACCTCTCCCAAAGGGCGCACCGCGCTACTCGATGCCATCTATCTGGGGCTCAGCCAGATGAGGGGTGCACACAACGCCAAACGCGCCTTGCTCATCCTGTCGGATGGAGGGGATAATCATAGTCGGTACAACGAAAGCGATATCAAGCGACTGGTGAAAGAGGCCGATACCCAGCTCTATGCCATTGGAATCTTTGACCCGCTCGGATCTCGCAACCGGACACCGGAAGAACTGAAGGGTCCCTCGCTCCTGAGTGAAATTACGGAGATGACCGGGGGCCGCGTGTTCGCCGTTGAGAGACTGGAAGATCTTCCGGATATCGCGACAAAAATCGGCATGGAGCTGCGAAACCAATATGTGCTCGGCTATCGACCAAGCAACAAGGCTCACGATGCGCGGTGGCGGAAGATCAAGATCAAGTTGCGCGCCCCGAGAGGGCTCCCGCCTCTGTCCCTTTATTCGAAGACGGGGTACTACGCTCCCAGCCACTAATTTCAAACGGCGCCTTACGCGCGCCGCGGTTTTCCAGGTAGCAATAATCGTGTGCGGTGCGCTGTTCGCATCCCCGGCGCCCGCGCAGATTCCGGTTTCGAGTCCGCCGCCACCTCCTCCTCCTCTGGGACAACAAAACAATACCGAAAAACAAGGCGCCACCATCGTCACGCGCGTGAACCTCGTGGTGCTGCACACTACGGTGCTCGATGATCGCCAGCGTTTTGCGGACGGCTTGACGGCGCAAAACTTCCGAGTGTTCGAAGACAAAGTTGAACAAAAGCTTTCGTTGTTCAAGCGCGAAGACGTGCCGGTGAGCATGGGCCTGGTGATTGACAACAGCGGCAGCATGCGCGACAAGCGCCCCAAGGTGAACGAAGCCGCCATCACTTTGGTGCAAGCGAGCAATCCGCAGGACGAAGCCTTTGTCGTCAATTTCAACGATGATTTTTATCTGGATCTGGACAAGGATTTCACGAACAGCGTTCCGGAGTTGAAGGAAGCGCTCGAACGCATTGATTCACGCGGCAGCACGGCGCTTTATGACGCCATCGTGGGCTCACTCGATCATTTGAAGAAAGCCTCGAAAGACAAGCACGTGCTCTTGATTGTCACCGACGGCGAGGACAATTCCAGCCACTACACGCTGGAAAAAACCATCCGCGAAATTCAAAAGACCGATACGGTCATTTACACGATTGGCCTGCTCAGCCAGGAAAGCAAGAAGAGTGCGAAGAAAGCCAAGCGCGCGCTGGAAGATATTGCCAAAGCGTCCGGCGGCGTCGCGTATTTCCCAGAAAACGTTGCGGACGTCCACAACATCTGCGAGCAGGTGGCACACGACATCCGCAACCAGTACACGCTGGCCTACTATCCCACAAATACGCGCCGCGACGGCACTTTCCGCACGGTAACCGTGGAAGTGATTCCTCCGCGTGGCCGCGGCAAACTCCTCCCGCGCACGCGCAACGGCTACTACGCCCCGTCCGACACCAGTGCCGCCGCCTCCGGCAACTGACGAATCCGGCGAGGATTCGGCTTCCCGAACGGAACGATGCGCAGTGATCGAGTTTGTTGTTAGCCCTATCTATCTAGGATCCCTCGCCTCGCTCGGGATGACAGCAAAAGCCAGCTTTCACCGGCATCATCACGGGCTCAGAATTCGTAGCGCAGCGAGAACTGCATGACGCGTGGTTGCGTTAGCAGGCTGGTGTAAGCGCCGAAATGCGTGGGCGCCTGGGTCAAAGAGGTGAGGAGTGATGAGCCTACGCCCTCGGCGTTGAAGCGCGTGAGGTTTGGCACATTAAACACCTGCCAGAGGAACTGCACGCTAGCTTTTCGTCAAACGAATTACCGATGGAGGCGTCCACCATGTTGAGCGCGGGAGCTTCGGCGGTCACAGTGACGGTTTCCTTGCCGCCGCCAACCTTCAACTGCACGTTCACCGTGGCAGGAGTATTGACCAGCAGCTCCAGACCAGTCTGTTCGTAGCGCTGGAATCCCTGCGCCGCGACAACGAGTTTGTAGGTGCCCGGAGGAAGCAAAAGGAATTGATAGGTCCCGTCGGAGCCGGTGGTCGCGGTGCGTTCGATGTGCGATTCGGTGTTGGTGATGGTGACGGTGGCACCGCCCACCGCACCGCCGGAGGGGTCTGCGATCGTGCCGCGAACCGAGGTTGTAGCTTGGCCCCAGGCTGTAGCAGCAAAGACCAAAACTACGGCGGTTGGTGCTGTGGCGCGCAGGCCCTTTGCGACACACCAATGCCAAATTCTCGCAGATGGAGCTGGTACGTTCATGGAATTTTCCTCCGGAACTTTTTCCCTCCGGGCAGAAACACTACTAGAATTTTGTAAAGTTATGAAGAGGCCAGGGCAAAGTCAAGGCAAAAGTTTTCAAAGGCAGGGATTGCGCGGGAAGCCGTTCTAGCGGACGGTTCCGCTTGGAGAGCGACGGTTGGACGCCAAGTACCCAAGAAAAGAAGGGAATCATCTGCTCGCCGCCCAAACCGCGCTCGCCAAAAATCGATCGGCATCCGCCCGTCGGGCGGCGCATGCCCGCAAAAAACCGATAGCATGCAGAAGAAGTATGATTCTTGGCCGGGTTGCATCTCAGGTGGCATGCAGGTTATACTCTTTAGCTGTGAGTAACGCGAGCCATCTTCGCCAGAAGTTCACGAGCGGCTGTTGTATGTGTATGTGTTGCGTCCGGGTGTCTTCTGGCGCGGGGGGGCTAGCGGTCTAAAGACAAGAATCTAGCCGATGCAGTTTAAGCCCACCGCCAGAAAGCCTGGCAGGTGGGTTTTGTGTTTTTGGGGCATTTTCGGGAAGGGAAACAAGAAATATGACTCAGGCAGCACCGCTAGCGGACGAAACTCTGACACCCGGGGTTCGCGGAGGGGCGCCTTCGTCCGGCTTGGAACGCCGGCTGGACCATCTCGCATCCCTTGAGGCGGAGAGCATCCACATCCTTCGCGAAGCGGCCGCGGAGTTTTCCAACCCCGTCATGCTCTATTCCATTGGCAAGGATTCTTCGGTGATGCTGCGCCTGGCGCAAAAGGCTTTTTATCCGGGGAAAATCCCTTTTCCGCTGCTGCACATCGACACCAGCTACAAATTTCCAGAAATGATCGAGTTTCGCGACTCCTACACCGGCGAAATTGGCGCGGAGCTCATCGTGCACCAAAACCGCGAAGCGCTCGAACAGGGTGCAAATCCTTTTGTTCTGGGCACGCAAAGGTGCTGCGGACTGCTCAAGACCGCGGCATTGCTGGACGCGCTCGCTGCAGGAGGATTCAACGCCGCTTTTGGCGGTGCGCGTCGCGACGAAGAAAAATCGCGCGCGAAAGAACGTATTTATTCATTTCGCGATTCGCACGGGCAGTGGGATCCCAAGAATCAGCGGCCGGAACTCTGGAACCTTTTCAACTCCCGCATCGAAAAATCAGAAAGCATTCGCGTATTTCCGCTGTCGAATTGGACCGAACTGGATGTCTGGCTCTACATCCATGAGGAAAACATCCCCATCGTTCCTTTGTATTACGCGCGCGAACGTCAGGCGGTGGTGCGCAACGGCTCAATCGTACTGATTTACTCGCCTGACGAACTGCTGCCAGGTGAAAAAGTGCAGTGGATCAAGTGCCGCATGCGGTCGCTCGGCTGCGTTCCATGCACCGGCGCCATTCGTTCCGAGGCGGACACGGTTCCAAAGATCATCGAGGAAATGATTTCGTTTCGCCGCTCGGAGCGCGAAAACCGCGCCATCGATCACGACGAGGAAGGATCGATGGAGCTCAAGAAACGCGAGGGCTATTTCTGATGCTGACCTTTGAGGCCTCCGAACGCTCGGAAAGCCTTGCGGCGTTTCTCGAAGCAGACCTGCAGAAGGACCTGCTGCGCTTTACCACTGCGGGTAGCGTGGACGACGGCAAGTCCACGCTCATCGGGCGCTTGCTGCATGACGCGAAGGCGGTTTACGAGGATCACGTGGCCTCGGTTCAAAAGAGCAAGATTAATCGCTCGGGTGGCTCTTTCGACTTTTCGTTGCTGACCGACGGCTTGCGCGCGGAACGCGAGCAAGGAATTACCATTGACGTGGCGTATCGCTACTTCAGCACGGCGCGTCGCAAGTTCATCATCGCCGACACGCCGGGCCACGAACAGTACACGCGCAACATGGCCACCGGAGCGTCTACGGCGGACTTGGCGATTATTCTCGTGGACGCGACGAAAGGCCTGCTCACACAAACTCACCGCCATGCCTATATAGCTTCGCTTCTGGGCATTCGCTGCGCTGTCGCGGCCATCAACAAGATGGATCTCGTGGATTACCGCGAAGAAGTTTTCGCGCGTTTGCACCGCGATTTTTTCGCGCTTGCCTCGCGATTGGGGATCCCTTCCGTTCAGTGCATTCCGATCAGCGCGCTGGCGGGCGACAACGTAGTTCGCCGCGCCAGCGGGAACATGCCGTGGTATTCCGGGCCGACTCTTTTGGGCCACCTCGAAACCGTGGATTTCCGCCAGACTCGCTCGCTGGACGCGGTGCGATTTCCGATTCAATACGTCATTCGCCCTGATCTCCGGTTCCGAGGATTTGCCGGACAATTGGCGAGCGGGACTCTGCGCTCTGGAGATGCGTTAGTGGCGCTGCCCTCGGGGCAAGAAACGAGAGTCAAAGCTATTGTGAACTTCGATGGCGACTGTGAGGAAGCTTTTGCTCCGCAATCCATCACGGTGCAACTCGAAAACGAAATTGACCTCAGCCGCGGCGACATGCTGGTTTCTCCCTCTTATCAACCCGCGGTATCGCGAAGCTTTTCCGCGACGGTGGTCTGGCTTCACGCCGACCCGCTGCGAGTCGGAAAGACGTTGCTCTTGAAGCAGACCACGCGATTGGTGAAGGCGCACGTTCGCCGTATTCGCCACCGCATCAACGTCAACACCCTTCAGCACGAACCGGCTAAACAACTGGAAATGAATGGCATTGCGGAAGTGGAAGTCGAAACCAATCAGCCGCTTTTTCTGGATCCTTATGCCGCAAGCCGCGCCACAGGCAGTCTGATCCTGATTGATCCGGTCTCTAACGCCACGGTCGGAGCCGGCATGGTCCGAGAAACAATTGTGGCGACGGCCATTAACCAAAAGGAAGGACATTTTCCTTCGCTGGTGACCGAGCTTGGAGAAGTCACTGCGGAACAGAGGCAGCGGCGTCACGGACATAAACCGGGAGTCCTTCTGCTTGGGGATCGTCGGCCTCTCGCAAAGTCATTAGAACAGGCGCTTTTTCGCAACGGTTTTGAAGTCGTCATCCTTGACGCGTCGAGCCTGGCCCCCGCCATGCTTTGCACCTTGCTTGGTTCGCTTTATGGGTCAGGCCTGCTTGTTCTCTGCACAAATGCTTCGCTCGGTCCACAAGATCTGGCCGAACTTCCTAGCGAGGCCATTTTCCGGCTGTCGGACGCCATAAGCACCGGAACGCCGAATGCCGGGACCGACAAACGAGTCACACAGTACGCGTTGGCCTTCGCCGATAAGCTGCGTCTTTCGCCCAAGTCCGATCCAGCCAGAAGGGAATCTTGAAATGAGCCTGACGCTTAATCAGCAAGAATTTGAAGCTTTGGCTGTCGAGCAGTTGGTCGATGCGGTCTTGGACGGTTCGCAGCCGGAGCGGGCCTGCCTCACGTGCAGTTTCCAAGCGGAAGACATTATTGTGCTGGATTTGCTCCGCAAACGTCTTCCGCGGATTCCGGTTCTCTTCCTCGAGACCGGCTATCACTTCGCGAAGACGTATGAATTTCGCGATCGTCTTGCCGTCGATTGGAAATTAAACCTGGTGAACGTGCTTCCGGAAAAAACCGTCGCCGAACAAGAGGCAGAACGCGGGCTGCTCTATCAAACGGACCCGACGGCTTGTTGCCAGCTTCGCAAAGTCGCTCCGCTGATGAAGGCCCTGGAGCCGTTCGACGTTTGGTTCACCGGCTTGCGGCGCGAACAATCGCCGACGCGCGCGAATCTCAAGAAGGTCGAGGAGCACCGCCTCCCGAGCGGCAAGGCACTGCTGAAAGTCAGCCCGCTCGCCGATTGGGCTTGGGCGCAAGTCTGGGAACGTACCGGAGCGCGTCGCCTGTCCTATCTGCCGCTTTATGACGCCGGCTATCCCAGCATCGGCTGCGAACCTTGTACCGCGCTTCCTTCCGATCCGGGCAACGCGCGGTCCGGCCGCTGGGGCGGGCGAAAACTGGAGTGCGGCATTCACACTTTTTCGGAGCGTGCCGGATGACGCAACTATTCATTGGATTCGCCATCGCGCTCGCTGTCGGCCTTACCGGCATCGGCGGTGGCAGCTTCACCGTGCCGGCCCTTCTTCTTTTCGCCGGACTTTCAGCCGGCGAGGCCGTCGGCACTGCCTTTCTATTCGCCGGTGTAGTGCGGCTGGTTGCGGCGCCGTTTTATCTTTTCAGCCGCCAGATTCATGCGCGCTATTTCTGGCTGCTGCTGCGCGGCGCCATTCCGGGCCTGCTGACAGGAACTTTGGCGCTCCGCTACGTGACCACGGGCGGCCAGCACTCCACCGTGGTCGTCATTCTCGGTGCTTTGCTGGCTTTCTCCTCGGCGGTCAGCTTCCTGCCGCGCGTGCGCAAGCCCGACTTCATCCGCAGGAATTCCCACTGGCTGCCTTGGCTCGCTTTCCCCATCGGCGTGGAATCGGGATTCTCTTCTGCCGGAGCCGGCGCGTTGGGCACAGTGCTCCTGCTGAATTACTCGGAGATGACTCCTTCCCAGGTCGTCGGTACGGACCTGCTGTTTGGTTTGGTGCTCGCCGTCATCGGCGGCATCTTTCACTGGACGGTGGGTTCCATCAGCATGGCCGTACTTTTTCCGCTGCTTCTCGGCGGACTCCCCGGCGTGCTGCTCGGCTGCCTGCTCGCGCGCCGCATTCCGGCGCAAAAACTTCGGACGGCTATTGCCGTCCTTGCTCTTTTTGCGGGCCTCCAACTGGTGGCCTCAGGTGTGAAAGCACGGTTCGCAAAATCAGCCGACACCGCGAGTCGCGCCACCGTGCATCCCTATCGTGCAGCTTCGCTCGTTCGTTGACTTCTCAACTCCGAGAGGAAGCTGGTGCCGTGGGGAATGACGCCGCCGAAATTTTCGGCGACGGTCTGCCCCATATCGGCCAGCGTGTCGCGTACGCCGAGATTCACGCCAGCACCATTTCCCGGCGAATAGGCGAGGATTGGGACATATTCGCGCGAGTGGTCGGTCGTCGGCCAACGCGGATCCGGATCGCAACCGTGGTCCGCGGTGATCATCAGCAGGTCGGAAAGACTGAGCAGCGGCAGAAATTCTCCGAGCATGTGGTCGAATTCCTCGAGCGATTTAGCAAACCCCTCGACGTCCTTGCGGTGGCCGTAAAGCATATCGAAGTCCACAAGGTTGCAGAAAATCAGTCCGTCTTTTCGCTCTTTCGCCGCAGCGGTTAGCCTTTCCATGCCGTCAGCGTTGCCTTGGGTGGCGAGGTATTCATCAACGCCGCGGCCGTTATAAATGTCGTGAATCTTCCCCACGCCAAGGACCGGCACTTTGCGCTCGGCAAGCACGTCCAGGAGCATCGGCTTGGGCGGGTCGACGGCATAGTCATGCCGCCGTGTGGTGCGCACGAAATTGCCGGGAGTTCCTAGGAAGGGACGCGCAATCACACGCCCGACGCGGTGCGGCCCGTCCAGCAATCGCCGCGCAATTTCACACATGCGATACAACTCGGTGATGGGAATCACTTCTTCATGCGCGGCGATTTGAAAGACGCTGTCGCCCGACGCATACACGATGGGCTTGCCGCTTCGGACATGTTCTTCGCCCAGCTCTTTGATGACTTCTGTTCCCGAAGCGGGCTTGTTGCCAATCGTCTTTCTGCCAATATGTTTCTCGAATTCCTCAATCAGCTCGCGCGGAAATCCGTTCTTGTAAACAGGGAAGGCTTGTTCGAGCCATACTCCGGCCATCTCCCAATGTCCGGTGGTTGTGTCCTTTCCAGGAGAACGCGTTGCTCCCTTTCCATATGCTCCTAGAGGACCTGCCGCGGGACCGAGGAATTTCAGCGGGGCGATGTTGGCCAGTCCGAGCCGTATGAGGTTCGGGATTTGCAGGGGCCGCGATTCCGCGATGTGGCCCAGCGTGCTTCTTCCTACGTCGCCATAGTCGCCGGCGTCAGGCAGTTCTCCGATTCCGACGCTATCGAGCACAATCCAGAAGACTCTCCTATACGTACTCACGCTAAGCCTTCACCCCTTCGACAGAACTTTATCACACCCCACAAGCGCGGATTTTTGCGTAAAGCGGGAAGCGCCCATATTGCAAGTACGAATTTCAGAGGTCGCGCTGTTCACCGGGTTACGGTTTACCAAGGCCGGTTGGCATGCGGTATCCTTACGGGCTGAACTATTCTTCATCTGAGTGCGTAGTACCCAGTGGTGGAGGTGGCCCATGCCCGAGGACGGTAATCCGCGGCGAGTGTCTGTCGTCTTACCGATCATTCTAATCACCGTTGGCGCGCTTTTTCTGGTGCGCAATTGGCGTCCGGCCTTTGACCCCTGGAGCGTTCTGCTCGATTATTGGCCGCTCATTCTGATTTTTGTCGGGCTGGGCATGGTCTACGACAATTTCCAGAAACGCCGCAATCCCAACGCGCCTCCCGGGATTTCTGTCGGGTCCACGGTTGGAGTTTTGGCGTTTGTGGTCGTTCTAGTCTTGCTGATCTGGCACGGCCATGGCTATGCTCGCGGGCGCGGCTTCACCTCACAGGAAAGTCACACTTCCCAGACCGTGGATCTTCAGGGGGCAAAGTCAGCGCGAGCTACATTGGAAATGGGGGCGGGGCAATTGAATATTAGTTCTGATTCGGCGCACTCGGTGGACGCCGATTTTAGATTTAGCGGGAACTACGAGGAGCCCCGCGTGGACTACCACGTCAGTGACGGCGTAGGCCAAATCACCATCTCCCAGGAGTCGCACACGGTGCATTTTGGCAATTCGAGAAACGAATGGAATTTGCGTTTCAACAAGTCTCTTCCTTTGGAACTGCGGGTGGAGATGGGGGCGGGGCAGGGAAATCTGGATTTTCGGGATGTTCCCCTGACGCGCCTGGATCTCCACCTCGGTGCCGGCCAGGTGGACGTGGATCTGACCGGTGAGCGCAAGGCGGATCTGACCGCGGACATCGAAGGCGGCGTGGGTCAGGCAAATATCCGGCTGCCGAAAAAAATCGGCGTCATCGCGCAGGCGTCGGGCGGCATCGGTTCCATCCGCACCTATGGGTTTAAAGAGGAAGATGGCTCCTATAAGAACGAAGCTTACGGAAAATCGCCGACAACGATTCATTTGAAGGTTAGCGGCGGAATCGGGGAAATCGTTCTCAACCAGGAGCCGTAGTCGTGCGGCAAAAGACATTTGTCTCGCTTACGCACGAAGCCGCCGTTTGCGCGTGTTTGACAGGCGATTTATAATTTGAAGTTTGGGCAGTAGCTCTTAGACCTGCTGTCTGGGCTTCGCCTTGGCAACCAAACAAATCACCGCGTCGGCGGACATATCGAAGCCGGAACAGGACACCCTGCGTGTCCAGGGCGCGCGCGTCCATAACCTCAAAAATGTCACGGTAGACATTCCTCACAACGCCATCACCGTTGTCACCGGTGTAAGCGGCTCCGGCAAATCCTCGCTTGCTTTCGACACGATTTATGCCGAAGGGCAGCGCCGCTACGTCGAATCGCTTTCGGCCTACGCGCGGCAATTCCTTGAGCGCATGGAAAAACCGGATGTGGATGAAATCTCCGGGATCGCTCCGGCCGTGGCCATTCGACAGAAAAATTCCACGCGCAATCCGCGCTCGACCGTGGCGACATCTACGGAAATCTACGATTACCTCCGCTTGCTTTTCGCACGGTGCGGGCAGACGTTCTGCATCAAATGCGGCGTGGAAGTTCGCAAGGACAATCCCGACGAAATCGCGACGCGCGTTTTGTCACTCCCGGCAGGACGGAAGTTCTACGTTCTTTACCAATTTCGAGTCGCGGCGTCTGCGGCACCGGCCGCCTCGAAACGGGCAAGCAAAAAGACCGCGGCTGCTCCTGCCGCGGAGGCGCTGCGGCTCGCTTTGCTCGAATTGCAAAAGCGCGGCTTCAACCGCCTGTACCAGGCCGGGCGTGTGCATGAGTTTTCTTCGCCGGAAACGTTGCTGGATGTGGATTTCTCCAAACCAGTTTATGTGCTTGTAGACCGCCTGGCAGTGAATCCGGAATCGCGCTCGCGGCTCGTGGACTCGATCGAAATCTGTTACCGCGAAGGACAGGGCGAAGCGATTCTCGAGTTTGTCGCCGATGGCGCGGGGAATGCGGCGCAGCGTCTGACCTTCAATGAACGATTCGAATGCAAAAACGATGGCAGTCTATATCAGGAACCGGAGCCGCGGCTTTTCTCCTTCAACAATCCTTACGGTGCTTGCCCGCGCTGCCAGGGCTTCGGTAACACGATTGATTTCGACTTGAACCTCGTCGTTCCGGATCCCGGCAAATCCATTGAAGAAGGAGCCATCGAGCCGTGGACCAAGCCGCGCTATCGCGGACTTTTTCAGGTTTTGAAGTCGTGGGCGCGCGACCGCGGCATCCCCACCAACGTTCCCTGGCGGCAACTCACCGCCGAGCAGCGGCGCCTGGTGCTCGAAGGCGATTCGGAAAACGACTACGAAGGCGTGAAGGGATTCTTTCAGTGGCTGGAGCGCAAGAAATATAAGCTGCACATCCGCGTTTTCCTGAGCCGTTATCGCGGTTACGCCACTTGCCCCGAATGTGGCGGGACGCGCCTGCGCGCCGAAGCGCGCGCCGTGCGCCTCGCGGGGAAATCCATCACCGAAGTATGCAAGTTCACGGTTAAAGAAGCGCGGGCGTTCTTTGCGAATCTGCAGCTTTCCGAAGCGCAGCTGAAAATAGCCGACAAAATCTTAGAAGAAATTCGCACGCGACTCCAGTTCTTGGATGAAGTCGGCCTGGACTATCTCACCCTCGACCGCCTGACTTCCACGCTGTCCGGCGGAGAGTCCCAGCGCATCCAGCTAGCTACTTCACTTGGCTCTCACCTTGTCGGCGCCCTCTACGTGCTGGATGAGCCTTCCATCGGCTTGCATCCGCGCGACACGCAGCGCCTCATCGACATCTTGAAATCGTTGCGCGATCTGGGAAACACGGTTCTCGTCGTGGAGCACGACCCCGACACGATCGAGGCCGCGGATCGCATTATTGACCTGGGCCCCGGCGCCGGCGAACTTGGCGGGAAGCTGCTTTTTGCGGGGTCTTACTCCGCAATTCTCGAAGAGCCCAAGTCGCTCACCGGGCGCTACCTCAACGGGGAATTGCGCATTCCCGTTCCCAACAAGCGGCACAAGCCCGCCGGAAAATTTCTGCGTCTCTTCGGCGCATGCCTGCACAACCTACAAAATCTCGACGTGATGCTTCCCCTTGGCATGCTTACTGTGGTCACCGGTGTGAGTGGTTCCGGCAAATCCACGCTGGTGCACGACGTTTTGTACAAAGCGCTGTCGGCCAAGCACGTAGGCGGCAGCGTCAAGGAATTCTGCGACCGGATCGAGGGCGATTCCAACATTCGCGAAGTGGTGATTGTGGACCAGTCGCCCATCGGACGCACGCCGCGTTCGAATCCCGCTACGTATTTGAAGGCCTTCGACGCCATCCGCGAAGTGTTTGCGGACACGCCCGACGCCAAGCGGCGCGGCTACACGGCTGGACATTTTTCCTTTAACGTGCCGGGCGGCCGGTGCGAAACATGCCAGGGCGACGGAACGGTCACCGTAGAAATGCAGTTTCTTGCGGACGTCGAGTTGGTTTGCGAAGAATGCCGGGGCACACGCTTCAAGAGCGGTGTGCTGGAAGTGCGTTACCATGGCAAGAATATTCACGAAGTTTTGCAATTGACCGTGCGCGAGACGCTGGCATTTTTCGTCAGCGTTCCCAAAGTTGTATCTAAGCTGCGCATCCTCAACGAAATCGGCCTCGGCTATCTGCGTCTGGGGCAGTCCGCCACCACACTTTCCGGGGGCGAGGCGCAGCGTCTGAAACTCGCTGCGCATCTCACGCAAACGGACAACTCGGGCGTCCTCTACATTCTCGACGAGCCCACGACAGGATTGCACTTCGACGACATCGCCAAGCTGCTCAGCGCTTTCCGCAAATTGCTCGAAGGCGGTGCGTCGCTCCTCGTTATCGAGCACAACCTCGATGTAATCAAATCTGCGGACTGGCTTATTGACCTGGGACCGGAGGGCGGCGACCAGGGCGGCAAAATCATTGCCACGGGAACCCCGGAGCAAGTCGCGCGCAACACGCAGTCGCACACAGGACGGTTTCTCTCGCGCGTCTTGAATGGCAGCGGGCACGCAAAGCGCGCGCCAAATGGCGCATCCAAGACCAATGGCGGCCCGGCTTCCATCACGAACGGAAATAAGACAGCTTCAGCTGAACCATGACGCTCTTGCCATTCGCTAGAAATTCAGCGCGCGGACTTTTCTGCGGCGTAGCTGTATTTCTGTTTGTGGCATCGCCGCATTCCTTCGCGCGTCGCCCTGCAAATAAAACAGGAGTCCTTCGAGATCAGCCGCTTTCCTGTCAGGCGCAGTCCTCCTCGAAAGCGAAACCTGCTGGCCGAACCAAAACAGAAAAGCTGGCCAACCCCCTCAACGACCTGCTCGACCAAGCGCAGCGCGACATTGATCAACAGCAATTTGAAGCCGCGATCGCTCCTCTCCAGAAAGTTCTCGCGGAGCAACCCGACTTTGCCTACGGCCATTTTCAGCTTGCCTACGTTTACACGGCCCTCAAGAAAACCAAGGAAGCCCAGGCGGAATACGAGCGCGCCGCTGCCCTCGATCCGAAAATGGGCGAGGCCTACCTTAACCTCGGGCTTTTATTGCTTCAGTCCGATCCCCCCGGTGCGGAACCTCAATTTGCTCGCGCGGTCGCCCCTTTGCGCCAAGCCGTGGAGTTGATGCCTGGACAAAGGGAGCCGCTGCGAGCTCTGGCGATCGCCCAACAGCGTTCTGGGGACGAAGCAGGGGCTGAGCAGTCATTTCGAGAGCTTTTGCGCCTTGACCCTGACAACTATGACGCCAACATGCAACTGGGATTCGCCCTAATGCGGGAAAGTAGGCCGCAAGAGGCAGAGGGGTATTTTCGTCGCGCGGCAAAGCATGATCCGCATGCTTCCTCTTCGGCGTTGAAAAGCCTTGCCGAAAGTCTCGAAGCGCAAAACAAACGGGAAGCGATCGACGCGTATTTTAACTACCTGGCTGGAACACCGAATGATCCTAATGCCCGCATCCGCCTTATTCATCTGTTAATGGAGCAGCGGGAATACGACCTCGCTTTGACCGAGCTCGACTTCGTCCCGCCAGTCACGTACATTCCACAAGGCCTCATCCCGCCACTTGAGTCTTTAAAGCTCCGGGCCGACATCCAAATTGCGCAAAAGAAATGGACCGACGCCATCGCAACTCTGCATCAGGCCCTGGCGCTTGCCCCGAACGAGGCGCAGCTTCACGGCGGCCTAGGGCGCACATATTTGCAAGTGCGCGATTTTACCAACGCCGAAAAAGAACTCAAAACCGCGATCCAACTGGACGCCAGCAAAGTGGATTATTGGAAGGATCTCAGTGCCGCATACTATCTTTCCAAGAACTATCCCGCAGCCCTCGCACTCCTCGACCGGATTGATAAACTCGAAACTCCCGGAGCAGGGAGTTGGTTCATCCGCGCACTCTGTTACGATAATTTGAACCAGCCGAAACCAGCGCTGGAGGCTTACCAAAAGTTCCTCGACCTCGACGAGAACAAGAATCCCGACCAGGTCTGGCAGGCTCGGGAGCGAAGTAAGGTTCTGCGGCGCATGCTGGAAGGCAAAAAGTGACCCCATGACAATTCCCCGGATGGTCCGGCAAACTCTTGGCTGCGTGGCGGTGGTTTCCTTGGCGCTTTTTCCCGTCATTGCGCAGGAAAGCTTGGCTCAATTACAGACGAAATTTGATCGCGAGACCAATTCCGTAAAGAAGGCGAAGCTCCTCGTAAAGCTAGGCGATGCTCAATTTGAAGAAGCGCGTCGTGCCGGAAAAGAAGGCGACAATAATTCCGTTGACGCCACCATGGAGAAATACCGCGACAACGTTCGAGCCACCCTCGAAGCTTTGAAGAAGCAGCACGCCGACGCCGAAAAGCATTCCAATGGCTACCGCCAGATGGAGATTCACGTGAAGGAGGGCATTCGCGAAGTCGAGGATTCCATGCTCGCCGCGCCCGCTCCCTACAAACCGCCTCTGCAAATCGTGCGCCAGGACCTGATCAACATGGACGATGAGCTAATCCGGCTGCTCTTTCCCCACCGGCCCGCAGATTCCAAGCCTCCCGCTCCGCCAGCGGGGAAACAACCATGAGACACACATCGCCGATTCTTGCGCTAGCCTCTTGCTTGCTTTTGGTTGCTCCTCCCATGTACCCGAGGGCGGCTCAGGGAAAAGATTATTTAAGCGCCGTCGAAGCCGACAAAATCCGCGATGCGGAAACCTCCAACGAACGCATCAAGCTGTTTCTTGATTTCGCCGAAGACCGCCTCAAGAAATTTCAATACGAAATCGAGCACCCTTCTTCCAATAAGCACGCGGAAATGCTGAACGCTCTTCTCAACGCGTACATCGGCTGCGTGGATGACGCGGCGGACGTCATGCAACTGGGAATCGAAAAGCAAGAGAATGTCCGGAAGGGCATCGACTTGATGGCCTCCCGCACAAAGGACTTCCTCCCGATTCTCCAGAAATATTCTGCGAATGGCCCGGAGCTTGAAATTTACAAAGATAATCTCGACGACGCCATCGAAGGTACGCAGGACGCCATGAACGACGCCGAAAAGGCAAAAAAGAAAGTGGCGCCTTCTCCTATTCGCCGCAAACACTGAAGCGCATGTTGCGATGGGAGTTGTCAGTGCAGGCCGTAGAGTCAAGCTCGCGGCTCAGCAAGGTTCGGTTTGTCATCGCGACTCTCAGGGCGCGGTCTTCCGCAGCCTGAGGCGGAGGGGTCTGCTTTTCTCTTTGTGTCCAATATGGGTCTTGTCCTGTCAGCGTTTCGTGAGGAAATGCCACCGAATAGAGGTGATAGAGACAACCATCAGAGACTTGCTCTTTCCTTTTACTTAAGACTAAAAACTTACAACCAAGAAATCGTTGTAAGGTGGAGCTGATGAAATCAAGTCACAAAACCGAGTTCCTGCCCGGCGGCGCTGCCATCTTTCAGCGCATGTTCACTCGCCTCGGCTGCGACGGCCGCCCACCGCGCTTCCGTGTCGAGTTCTATCCTTATGCCAGCCTCACGCTCACGATCCGCCGCCGCGAAGAAGTCGTTTACGTGCGCTTCTCGGACCTCCTGCGCCGTGCGCCGCTTCCCGTGCTTGAAGCCGCGGCAGCCTTGCTGCTCGCTCGCGTGTACCGCCGAAAAGCGCCCGCTTCCCTGGTCGAGCCCTATCTCGAATACGCGCGTTCCGGCCGCACCCGCTGGCGCATGAACCGTATGCGCTTCGAGCGTGTTCGCCCGCGCCACGCGGGTGCGCAAGGCCAACATTTCGACCTGAACAAACTTTTCGACGAGCTGAACGCTAAGTATTTCGCAGGAGTATTGTTGAAGCCGCACATTGGCTGGAGCCTGCGCGCCTGGCGCCGGCAATTTGGCTGCTACGACCCCGGCCCGAATCAAATCCTGCTGAATCGCCGCCTCGACCATCCGCGCGTGCCGCAATCCGCGGTGGAATACGTCTTGTTCCACGAGATGCTGCACGTCAAACATCCCACGCGCCGTTCCGGCTGCACCCTGGTTTCCCACTCGCGCGAATTTCGCGAAGAAGAAAAGCGCTTCGCGGAATTCGACCGCGCCCGCCGCATTCTCGACCGCCTGGCCCGTTAAGGTGGTGTAGAATCACGGCCATGATCGCGATGATGAGGGGCAGCGCGTGGCTCCATTGGCTCCTCGCAGCGTACCTCTGGCTGGTTGCCTGGATTCCGCTCGGCAATTGGAATCGCCAGCAAGCGATGGAACCTTGCTGGAAGCTCTTCGCAGCGGCCGAGGGATCCACGCTGGAGATTGGGGCATGTTGGCGTTCGTTGCGCTGCCCGCCGTTTTGTTTTGGGCGGCTTACAAGCGAAATAGCTTCTGGTTTACTGTGCCCGCCTTGACTCTCGATGTGGTTTGGTTAGTGCTGCAAATCCAATCCTGGTGGATCCCCTATATTTACGGAACGGCAGGCTGGCAACTCGCGTATGCCCAAGGACCCACAACCAAGGTCCCGCCTTCTCTTGGCCACCACGTTGCCCCCCCCAGTGCGGAATTTTGTTCTGTATTACAAATGCCCAAGGCGCTCCTTGTTCGAAATATTTTCGAAAGATCAGCTTGGCGGAAGCCAGTTCCGGACGGCCAGAGGGCTTCGCAAGTTGGTCGAGCGCCGCAAACAGGGCGCGTCCAATGCCCTTGGAAGGGTCGACGTCCATGTCCTCATATGTTTTCGCGCGGCAGTGGAACGGTAATAACAGGGCCAAATCCTTGCGGTACGCAGAGTCTTGAACCTCAGAATCTCCGTAATAGCGAAGCATGTCCCGCGCTCGATCGAAAATGACCCATACCGCGCGGATAGGCTTGGCTGGATTGGGGATCGTGACTCCGTAGTGGCAATCGCCAAGAATGTCTTCGTCGAAGGACGACGCCTTGTTCAGGGCCCTGCGAAGCCGCGAGAAGCAATACCGCCAGCAACACCTTCATTCCACGCGTCTCTCAGATTAGACGTCGTGTCCAACGAGCAGGTTCACGGAATTGCTGCGAGGCCGAGGAGAAAATTGGAAGGGCTGGCTAGTAGCTAGTCTCTCTTTTCTTTTTCCACTTCCTTGTAGAGTTTCTCGAGTTTCTTTTTGATTTTTGAGGCGTCCTCGGCGTGCGGATACAAGTCGAGATAGCGCTGGTAGGACTTGATGGCCTGTTTTCTCAATCCCTTTTTTTCTTGTGCTTCGCCGAGACAGCGGAAGGGAGTCGCGTAGCCCGGCTTGGCTTCGATGGCGTCTTGAAAGCGGTCGATGGCGGCATCGTAATCGCCCTTGTGCATGTAATGCTCACCAACCTCGATGTCCTTTTCGGCGCGCAAGGGGTCCCACATCGGCTGATCAGGCGCGTTCTTCGTAGCAGAGTCTTTGTTCGGAGAATCTTTAGCGGATTTGTCCGGCTTCTTCGCAGGCGCAGGCGCGGCGGCGTCCGGCGGCTTCGACGACGATTCCTGCCGCGGCTCCTGCGCCAGCGCCGGAATCGCCACTGCCATCCGAAGCCCCGAAGGCAGCGATGCAAAGGCCGCAAAAACCATCCCTTGCGCGCACCGATGAATAATCTTGACCAGCCCTATTTCTTCACCATGCGCTCTCACCATCTCCCTCATCACGGATCACGGGTCACGAATCACCCGCTACCAGTTCACCAGTCACCAGTCAGGAATCTAGTATGATGGAATTTGTCCACGGGGAGTACGGGGAAATATAAACAGGGGCAGAAGCCATGAGCACCAATCCAAGCGGCTTCATGTCGGACCTTGCCTACGGCTTGCGCCAGATCCAAAGAAATCCTTCGCTAACGGTTCTTTGTGTCGTTGTTCTGGCCATTGGAACCGGAGCGGCCACAGCCGTGTTCGCTGTGCTGTACGCGGTGTTGCTCAAGCCGCTTTCGTATCGCGAAGCAAATCGTCTCGTCTATGTCCACAACGAATTCCCCTCCTCGCAACTCGGCCACACGCTTGCTTCCGCACCGGATTATGCGGATTTGACCGCCCATCGCGAGATTTTCAGCGAGACGGCCGCTTATTACTTTAACGATTTCACCATGAGCAGCGTCAGCGGTTTAGACTACGCGCAGCACGTGGACGTCGTCAATGCATCCGCGAGCCTGTTCTCCATGCTTGGAACTCCTGCGCATCTCGGACGTGCATTCCTTTCCGAGGAGGATCGCTTTGGCGCACCGAAAGCAGTTCTGTTGAGCGATCCCTTCTGGAGAAGCAGGTTCGGAGCTGACTCGAAAATCGTAGGCAGAACGATCCAGCTCGACGCCGTGCCGTACCAAATCATTGGTGTAATGCCGGCGGATTTCAATTTCCCCTATCCCGCCACGCAAATGTGGATACCGCTGGCACTCCGCCCGGAAGCCTACACGGCCGGACGAGGCGGCAAGTATCTCAACATGCTCGGCCGCCTCGCGCCCGGCGTCACTTTCGAAAGTGCCAACGCCATGCTGGCAACGGTGAGCCACCACCTTGCGGCCCAGTATCCCGATGAATATCCGGAAGCCACCGGCTGGCATTTTTCCATGGAGCCGATGCTGGCGGAGCGGACGAAGGACGTCCGGAAATGGGTCTTACTCGCGTTTGGCGCAGTCCTCTGCGTCCTGTTGATTGCGTGCACGAACGTCTCCGGCCTGCTGTTGGTGCGCGCTGCCGTGCGCAGTCGCGAGCTGGCGGTGCGCTCCGCTCTGGGAGCAAGTCCGGGGCGGCTCGCGCGGCAAATTTTGACGGAGACAGCGCTGTTTGTCGTGATGGGTTGTGCCGCGGGTGTCGGTCTGGCCATTGCGCTCGTGCATCTCATCAATGCTTACGGTCCGATCCATCATGCGCAAATCGAGCCGTGGGCGCTGTCGTTTGCCCTCGGACTGTGCATCATTTCCACATTTCTCGCCGGTCTTCTTCCCGCGGTCTTGTCCTCACGCGCTTCCCTCGAACAGGCTCTTAGAGCGGGCGCCAGTCGGGCCGCGACCGGGCAAACGCGTTGGCGCGGAGTTCTCGTCGCTGGGCAAATCGCCATCGCTGTCGGGCTACTGTTTACCGCCACCGCGCTTGGCCGAAGCTTCGCGAAATTGCTCCAAGTCTCTCCTGGTTTTTCCCCGGACCGGGTGTGGACGGCGAACGTCCAGCTCCCGCAGAAGAGTTACTCCACCAGCGCTTCGCATGCGTCTTTTTTCCGAAACTTGGTTGACCGCGTCGCTTCCCTCCCGGGCATCGAATCAGCTTCCGCTGACATCTCTCTGCCGTTCAGCAGCGGCGGCTTCACCGCGGATTTGTATTTTCCGGGGCGGCCGGAATTGCCCGTCCGGCCCGCGGCGCGTGTTGACCAGGTTCTTCCGAATTATTTCGAGACCCTGAAGATACCTTTGCTGAAAGGCCGGACGGTAACTTCGCAGGATGTCGCAGGCTCGCCGCCTGTGGTCGTTATTGATGAGGAATTCGCTCACATTTATTTCCCCGGCGAAGACCCTATTGGCAGGCTTGTGGCGAATAACTGCTGCCACAGTCAGCCTTCGGCAGTGGTTGGAGTTGTCGGAAACGTCGCCACGCGCGAACTCGGCGCACCGCGTCGCCCGCAAATCTACTGGCCGCAACTCCAGATGCCCAATTCGGCGATGTTCGTCGTCGTTCGCCAGTCCGGACAAACCGACGTGACCGCGGCAGTTCGCGAGATTCTGCATCAACAGGATCCATCCGTCGCTCTGTTTGATGTCGAAGCAATGCCTTCACGGATTCTAGATTCCGTCAAGCTCCGCCGCTTTGTGGCCTGGTTGCTGAACAACTTCGCTTTGACCGGAATGATTTTGGCCGCTCTCGGGCTGTACGGTACGCTTGCCTATCTCGTCCAACTGCGTCGGCGCGAAATCGCCATTCGCATGGCGCTTGGCGCAACGCCGCCGGACGTCGCTCGGCTTGTGACCCGCTATAGCATGTCTCTTGTTCTTGCAGGCCTGATTCCCGGTGCTCTTCTGTGCGCGCTTGCTGCGCGTATGACGCAAAGCTTTCTTTTCCACGTTGCGCCGCTGGATCTCTGGACCATGGCTTCCACGGCGGCTGGGTTGCTCGTGCTGGTTGCCATCGCCACATGGTCTCCTGTTGCGCGAGCTAGAAGCGTGGACACCGTCACCACATTGCACGATGAATAGAGGGCTTTGCCCGCGGCTGGTCGGGCCAGCGACGATTGCCGTTCAACGCCATCATTGGATTCTCTTCTTCCACGAGTCACTTCACGAATCACCAGTCACGGATAGTATGATAACTGGAGACGGAGAACTGATCTCTGATCACTGATCTCTGCTTCCTTCCATGGAGCCTCGCGAAAAAGCCGCCCAGCTTCCGGAAAGCCCCGGTGTCTATCTCTTCAAGGACGCCGGTGGGACGGTCTTGTATGTGGGCAAAGCGCGGAACCTGCGCAGCCGCGTGCGCTCCTACTTCACCGAGTCGCGCTGGATCGACGCCAAGACCGGCTCCTTGGCGCGCGAAATTGCCGACCTCGAAACCATTGTGGTCGGAAACGAGAGAGAAGCTCTTGCGCTCGAACACAACCTCATCAAGAAATACCGGCCGAAGTTTAACGTCCTCCTCCGCGACGACAAGACCTATCCCTACATCAAGTTCACCGCCGCCGAGAAATATCCGCGCGTCTATTTTACCCGGCGCATCAAGAAGGACGGCTCGCTCTACTTCGGGCCATATTTTCCGGCAGGCCTGGCGCGCCGTATTCTGCACTTCATTCACAAGCGCTTCATGGTTCCGTCTTGCACCGTGGACCTCACGCGCAATCATCCGCGGCCCTGCTTGCAGTACTACATCAAGCGTTGCCTCGGTCCCTGTGTCGCCGGTCTCACCACGGACGAGCGCTACGCCGAAGCGGCGCGCGACGCACGCATGTTCCTCGAAGGCCGCCGGCACGATTTGATAAAGAGCCTTGAAGAACGCATGACTGCGGCGGCCGACAAAGAGTTGTTCGAACAAGCCGCTGCCTATCGCGACTTACTTCGCACCCTCGAAGATATCGAAGAGCGCCAGCGCATTGCCGCCGCGCAGGGAGACGACACCGACGTTTTCGCCTACTACGCCGAGCCGCCCCTGGTCGCCGCGAATCTCTTTCACTTGCGCGGAGGTCGCGTAGTGGACCGCCGCGAATTCTACTGGGAAGACCTCGAAGAATTCGATCCAAAGGAATTTGTTCCGTCGCTGCTGAAGCAGCTTTATCTGGAAGCCGAATACCTCCCGAAAGCCATTCACGTTTCGGAGGATTTTGAAGAGCGCGCTTTGCTCGAAGAAACACTTACCGAGCGCGCGGGGCACAAAGTCGAAATCCTCACGCCCCAGCGCGGTTCCAAGCGCGCCTTCCTCGATTTGGTCGAAAACAATGCAAAGCATTCCTTCGAGCAGCGCTTCCGGGTGTTGAAGCCAACTTCCAAGGCTATCGGCGAAGCGCTCCAGAACGCATTGAACTTGCTCGAAGAGCCCAAGCGCATCGAAAGCTTCGACATTTCGCACATCCAGGGAACCGACACGGTCGCGTCCATGGTCGTGTGGGAAAACGGGCGCATGAAAAAATCCGACTATCGCAAATTTATTATTCGCGGTGACGAAGGCAAAGCCGGCAACGGAGCGCTGCCGCGCCTCAACGACGATTTCTCCAGCATGCGCGAAGCCGTCAGGCGCCGCTACCGCCGGCTGCAGGAAGAGAAAAAAGAATTGCCCAGCCTGATTCTCATCGATGGCGGCATCGGACAACTGCACGCCGCGGCGCAGGCGCTCGAATCGCTCCAAATCATCAATCAACCCGTGGGCAGCATCGCCAAGAAAGAAGAAATCCTTTATGTTCTCGGTCAGGAAAGCGAGCCAATTATCCTGGAGCGCCATTCGCCAGTCCTCCATCTGATCCAGCAAATTCGCGACGAGACGCATCGCTTCGCAGTGACCTTTCACCGCCAGCGCCGCGGAAAGCGGCAAACGCAAAGTGCGCTCAACGAAATCCCCGGCGTCGGACCACGAACGGCTCAGAAATTGTTGAAGGAATTCGGAAGCGTCGCCAACATTCAGCGAGCTGGCGTGGAAAAACTGAGCGCGGTTGTTTCGCGGAAAAATGCCGAAAAAATTCTCGCGCGCCTGGAGCACCCCCCGGATCATTCGAACGGCTAATAACCTCTTCGAATCCCCCATGCCGGTTAGCCACCATTGCAGCCGCACCTTGGCTATGCTACGGTGTGATGGGAGTGTTTGGAGGTTGTCATGCCGGACAACGTAAGTTCCAAGGTGACGTACTTCATTGTGGGTCTTGGTGTTGGCGCCCTGATGGGCGTGCTATTTGCGCCGAAGTCCGGCGAAGAGACGCGCGATTTTCTTACGAAAAAAGCCGACGAAGGCAAGGAATACGCGCAGCGCAAAGCGCGCGAACTCCGCGAACGCGCCGATGAATTGATCGAGCGTGGGAAAGAAGTCGCGACGCGCCAAAAGGATTCGGTTTCGGCCGCGGTCGAGGCAGGACGCGAGGCGTATCTGCGCCATTCGAAGCAGACGTCGTAAAGGCTGAGCAGGGATTGCGGTTTCGCCCTTGACGGGGCAGGCGGGGCACCCATGCAGGTGTGGCTCGAAATTTTCAGCATCGTTGCGGCGCTGGCTTTGGTAGTCCAGGTGGTGATTCTGACGGTGCTTCTTTTTCAGATGCGCCGCACCTCGGAAAACGTGAACCGCCTGGTAAGCGACATGCAGTCGCGGATGGGCCCGATTCTTACGCGCATTCAGATTCTGCTCGACGACACGCAGCCGAAAATTTCCAGCATGGTCAACGACGCCTCGCACATGGTGTACCTGGCGCGGGGCCAGGCGCAAAAAGTGGACCGTGTGTTCACAGAAGCTGCCGACCGCTTCCGCGGCCAATTGATGCACATGGATCACATTTTGAATGGCGCGCTCGAATCCATGGAAGAAGCCGGCTTGCGTTTCAAGAACAGTTTTTGGTCGCCGGTGCAAAAAGCTTCGGCGCTGTTGCAGGGAATTAAAGTGGGGCTAGATCTTCTACGCTCGCGGCGGCGGGCCGATGGCCGGCCCGGCCACCCTCGCAGCGACGAACCGCGCGAGCCGCAGGAGGAAGAACTCTTCATCTAGCGCTAGTCCTCAAAAGTCCTCCGTTGTTAGTTCTTATTACCGTCGCAAGTAAATTAACCAGAATGGTGGTTTGTTTGCGTGCGGTTTCTTCATTGGCTTTTCCTGTTCGTGTGGGCCGCAGTTCTCTTCCTTCTTCTTTCCCTTTCGTTTCCATCACGAAGGTAAACTTGCGATGAATAGCTGAAAACCGAAGCCCTTGTTCCGCCTGTTGCTCTTTTCCTCTGAAAACTTAGAACTAACGGGAAACCAACTTCAGCGGATCCAAGCGCCGGCGAGGACGCGATTAGCGTCGTAGAACACGGCGGCTTGGCCGGGAGTAATGGCGCGCTGCGGTATGTCGAAAGTGATGCGCGCGCGAGTTTCGCCGAGGGGTTCGACGGTAGCGGGAGCGGGCTCGTGCTTGTGGCGAATCTTCACCGTTGCCCGAATGTTTTCCGAAGGCGGCGAAATCGACACCCAATTCACTTGCTCCACTTCAAAAGTTCGCCGGCGAAGAGCGTCGTCTTCGCCGACGACCACGCGGTTCTCTTGCCGGTCAATGGAAAGGACGTAAAGCGGCTTTCCCGCGGCAAAGCCGAGGCCCTTGCGCTGGCCGATGGTGAAATTGTGCACGCCGTTGTGGCAGCCGATGACTTCGCCGTCTTTGTTCACGATTTCGCCTTCTGCATCGTTTAGAGAAACTCCGCGCTCGCGCGAATAGGCCTCGATGAATTGCACATAGTTGCCGTTAGGGACGAAGCAAAGTTCCATGCTGTCCGGCTTTTCCGCGACGGGAAGATTTACGCCGCGGGCCAGCGCGCGCACTTCGTCCTTGGTCAGTTCCCCGAGAGGAAATTCGCTGCGCGAGAGCTGGTCCTGCGACAGGCCCCACAAAAAATACGATTGATCTTTGGCTTCATCAAATGCGCACAACAATTCCCAGCGACCCGTGTCTTCATTCTTGCGGATGCGCGCGTAGTGGCCGGTGGCCAGGCGTTCGGCACCGATTTGGCGCGCCATGCGCAGAAGCGGCTCGAACTTCACGTCCGTGTTGCAATTCGTGCATGCGACCGGCGTGCGGCCGGCGAGATACTGGTTCACAAACGGACGCACCACGCGCGACTCAAACTGTTCCTCGAAATTCACGACATAATGCGGAAAATTCAGATGACGCGCAACGGCTTTCGCGTCGTAGACGTCGTCGAGCGAGCAGCAGCGATGTTGTCGAGGGGCATCGCCTTGCAATTCGGGCAGGCGGCGCTGGTTCCAGAGCTGCATCGTGAGGCCGACGACGGAGCGCCCTTGCTGTTGCAGAAGCGCCGCGACCGTCGAGGAATCGACGCCGCCGGACATGGCAACGGCGACGAGGCCGCGCTGCGTTTCCGCGCGCTCGGGAAGCGTGTCGAATTGGGTGGCAGAATTCATCGGCACAAATTCATTGTAGCGGATTCAGCTTCGACCTGCGGGAGAAGCTGAAAAAAGACAAGACTAAACGCAGAGACGCAGACTGCGCTGAGGCCGCGCAGAGAAGAGAAACGAAGAGGGATCTCTCGCTTCGCTCGAAATGACAGCCGGATCGGTTAGTCACGGGCGGCGGCTTTCTGGTAGGTGGGAGAGAGTTGGCGGAGTTGGGCGACGGCCGTAGGGACGACCTGTAAAGCGAAATCGATGTCAGCTTGCGTGGTGTGGCGGCCGAGGCTGAAGCGCAAGCTGGCGCGTGCTTCTTCGGCAGGCAATCCGATAGCTGTAAGGACGTGCGAAGGTTCGACAGCGCCGGAAGAGCAAGCGGCACCGGTGGAACAGGCAAGACCCTTCAGGTCCAGAGCGATGAGAAGCGCTTCGCCTTCGACGCCGGGAAAGGCAAGATTGGCGGTGTTGGGAGTGCGCGGAGCGCGCCCGCCATGGATGCGCGAATGAGGAATGCGATTCACCAAGCCATGCTCGAGTTGATCGCGAAGCGCGCTGAGGCGCCTGGCGTCGTTCTCGAGCGAGATGCTCGCCATCTCGGCCGCTTTGCCAAGGCCCACGATGCCCGCAACGTTTTCCGTCCCGGGACGCATGCCGCGCTGATGGTGGCCGCCGTAAAGAAGCTGCTTCAGGCGCGTGCCGCCGCGAACGTAAAGCGCGCCGATGCCCTTGGGCGCGTAGAGTTTGTGGCCAGAAAGGGAGAGCAGATCAAGCTGGAACCGGTTCACATCAATAGGAATTTTTCCGGCGGACTGCACCGCGTCGGTGTGAAAGCAGACGTCGGCTTGTTTGGCGATGCGGCCAATTTCCTCGAGCGGCTGGATGGTACCGAGCTCGTTGTTGGCGTGCATGATGGTAATGAGCACCGTTTCCGTGCGAAGAGCGCCGCGCAAATCCTCAAGGTCAATCAAACCGTCTTGATCCACATGAAGATAAGTGACATCCACGCCTTGCTTTTCCAGGGCTTGGCAGGCGTTTAAAACAGCTTCGTGCTCCACAAACGACGTTATGACGTGCGGACTGCGGCCCGACGGCGTCGTCGAGGAACCCACGATGCCGAAGATGGCGTGATTGTCGGACTCGGTGCCGCCGCTGGTGAAGAAAATCTCCTGGGGCCGCGTTCCAATAAGTGCAGCGACTTGCTCGCGAGCGGTCTCGACCGCGGCGCGGGCCCTTTGGCCGAAGGTATGGATGGAAGAGGCATTGCCAAACGCGGAGGAAAAATAGGGAAGCATCGCATCGAGGACTTCCGGCTCGACCGGGGTGGTGGCATTGTAATCGAGGTAGACGCGGTTCATTGGCATTCAGCTTTCAGCATAGACAACAGGGTAGCGAGTGTCGAGTTCCAGAAAGGGAAGAATACCACCCCCACCCAGCAGTTTTCGTAAGCGTGGCAAACAAAGGGCTTATGCCAAACGGAACTTGGAAGAAGATACGGAAGATTGTGGGCCGTTGACGATGCGGCTGATTCGGGATGGGGGAAGGGAGGGGCCCCCCTGGGGCTTTTACGCAAGGATATAATTCCCTGTAAGTTAGATTGGTGGGGGTCTGCTAAGAATAGCATTCCAAAGGATTTACGACGATTCCGTGAGAGAGAAAGAGTTCTATCGCTTGGGGTTCGAAGTGCTGTCTGGCCAACCGACAACGGACCGAGATGTGGACTCCGAAGCACAAGTCGAGATAGCAGAAAAGAGGCTCTCTGTCTAGTACAAAGTAAGATTACTAGATGGCTATTCGAATGGATCGAGAATGGACCTGCCCTAATTTCTCGAGGGAGGTTTGCAGAGAAGCGGCCCTGGTTTGTTCCGAACTCTGGAGAACCAGGGTCTATCTTAATGAGAGGGCATCGGTGATTCAGGGGGCGGGGAGCAAGAAACGGCTAGGAGTTCGTCTTGACGTGTTCCTTGCGATCATCTACGGGTGAAGAGAAGCGCCAGGTGCGAAGGTTGAAAGTGTACAGGGCGATGCAGAAGAGATTGGCGGGAATAAAGCCGAATTGGGCGGTGCGGACGCCGATGACGCAGACGACGGCGCTATTGATGGCGGCGACGAGCCAGCCTTGCCAGAGCCTCCGGCCGAGGAGAACCGTGCCTAGAATGGTGAGAACGCAAGAGACGTAATCCAAACGGATGTTGTGTAGTAGGTTTGCCATTTTCGTGTTCGAGCCGGGGCGATGCAATGAGCGTGTGCCGGGCCGGGCTCCTGATTTCGATTTTTGCTGCTTTCCGAAGCCTGCGTTGGACCGGGAAGCGCGCTGTTTTTACTGCCTAGCTTGAGTTATGACCTGCCACGCTGTCCGAGCGAGCCTGCTTCGGGCAACACTTCTACTTTCAAGCTGAGAAATGGCAATTCAGGAGCCAATCGAACTGCTGGCGCGGACAGCAAGGCCCGTGACAGCGGCTTGCTAAGTCCTTGTTTCTGAGGGGATTGCGGACACCGAGAAAACGGACTGCAAGGTGAGGCGAGCCAGCTGACTCACAGTCTCATTGGGAGTGAGACAGGGCGTTTCAGGTTGAAACGGAGTTGGAGGTGGCAGTCGGGGACAAAGTTGCCACGAGCAGTTAAGGACCTTTTGCCCTCCCTGGAGGTTCGATGCCAAATCCCTATCCGAGCGAAGGCTGCCGGGATCCGGGTTTGCTGCCGTTAGCGGTTCGACGTCAACACCGAGCGGTCTGGAGGATCATCTGACTTTTTGGCAGCAGGATCCCATCTGATCGGGCAGCGGCTGTCGGGTATTCCTGGATGTGGTCGATTCCCAGCGAAAGGAGTGTGGCGTGCGGACATTGGAAAGTTCAATTTCGTCTTTCGGGGTTCGTCGATGCGCCCTGGCGATCGGGCGCAGTCGAACCGTTTTGCCCGCCATGTCGCGGATCTTTTGTTTTTTCATTGTGTTTTCTTCTGAGGCGAGCTCCTATAAAACGTGCGCAATCACATCGTAAGGACGACACGGAATTGCGCATTGCCGCTATTCATGCGGGCGTAAGCCTCGTTCACTTTGGCGAGCGGAAACTCTTCAATCATGGGGCGAACACCGGTGAGTTCGGCGAAACGCAAAGTGTCCTCGGAGTCGGTGGCGACGCCGGAAGGCCAGCCTTGCACGCGCCTTCTGCCCAGGAGAAGTGGCATGACAGGCGCCTCGACGGGTTCGGCTCCCGCGCCGACCACGAGCAGTGAGCCGTTTGGGCCGAGGCCGTCAAAGAGGGAAGAGATGGCTTTGGAATTTGGCGCGGTGGCCAGGATGACGCGGGCGCCGCCGAGTTTTTGAAGTTCGGCGGCAGCGTTCTTGGCGGAACTGTCAATGTAGACGTGCGCGCCGAGTTTCTTGGCGAGGGTTTCACGGTCTTTGCCGCGGCTGACGGCGGCGACGCGATAGCCGAACTTATTGGCGAATTGAACGCCGAGATGGCCGAGGCCGCCGACTCCCTGTATGGCAACCAGGTCGCCCGGGCCCGCGCCGCTGTGGCGAAGAGCGTTGAAGGTGGTGATGCCAGCGCACAGGAGCGGGGCGGCTTCGGCTGGATCGAGCGAATCGGGCATGGCGGCGACGGCTTCTGCGGGAGCGAGCATGTAGTCGGCGTAGCCACCGTCATAGCTGATGCCGGTGATTTTTTCGTTAACGCAAGTAATGAAGTCGCCGCGGCGGCATCGCGGACAAGTTCCGTCGTGGCCGCCGTGCCAGCCGACGCCGACGCGCTGGCCTTTTTTCCAAATGGTGACGCCGGGCCCGACTTCGTCGATGATGCCGGCAACTTCGTGGCCCGGAGAACGCGGATAAGCGATGCCCGGGAAGAGGCCGTCTTTGACCAGATGGTCGCTGAAGCAGATGCCGCAGGCCTGCACGCGGATGCGGACATATCCCGCGGGAGGCTGAGGGATTTCGCGCTCTTGCAGCTCGAAATCGGCACGGGGCTTGGGGACTACGGCGATTTTCATCTTGGGCATGGGGTGGTTTCCTTACTACGAAGAGAGGTTTGGGATCCTGGGCCTACAAACTTCGATGCGAGAGGGCGGATGCAGGTTAGGCAAGGGCAGAGGAGCACAGCGGACAAGGGCGGATCAAGTTGGTTCATGCTAGAGTTGCGGGTTTTAGGAGCACCGTCGGCACGGTGGAAGGAGGCACAGGCGCTTCCGGCGTAAACAAGAGTGCCTGTGCAACGGGAGGAGAGAGTGGCTTATCGGCATTTGCGCGAGTTTATCGTCAGGCTGGAGAAGGAAGGGGAGCTGAAGCGCGTGCGCGCGGAAGTGGATCCGGTGCTGGAGATTACCGAGATTGTGCAGCGGGTAGGGCGGGGCAAGAACCGTCGAGCGAGCCAAGAAGTAGCACAGCCAAGAGTGACAGTGCCACGAGTAGATTTGGGACCTGCGCTGCTTTTTGAGAAGCCTAAAGGGTCGGGGATTCCTTTGCTGATCAATGCGTTTGGGAGTGTGAGGCGGATGTGCCTGGCGTTTGAAGTGAATGATCTGAGCGAAATCCACGGGCGGATTCAGGGATTTTTGAAGATGGAGACGCCGCAGGGCTTGTTCGACAAGATAAAAATGCTGCCGAAACTGGCGGAACTCGGCTCGTTCTTCCCGAAGAGTGCAAAAACGGGAGGCTGTCAGGAGGTCGTGCGGAAAGGGAAGGACGTGAACCTTTTCGACTTCCCAATCCTGAAATGCTGGCCGCAGGATGGCGGGCGGTTTATCACGTTTCCGCTGGTGTTTACCAAGAATCCCGAGACGGGGAGGCGCAACGTGGGAATGTACCGCATGCAGATTTATGACGAGAGGACCACAGGGATGCACTGGCAGACGCAGAAGCATGGTGCGGAGCATTTTCGGCGCGCGAGGGAGAAGAATCCGGAGGGGCGGATACCGGTGAGCGTGGCGATTGGGACCGACCCAGCAACGGCGCTGGCGGGGATGCTGCCAATTCCGCCGGATCTGGATGAAATGATGTTCGCGGGATTTTTGCGGCGGGAGCCTGTGGAGATGGTGACGTGCCAGACAAATGAGCTGGAAGTGCCTGCAAACGCGGAGCTTGTGCTCGAAGGGTACGTCAATTTGAACGAAATGCGGACGGAGGGGCCGTTCGGGGACCATACCGGGTTTTATTCGCTCGAAGGGGAATATCCCGTCTTTCATGTGGAATGCATGACGCACCGGAAGGAGCCAATCTACCTAACCACGGTCGTGGGGCCGCCACCGCAGGAAGACTTTTACATGGGCTATGCGGTGGAGCGTATCTTCTTGCCCGTCATGAAGATGCAGTATCCGGAAATTGTGGACGTATCGATGCCGGCGGAAGGGATTTTTCATAATTTGATGATTGTGGCGATTCGAAAGTCCTATCCAGGGCACGCGCGCAAGATCATGAACGCGATTTGGTCGCTGGGGCAGGCGATGTTCACGAAGGTGATTGTGGTGGTGGACCACGATGTGGACATTCATAACTATAGCGAGGTGGTGTGGAAGGCGCTTTGCGCCCTGGACCCGGAGCGGGATGTGCAATTTTCGTTAGGGCCGATGGACACCCTCGACCACGCGGCCCGGATGCAGGATTTTGGATCGAAAATGGGCATCGATGCGACCCGCAAATGGAGGTCGGAGGGGTTCACGCGGCCCTGGCCGGATGAGATTCGAATGGACGAAGGGACCAAGAAGCTTGTGGAGAACCTGTGGAAAACTTTGGCGCTCGAGTGAGCCCTTGCCGAGCTAAGTATGATTATTTTTTTGCTATTTTTGAAGGAAAACTTTACGAAGATAAATCGAAGGAAAGTAGCAAATTGCTGGGTAAAAAGGAGATAGTGCGAGTAAAAAAGAACTAGCGGCTTTTGATTTTGGAGGCTGCAGACAAAGAATTAACGGTACGCGAGGACAGGTCGCGTTCGGTAAAAAACGCAAGTAATTGTGGTTTTAAAACAGTGCATACTACAGCTATAGTGGTACTACCCGAAAATACCCCCCGAACTGCCTAGAACTACCCCCATTGATAGTACAACAGACCTATAGATTCCCTTGACGCTCGTAATGCAGAATGTCATAAAGCAGCGACGGGTTGTGCCCTCAATCCCGATTCCGAAGCGCAGGGGGCGCACCTGTAGGACTGTGACTGACTAACGGCGTGTGTTTGCATGCCGGGGTGGCGTTCCGCTGTGATGGAATCGCGCGAAGTAATGAATGTAAGACAGGCGTCGCAATATCTGGGCATCTCCCCGGATACGCTCTACCGTTACATAACGGAGGGGGAGATACCGGCGTTTAAGCTTGGCAACCGTTGGAAGCTACGCAAGACCATCCTGGACCGGTGGATGGAACGGAAGATGAGCCAGGCCGCCGGGAGGCGCAGGTGACAGGGTGGGCGTGGCAAGAATGATCGTAGGAGAGAGGCGGCAATGGGGCTATTAGGCGGTAAGAAGAGCAAGCAGATCGTAGGCCTGGACATTGGATCCAGCTGCATCAAAGCCGTGGAGCTGAAGGCCACCAAGGCGGGCTATGAGCTCGTGAGTTTTGGGATGGAGTCGCTGGCTCCCGATACGGTGGTGGACGGCGCCATCATGGACGCGCCACAGGTAGCCAACGCCATCAGCAAGATTTTCGATGCCGAACGCATCAAGACCAAGAACGTAGCGACTTCCGTGTCGGGGCACTCGGTCATTGTCAAGAGGGTTCCGCTGCCGTTAATGACCGAAGAAGAGTTATACGACCGCATTCCTTCCGAAGCCAGCCAGCACATTCCATTTGATATTGCTGACGTGAACCTGAGCTACCAGCTGCTCGAGTCGATGGACGCGCAGATGGACGTGTTGCTGGTAGCGGTGAAGAAGGACAAGATTTTGAATCACACCAACGTGCTGGCGCAGGCCGGAAAAACGCCGATGATCGTGGACATTGACGCGTTCGCCCTGCAGAACTGCTTTGAAGTGAATTACGAGCCTGACTCGGCCCAGACCGTGGCGCTGCTGAATATTGGCGCGAGCGTGATGAACATCAACATCGTGCGCGGCGGGATTCCGCTGTTTACGCGCGACGTGAGTGTGGGCGGGAACCAGTACACCGACGCCCTGCAAAAAGAGTTGGACCTAAGCTTCGAGGACGCCGAGCGGCTGAAGAAGGGCGAGACGCTGCCGAGCGTCACCGACGAGCAGAAGCAACAGATACTGCGCAGCGTTTCGGACATTCTAACGCTTGAGATTCAGAAGACGTTCGACTTTTTCCGGGCCACCGCGAGCGGCGAGAACATCCAGAGAATCGTGGTAGCCGGAGGAACGGCGCGCGTGCCCGGGCTGGTGGACCTGTTGCGCGAAGAATTCGCCATGCCGGTGGAGGAGTTGAATCCTTTCCGCAGGGTGCTCATCAATCCCGGCCGGCACAGCGATGACCAGATCCGCGACATCGCGCCGCGGCTGGTGATCGCCGTAGGTTTGGCGCTGAGGAGCTTCGACTAGCCATGATTCGAATAAACCTTCTTGGACAAGTACGACCCAAAGCCACGAGGCGGGCGGCGCCGATAGACACGGGAGGCGCGCTGCCTGCGGCGTTTATCGCCGTTGGATTGGTGGTGGGACTCGTGGTTCTCGGATTCTTTTACTACACCTGGCAGAAACAACTGGCGGACGAGAACGCGCAGATCAAAAGGCTGCAAACGCAGAAGGCGGAACTCGAGCAAACCAAGCAACAAGTCGAGACGTTCGAGAAGCAGAAAGCAGTTTTGCAGCAGCGCGTGAACACCATCGAGCAGTTGCAGCGCGACCGCACCGGTGGGCAGGAACTGTTGGCGATGGTCGCCAACACCGTGTCGCGCACGGAAAACCTTTGGCTGACGCAGATGACACGCAAAGGAAATGCGTTGTCGATGGACGGATCCTCGGCGTCGATCAATGCAGTGGCGAATTTTATTACCGCGTTGAAGCGGTCCGGGTATTTCCAGAAGGTGGAAATCCTGGAATCGAAACAAGACGATAAAGCGGCAGTGCAGACGTTTGTGTTTCAGATCACGGCGGAAATCGCTCCGCCACAGCCGGTTCAGGCGCGGCCGGCCAATTCGCCGGCACCCACAACTGCGGGTAAGACGCCGGCGAAGAAAGGGTAGGGGTGGCCATGGCCAATCCGTTGCGAGACATGTCCGTGATCATGCAGGCCCTGGTGGCCGCGGCAGTGGCGATCCTCCTGATGGTCGCGGGGGTTTACACGCCGGGTTCGCCCATCGCACGAGAGCGCGAAGAACTGGCGGCTGCGGTAGACAAGCGCAACCAATTAACCCAAGAAGTTACGCAGCTTCAGGTGTACAAGCAGCGCTATGCAGAACTGAAGCAACAGATGGACGCGCTTTCAAAGCAATTGGAAACGCTGAAAACGATTGTTCCTGAGGAAAAAGAAGCGGATGAGTTCATCCGGCTGATGGAGGGGGCTGCGAGCGCTTCCGGCGTGCAAATCCGCCGGTTGAAGACACTCGCGATCGTGCCCAAGGAATATCACTACGAGATGCCATTCGAAGTACAGGCGGACGGCCCGTACTTCAACCTGCTGGACTTTTTTGGGAGGCTGGGGCGGTTGTCGCGAATCATCAACGTGGGGGACCTGGCGTTTGACTCTCCGGAGAGTGCGAAAGGGACAAAGTACCCAGTTCGGCCGGGGACAACAGTTTCGGGAACTTTCACCGCAAACACATTTTTCACCAAGCCCGCTGATTCCGGTGCGGCTCCTGCGGGAGCCAAGCCGGGCAGCGCGCCTGGAAAACCCTGAGCGGGAATGAGCGAACTATGCGTTCAGCAATAAATGTCGGATTAGGGCTCCTGATTGCCGCAACAGCTCCAAGTTTGCACGCGCAGAGGGACCCACTGCCGTCGACCAGCGGGAACTCCGCTGACCAGGCGGGGCAGGGCGCGCAGCAGCCGCCCAAGCCGGCAACACAGACTCCAGCCAAACCAGCAGTGCAAGCAACGCCGGCGGGGCAGACGGCCGCGAAATCGGGCGGGCAAGCCGGTGCAAAGCCACCGGCGCAACCTCCGGTAAAACCCGCGGGACAAGCTCCAGCCAAGCCAGTGGCGGCACCAGCGACCAAGCCAGCGCCGCAAACGGCAAAACCCGCTGCACAGGCAACGGCAAAGCCAGGGCTTCTGTCTGCGGCTAAACCAGCGGCCAAGCCAGCCGCAAAGCCAGCGAAGAAGCAAAGCGCGGCAAAGCCAAACAAGCCAGTAGAAAAGGCAGCGGGGCCTGCCGGGGCGCCAAAGCCGGCTGCGGAAAGCGAATTGAGCGCTGCGCGCCGGGATCCGTTTGAGTCCTTGATCGCCCACTCACAGAGCGGCAAGGGGCCTGCCAACCTTCCACAGGGTAAGGCGGGGCTGCAGGTCAGCACGCTGCGGCTGGACGGAATCGTGCGCGCTCCCAACGGAATGATTGCCGTAGTTTCCAACCCGCAGGCAAGAACCTATTTCCTGCGTGAGGGCGATCACCTGTATGACGGCAGTGTTGAAAGGATCACTATGGACGGCGTTTCTTTCCATGAAGAGGGAAAAGATGCCTTCGGCAAGCCTGTGGAACGCCAAGTGAACAAACGAATTTACTCCACCAGTTCAGGAGAACAGCAATGAAGATAAATCGGCCAGCCCTGAAGTATGGCCTGCTCCTAGCGAGCTTGACAGTGGCCACGAGACCGATGTGGGCCCAGACCGTGGAGGCCACCGGCGCGAGCAAGTCTGCCGCAGTCATCTCTAGCGTTGCTATTACGCAGGCACCGGAGCACTCGGCTGTGCGAGTGGAAGGCGAAGGAAAGCTCGACGTGCGCGCCGCGCGCATGCGGCACCCGGACCGTCTGGTTCTAGACTTCGTGGGGGCCCGGTTGGCAGTTCACAAGACGGTGATCCCGGGAGTGTCGGCTCCTGTGCTGGAGGTGCGCATGGCACAATACCAGCCGAACGTCGCGCGAGTGGTGATCGACCTAACGGCGGCAACGCCATACCATGTCTCGCGGGACGGCGAAGCGGTGGTGGTTTCCTTTAGCACCTCGGCGGCAACGCCGGTAAGCCTGTCGCAAAAGTCGACGCTAACAACATCGGTGACCGACGCGACATCGCAAAAGCCCGAGAACAACGCGCCCTTGCAGCGGAAACCCGCGGAGCGTTCTGCTCGTGCCCAACAGATTCCTGCGCCTCGCTTTGCCTTGCCGGGCGAACTGACCCAGCCCTCAGTCGCACTCGCATCGTTCAGCGAAAAGAGCGGGTCGGCGCATGCTGAGCCCAACCCCCAACAGGCGGCCCAGCAGGCCATGCAGCAAGCGAACACGGCAGCCACGACACTGGCAGCGACGGCAGCTTCTCAGTCACCCTCGCCGGCTCCGATGCAGAGCGCTGCGAGGTACACCGGCGAGCCGATCTCGGTAAACCTCAAGGACGTGGATTTGCGCGACTTTTTCCGGCTCATCCATGAGATTAGCGGGTTGAACGTCGTGTTAGACCCTGCGGTCAAGGGAAGTCTGACCATCGTTCTAGATGAGGTGCCCTGGGACCAGGCGCTCGACATCGTGCTGCAAAACAACGGCTTGGACAAGCAATTGAACGGCAACGTCCTGCGAATTGCCACAAAGACTACGCTGAAGGCGGAGGCAGAGTCCCAGCGTGACTTGGTGAAGGCCCAGGCGGAAGCGATCGATCCGGTTACCGTGACGCGAGTGCTCAGCTACGCGAAAGCGGCTACCTTGAAAGAGACGCTGAAGAAGTTTCTCAGCTCGCGCGGCGATATCCTGTCCGATGACCGTTCGAATCAGCTTATCATTCGTGACATCCCTTCGACGATTCCAATTATTGATAACCTGATCCGCCAGTTGGACCGCAAATCGCAGCAGGTGGAAATCGAAGCGCGCGTGGTTTCCGCGTCACGCAACTTTGCTCAGGACATCGGTACGCAGCTCGCGTTTGCCACTTCCAGCGGCAACAATGTTTTTGGCGGCAACTCGGCGGCTGGCACCAGCCCGATCTTCCGTCCCTTCATCCCTGGCATATCCACATCGCCGGCGCTGATCGCCGGCACGCCGCCATTGCCGCCGACCGGCACGACCGCTCCCCAAGCAGCGAACGTTGCCATGCCATTGGTGACAAACTTGGGCGCTGGGGCACCGACCAGCGGCATTTCCTATGTATTTACTTCGCCCAATTTTGCCCTGGACTTCATGATAAGCGCCGCGGAATCCAAGGGCGTCGGTAAACTGCTCTCGAAGCCCAAGGTCATCACCCAGAACAATGAAAAAGCAACGGTGAAACAAGGAACGAAGATTCCAATCCAAACGACGATCAATAACACGATTTCCGTCCAGTACATTGACGCGGTGCTGAAGCTGGAAGTTACTCCGCAGATTACGGCGGAAGGCACGATTTTCATGGACGTGCTGGTAGAAAACACACAGATTGACCCTGGTATTCCTCGCATTCAAGGCGTTCCGGCGCTGGATACCCAGGCGGCGGAAACCAAGGTGACGGTAGCCGACGGCGGAACGGTGGTAATCGGCGGCGTCATCATCTCGTCGCAGCGCGTGGACATCTCCGAGGTCCCGATTGTCGGTAGCCTTCCGATCATCGGGAATCTGTTCCGGCGGAGAAACGTCACCACCACATCCCAGGAGCTGTTGTTCTTCCTGACTCCGCGAATTATCCCCGGATAATCCGGAGAAATCTCTTTTAACCAAGGTCGGAAACGAGGAGACTCGAGTCTCCTCGTTTTGTTTATGGACACATCGTTCCAACAACGGCGGCGGAAGTTGTGGTTGCTCCTGAATGCGGCGAAGGTTGATGCGCTGCTGGTGACGCATCCGGCGAACTGGTTTTATTTGACGGGGTTTACCGGTGAATCGGGTGCGCTGGTTGTGACGCGGAAGGGGACTACGCTTGTTACGGATGGGCGTTTTGTGGGGCAGGCGAAAGCGGAAACGAGGAGGGTTCGTATCTGCCAGCAAGAAGGAACCTTGTTGGAGTCGGCGGCCCGCGTCCTCAGGGATCTGCGAGTGCGGAGAGTGGGTTTCGATCCGGCGCGTGTGACGGTGTCGCAATGGCAAGCCCTGAGGAAGGCGGCACGGAGCCGATGGCAGTGGGTTCCCGCGGAGGGGGCTGTAGAGAAGCTCCGAATGCGCAAGGAGGCCGCGGAATTGGCGCAAATGCGCAAGGCGGCCATGCTAGCAGGGGAAATCATGGAATTCTCCATTGGCCTGCTCAAGCCGGGCGTACGCGAAAATGAGGTGGGGGCTGAGATCGAATATCAGATGCGCAGGCGAGGGGCATCGGGGCCTTCTTTTGAGACCATTGTCGCATTTGGCGAGAGGTCGGCTTTGCCACATGCGCGGCCGACCGGCAAACGATTGAGGAAAAATGAGTTGGTCGTGCTGGACCTGGGTGTTATACTCGGCCACTATTGCAGCGACATTACCCGCACGATTTTTGCGGGACGCGCCTCGAAACGCATCCGCGCGTGGCATAAAGCGGTCTTGGAGGCGCAGGAAGCGGCCATCTCGACGGTAAGAGAGGGAGCCGCCTGCACAGAGGTGGACGGGGCGGCTCGTCGCGTTCTGGCAGGCTATGGCCTTGACCATCTTTTCGTCCACGGCACGGGTCACGGCCTGGGATTGGAAGTACACGAGGACCCCAGGGTCGCAAGGGGGCAGACGCAGCGTCTGGAATCCGGAAACGTAATTACCATTGAACCTGGCGTGTATGCGGAAGGCGTAGGGGGCATTCGCATTGAAGATGACGTCGCCGTGCACGCCGGCCGTACGGAAGTGCTGACCCGCGCGCCGCGGCAGCTCATCGAACTTTAAAACAGCATGAAACGCAAACATCCTACAAAGTCCAGTCCGACGTTTGCCAACCCGGAAATCCAGCAAATCGAGCAGCTTTTTCAGTTCATGACCCAGCATAACCTCGAGGAGTTTGAATACTCGCGCGGGGATTTGCACATCCGCCTGCGCAAGCCATCTTCCGGAGTGGTGCTGGCTGGGGCGAGAGCAGCGGCAGCACCAGAGATCATTGTTTCCAATCCCGGAGGAGCCGCGCCCGCAGCGCCGGAAGCGCGCTTGACGGAGGATCTCCACCTGGTGAAATCTCCGATTGTGGGCACATTTTACCCTTCGCCCAGTCCCGGCGCCGAGCCTTTTGTGAAAGTGGGAGCGTTTGTGGAAACAGGGGATACGCTTTGTATCGTGGAAGCGATGAAGCTGATGAATGAAATTGAGTCGGACGAGACGGGCGAGATTGTCCGGATTTTCGTGGAGAATGGACAGCCTGTCGAGTATGGACAGCCCCTGTTTGGCATCCGTCCGAGCCGGAAGAAATAACCGCCATACCGGGTCATGTTTCAGAAAATCCTAGTTGCCAATCGCGGGGAAATCGCCTTGCGGGTCATTTGCGCCTGCAAGGAGCTGGGGATTTCCACCGTGGCCGTTTATTCGGAAGCAGACCGCAATTCGCTGCACGTGCGCTTCGCCGACGAAGCGGTTTGCATCGGACCTCCGCGCAGCAGCGAAAGCTATCTCAACATTCCGCAGGTGATCAGTGCCGCGGAAATCACCAATGTCGACGCCATCCATCCGGGCTACGGATTTCTTTCCGAGAATGCCAACTTCGCGAAGGTATGTGAAGCGTCTGAAATTACGTTCATCGGGCCGCGACCGGAAGTCATCGAGCTAATGGGCGAGAAGGACCGCGCGCGCCGAGAGATGAAAGCGGCGGGACTGCCGACTATTCCGGGAAGCGATGGCATTGTGGAGGGGGAAGAGCAGCTCGCCAAGGAAGCTGAGCGCATCGGCTATCCCTTGATCTTGAAAGCCTCGGCCGGAGGAGGCGGGAGGGGCATGCGCGTGGTGCGCAAGCAGGAAGAACTTCTTGGGGCGTATGAAACTGCGCGCAGCGAGGCGCAGCAGGCGTTCGGTACTCCGGATGTTTACTTGGAGAAGTTTCTGGAATTCCCCCGCCACATCGAGTTTCAAGTGCTGGGCGACCAGCAAGGCAAAATCATTCATCTCGGCGAGAGGGAGTGCAGCATCCAACGGCGGCACCAAAAGCTGGTGGAGGAATCGCCTTCACCCGTGATGGACGCCAAGCGGAGGAAAGAACTTGGCGCGATGGCTGTCAAAGCTCTAGAAACGGTCGGCTATACGAATGCGGGAACGATTGAGTTTTTGATGGATGAGGATGGTTCTCTCTACTTCATCGAAATGAACACGCGCATCCAGGTGGAGCATCCAGTGACCGAACTGGTGACGGGAGTGGATTTGATCAAGGCGCAAATCCGGATCGCTGCGGGCGAGAAGATGGAGGATGCTACGGGAACTGCCATTTCTTCGGGGCATGCCATCGAATGCAGGATCAACGCGGAAGATCCGGACACCTTCGTGCCGTCAGCGGGGCGCATCACGACGTTCCAGGCGCCGGGCGGCACGGGCGTGCGCGTGGACTCCGCTGCGTATGCGGATGCCGTGATTCCGCCGTACTACGATTCGATGATAGCCAAGCTGATCGTCAAAGGCCGCGACCGCACGGAAGCCATCGGGCGCATGAAGCGTGCCCTGGAGATGTTTGTGATCGAAGGCATCAAGACGTCGATTCCGCTGCATCGTAGAATTGTGGCGGATCCGAGATTTGTGTCAGGGAATTACAATACCCACTTCATTGACCGGCTCGTGGGAACGAATGGGAAATAAGCGAGAATGCGCCTTGTTCTCCCACGACTGTATGTGATATTAGACCGAGCGTTGCTTACCATTCCCGAAACAGAGTGCGCCCGCCAACTTGTGGATGCTGGTGTCCGCGTGCTCCAGTACCGGCACAAAGAGGCGTCTTCCCGCGAATTGCTCGAAAACGCGAAGAAGCTTTCCTTGGCGTTGGTGCCTCGGGGTGTCACTTTCGTTGTGAATGACCGTGCGGACGTGGCTGCGCTGGCGGGTGCAAGCGGCGTTCATGTGGGGCAGGAAGATTTGGCCGTTGAAGACGCGCGCGCTGTTGTAGGGCCGGGGAGGCTGGTTGGCGTCTCGACACATAATGGCGCGCAATTTGAGCAGGCCGCCGGCACTTCAGCGGACTATATTGCTGTGGGGCCTATCTTCTCCACGTCAACCAAGTCGAATCCCGATCCGGTGGTCGGAACGGAATTCATTCGACAGGTGCGGCCGCTGACCGACAAACCCATCGTGGCCATTGGAGGGATCACGCTGGAGCGGGCTGCTGAAGTGGTGCGAGCGGGGGCCGATGCGGTGGCCTTGATCAGCGATATTCTGCGCGCAAGGAATCCGGGCGAGCGCGCACGTCAATTCATCGAAACCCTAGAGCCGTAAACCGCGCGGCAGGCGCTTAAGGACTTAAGGGAATGAGGAATGGCTGAGAGCACCCAAGCGATTTCTTCGGCAAGCGCTTCGAGCGAACAGGGTTTCGTGCGGGCCATCGGCTTGTTCGATGGCACGATGATTGTCGTTGGCTCGATGATCGGCTCCGGCATTTTCATCGTGGCCGCGGAGATTTCGCGGGAAACTGGCTCACCGGGCGGGTTGCTGCTCACTTGGATTCTGACGGCTTTGCTCACCATTTCGGCGGCGCTTTCTTATGGGGAGCTTGCGGCCCTTTTCCCGCGCGCCGGCGGCCAATACGTATACTTGCGCGAGGCGTATTCGCCGCTGTGGGGTTTCCTTTACGGCTGGACGCTTTTTCTTGTGATTCAAACGGGAACGATCGCGGCGGTGGCCGTGGGATTTGCGAGATATCTCGGAGTGTTGTTTCATTGGATCTCCCCCGAAACATGGATTGTCCACCCGCTTTCACTTGGTTCGAAATACGCGATCAGCCTGTCGGTGCAGCAGCTGGTTGCTATCCTGATGATCGTTTTCATTACGTTTCTCAACACACTGGGCGTGCGGCTGGGCAAACTGATCCAGAACATTTTCACCAGCGCGAAGACGCTGTCACTCGCGGGCCTAATTTTTCTTGGGATTTTCGTGGGCAGAAATGCCGGAGCGATTCGCGAGAATTTCAGCCATCTGTGGGCGCTTCACAATCCGCAAACCCTGGAACCAGGCGCGAATTTCCTGAAGAGCTTCTTGCCAACGGTCAGCGCAGCGAGCGGCGCATTTGGATTGTTTGTGGCCTTCGGCGTCGCGCAAGTTGGATCGCTGTTCTCGGCGGACGCCTGGAACAACATCGGCTTTACCGCCGCGGAAGTGAAGAATCCAAAGCGCGACGTGGCACTTTCGATGGCGTTTGGGACGATCATCGTCATGACGCTGTATTTCCTCGCGAATCTCGCGTACTTGTTTACGCTGCCCTTGGCACAGATTCAAACCGTTCCTGACGACCGCGTGGCGAGTGCGGCATTGAACGCGATTTTCGGTCCGGCAGGCGCAGCCATCATGGCCGTGGCCATCATCATCTCGACGTTCGGCTGCAACAATGGGCTGATTCTTGCCGGCGCGCGCGTTTCCTACGCCATGGCTCGCGACGGATTGTTCTTTCGCTCGACTGGCACGCTCAACAAGAAAGGAGTGCCGGGCGTCGCGCTTATCATTCAGGGGATCTGGATCGCTATGCTGATCTTGATGCGTACGAGGCAACCTGATGGAAGTTACGGAAACCTTTACAACGAGCTGCTGGATTATGTGGTGGCCTCAGTCCTGTTTTTTTATGCGCTCACGATTGCAGGTATTTTCGTTTTGAGGGTAAGGCAACCTCAAGTCGAGCGGCCATACAAAGCATTTGGCTATCCTCTTCTGCCACTGTTGTACATCGTGTCGGCGCTGGCGATCGTGGTTGTATTGGTTCTTTACAAGACGACAACTTCGGGCAAGGGTTTGGCAATTGTTGTTATTGGAGTACCAGTCTATTGGCTCCGTTCCTGGTGGTTGTCAAGAACCCAGCGATCCTGAGAGACAGAATTTTCTTGTAGGGCGCGGCGCCGCGCGCCAACTACAATGCTTTCCAGCCAAAATGGCAGTGAGGAACGAGGCGGAGGCGAAGACGAAGACAGATTCACGAGAGGAGGAGTTGCATGGGCAACCCCTTGTTCGCAAGAAAACCGATGAGCTTGCTCCTCGAGGAATGCAAGGATGAGGGCGGCCACAGCTTGAAGCGCACGCTCGGCCCCTTCCAGCTGACCGCGCTGGGCGTCGGGGCGATCATCGGTGCGGGCATCTTTGTGCTTTCCGGCCTCGGCGCGCACTATGCGGGTCCGGGCCTCATGCTCTCCTTTGTGCTTTCGGGACTGGGCTGCGCGTTTGCCGGATTGTGCTATGCAGAATTCGCCGCCATGATTCCGCTGGCGGGGAGCGCCTACACCTACGCGTACGCCACACTGGGCGAGCTCTTTGCGTGGATCATCGGTTGGGACCTTACGCTCGAGTACGCCATGGGTGCGAGCACGGTGTCTTCGGGTTGGTCGAACCACTTCATCGAGCTGTTAAAGATATTGCACCTCAGGATGCCGCTGTGGCTGGCTTATGACCACTGGACGGGTTTGGCTACGGCTACGAAAATGATCGCGCGCGAGATGGCGCGGGCCTCGGATCCGTCGCTGCTTCCGGGGACGCAGGCATTTCTTGATAAAGTGGATGCCATTATGGCGGCAAGATCTCCGGAGCTGGTGCAGCGCGCGCAGGATCTGTTAGGCGCACCTAAACTTTTTGGAGCGGAGGTCGGCTTCAACCTTCCAGCCTTTGTGATCGCCCTGATCATCACGGCGATTCTCGTAATAGGAATTAAAGAAAGCGCGCGATTCAACGCAACAATCGTGACCATCAAGGTGGCCGTGGTTCTGTTTGTCATCGCGCTTGGCAGCCGTTATGTGGACCCTTCCAATTGGGGTCATGACTGGTCTAGGTTTGCGCCGATGGGCTTCTCCGGAATCGGAGCGGGAGCGGCGTACATCTTTTTTGCGTACATCGGATTTGACGCCGTTTCGACCACAGCACAAGAGTGCAATAAGCCCCAGCGCGATTTGCCGATTGGGATTATGGCTTCGCTGCTGATTTGCACCGCGCTATACATTGCGGTTGCAGGCGTTTTGACCGGCATGGTTCGCTGGCAGGACGTGAACATCGAAGCTCCCATCGCAGTGGCCTTCCTCGACCGCGGCCTTTCGACGGCCTCGCACATCATCACTCTAGGCGCACTGGCGGGGCTGACAAGTGTCATGCTGGTCATGTTGCTCGGCCAGACGCGCGTGCTTTACGCGATGGCCAATGACGGCTTGCTACCGAAGAAGTTCTTCGCCGCAGTCCATCCAAAGTTTCGCACGCCGTACAAGAACACCATCCTGGTCGGGCTGTTGGCGGCCGTTGTGGGCAGCATCACTCCGATCGATGACATCGGGAAAATGGTGAATATCGGGACGCTGCTGGCTTTTATCATGGTGTGCATCGCGGTCGTGATTCTTCGCCGGAGTAATCCCGATCAGTCCCGGCCCTTTCGTACGCCGGGGATTTACCTCAACGGAATGCTACCCATCGTTCCGTTGCTGGGTATCGTCTTCAATGGCTACATGATGTACAAACTCGGCTGGATTAACTGGGCCCGCCTGATCGGCTGGCTGATTATAGGCTTGGTGGTTTATTTTTCCTATAGCCGGCACCATAGCCGGGTTAGGAATCTTCCCCAGCAATAAGTCATCCGCGTAATAGGCTGACGCAAAACCTCGGCGCAAAAGCTGGCTGTGGCTGGCTTTCGGCGTGGTTGTCTCTGCGCGCCAGCGCATCTTCAGGTAGAGTATTTCTTCCGATTGCGAACCCATGAAAACGTTTCTTGCGAGTCTGAAAAAAAATTGGAGCCGGCTGTCGTGGCTGGAGGTGGTTTGCGCGATATTGGTGGCCTTGGGGTTACTCGTTGAGCTGTTTGGCATTAACGGCAGGGTTTTCCGCTTTCTGGAGTTCCTGGCGGTAGTCGCAGGCGTTTATCTCATCGTCCGGTTTGTGGGATGGTGGCGAAGCCGATTGCTCTGGAGCTTGAGAAACCGGCTCATTGTCGCCTATCTGTTTATTGCGGTCGTTCCGATCATATCTATCGTCATTCTCGTCGTGCTGGCTGCTCGCATCCTCTATTCGCAACTGGGGGCCTATCTTCTCTATGAGGATATTCGCCAGCGTCTCGAAATGATCGCGGATATTGCGCAGCATATTGCAATCGCGCATAAGACACTCCCACCCAGCATTACCGAGAACGAATCGGAACGAATCCTCGCCGCGCAATCCCACGCCGTTCATGAAAATGAACTTCCCAAACTGGAAATTGAATTCTCCAGCGACCTCTCGCTGCTGCAAAAAGTCGCTCAGGGAAAAAACTCGTTCACTGGCCTGCTGCAAGAAGGCGATTCGCCTTCCGAGTCGCTTTCACTCATCAGCTTGCGCAGGATTGAGGATTCCAAGGAACCGCGGTGCGTCGTTCTTAGGGTGCCGGTCAAGCCGGAATTCCTCAGCACCATTGCGCCGGATTTGGGCGTCATCCAGCTCAATCTCATGGAGAACTACGAAGGAACCGCGCCTCAAGGCGTTCTTTATTCGTCTGGCGGGAAGCAATATCGCGTGGCGGATCGTATTGTCGCCAGCAACCGCGCACTCCAGACGCCGATGTTCTGGCTCGACTCGCCCGTGAATGTCGTGTCGCGACTCGATTCCGTTTTTGTGGCGAAGGATGGAAGAGTGGACCCGGCGCGACCATTGCTGGCGGTTTCCAATGGCCGGCCATCGCGATTGAACGCTAGAATTTTCACGTCACTAGGAGAACTACGCAGTTCGTACGTCATCTTTTTCGTGCTCGTTATAATCATATTTCTTCTCATCGAAGCGGTGGCGTGGACTACGGGAATTGTGCTGACCCGGCGTATCACACGCGCGGTCGCCGATCTTTATAAAGCCACGCAGTTTGTCCAGAGCGGGGAGTTTTCCCACCGAATTCAGGTCGAGCGCAGGGACCAGCTTGGCGCTTTAGGCGACTCCTTCAATCAAATGACGAGTTCGATCGGCACGCTCATCGAAGAGCAAAACAAGCGCCAGCGCCTGGAAAATGAAATCTCTATCGCTCGGGAAGTGCAGAACCAGCTTTTTCCCAGTACCCTGCCTTCGGTCCCCGGCGTCGAAATCGAGGCCATTTGCAAGGCGGCGCGCTCGGTAAGCGGCGACTACTACGATTTCATTCAACTCAGCCCTACGCATGTGGCCATTGCCATCGCCGACATCTCGGGCAAGGGAATTTCCGCGGCGCTGCTAATGGCTAGCTTGCAGGCGGCGTTGCGCAGCCAGACGTTAACCGCAGGCAGCGAAAGCCTCAGCACTGCCGAACTCGTGGCACGGCTGAACAAACATCTCGTGCGCAATACGGGGGATGACCGTTTCGCCACTTTCTTCATTGCCGTCTACGATAGCGTCTCGCGCACTCTTCGCTACACCAACGCGGGCCATCTGCCTTCGTTCCTTATCTGCAACGGCTCCGCGCATCTCCTGGATAAAGGCGGAATGGTGCTTGGTGTCCTGGACGATTACGTTTATGAACAAGGCGAGTTGCAAGTTTCGCCCGATTCGTTGCTCATCGGTTACAGTGACGGCCTGGTGGAACCGGAAAACGTGTATGGGGAAGAGTTCGGCATTGCGCGATTGAAGGAAGCAGCCATCCGCGTGCAGCACGCAAAGCCGCTGATGGTGGCAGAGTCGCTTATGGCGGCCGCTGAGGAATGGGCAGGAACGCCCGAGCAGGCGGATGACATGACGGTCATCGTCACACGGCTCCGGTAGTAGGTCGGCTGCCTGTAAGCTATACTGAAAATCCTTCCAAGGGCTGGCTGGGGAAAAGAATGTCGCTGAGGAATCGTGTGGCACTGGTGACCGGCGGGAGCCGGGGCATCGGCCGGGGGCTGGCGTTGAAGCTTGCGGAAGACGGCGCGCGAATCGCCATTGCCTATCGCTCGAATAAAGTGGCTGCCCAACAGACGCTGCGCCAGTTGCAAGCTGGTGGCGCGGACTGCGTTGCTGTCGAGACAGACGTTACCGATTCGAATCGCTGCGATCAGCTCGTCAAAACCGTCGCCGATCGCTACGGCCGCGTGGATATTGTGGTTAACAACGTCGGCGATTTTCGGTGGGGCATGCTTGGAGAATCCTCGCTGCCGGACTGGCAGAGCATTTTCGCCTCGAATCTTTTTACCGTGTTGTACATGTGCCGCGCGGCACTGCCGCACATGAGAAAGGCGCGCTGGGGACGCATCATCAATATGGGGGCGGTCGGCGCGGAGCGCGCCTTCGGCCAGGCGAAAATTTCGGCATATGCAGCGGCCAAAGCTGCAGTCGTTGCGCTGTCCCGCTCTTTGGCGCTCGAAGAAGCGAAAAACGGCATCACCGTCAACGTGGTGAACCCTTCCAGCATCGACGAAAACGAATTGACTCTGGAAGAGGCCCGTCGGATCCGCGACGCGCGTTTCCCGATCGGGCGTCCGCCGACCGTCGAAGACGTCGCCGCCACGGTGGCCTTTTTTGCTTCGCAAGAGGCCGAGTATGTCACCGGACAAGTCGTTAATGTCAGCGGCGGCTGGATGCTCTGATCGTTCTGTGAACCTCTCATGAAAGCTCTTACAGCAGCGGAAATGCGCGAAGTAGACCGCCTGACGACGGAGCGCTACGGCATTCCCAGTCTGCAACTCATGGAAAATGCAGGAACGCGTTTCTTTGAATTCCTGCGAACTTCCTATGGCGATGCGGCCGCCAGTCATGCGGCAGTGCTTTGCGGCAAAGGGAATAACGGCGGTGATGGCTTCGTCGTCGCGAGGCAGCTTCAAGAAATGGGCCTTAAACCGGCAGTCTACCTTTTCGCCCGTCAAGACGGTGTGCGCGGGGACGCCGCGGAGAACCTCGTGCGGCTCAAGAAGTCAGGGGCCAAAATCGAGGAAATTACAACGTGCGAGACATGGGAGCGTGTTCGGAGCGAAGTTGGCCAGTCGCGTTTGATTGTGGACGCTCTGCTCGGGACGGGACTCAAAGGAAAGGTCGAAGGTCTCCTCGCATCGGTGATTGAGGATGTGAACAAGATTTCGCGCGATGCCACTTCTTTATATCCCGAAGCGGTAGTTGCCGTGGATACTCCGTCGGGCCTGCCTTCGGACGGGGAACCAGCAGAAGGGCCTGTGCTTCGCGCTCACGCTACGGTTACCTTCACTGCTCCCAAGATGGGGCAGCTTGTTTCGCGGGACTCCTCATGCTGTGGGAAGCTCCATGTGCGCGACATTGGATCGCTACGCGAGCTCATCGAAGAAGTGGGCAAAGGACAAGTTCGATGGATTGAACCGCATGAATTCAGAGAGCTTCCCTTGGTCCGTCCGGCCGATTCTCACAAGGGCAGATACGGCCACGTTCTGGTGATTGCTGGATCGGTGGGCAAGTCCGGCGCGGCGATTTTGGCGGGACGTGGGGTGCTGCGTTCAGGAGCCGGCCTGGTGACGGTGGCCACGCCGGATGCGGTGCTTCCCATCATTGCGGCGGCGCAAGCCGAGCTTATGACCGAGCCCTTAGTTTCCACCGAGGCAGGCACGATTGCAGCTGCAAATGGAAAAACCCGCCTTCATGCGCTCATGGAAGGCAAGACTCTTCTGGCGATCGGGCCAGGGATTGGTACTCACGAGGAAACCCAGAAATTCGTCACGTCGCTTGTTCGGCAGACCGAGTTACCGGTCATTCTAGACGCCGATGGACTGAACGCGTTTGCCGGACGCGCGGGTAACCTAGTCAAGCGTAAGACCCCGCATCTTGCGCTCACACCCCATCCCGGCGAGATGGCTCGGCTTCTCGGTGTTTCGAACACAACCGTTCAAGGAGACCGGCTGGGGATTGCTCTAAAGGCAGCCAAAGCCTGGAGGGCGCACGTAATCCTGAAGGGCTTTCATACGATCTTGGCTACGCCCGACGGTCTTGCTTTTGTGAATACCACGGGAAATCCGGGAATGGCTAAGGGTGGCTCCGGTGACGTGTTGACGGGAATCCTTGCTGGGACTGTCTCCCAACTTGGCGTTCAACATTGGGAGCGCTCCTTGGCCCTGGGCGTTTGCTTGCACGGTCGAGCTGGTGACGAATCTACTTCCCAACCTGGGCAGGCTGGGCTGTTGGCCGGCGAAATTGCGGATACTCTCCCTGCCACCTATCATCGTTTGCTCACGGAGTTGCGTAACCTTGGCTGAAGAAATCATTACCCATTCCTCCGAGGAGACCGTTCAATGGGGCAGGGAATTCGCTAAACGATTGAAACCACCAGTCTTAGTGCTCCTGACCGGAGATTTAGGCACGGGGAAGACCACTTTGACCAAAGGCCTGGTTTCAGGCCTCGGCGCCGCCAACGAGAACGATGTGACCAGCCCAACATTTACGCTCGTCCACGTTTATGGCAAGCAAGCCGAGGTCTTCCACGCCGACCTCTACCGCATTGAGACCTTTCACGACTTTGAGACGCTCGGCTTGGAGGACATGTTCGGCGTCCCTGCCGTAGCCATCCTCGAATGGTCCGAGAAGTTCCCTCTTCCGTCCCCTTGGCCCGTGCTCCGCGTGCGGCTTGAGCATCTCGGAGGCGACACCCGCCGAATTTCGGTCCTGGATCCCCCCTGACTCACGTCGCTCTGGGTCTCTCCGCTAACTACCTGGTTACGCCTGTCCCCTGGATTCCTTGCCCGCCCCCTGTCCGGCTGTTAGCTTGGGAACAGCCCTGTGGCCGAAGGACATGTCCAGCCAACTTTCCATATTCAGCTCGCCCGAACCGTCCGGAATCGGTCTGAAGAGCTATAACGTCACGATCCCCATGGGGACGCTGGCCATCGGCGTCGACAACATTCACCACGACGTTTTCCTCAGCCCCAAATTCGTTCAGGCGGCTCGCGATTACCTGCTCGACCTTATCCGCCAGCACACGAGCTCCGCGCAGGCCCCCGGCATGGAGCCGCGCCCCTCGCGCGGGCCGGACTCCGTCGCTTTTCGCAAGCTGTTGTCCGAACTCTTACAGAGTGCTCTGACCCAGGCGAAGTACCACAAAAACATTGAGATTGACCTCCTGTTTCGATTGAGCCTGCTGAAGTTTCTTACTTCGGAAATCGGCAATCAGTTCGCCAACATCATCCTGGAAGGGAAGGAGTGGGTTCGCCAGCGCGGTGAGCATTTCGAGCGCAGCCAGCAGGCGCACGTCATCAAAGCGCGTTTGTCGGAGCTCCAGGCCTCGCGGCGCTCCGTCATCCGGCGCGTGGGCCAGCAAGTTGCCCAGATTCTGGTGGATATCGAAGAGAACACCATCGCCAAGACACGCCGCGCCTTATTCGGAGAAGACTTTTCTCCTTACTACGAGCTTTGCAAAAACCGCCTGATTTTTCTCGATGGCGGCAAAGATGACGTATTTTTCCTTGAGAACTACGTGCTTCTTGGAAATTATGCGCGGGACCCGGACCGCTTCGAGGGCATGGATGCTCTCTTTCAGGAATTTCTCCGCGAGGCCGGCATAACCGTGGCCGATGATCCGGCCCACAAGGAGGCCGTCGAATTGCATACGGCTTTGCTTGAGAGCGTTCAAGCCATCCGCGACGAGATTACGAATCTTGAGGAGCAGCGTGAAGCTACGCAAAAGCGCCTCGACCGTGGCGAGAGTTTTTTCAACAAATTCCTGAGCTCCGATGATCCTGCCGACCTCAAAGCCTCTTTGCACGATATCGAAGGGCGGCTCAAACACCAGGAACTTAAGCTGGAAGAAATCGGCCCTCAAGTGGAAGAAGCCCGTCAGAAGCTGGATTTCTTCCGCAAAGGAAAGGCCTCCAGGCTCAGCGAGTACCTCGACGATCCGGAAAACGCGCAGCGCCTGTTCGAGGCAAAGACGGGGCCGGAGGAATCCGCACCTCTGCGCGCCCAGCTTTTGACGCGGCTGCTGGATCGCCTTGAGCAATACGAAATGCTTTTTTGCGTGCTGGCTAGTTATGAAGTTCGCCCCATCGTTGCGGAATACTGTCCACCTTTGCATCTTCAGCAGCTTCGTCGGGCGTTAGTTTCCAAAGACGAGCTGAAGCAAGTGGAAAGAGTCATCAAGCAGGTCCCGGCGAAGAAGCTGTCGCTGCGAACCATTGAAGAGCTTTCCCGGAGGATTCAACGTTACTCCCGGGAGGAGATGAAAGAATTTATTTTGCGGTTCGCGAGTGACTTCTTCCGCCTGCATCGGGATCTTCGTGACGCCGAGCACCTGACGACAAATATGGAGCGCATTAATCTGGTCAGCACCGAAAAGGCTCGCGACCTCTCGCGCATGAACAATTGCCTCTATGAGTGCGTTCTCGCGGAGGAAGCCAGGCTGGAGCAAGACATTGTCATTTCTCACGTCATCATTAAGGCGGACGTTCGCGGCTCTACGCGCATGACTCAGGATCTTCTCTCTCGCGGATTGAACCCCGCGTCACACTTCAGCCTGAATTTGCACGAGCCGGTGAAAAAACTTTTGGACCGCTACGGCGCTAAGAAGGTTTTTATCGAAGGCGATGCCATCATTCTGGCGATTTTCGAAACGGAATCGTCTGTGACCTACGCGCGCCCCGTGGCCAAAGCCTGTATCCTCTCCCGGCAGATTCTCGCAGTATGCAACTCCTATAACGAGGGCGCTTCTTGCAGCAATCTTCCTGCTCTCGAACTTGGTTTAGGCGTCGCTTTTCAGGGGGACGCTCCCACGTACTGGGTGGACGGTGATTCACGGATCATGATTTCGAAAGCGCTTAATCTTTCCGACCGCCTGTCCGGCTGCTCCAAGCTCGCCAAACGCATGCTAGCCAAACAGAAGACGCATTTTTCTGTCTTCCAATTCCTAAACACCATGGAGGGCGCCTCCGCCGAAGAGTTGGACGAATTCCTTGTCCGCTACAACATGAACGGCATTGAGCTCAACGAGGAGGGCTTCAAAAAGCTTTCCGAGGAAATCTCCCTCGACACTGTCGAAACAAAACTCGACATGCCATGGGGCAAGCAAAACGTCACGCTCGTTTATGGCGAAGTCCCGCTCGGTGAATCCGTGGAACTCCTGGTCCTTCGCAAAGCTTTTGCGCGCCAATTGCTTCCGGATGGAAAAGTTGGCCGACCTACAGAACACCCATTCTACGAAGTTTGCACGAGTCCCGCGCTCTATGACCTGGTCGCAGCCCTCATTCGTACCAACCAAGCCGCGACGCTGGTTTCCCAGCGCAATTGAGCTCAGTCCGCGCGGTAAGTCCCTCGCAAATACTCATGTTATCCAGGCAAGCAATTCTCGGAGGTCCGCTGCTGTTGTTGTTGATTCTGTTCCGCGCGGTATCGAAGGCCCAATGGCCAGTTCCTCATTATGATTTTCAAACCAAACCAGAAAGGAAGCCTGCTTCGCTCCAATCGCTGCTGGTTCAGCCAGGTATAGTAGGCACCCATATCGGCATCGATCAGCGAACCAGCGGGATCGAGTTCTTCATCGCCTAGGTGCCCAGACAGCAGTTCGTTCATCGATCTTTGTCGTTGGCGCGGCGCGAAGCGAACCAGCATAGTGAGTGGTTGCGCGCGCCTCCCATTGAGTGAATGTGGTGCTGAAAATCTGGGTTCCGGAACCCTCGGTCAGCAGCCTGACCTGAAAGCGATTCAGCACCTCGTCTCCGGCGTCGCTGAAACCGAAATCGGCGGGGCGCGCATCTGAGCGATGATGGTGATCCATAGCCTTTGTAAAGTGGGGAGTTCAGGGGGGAGGCCTGGCGCAGCCGGTCGGCGTAATCTGTCGCTGCTTTGCGGAATGCATCCATTTGGTGGGTGGTCCAAAAGTACGCCGAGAGTTCTTCCAGGAATTGCGCCGGGCGCGTTTATCCAATCAAGATTTTCGAGGGCGTGGGAAAGATGAATAGCCACGAACTCTCGAAACCACTCATTCAGCTGTTCGCCCGAAAGAGCGCTCAAATTCGAAATCTCTCTCTCGATGGTCTTGCGCTCAACGGGGAATCTGAAATCGTATTCAATGGCCTCGCGTAACAGGCTCGGCAAGAAGCTCAGGGGAAGCAATCGCAGCGTTTGAAGATGGTCGCAGACGAGTTTCCTCGCTTGTGGCGGATAGCCTCTGAGATGTTCGGGTTTGAGATCACGCGGAAGCATTTGCAACTATAGTAGTTCCGGGATGGGTTTGCCCTGCGCGAGTGTGGGAGAAAAGCCCAGCATCGAACCCAGAGTCGGAACGAGGTCGATCGACGCCACCAGCCGGTCGAAAACCACTCCTTCGCGCACGCCTGCTCCCATGGCCATCATCCACGTGGTTCGGGACAGCGTGTCTCCCCTACGATGATGCTGAAATCCGTTCCCACTTGAACTTGAGTCATTGTCTGAGTCCCGGCCAAAGTCTGGCAGGATGAAGAGCGTCGTCTTGCCCGCGTATTCGGGGTCGCTTTGGACGGCCGTCCACATTTCCGCGCAGAGCCGGTCGGATTCTAAATCGCGATGCGTTAGAATCAAAGTCAGTCACCGAAGCGGCCGACGACTTGGCCGTGTCCAATCAAGTGCACGTCGCATGATAGACTCCGTACTCGGAGGCGAAAGGGGTCCGGTGATCTCCCCGGCCTTCAAAGCCGGCGATTCGGTCCTTCGCGGGTCGAATGGTGGGTTCGACTCCCACACGCTTCCGCCAACCTATTCAACACAAACAGTTTGCGGCTAATTTTCTGTGCCAATCGGTACATTGTACTGATTGGCGGGGATTGCTGCCGCTTCTACAGCTTTCCGCTGCGAATCGGGGATCACATGCGTATACACGCGAAGCGTCGTTGTGATGTCCGCGTGCCGCATTTGTTGCTGGAGCGTGGGCAATGGCGTACCCGCGTGCGCCAGTTCACTGGCTAGCCCATGCCGGAACGCATGAAGGCCAACCTCCTGCGATGGTATTCCGAGTTTACGAAGCACGGGCTTCAGGCCGTACTTCACCACGTTGTCCCGCAAACGTGGCCGAGTGCCGCGCCGGTTCGGAAACAGGAAGCCGTGGGGATTGCTTCGTTTCTTTCGCCAGCGCAAAGCAAACCGCCGTGGTGGAGACGCGTCGATAAACGACGTTCTTTCTGGCACGGCAATCCAGGCCGATTCCCTCGGATTGGGTCAGTGGGGACGGATGCGGTCGGCTTCGGGGATTCCAACGGGAAGATGCTGTTTCCCATGCCTGGGAATTTTCAAATCACTATAGCTTTCCGGACGCCAATTACACTCCTATCGCAGACTATTCAATCTGGTTCAGGCCCGTTTCGCTATTCACTGATCTGGAAGCCAAACCGCAACAAAGAACCAAATCTTTGATTCTTTGCCCCGGTCCGAAATTAGGCTTGCACGCCCCGACCTCAAACGCCAACTTCGCATCCAACTCGACCTGCCCAACGTCCGCCTCCAGGATCTCGTGGAATCCGACTGGCAATAATCTCCTGATGCCTCATTTTCCATTCATTTTCCAGCTTTGGCCCCGTCAAATTTGTTAAGTACCGCCAGTTCAGATCTACAGATTCTTGCTGCAAGCTTCCCAAGCGTCGGACCTGGATTCGATCCCTGCCACCCTCCTTCTCATCCTCAGGGGTCACCCAAAACCGGCCACTGAGAAAGCCAGGGGAGCATGGGACCAAATTATGCACCACATTCTTGTACCCGTTACTCAAACTTGCATTCCCAGGCCTGGGAACGTCTCGTTGCGAACGAGGAAAGATCTAAGCCAAGGCACGGCGCCACAGTCACTTAGATTTTTTTGAGGGGTCCTGAACTCCCCCATTCGCCCCACGGACCAATCACGCAAAGGTTCTATGAGAGATCCGCGAATTCTTATGGGTGGAGGTGCGCTGCCCAGCCACCACCAGGAGCCAATTTTATCTTCAACTTGGTGTTCCTGTTGACTTGTATTTCTATCTTTTTGTAGTCACCAGCCATGCGGTCGGCGTTTACGCCGTCCTGGTAAGCATCCATCGTGAAATTGCCGTCCGCTAGGAAGGAAAAATCGACTTCCAACTCGCGTGCCATCCAATCACTCATCGCGCCCACATACCAGTCGTTGCCGCTCCTTCTCGCGACCAAAACATATTCGGAGATGCGGCCATCAAGCGCTCTAGTGTCATCCCACACGGAGGGAACGGGCCCAAGAAACTCCATGGCTTCCGGCTCGCGCAAATAGTTCGAGGGGCTGTCCGAGAGCATCTGCAGCGGTGACTCGTAGACTACGTACATAGCCAATTGGTGGCAGCGCGTCCCCAAAGCCATGGGCTGCTGGAAGATGGGCGCAAATGTGGTCCGTGTGGCATTGCGCATGGCACCGGGCGTGTAGTCCATGGGGCCCAGGAACATCCGCGTGAAGGGCAAAGTGACGTTGTGTGTGGGTTCGGATTCGGCGCTCCACTTGCTCCACTCCATGCCACGAACGCCTTCACCGCTAATCATGTTGGGCCACGTGCGAGTCATTGTGATCTGCTTCTGGCCGCCATGGAAATCGACGAGCATTTTGCGCTTGGCCGCTTCGCTGCAGACTTTGTAATAGAAATTGATGAGCTTCTGGTCGTCGCGCTGCATGAAATCCACCTTGATGCCCTTAACGCCCCATTTGGCATAGAGGTCGAGCGCGCGAATGAGCTGATCGTCGAGCGACTTCCAGATGACCCAGAGAATGATCCCGACGTTTTTCTCCTTGGCGTAGGTGGTGAGCTCTTCCATGTTGATTTCGGGAACGACTTCCAGAACATTTCCAAGCTTGTACCAGCCTTCGTCGAGAATGACGTACTGGAGGCCGTACTTGGCGGCAAAGTCGATGTAGTACTTGTAAGTTTGCGTGTTGACTCCCGCTTTGAAGTCGACGTCGTAGACATTGTTGAAGTTCCACCAGTCCCAAGCAACTTTGCCGGGTTTGATCCAGGAAGTGTCCTGCAGTTGCGAAGGCTTGGCCAAAAGCCAGACGAGTTGGTTTGTCAGAAGGTCGGCATCGCGATCGACGATGCCAAACAGGCGCCAGGGAAACGTGCGTGTACCGGATGTTACGGCGATGTAGTCAGCGGCTTCCGCGACCCGGAAATCTCTGTCTCTCTCCAACTTTTCTTTCAGCGGATAACCGGGGAAAAAGCCGACGAGGCCAACCCCGGCGGTGCCGTGCAGCCACATTCCGGGATAGTCCTCGACATCGGATTCTGCGACGGCGAGTTTGGCGCCTTCGCCGGCGTCGAGGACCGCGGGCATGGTAGCGATGAACTCGGGGGCAACCTGGCTGAGATGTTGCCGAACGTATCTGCGTTCATTGTGGGAGAACAAACTGTCTTCCTGCGGATAGAAGACGGTGGTATCGCTGGTGAAATGGAGGTTCACTTCTTCGCCGTAGATTTTCACCTGGGGCTGTGGAAGCGTAGTTTCGAAGCGATAGGCTGCGCCTTCATTGAAGGCGCGGAAGGTAACGGCGTAGTTGCCGTCCATTTCGAGGCGCAATTCATTGTAGTGCTCGCGAATCTTGGCAAATTTTTGGCGGACCGGAGGCTCGATGGTCTGGTCGTATGTGCGTTTCTTGGCAGAGAGGACTTTGGCGCTAGTGCCAAGGGTCTTGTGATCGACATCGAGAGAAAGAGTGGAATCCTGAAGTAGGGGGCGGCCCTTTAAGAGAAGGTCATATCGCACATTGGGGGCGGTGCGGATTCGGACTTCGATGCGGTTATCCGGGGAGCGGAGGTCGTAGCTGGCCTGGGCGAAGGCAGTAGAAACCAGAGCCAGGGACAGGAATGCGGCAAGCAAGGTAAACAACAGGTGAGACATTCTTTGTAGAGCGCTCATGGAAGTGCAATCCTCGCGTAAGAGAGATGAGAAGTCGGATTAAGCTTGGTTGCGAAGGGCCACTGTACGTTTTGGA
>QHYK01000136.1 GCA_003224085.1 Acidobacteriota bacterium | reverse complement strand
GCCGAATTGCGAACATCCCGCTAACGCTGGGCGAACCAGCCATTATCTTGTGGCTTTTGATTAGGGGAGCAAAGGAGCAACCATTGGAAGCCGCAGCATAAAGTGAGTCGAACCCCCGGCGTTGGGCTTCACGCTCGACGGATTCCGAGCGAGTAGTCGGCAACTCTTCCTCTACGGGCTTGTGGAAGGTTTCCCGTGAACCGCCAATGGCGTGGCGACGTTGCGTGGATGTAACTCAATGACGAGCTGCTGAAATGGGATACTCCCACGACAGTATTAACCTCGAGGATCGCTGGGACCGTGAGCTTCAGCTGCAGTTCTTGCGATTTGCTCAGCATCCCGTACATGCGGTTGCAAGCTACTTCTTCCGCATGGTCCATGCTCAAACCCGCGAAGAACTTGGCAATATCAACCTGCGGGTTGGAATGGTTGAGCGCGAGCTTGGCACGAAGCGTGGGCAGGTAATTCACCTGCGTAATTGTGTCATCGGCGAACCTCTTGCCCAAATCATCGGCCAAGCCTTGCGCTTGAGTCGTATCCCCGGCATAGGCAAGGGCAAGCGCCACCGCGTAATCCAAATCTTCTCCGCTTGTGCGTGCCCTTGCGATTTTGTTTCTTTTTCCCATGCCTGCCCCGCAGAATCCGCCGCCTGGTTTGAGAACTCACGAGCTTTCCCAAGTAAGCCGAAATAAGCAGCCGTGTCAGCTTACAAAGCAAACGGCAAGTCTTCGAATCCCGGCTTCCCAGAAGTACCCCCGCTGTGGACCATTGCCTTTCACGGCGCACCCGGATTGCCCGTTCGGACACGATCCCTGGAGTGTCAAGCAGATTCTGAGCCCGCGGTTTTCAAGGAGCAGAGACGAAGCCGCCGCCAGCCGCCGCGGAACAGCCTGTCTGATTTGACCACCAGCGTCCGCCGGAGCACAATCACAGGTCCGCTGCAATGCGGCAAGGGGATGCGCATGAAATTGTGTTTACCTGTTGCGGTCATCAGCCTAGTAATTGTTGTTCCGCTCGAAGCACAAAATCCCGCGCCGCCCGTGGCTTCGCGAACGCGCGCCATCACTGACAAGGATCTCTTTGACTTCATCTGGGTTGCCAACCCGCAACTCTCGCCCGATGGGACGCGGGTCGCGTTCACCCGCGCCAACGTGGATGAGAAGCGCACCGGCTATGAAACTTCCATTTGGATGGCCACTACCTCAGGCAGCCAGCCTCCCGTGCGGATGACGAATGCCAAGCATGACGCGCAGCCGCGCTGGTCCCCAGACGGCAAGCACATCACCTTTGTCCGCGGTGGTGACAAAGACGAAACTGGGAAGTCCAAGCCGCCCCAAATTGCGATGCTGTCGCTTGCAGGCGGCGAGGCTTGGATCCTCACCGATCTACCGAAGGGTGCGTCGGGACCGATTTGGTCGCCCGACAGCAAGCGCATAGCATTTCTGAGCTCCACAACTTTGGAAGATATTGAGAAGAGCCGGCGCAACAAGGATTCCGCGAAGAGCAAGGAGACCAAACAACTAGAGCCGGAGAGTGAGCACGAATCCGACGTCCACGTCATCAGCCGGGCCGTCTATCGCAGCAATGAGGCGGGCTATCTCGATCCCAAGCGCCACGGACACATTTGGATGATCAACGTGCCAGCGACTTCCGACGAACTCACCAAGCCCGTGCAACTCACCAGCGGCGATTTTGAGGAACGTGAGATCGTATGGAGCCATGACAACTCGCGTATCTACTTCCTTACAGAGCATATCGACGAGCCTTATTACGAACTCGCGACCACAGATATATACTCAGTTCCCTCCGCAGGCGGAAACAGCGAAAAGCTCGCCACTGTTCCCATGGGAATCTACCATCTGGTCCTCAGCCCGGACGGCCGCAAGTTTGCGTTTCACGGGTCTGTCACGTTGCCGGTTCGCTCTTATTCGCAGCCCGATCTGTGGGTCATGGATGCTGCGCCCAAAGCGCAGCCAAAAAATTTAACTGCCGATTATGACTTCGACATGGGAAGCTCTGTCGGTGGCGACAACACCGCTCCGCGCGGCGGCAATGGCCGCACGATCTACTGGTCGCCCGACGGCCACTGGCTGTTCGATTGCGTCGAGAAGCAAGGGCGCACCCCATTGGTTCGCGTCGATTCGCAATCCGGTGCCGTATCCGAAATCACGCCTGGCGATCAGGCAGTACTCGATTTCTCGGTCACTCCGAACGGCCGTACCGTCGTTGTCTTGGTTTCCACACCCGTTGCTATTGGCGACCTCTTCAGCGTTGGGGCCGACGGCGCTCAAACGCGCGTTACAGACCTCAACCGCAATCTCTGGTCTCAGCTCAACTTGACTCCGCCGGAGGAGCTTAGCTACACCAGCTTCGATGGCAAGCGCATTCAGGGATGGATTCAAAAGCCGCCCGACTTTGATCCGAAGAAAAAATACCCGCTAATTCTGAACATCCACGGCGGACCCCACGCTGCGTACGGCTGGGTCTTTGATCACGAATTTCAATGGATGGCGGCAAAGGGATACGTCGTCCTCTACCTCAACCCGCGCGGCTCGACCAGCTACGGCCAAGACTTCGGAAACATCATTCAGTATCACTATCCGGGCGACGATTACCGCGACCTAATGATCGGCGTGGACGAACTCCTGAAGCGTGGCTACATCGACCCTAAGAAACTCGCTGTGACCGGTGGGAGCGGCGGCGGTGTTCTCACCGACTGGACGATCACCCATACCGATCGCTTCGCGGCAGCCGTGTCGCAACGTGACATTTCCAACTGGGCCTCGTGGTGGTATACGGCGGATTTCACTTTGTTCCAGCCACATTGGTTTCAAGCGCCGCCTTTCGAAGACCCCCAAGACTACGCCAACCGTTCCGCCATAACCTTTGTGAAGAACATCCACACTCCTGTGATGTTTGTGCTGGGTGAATCTGACTACCGCACTCCCCAGGATTCAGGTGGAGAACAACTGTTCCGCGCGCTTAAGTTCCTGAAACGCCCAACCGCCATGGTTGTCTTTCCGCGCGAGACTCACGAGCTGTCACGTTCGGGAGAGCCATGGCATCGCATCGAACGTCTCGACCACATTGTGGACTGGTTCGATAAATGGATCATGGACATAGCCCATCCGGAATACGATGTTCGTCCTCAAAAGCAGGCGCCAAAACCGGCGTTGTAGATTTAGGCAGACCCTTTGGTCGACGGGAATTCGGGCGGATTGTCGGCTAACCTTACCTTGCCCGGATTGAGGAAGGGTTGCCCGTCACTCGGGCAGGATCCCAAAATGGCTGGAAATGGCCGCATCGCGTTTCAATGACTCGGCCAAGCGACAGGCGTTTCGTAGTCGCTATGCCCGTCAATTCGGGGCCCATTTGCGCTTTGCTGCCACTTTTGCAAGTCCGGAAGGTAAGTCTTGGCGAAGACTCCAGTGCGTTACTGCTGCCAACCGCCGCCCAGAGCCTGATAGAGCTGCACGAGAGCTTGCACCTCGTTGTTTTGCGCTTGGGCAAGGCTCAGTTCATCGGAAAAGTAGTTCGTCTCGTTGGTGAGCACTTCCAAGTAGTCGGTCGCTCCGGCCTTGAAACGTTGTTCTGAAAGTTTCGCCGCATCACGAGCGGATTCCGTCAGCTTCTCTTCCTGAATTCGAAATTCGCGATTCTTGCGATAGGCGACGAGAGCGTTCGAAACGTCGCGAAATGCACCCTGAATGGTCTGCTGGTAGGTCAAGAGCTTTTCCTTCCGCTGGGCTTCTGCCAAGCGGACATTGTTCTTGAGTTTTCCACCTTCGAAGATCGGCTGGGTAAAGGATCCGGCGAAGTTCCACACTCCTGCAGGGCCCGTGAATAAATTCTTGAGCGCCGAACTCTGATAACCACCCGTTCCAGTCAACGAAATCTGGGGAAAGTACGCAGCCCTCGCGACACCGATCTGGGCATTGGCGGCAACGAGATTCTGCTCGGCTTCGCGGATGTCCGCCCGGCGTTCCAATAACGCCGAAGGAAGGCCAGCCGGAACTTCAGGGGCGTGGGGTTGTTCCGTTAGCGCCAATCCTCGCGGAATGGCGCCAGGGTTATTCCCGAGAAGAACGCTGAGGGTATTTTCGTCCTGCTCGATTTGCTTTTCGAGCGCCGGAACCTGGGCGGCAGCGGTATACACCAATTGTTCGGCTTGGCGCTGGTCAAGCATCGTATCAATGCCGTGCTCGGTCAGCAGGGTGGTCAGTTCCAGAGAGTCCTTCCGAGAAGAAAGTGTGCGTTTGGAAATCTCCAGTTCGAGGTCGAGTTCCCGGAGCTGAAAATAGCCGCTGGCAACATTCGCCACCAGGGTCGTGAGCACCTGTTGGCGAGCCCATTCGTCAGCGAGCAGGGTCGCCCTCGCTGCCTCTGTCGCCCGGCGATACTTTCCCCAGAAATCGAGGTTCCAGGAAGCAGAGATCTCTAGCTCCCCGGTAGTTTGCTGAAACTCGGGAATCAGACCGGACGCTGCTAAGCGCTGGCTGGTAATATTGCCGCCGCCACTCATGGAAGGAAATTGATCTGCCCGGGTGATCCCCAGCTGTGCCCGAGCCTCCAGAACCCGAGCGGCCGCGATCCGCACGTCGTAATTGTTTTGAAGAGCGGTTCGGATCAGGCCCTGCAATTCTTTGTCTTGAAAGATCTCCCACCATTTTTGGTCACCGAGGGAGGCTGGACTCGTCCGAGTTGCTTGCTCGTCGGACAAGCCTCGATAGGCTGTGGGTACGTCGACTTTCGGCCGATTATAGTTTGGACCGACCGTGCATCCAGGCAAAAAGGCTGCAAGCGCGCACAGACTCACATACACGCAGAATGCTGGAAAACTCCGCAGAGTGATTGCCTTCATCGCAGTCAGTCTCCCAAGCCTGGCTGCGGCGTGGCCGAACCGCCTGCAGCGGGAACTTGCGAATGACGCGCCCTGAAGAACGAGAAGCGGTCCAGCACTTTCTCTTGGAACTCTTCCAGGTAGAGATAGATGGCAGGCGTCACATAGAGGGTGATAAATTGCGAGACAATCAATCCCCCTACGACCACCAGCCCCAACGGGCGACGCGAGGCTCCGTCAGCTCCGAAGCCAAGCGCAATCGGCAGTGCACCCATCAACGCTGCGAGTGTGGTCATCATAATGGGCCGGAAACGCTCCATGCTGGCGTCGTGAATGGCCTGATCATCCGGTATTCCATGCTCGACGCGCTGTTGCGCGAAATCCACGATCATGATTCCGTTTTTCTTGACAATGCCCATCAACATGAACATGCCGATGAACGCATAGAGCGAAGCTTCGGCGCCAAAGAGCCATAACGTGAGCAGTCCGCCGACCAGGGCGACCGGCAGGGACGAAAGAACCGTGATGGGGTGCAGATAGCTCTCGTAGAGAATTGCCAGGATGACATACATGACGAACACTGCCAGAAACATCAAGATCGTGAGGCTGGACACCGTGTCGCGAAACGTAAGCGCCTCGCCCTGGAGCCCGCCGCGAATTCCGGGCGGAAGGATTTGCGCCGCAGAATTCTCCACAAACTGAGTGGCTTGGCCGATGGTGTAGCCCGGCTTCAAATTGAAGAACAAGGTAACGCTGGTGAACTGATTGATATGATTCACCGACTGCGGACCCAGAATAGAATGCCACGTTGCCAGGGCATTCAGCGGGACCATGCGCGAGCCGTCGTCGCTCTTGATGTAGAGCAAATGGAGGTCTTGAGGCTCGGAGCGCTGATCGTCGGCGACCTCGAGAATCACTTGATACTGGTCGGTCGGCTTCTTGATCAAGTAAACGTAGTTCTGCGAATACGCTGAGTGCAAGAGGTTCAGAATGCGCGTTTCAGAGACTCCGTAAAGCTTTGCTTGTTCTCGCAGAATCTCTATTTGCAAGTTCGGCGTGCGATTGAACAAGTCAGAGTTCACGAAGAGAAACCCCGGGAACTCGTGCATCTTCTGCATGAGCTTCCCCGCGGTCGCGTAGACCTCTTGCGGATCGATCCCGGAAATCGCATAAGCGAACTGTCCCTGCAGGTTCGCCGTCGCGCCCGTGCTGATCTGGAGTACGGGTTGCGGCTTCAAGAAGGTGAGCAGCCCGGGAATGCTGGAATTGAGTTGACCCATCAACTGACCTGATACCGCCCCGATGGGTGGACGCTTGTCTGGATCTTTCAAAAACGCAAGTACGAGGCCCTGGTTCGCCGGAAAGAACGTGTTGTTGCCGCTCATCGTGAAGGTCATGTCCACGGCGGGATTTGCGTGCAGAACGCTCTCCACTTCCTCCTGGTGCTTGTGCATCTCGTATGGCGAGGTGCCTTCTTGTGCGACAAACACACCCAGCGCAAAGGAACTGTCGCCGACAGGCAGGAACGATTTCGGGATGACGTAGAAGAGATAGCCGGTGCCCAAAAGGCAGATAACCCAGGTAGCCAGGGAGATCCAGCGATGACGAAGAAAGAACCACAAGGAGCGCCCGTATAAACCCAGCACTCTCTTCTCAATTCCGCCAATCACGCGCTCCATCCAGGTCTTCTTGGCGTGTTCACCGCGCTCCGCCAACAGGCCCGAGCACATCAAAGGCGTCAGCGTAAGGGAAACAATGCCGCTGGCAAAAATAGAAATAATGATAGTGATTGAGAATTCGCGAAAAATCCGGCCGACCAGCCCGCTCATGAAGACCAGCGGAAGGAATACCGCCGCGAGCGATACCGTCATAGCTAAAATCGTAAAGCTGATTTCCCTGGCCGAGTTTAGCGAGGCCTCGAGTGCTCCTTGGCCCTGCTCCATGAGGCGCACGGTGTTTTCCAGAAAAACGATCGCGTCGTCTACCAGAAACCCGATCGCCAGCGTCAGGGCCATCAACGATAAATTGTCCAGGCTGTAGCCCAGAATATTCATCACGACGAACGTGAGCAGCAGGGAGAGAGGCAAAGCGACCGCGGGGATCAGCGTGTCACGGGCACGGCCCAGAAAAACAAAGATGACCAGCACGACCAGCGCGAACGCAATGTACAGCGTCGCCTGCACATCCTTAACGCTATTCACGATCGTCTGCGAACGGTCGTAGATGGGGATGATGCCCACCGAAGTGGGAAGTTGCGCCCTTACCGTGGGGAGCAAATCGCGGATCGACTTGGCCACTTCGACGGCATTAGAGCCAGCGCGCCGAAACACGGCAACAACCACTGTGGCCGAGGGAACTTGATGGCCTCGGTACCAAAAGCGCATCCTGATGCGTTCGTCTTGGAGCCCGTTTTCAGCGGTCGCGATGTCCTTCAAGTAAACCGGGGCGCCGTTTCCTTGCCTCACGATCAGATTTTCGTATTGACTGGCCTCGCTGAGCTGTCCCTCTGGTTGAAGAAGGAAAGTGTGATGCTCGCCGTCAAACTGACCCGCACCCGTGTAACTCGTACCATTTTTTATCGCCGTGGCTAGGTCATCGATCGTCAGGTTGCGAGCCGCCATCGCCGAGGGGTCTGCCTTTATCCGCACGGCAGACTGAGCACCGTAAACGCCCACCTGGCTGACTCCAGGCAGAATGCTGATGCGCTCGCCCACTTGAGTGTTGGCGTAGTCATACAGCTGCCCTTGCGTCGCACTGTCACTGGTCAAGCCGATGTACATGATCGGCTGGTCGTTTGGATTGGTTTTGGTGAATGTCGGCGGGCTCGGCAGGTCCACTGGCAATTGAGCGGCGGCCCGCGAGAGCGCCGCCTGCACATCGGTCGCCGCTGCGTCGACACTCTTGGAAAGATCAAACTGCAGAACGAAACTGCTGTGCCCCTGGCCGTTATTGGAAGTGATGAGCTGCAAGCCCGGTATTTGCATGAACTGGCGTTCCAGGGGTGTCGCCACGTTGTTCGCCATGGTCTCTGGCGTAGCGCCAGGGTAGCCGACGCTCACTTGGATAACGGGGTAGTCCACCGCGGGAAGATCGTTGACTGGTAAGCCAAAGTAGGCCAGCACACCAAACAAAATCACGGAGACAGTCAGCACGGCCGTCATTACCGGCCGTCGAATGAATGGTTCAGAGAGATTCATGCCGCCTCACTCTCCTCACTTCGTGCTTGCGGCACTGGCACCCGGCGGAGCGACACCCGGCCCAGGTGGAGCTCCGCTAGCGACGCGGACTTTCCCGCCCGGCGGCACCGTCAGTTGCCCCGTGACAATCACATTTTCGCCCGCCGCCACTCCCTGGATGATGACCACGTTTTCTCCTTGCCGCTGGCCAAGCGTGACCGGCCGCAAGTCCCCAGTGCCATCAGGCTTGACCACGTAAACGAATGGCCCCTTCTGACTGATTTGCGTGGCCTCATTTGGAATCAGCACCGCGTTTCTCTGCGTGGCCAAGACGAGTCTCACATTGACAAACTGCCCAGGCCAAAAGTGATGGTCCCGATTGGACATCGTCGCGCGAAGATTGACCGTGCCCGTGCCATTCTGGACTGCATTGTCGAGAAACGTGACCTTACCGTTTCGCGCGCGGTCTTCCGGATCCGACGGCACCCGCACCAACGCCTTCAAACTGCCACGCGCCATTTCCTTTTGCACCTCTTGAAGATCGCGTTCGGTCACGGTGAAGTCCGCATAGATTGGGTCCAGGCGCTGGATTAAGAGCAACCCGGTCGTGTTGGCTTGCACCACGTTTCCCAGGTCCACCAGGCGAGCGCCGGCGCGGCCTTCGATGGGTGAGTGAATGTAGCAGTACTCCAGGTTGAGCTTGGCGGTCTCAAGCGCGGCTTCGGCGGACTCGACCTGCGCCTGATCCACATCGACCGTATTCTTCTTCGTGTCATAGTCCTGTTTAGAGATCGCTTTCGTCCCCACCAACTCCTGGTCTCTTGCAAACTGAATCTTTGCGAGTTCGAGCGCCGCTTTCGCCTGCGCCAGGCTCGCCTTCGCTGAGTCCAACTGAGCCTGGTAAGGGCGCGAATCGATGACGAACAAGAGCATGCCTTTGCTCAAGTCCGCTCCATCCTGGAAATGCCGTTCTGTGATGCGCCCGCCGACTTGCGGTGTGACTGTCACGGACTCGAAAGCGCCGCTTTTGCCGATTTCGTCCAAATACACGGGGACGTCCTGCGCCTGGGCTTTCGCGACAGTCACCAATGGTGGTGGCGGCATTTGCGGGCCCGCTGCCTGAGGGTTCGCCCGATTGCATCCGCCAGCGGCCGCCTGCCCCAGCAGCAGAATGAAATACAAAAATGTGTATTTCAAACTCATTCGTAGCCCCCTGTTTGTCTTACGCGCGAGCTAAGGAGATTGTTTCCAATCGTTGACCAAGTCCCATCCTTATATTGTATAGATAGACGGGCTGGAAGCTGTCTAGCGTTGTACAGGAGACCGGCGAGATGAAAAGGCCTAGAACAGAAGTGACGGCGCGCCTCCCGCTCGAACTCAAGCATTTGAGCCACCACGCATAAGTCCCGCATAGTCGGCAACTCTTACCTTGGGATTACTTCAGGCTTGCCGTCACACGGGCACAGTCCCAGGAGGTGCCGCCAACAGACCTGTCTTGCCCCACAAACGCGGACGCGACCGCATCGACATCAAAAAGGACAACTCGGTCATCGGCGACACTTCCACGTCGCGCATTAGCATTGAGGGCGCCACTCAATTCAACCGGCGCATCGAAATCGACCCGGGCCAAATCCGAACGGCGGGCGATTGAGCATTAGTTTCTCAAGTCAAGCGGAAAGTAATTACCGTGTCGCCTGCGGGGCGCGGTGCGCATTGCCGCACCGAAACTTTGACGAGGTACCTCTTCCCGCTGACAAAGTATGCTACCGGCGAGCGCCACGGCCCCTTGGCACCGACGTTCCACCGCTAGTTTTACTGGTCGCCTCTCCGGGGAAGTGCGAAGGCGATGAAGGCATCGCCAACAGGGTTATCACACGTATGTCCGCCGCCCAGGCAACCGCCGTTCGCCGTGACACTTCGATCCGGGACATTTCCACCGAAGGCGTTGACGATGAACTCGCGTCCATCAGCGAGGTAGGCTATGGGGCCCGCCGCTGCTCCACCGGCGTTGGCAATGTTGGCGGGCGCATCGAACGTGAACAGCATCTTGCCTGTCGTTGCGTCAGCAGCATCAAATTTCCCGTTCCCCTCACCGAAGAACACCACATCGCCGGCAACGAGCACACCGGACTTCGCGGGTTGAGGTATGCGAATCTTCCAAACAACTTTGCCTGTGCGAGTGTCAGTGGCTCCGTACAGGCCAAAAGGCTTTGCACCGGGAACGTGATTGAAGAAGGTCGAGCCCAGGTGAAGGTCTCCGTTGATCGGCTGGGGGATAAGACTCGTATTGCCTGAGTGAGTCTTGAAGACATCCGGGTCGTGCCTGGCGCCGTAGTAGACGAATTGTGTTCGTGGGCTAAAAGCTGCCGGGGCCCATTCGCACCCCCCGTTGTCACCCGGCATAATTAGCCGCAGCGTTTCATCGGGAGGAGTGTATTGGGGCGATAGGGCAACCTCCGTCTGTCCCGGGGCCAGGAACGCGCTAAAAGCAGCGGTTATGGCGACCGTGTCGGGCTGCTCCTCAGGCGTGAGCTGGTCGAACCTGAGCGGGGTCAGCGGTTCGACAGCGGAATAGGGTTGTGTTGGTGCGGCATTCTGAAACGCGGCACCACTCGCTGGGACGGGTTGCTCGGTCACTGGGAAGATGGGCTGGCCCGTGGCGCGGTCGAGAATGTAGTACTGCCCATTCTTGCTGCAATGGCCGAGCGCCCTGAATTGCTTTCCATCTTTCTCGAGCGGGAATAGGACAGCGGGTTGTGCGCTGTCGTAGTCCCAAATGTCGTGGTGCACTTCCTGGAAATGCCACACTGGATTGCCTGTAAACAGGTCTAACGCAACGATCGATGCGGAAAATAGATTGTCGCCACCCCGGTTCTCGCCGAGAATGTCGGGCGCAGCATTTCCCACGCTGAGGTACACCAGGCCTAAGTCCGGGTCGATGGCCGGCGGGTTCCACACAGCGCCACCACCCGTCAGGAACGACTGGCCAGCAAAGCTAGCCGGCTGCGTCGTGGAGAAGCGCCACACAGTTTTGCCAGTTCTTGCGTCCAGGGCGAAAACCTGGCCTCGTATCTCAAACTCGCCGCCGGATAAGCTGATGATGACCAAATTCCGGCCACCGGATTGCACGAATTGCGGAGCCGAATTGATGGAGACCTTGTCATGGAAATCAGCTACCGTGCTCTGCCACAGAACTTTGCCTGTTTCCGCGTTCAAGGCTACGACGGAATCGTCAAACCGGCCCACGAAAACTCTGCCGTCCCCGAAAGCCACGCCATGGTTATTCCGGCCGCAGCAGAGAAAGAACTGCGCGAGTTGCGCCTCGTCGTTGAAGCCGACAAACTTCCATAACATCTGTCCCGTGGCGGCATTCAAGGCGAATACGTCGTCGTGACCGTCAGTGATGAATAAACGGCCGTCCACCTCGATGGGCGAGGCTTCCAGTTCAGACAGCGGGTCCAGTACGCCGGTGTGGAACACCCAGGCCACGTGCAGCTTATGGACGTTACTGGGATTGATTAGGTCTAGGTTTTGGAACCTAGTGTTGGCAAGGTCCTTGCCGTGATTCGGCCAGTCGTAATTAGCAAGTTCTGCGGACGTGCGCGACCCCGCAAAATAAAGGACGACGCCAAAACACAGGGCGGCCGCGCCTACAATTAAAGCAATGTTGCGTGCCGCAGGCCCTTGTCCCACTGCGGAGCGCACCTTTCGTGCGAGGAATTCGAGGATGGTACTGGCAGAGTTGCTCCTAAGCGAGTCGAGGGACTCAGTTTCTTTCATAAACCACCTCTTTATCTTGGGACTTTATCAATACGCCAAGGGATGGATATCGCGGCCTCTTCCAATACAGATCAGAATTGGAGGCGGTGGCCGTGTCGTTACTAGAGGCGTTCGGGCGAGAAGGCATACCACCCTTCTCTCGGAACGAGGCGCGTTACAGATGGGATCCGTACGGCCTCACTCTCGCTGGAAAGCCAAGCTGGCGGGCAAGATTATAAGCCCGCCCAAAAGTATTTTGTTAGCATTTTTTCGACTCAGCCGCGGGCCCGATTTACCTCCCGTTAGGTCTGTCCTGCAGTGGATCTTCCTTGACGCCTTCTTGGAGGCGCGTCGGAATCACCGGCTCGTCCCGCGCGTGATTCTTCCGTGCTCAAACTAGATAGAGCGACGAATGACGGCACGCCCTCGACTCCACAAGAATTCGCAATCAGGTCTTCGCCGAACTCCAGGGCGAAATCGGGCGCCTTGCCACCGAAGGCATTCGCCCCGGTCTTGAGGCGCTACTCGTCGGCGAAATCCTGCCTCCCACCCCTATGTCAAAAAAACAAGATTGCCGCATGCAACTGATCTTTGCCAGATGAAAGAATTCAGTGAAGGACCGAAGAGAAATAACTTCAGAGTCCGACTGGTACAACTGCTCCGCTTAATCCGCTAATAAACGGCCACTCGCACCTAATCGTCCGATCCGATTTTGTGAGCGTACTATAATAGGATTGTCTCACTTTAGGAATTCACTCCAGCGAAGGTCGCTTGAGTTCGTGAGCGGCCAGGGTAAACCCCGGGGTGAACCCCTGGTTGAGACAAATTTTCGGCTACAGTGTACCAATTCTCGGTCGAGACCCGACATTTTGGGGCTGCTTTTTGCGCTTTGCCGTTCGGCGATTCCGTCGTTGGTACGGGCAGTACTCGACGGGAAGCCTTTCCCTGCCTCAGGCCCAAATGCCATCATTGCGACACGCCGACCGCACAATCTGAATCCCCTGGTGATTCTTAAGCTTCAGAAGCGCCGTATCACCGCTCACGACGTAGTCTGCGTTAGCTGCAACAGCAGCTTCAAGGAACTTATCATCGTCGGGATCGCTGCAAACTGCTTTTGCGAAGCGAAGCGGCTCGACCACCTCCGGTCGAAGTACGGAAATGGCTGGAGGAAGAATATCCCGGGATTCGAGAACTGGCGCGACAGTTTAAGGCCTAAATACATTGACTAGACGAGATGGGGCTCCGTTCGGACCATCAAGCGGGCCGATCTTACGGGCGGCGCGGGGAGACGCCGGTGGTCTTTGGCACGGGGCAGCGCCTTCGCTGCAACATGATCTCGTCCATTACCAATCGGGGGCGGCTGGCCTTCATGATTTTCCGGCAGCGTTTTACAGCGCGTGTATTTCTGAATTTTCTTGGACGCCTCCTTCGCCTGACGCGGAAGACCAGGAAGAAGGTGTTTCTGATTGTGGATGGCCATCCGGTACACAAGGCGCGATCGGTCCTTCGTTGGCTGGCAGAGCACCGTGAGCAAATCCGGATTTTCTACCTGCCGGCGTACAGTCCGGAACTGAATCCGGATGAATTACTAAACCAGGATGTGAAAACGAACGCGCTGGGCCGTGTTCGTCCCGTGAACCTCCAGGAAATGATGGGGAACGTTCGCTCCTACCTTCGGATCCCGCAGGCGAGGCACACGGTGGTGAAGAACTATTTTCGCGAAAGCCACGTTAAGTACGCGGCCAGCTGAAAAGTGTCATCAATTTAGTGCTCGGAGTAATAGTAGACGTCTCTCAGGCAAGAGTCATGAGCAAAGGAGAGCAGGTATGAACTCAACCAAACAGACAGCGAGGTTCGCGGGCGTGCTGTACCTGGTGAACGGGGTGACTGGCTTCTTCAGCATCATATATGTCCCCAGCAGACTGATGGTATCTGGTAACGCGGCTGCAAGCGCCCAGAACATCCTCACTTCCGAGACGCTTTTCCGCCTCGGCATCGTCTCCGAACTGATCTGTGCGGTCGAATTTATCTTCCTGCTTTGGGTTCTGTACCGATTACTCGGCGGGGTGAACAAGAC
>QHYK01000110.1 GCA_003224085.1 Acidobacteriota bacterium | reverse complement strand
CGCCATGGGCCGTCGCGAGATTCCAATTGACAGCGAATTACGTCCCCCAGGAACTGCCCGGACAACCACTTCTCGATCTTGCGCGTGATGCCTTCCTTGGTCCAACGCGCCCGAGGCTTATTCAATTCCTTCGAGAAGCGTCGCAGGGACTGCAGCGTGCGGCTGATGCTGGTGGTCAGGCTGTGCAGTTGCTCGGCGGCAAAAGGCGCCGAATATTTCACCACCGCGAGATATTCCTGGCCGTGCACCAGCCGCTTCTCGGCCACGGCCCGCACCCCTGGCTGTTCCGCGCTGCACGGCGGCAGCTCTTCGGTGGCGCGCTCGCGCAACTCCGCCGGCGCTTGATTCCACGGCAGGGCAGAAATCCATCCCACCCCCGCCTCTTGCAGTTGCACGGTGTTGTCCAGTGCGGCCGTGCCCTTGTCGAAGACCAGCGTGACGGTGTCGCGAGCCATCTGGCTTTGATCCAGCAGGCGCACGATGCGTGCTAACGCCACGGAGAACTCTTCGACATCGGCTACGTTGCCCGGGTACACGTGGTGGCATAGGCTCAACCCACTCTCTCCGTCCAGAACATAACTCAGGCCCACTTGGCGCAGATTGTGGCGGCCCTGTTTATTGTGGCCGCGCTGTGCCAGTTGATTCCGCGTGTTGGTGCTGGCAATGTAGGTGTAAAAATTGGTGGTATCGTAGGCCAGCAGCCGGCGACCGACCAGTTGCTTCTCCTTCCACAGTCCGAGTAAACGCAACTGCGCACGATCGAGAGGATCTTCTGCGGGAGCCACGGTCTCGCTCTCCGGCAGAATCTGTTCGAAGGCGTCCCAGAAAGCTTGCGAAGTAAAGCGCTCGGCAGGAAAACCCCACTCGGAAGCAAGGATGGTCCGCTCGTACCAGTTGCTGACTTCGGTCTTCGGACCGGGATCACCGATGCGGTGAAGGGCCGCGAGCAGGAGATAGTGAGCCGGGCCGGGTCCGGAACGCGGCGCGGGCCACAGGGATTCCAGCAACGGCCACACGCCGGACTGTTTTGCAGCCAGCCACAAGGCGCCGGGAAGACCGAAGTCTCGCAAGGTGGCGGAGAGAGGGACGGGGGCGGTCTTTTGCTGGACGAGTTCAGCGAGTTTTTCGGCGGTGCCCAGATAGGCTTGCTGGACGATGCGGGGTTTACCGTCGACGCGGGCGCTTTCGACGAGGTAGTAGTAGAGGCGGTGGCCTTTTTTCTTTTTGACCAGGCTAGCCATCAAGGGTAATACATAAACGACGTCGCATTACTTGTCAAGCATAAAATGTGACAATAATCGCACAGAAGTCTACTGATATAGGGTAATACATAATCAAAAGAAGGGAAACCGACCTAACTCCTACGAATGGAATGATTTAGTGGGAATGCGCAAAGGTTCGGGAGCGCACTCGCAGTAAACTCCCGCTAGTCTTTGTCAGATTTTGGGCTAGTACCACGGCAAATGGTACTTGACTGTCACACAACTTTAATTACTCTTAGATCTTCTACTGTGCAAATGTCCCGCCCGTAGACAACAATGTCCCGCCCGTAGACAACAGGGCCCAGTAAGAGCGAGACGAACCCCAGCTCTAGAGTTCGCCAGTGCCTTCATTGGCGACAAATCATCCAAGCGAAAGTAGCCGAACAGGCTCCGGCGGACTTTCCTCTTGTCCATCGCAGTAGTCCGGCGAAACGATATCGCGGGAGAAATGATCTGGCGCGCTTTCAAGTGGAGTGGCTAGAAAAATGGGCGGCTACGCATCCGCCAGGAAGCGAAAGAAGACCTGGGCTATGAAAGTCCCCATACTCAGCCAGGAAACATGCGGCGTTCCCCTGGCTATGGTTTCCGGTATTCGGGGGATTGCGAAGTTTGACGGTGATTGCTAGCGTATCTTAATTTTACGGGCCAAGGTGGCTGAGCTGTACGGCGAGCTACCGCCGGTGCAAATGTACCGGGTAACAGGCAGTATCCAGTAACTCGTCGCCGGGTTTCGGAGTCTAGTCATGCGGATACCCTCGTTCGACAGGAGCGCCCATCGATGAAGGCTGCACTGGCGTCCGCGTGGAACGGCAATGGTCTATCGCGGCACTTGCTGCTCACGAGTGCGGCTTCGATGCCGCGGCAATTCGAAAGGGCGAACTCCGATTCGCCAGGTCTCTTGCTGTTGGATCTATTGCAGAAGCCTCTTTACGCCAACGACGAGGCTATTTCCATCCTGTGTTATCCGGAGAGCCCGCGGAAAAACGGGCACCTCGCCTATTTTCTGGCGCGAAAGATCGACTCACTGATTCCCAAGCAAAACGACTCCGCATCATCGAAAGTCACCAGTGAATTTGCATCCGGCAAGAGGCATTACCAGGTCCGCGTATTCAATCTGAAATCCCGTCTGAAAAATGGCCTGGGACCGACGCTGGCTGTATTGCTGGAAAGAAATGGAGGGCATCTTGACGTCACGCAAGCCGCCCAAAGATTCCACCTGACGCAGCGAGAAACCGAGGCTCTCCAATTCTTGATGCAGGGGCACACCACCAAACAAATCGCCAGCGGCATGTGCATCAGCCCTAATACAGCGAAGGCTTTCTTGCGGTCGGTCATGTTCAAAACCGGAGCTAGCAACCGGTCCGGAATCCTGGCAAAAATCCTGCAGCTTTCAAGGGCTGCGACAGGGTAGCGCCGCCTACCTTGAATATTCCCAGTTTTCCAAACTATTTGTTTATCCGAAGACTGTATGCAGCGCCGTCGGGATGTGATGCGCATGCCATCGGGGACCAAAAGACGGAATTCCCGTTATGTAATCAAGGGGCAATTCGAAGGTAGCGAGTTACCCTCCTTTCATGGCCGAAAAAAGGCCGTGATGTTCCGGGGACAGGTGAAGAATATCTCCCGCGGTGGGTTTTGCCTGGTTGCCCCACGGGCCCCCAAGCAGTCGGTTCTTCTCCAAGGTCCGCTCAAACTGGCTCATATGCCGGCCCAGATTCCCACGTTGGTTCAAGTTCGTTGGATAAACGGCCCATCTCGCGGGCAGAAGTACACCATCGGCCTGCAGTACGTACTCTGAAATATAGTCCCGACTCCTGCGTTCTCCGCCGGCAATCACCTGTTTGAGGTACTAGCCTGCGCGGTTAGCCGCCACGGTAATTGACGCGCCCGGAAAATGCCCGTAGCGTGGACTCGTCGTAACGAGACGTTCAAGCGGCATTTATAATGTATTTACAGCTCCCCGGCCCGCGAGCTGGTTTTTTTTTAGAAGAGAAAATATGCGAATTCCGTTGCCGGGCGGCGAAGAGCACATCCTACTAGGTCAGAAATTGAGCGCGCGGGCTGACATTGAACGATCCTCAAAAACAGGCCCATGGCGAAATGCCATGACGGCAGAGGCATTGTCGTTCGCGCTCGGTACGCTGCTTTCCATCCTGATTTGGCCGCTACTTCTCACTGGGCAGGACGACCCCAGCGTAACCGGCAAGGTTCAAGGAACAGGCGGAGCAGCGCTGGCAGGAGCAAAAGTAACCTTGGTTCATCAAGAGAACCAAACGAAGGAGGAGACGACCACCGAAGAAGACGGCACTTTTACATTCACCCAAGTGGCACCGGGAAACTATCTCCTCCAGGTGGAAGCCGGCGGCTTCGAGGCTTATCGCGCCAACATCCAAGTTGGAACCGAGAAACTTCACTCGTTGAAGATTAAACTGAAAGCGCGAACCGTGGAGGAGCAAGTGATCGTGAGACCGGACACCAGCGACGATCGCTTGTCGCCGGAGAGCAACACGGAGTCAATGAAAATAGACGAAGCCTTTTTCAGCGGGCTGCCTCTTCCCGTCGATTATCTCCAGCCTTTCATTGATACGTTCACCTCACCTGCGGCGCAGGGCAGCGAAGGAACTTCGATTGTCGTCGATGGCGCGGATGGGGCCGAGCTCGACATGCCCACGTCAGCTATCCGGACGCTGAAAATCAATCGCAATCCCTATTCGGCAGAGTTTCAGCATCCCGGCGCGGCGCGAGCAGAAGTCACTACTAAACACGGACACAAAGGCCGCTACGAGGGCACCCTGGCCCTGCTAGCCAGGAATTCGGTCTTCGACGCACGTAACGCCTTCGCCGCGACCAACCCGGATTTGAACCGCCGGTTTATCGAGGGCAGCTTGGGAGGACCACTGCCGCGCCAGAATGGCTCCTTCTTCCTTGCCGGACAGCGCCTAATGAATGACGAAAGCTCTGTTGTCAATTCGCTGGACACGGTTTCCCTAACCGGCCCTCTCCATATCAACGTGCCTACGCCGCAACGCCGCGACCATCTCTTTTCGCGGGCGCAGTGGTCCCTGACAGAAGTGCAGTCGCTCTCCTTCAACTATACCTTCTCCGACCAGTCGAGCAGGAACAACGGAGTGGGGGCGCTCGTCCTGCCGGAGCAAGGCTTTAGCACGGGCCGCCACACGCACAGGGTGCAATGGATGGACAGCGTCGCTTTCTCGCCGCAACTGCGGAACGAAGCGATTTTGGTTTTCAAGAATCAGGAGGATAGGTCAGGAGGCCCTGCGAGCGGGCCAGAGATTTTGGTCGGCGGCGTCTTCACCGGTGGACCCTCCCAATCCTATGATGGCAAACAGAGGCGAGGGTTTTATGTTCAGGACACCGCGACATACATTCGCGGAAAGCACAGCTTCCTTTTTGGGGCTACGGCGCGGAACGACTGGTGGCACGTTTTCGATGCTACAAACTTCGGAGGGATTTTCCAGTTTAGCGACCGCACTCAATACACGGATGTCACTCAGAACCACATAGGCAGTCCCGATTTGTTCCAAATCAACCAAGGCAATCCGAATATTTCTTTCCTTGCGCAACAGACCAGCGGATTTGGCCAGGACACGATGCGCGTGTTGCCAGACCTCAGCGTCACGTTTGGGCTGCGGTACGACTGGCAAAACACACTGGACGACCGCAAGGATCTTGCTCCCCGGCTCGCCTTGGCATTTTCTCCAGGAAAAATCAAAAGAACTGTAATTCGGGCGGGAACCGGGATCTTCTATGACAGTTTGCCGAGGTCCGTCGCACAGGATGTCCTGCTTTTGGACGGCGTGCATGTCCGCGAGATCGACATTTCCAACCCTTCTTATCCCGATCCATTTCTTGGCGGCCAGTTCATATCTCCACCGCCGGGCGCCACACACTTGGCGTCCAACGCTCAATCGCCATACTTGATTCAAACCAGTGCAGGAATCGAAGAAGAAGTGTGGGGAGGGACTTGGCTCTCCATAGAGTATTCGTTCTTGCATGGCGTACATCTGTTTCGCGTTCAGGACATCAACGCTCCCTTGCCGTCAGGAAGCGGGCTGCGTCCGAATCCAAACTTTTCGAATATCGAGGAGTTCCAATCGACTGCATTTCTCCGTGGACACGCCCTCACGGTTACGTTTCGCGGAGGTTGGGGCAAGTATTTCAAAGGCTACGGGCAATACGTCTTTTCCAACTACATCAACGATGTATCGAGCGGCGGGCCGGGCGTGTTTGTGTTCCCGTCAAACAATTACGATTTGCAATCGGAAATAGGGCCGGCGGACTTTAATTCCCGGCACCGGGTTAACCTGGCGGGAATCATGCAATTCCCGTTTGGATTCCGAATGGGGACGATTATAGCGGCCGCCAGCGGAACCCCGTTCAGCCTTGTCACCGGATCGGACCCATTTGGCGACACGGTAAGCCGTCCGCCCGGCGTTACGCGTAACACCGGGCGCGGCCCCGGAAATGTGCAGGTGGATCTGCGACTGACAAAGGCATTCAGCCTTCAGGGCGCTTCTGACGTAGAACATCATCATGCGAGGCGGAAAGTAGAGCTCAGCATCGACGCGTTCAACGCCTTCAATCACACCAATGTCACCGGCATCGTCGGAGTCGTGAGTTCACCGCTCTTCGGTCAAGCCGATAGTGCAGCCCCGGCAAGGACCATGCAGCTGTCCGTGAAGTACACCTTTTGAAATGGCCAAGAGGAGGAATCGCAAAGAATTTGCGAAAGTCCGGCAAGCCCAAGCCCTCGGCAATGGGAACCAAAGGAGATTGCACGTTCTCGTACATTTGCAAACTTAAACGAGGTAATCATTCATGGCAACGGAAGCAGAATCGGGCAAAGGGCGCCTTCACGAGCGGGCAATCCCACTGGGAACTCGAGTCCTGGTGACTGGCGGAGCAGGCTATATCGGTAGTCACACGGCCAAATTGCTCGCCCAGATGGGTTGCGAGCCTGTCGTATTCGACAATCTTTCCACCGGCCATCCCTGGGCCGTAAAGTGGGGCCCGCTGGTTCGTGGAGACCTGGGAAACGCGGCACTGTTGCGCTCCACTCTTGCCCAATATCGCATTCAGGCGGTCATCCACTTCGCGGCGAGCGCTTACGTAGGTGAGTCGATGCGCAAGCCGCGCCAATACTTCCAAAACAATGTCGTGAATTCCCTCAACCTCCTCGATGTTCTTGTGGATGCGGGCATCCAGCACATTGTTTTTTCCTCGACGTGTGCGACGTACGGAATGGCGGCCACGGTTCCGATCCCTGAGGATCATCCGCAAGTGCCGGTTAACCCGTACGGAGAATCCAAGCGCTTCCTGGAGCGCGCTCTGTATTGGCACGGAGAGGCTTACGGTCTGCGATGCGTGGCGCTGCGATACTTCAACGCGGCTGGGGCGGACTTGGAAGGCGAAATCGGAGAGATGCACAGCCCGGAAACTCATTTGATCCCTTTGGCCATGGATGTGGCTTGCGGCTCCCGGCCTTCGCTGGACGTCTATGGAACGGATTATCCGACACCCGATGGGACGGCAATCCGCGACTATATTCACGTTGCGGATTTGGCGGCGGCGCATGTCCTTGCGCTCAAGTACTTGCTTGATGGAAACAAAAGCGTGGCCCTTAATTTGGGCACAGGAAAAGGCCACTCGGTGCGAGAAGTGGTAGCCGAAGTCGAGCGCGTGAGTCAGCAACGCGTGCAGATTCGAGAGGCCGCGCGCCGGCCAGGCGATCCACCTGCTCTTGTCGCAGATCCCCGCCGCGCCGGCGAGTTGCTCGGTTGGCAAGCGCGTCATTCCGGACTCGACACCATTGTCGAGAGCGCATGGAGTTGGCATGCAGCGCGAGGTGAAAGAACTAGCGCCGGTAAGCGTCTCCTTCCTTTCAACGAAGCACTCGCCGACACGAATTGGCAGCCAACTCCTGCAGTAACTAGCGGACCGGCAGTCCCCAGGAGCGCAAAATGGCTGTGACAATAGTTCCGGTCCAAAATCCAGAACGATTGCCGCGTCCGTCATTGGCAGCCAGGCCGGATGTCAAGCCAGACTGGGGCATGACCGCGAACGATGATCGCGTCGACGCACGGGGCAAATTCCTTTGGGCAGGCCAGGAAAAGCTGTACGTCAAAGGCGTGACCTATGGAACGTTTCGCCCCAACAAAGAGGGCGTTGCGTTCCCTTCGCACCAGATGGTGGAGCAGGACCTTTTCATGATGTCCGCAAGCGGCATAAATGCCGTGCGAACTTACACCGCACCACCGAGGTGGCTTCTCGATAGCGCTCATCGGCAGGGCTTGCGAGTCCTGGTGGGATTGCAAGCGGAGCGTCATTACGCGTTTCTTCACAGCCGGCGAATGGTTCAGGAGATCCGCAAGCAAGTTAAAGACGGAGCGCGGACTTGCGCCAACCATCCGGCTGTTCTGGCGTACACCCTGGGGAACGAAATTCCCGCAACCATCGTGCGCTGGCACGGAGCGCGCAACGTCGAGCGATTCCTGAAGGAATTGCATGAGGACGTGAAGGAGGAGGACCCGAGCGCGTTAATTTCCTACGCCAATTACCCCTCGACGGAATACCTGGATCTGCCTTTTCTCGATTTGGTGTGCTTCAACGTATTTTTAGAGTCGCAGGCAAGTTATGAAGCATATCTGGGGCGCCTTCAAAATCTCGCCGGTAACCGCCCGCTACTGGTAACAGAAATTGGGCTGGATAGCCGCAGAAACGGAGAAGAGGCCCAAGGAGCCTGCTTGGACTGGCAAGTCCGAGGAGCCTTTGCAGCCGGCTGCGCCGGAGCTTTTGTTTATTCCTGGACCGACGAGTGGCACCGGGGAGGCGGGGAAGTTACGGATTGGAATTTTGGGCTTACGACCAGTCAAAGAAGGCCGAAAGCCGCGCTTCAAGTAATTCGCAAAGCGTTCGACGAGGTTCCGTTTCCTCCCGAAACTATCTGGCCGAAGATATCTGTCGTGGTCTGCAGCTTCAATGGCAGCCGCACAATTCGAGGTTGCTTGGAGGGGCTCGAAAAAATCCGATACTCCGACTACGAAACCATTGTCATTGACGATGGCTCAACGGACGGCACGGAAGATATCGCGCGGGAGTTCAACGTGCGGCTGATCCGAACCGAAAACAGAGGTTTAAGCGCCGCGCGAAACTTGGGTTGGCAATCGGCCACAGGAGAAATCGTAGCTTACATCGACGATGACGCGCAGCCCGATCCCGATTGGCTAACCTACCTCGCCTCTACCTTTCTAAAGACGAACTACGCAGGCGTCGGCGGTCCGAACATTCCATTTCCGAATGATGGACCGACCGCCAGTTGCGTTGCCGGTTCTCCAGGCGGGCCGGCTCATGTGCTTCTTTCGGATTCCGAAGCGGAACATATTCCGGGCTGCAACATGGCTTTCCGCAGGAAATGGCTGGAGGCGATTGGCGGATTTGACGCGCAATTTCGGCAAGCTGGCGACGACGTTGATGTGTGCTGGAGGATGCGAGGGCAGGGTGGGAGGCTGGGATTCAGTCCAGCAGCCATGATCTGGCATCACTATCGCCGGACCGTAAAAGCGTATTGGAAACAGCAAGTAAGCTACGGCAGAGCGGAGGCCATGCTCGAAAGAAAGTGGCCGGAAAGGTACAACTCCAGCGGACAAGCGAACTGGCGCGGGCGCATTTATATGGACGGGCTGTTTCATACGCTTTCGTTGTCGCGTGGCCGGATTTACCAAGGAACCTGGGGGACCGCGGGCTTCGCACGCCTTTACCAGGCTGCACCTAGCCGCTTGAATTCGCTTTCGCTAATGCCCGAGTGGCAACTGACGAGTGTCATTCTGGCGACGCTCTCCGTGATCAGCATCTTGTGGAGACCATTGATCGCCGCCCTACCGTTGACTCTGGCGGCGTTTGGATTGTCCCTGATTCCCACGATCAATGCCGTCTTGCACTTGCCTTGCTGTTGGTCGGCGACGAGCCGTTGGCAACGTTTTCGGTTGAGGGCTTTGACGGCTGTGCTCCATCTGATGCAACCTCTGGCTCGCCTGTGGGGGCGACTTACTTGCTCTTTAACCCCGTGGAAAATCAGGCGTTTCCCAACGCTTTCGTTTCCTCGGCCAAGGATGTTCGAGCGGTGGAGCGAAAAATGGCGCGACGCGGCTGATGTGCTCCAAGACCTGGAATCCGTGCTGCGCTCTCGGGGCATTATCGTGCGCCGCGGAGGGGACTTCGACGATTGGGACCTCGAAGTGCACGGAGGCATGTTCGGTGGCGTTCGCATCCGCACTGTCTCCGAGAGCTACGGTCCGGGCAAGCACATGGTGCGGTTGTATTTCCGCCCCTCGATCTCCATGGCGGGAATAGGGACGATTCTCTTGTTCCTGATTCCGTCGGTTGGCGCAGCTATGGATAAGGCGATGTATCCCGCGGCGATTCTCGGGACGCTGGGGGCCGTGTTTTTGGCGCTCGCACTGCGAAGCGGGGCGGTAGCGGTCGGGGCCATACATTGCGCGCTAATCAAGCTGGATTTCGAATGCGCATGACAGCACTGACGAAAAATCACGATTTGATGCTTTATAACCGGCTCTTTCGGTGGGCACGGCCCTATTGGCCACACCTGGTTGCTCTTTTCCTTCTCAGTCTGCTGGCAACCCCTTTGGCGTTGTTGGTTCCTTTGCCGCTGAAGATAGCTCTTGACAGCGGGCTTGGTTCCAAACCTCTCCCTCATTTGATCCGGCCATTCGTGCCGACCGAGTTCAGGCTTACTCCAACCTCTGCTTTGGTTTTTGCTGTCGGCTTGCTGATTGCTGTGACCATTCTTACCCAGATTCAGGCGCTGGCCCTGGCGCTCCTGAAAACGCATACCGGGGAGAAACTCCTCCTGGAATTTCGATCTGACCTTTTCCGGCAGATGCAGCGATTGTCGCTTTCCTACCACGATGATAAGGGGACCGCGGAATCGCTCTATAACGTTCAATACGATGCGGCCGCAATTCAAACGATTGTAACGGAACGTTTTATCCCTCTCATTGGTTCGGCTTTCACGCTACTCGGGATGTTGTACGTCACCATGCAAATTGATTGGCAACTGGCTCTGATTGCCTTGGTGATCTCACCCGTCCTTTTTCTGATTTCCAAAATATATCGGCGTCGTCTCCGTCGCGGGTCGCGCGAGGTAAAAAAACTCGAAAGATCCGCAATGGGCGTCGTGCAGGAAGTCCTTGGCGCGCTGCGTGTGGTGAAAGCCTTTGGGAAAGAGGAGGACGAAAGAGGCCGTTTCGTTCGGCGCAGCTTCGAAGGCATGCGCGCGCGGTTGAAGCTGGCCTTGGCAGAGGGTAGGTACAACTTTCTAGTTGGGCTGACCACCGCGATTGGAACGGCTACGGTTCTATTTGTGGGATTCCGGCAGGTGCAATCCGGCGTCATCACTCTCGGCGATCTCATGCTTATGATGGGGTATGTGACCCAGCTCTACGAACCCTTGAAAACCATGGGAAAGAACTCCGCGTCTCTCCAGTCCTACCTGGCGAACATCGAGCGGGCCTTCGCTTTGCTCGATGAGCTTCCCGAAGTCGCAGAGAAAACTAATCCCCGCCCACTGGTGCGCGCCTCGGGGAAGATTGCTTTTCAGAATGTCTCATTCCGATACGGACAGACCAACCTGTCGGCCCTAAATCAGGTTTCATTTCAGGCGGATCCAGGGATGCGCGTGGGCATCGTGGGACCGACGGGAGCAGGCAAGACCACGCTGGTCAGCTTGCTGTTGCGCTTCTACGATCCAGTGGAAGGCGAGGTTCTTCTCGATGATGTGGACCTGCGCGAATACCGGCTGGCTGATTTGCGCAACCAATTCGCCCTTGTGCAACAAGAGCCGGTGCTCTTTTCGAGTAGTTTGGCAGAAAACATAGCCTATGCCCGCGCAGGGGCCAGCGTCGAGGAAATTCAAGCAGCAGCCAAGGCCGCTAACGCGCATGAATTCATTTCGAAGCTATCCGAAGGTTATCAAACACTAGTTGGCGAACGCGGCATGCGGCTCTCGGGAGGCGAACGCCAGCGCATCTCCCTCGCCCGTGCCTTTCTGAAGAATGCGCCAATTCTGATTCTCGATGAACCCACGAGTTCAGTGGACGTTCGGACCGAAGGAGCGATCCTCGACGCGTTGGAGCGGCTCATTCGTGGGCGGACTACATTCATCATTGCCCATCGGGGGAGCACTTTACGGTGGTGCAATGCGCTGTTGCAGATCGACCATGGAAGACTGGTTTCTTCTACCTTCCCCGGTTCTCTTGAGACAGACGAGCAGCTGCTAACCTTAGCACCTCCCGGCTTGACGGGGAAAAATATCCGTGATTAATGAAGCCACCTGCGACGGACTTTGGACTGCCTGCTCTCACCACCCCGCTACCCTGGCGTGGGCTCGATTACAACAACGGCCCGTGGAGACAGCAGAAGTGGCTGTCCTCAAGAAGCGGTTCAAGTCTGCCATCTTTCGCATTGGCGGAGTCGGACCAGCCTCCTCTTCTATCGTTGCAAAATATTGCCAAAAAGAAGTAGCGGCCCACGAGCGTGTCGTCTACGAGCAAATTCTTCGAGGCCTGCCAGTCAGCTCTCCACGCTACTACGGCTTTGTCCAAGGGGATAGTAATTACGATTGGGTGTTTCTGGAATACGTAGAAGGCCAGCAGTACTCCCGCGAGCGGGCGGACCATGCGATCCTCGCGGGCCGATGGCTGGGTCTCTTGCACGCTTTGGGCGCGCGCGTTCCCGCGGCAGCGCGGTTGCCCGGCCGGGCGTCGGCTTATTATCTACAGCACCTCCGTACCACAGGCGAGAAATTGCAGCGAAATCAGAACCGTATTCATCTGCCGGCCCACGAACTCGCCACCGTCAAAGGAGTGATTTCACAATGTAATTTTCTGGAGTCCCATTGGGGCCAGATTGAACGGTGGTGCGATCGCATGCCAAGCACACTCCTTCATGGAGACTTCAAACCGAGAAACGTCATCATCCGCACCGTCAATGGCCTGCCGGCTCTTTTCCCATTTGATTGGGAGGTGAGTGGATGGGGAGTTCCTGCGGAAGATCTTGCCTACATCGACCTTGCCGCATACCGCGACGTCGTCCAATGCCACTGGCCGGGTGTGACCATGCGCGATCTTCACTGCATGAAGATTGTCGGAAGGATTTTTCGCGGGCTTTGCGAATTCCGGTGGGAGAGTGTGAAATTTGAGCCGGACTGGGACTTCTCGGCCATTAAACTGGACATTTATTATCTGAGAATGAAGGAAGCCATCGAAATGGCTGAGTGGGAGGAGTAGACCGATGCGCAGATCCATTCAGGGCGGCGGCCATGCCCGTCGGGGAACTTCTGCATCGCAGAGAAAGAGCAAAGTCTCAACGATGAGAATGATGGTTGAGACGCTGGAGCCTGCCCTCTCCCAATTGCGCGGGCACGCGGTCCGCATCCGAAGGGTGGAACGAGACGTTTGTAATTACACGTCGAGCTTCCAGGCAGAGCACTTGCGCCTGGCCCTTGAGGATGGCAGCCGCATCCCCGTGTTCTTTAAGGACTTGAACCCTGAACATCAGATTGAGCCGGCAAAGAAGGTGAGGACGATCGATCTCGGTCCCAGCTACCACGAGTTGCACGTGTACCGGGAAATTCTGTCGCAAATCAACTTGGGAACGCCGCAACTCTACGCAGTCCGGTGGGAGCCGGATCGCGGAATCTATTGGCTCTTTCTCGAGGACGTAGGAGACTCGCGATTGCGCGATTCCCGTAACTATGAGCGCTGGGTTCCGGCAGCGCGATGGGCAGCCCGATTTCATGCCGCGACTCTGCGCTTGCCAAAATCCCAGTTAAGCTTTCTTCGCGAGTACGACGGCCCGCACTACCGTGCCTGCGCGGAAAAGGTCCGGGCCATCCTTCCGGAATTGGAAGCGCAAGACCGGTCGCTCGTGAGCCGGGCTCTTGAGCGGTACACTAGCCTCATCGATTGGTACGCTTCATTACGCAGGACGGTCATCCACGGCCAATTTTTCGGAAAAAACATCATGTTGCGTTCCAGATCTGGCGAAAACATGCTCGCAGTCATCGATTGGGAGACCGCAGCGCTCGGTCCAGGTGGCTATGACTTGGTCAGTGTTTCCTCGGGCAGGTGGACGCGAGAACAGCGGCAAGCGATGTGGCGAGCATACTTCGATCAATACGAAGCTGAGACACGAGTTTCGCGGAGCTGGGAAGATTTTTGCCAAGAGATCAGAGAACTGGAACTGTACCAGGCTTTGGAATGGCTCGCCTGGTGGCGCAATCGCAGTGTTTCTCACAATTTCGGGAAATGGGTCAAGGAACTGGGCAGAATCATAAATGACAATCCCATCGCGGAGCCCGAAGTTCAGCCTCGCCGAGCTATCCGCTAGTTAGCCTTATTAGTGCGCTGACGATGGGCGTCCCTGGTGGTCCGGAACTCCCGCAAAATCCACCGCGATCAATGTGATGTCGTCTTCTCTCGCGGCGCCCTCGCTTTTGCCGGACCAGCGCGTTAGTTCCGCCAGGGATGCGTCGACCAATGGACCGGCCGCGAGGTGCGCCTGCCCCTCCAGGAATCCGAGAAAACGAGACGAACCAAATTCTTCCTGCGCGACGTTTTTCGCTTCGAGCACGCCATCGGTATAGAGGATGCACCGGTCGCCCGGCCGAAAGGGAAGCTCCTCGGAACGATAAGTGGCTTCTTCCGATAGACCGAGCAACAGGCCATTCGAATCGATTTCGCGAAACGCGGTTTGCCTGCCATCCAGCGCTCCGAGCACTAGCGGAGGGTGGCCTGCCCCCGCGTAGCGGAGAATGTGCTTCTCCGCGTCCAGGAAAAGATAGCCGGCGGTGACGAAGTGGGCTTCGAATTTGCCGCAGAGCGAGCGATTCAACCCCGCCAGAACTTGCGCCGGGTCGGAGGCGTGGTCGGACTGCGCCGCCAGCGCCGTCTTGAGCATAGAGGCGATCAACGCGGCGGGCACGCCGTGGCCGGTCACATCCGCCACGAGGATGCCCACGCGCATTTCGTCCACGACCAGAAAATCGTAAAAATCTCCCGCGACGGCAGTCATGGGAACATATTGCGCGGCGATGTCCAGGCCTGCCACGCGCGGAACCTCTCGCGGCAAAATCGAGGACTGAATTTGCCGCGCAATTTCCAGCTCCTTCTGAATGGAGAGCAGGCGCTGCTCGTTCGAAAAGGTGCGAAAGGCCGCGACGTAACCGAGGCAGCAGACCAGGACGAAGAAGCCAAAGGCCTCGACATCGCGGCCAGGGAGAACCCCGAGGTAGGCAAGGTTGTTGCGGACCACAAAGAGGCCAAAAACGGCGAGTCCGGCATAAATGACTTTCATTTCCCCTGGCATGCGCCGCTCGCGGGTGAAAGATAAGGGATAAACGGTCAGCAGCGCGCAGTACGCGATAATCACGGTATGGTAGATGACCTCCACGGGATGCCCTGCTTTGTGGAAGAGTTTCAAAGAAAAGCGCGTTGCCGCAAAGACGACTTGAAAAGCCAGTACCCAGCGGAACAACGTTTTCCACCGGGCTTGCACCATTTCCATGAAAAACAGTGTCAAAGGAACGATGATGAAATTGTCGATGAAATCGTTGATGGCCAGGTTCGAGTACTTCCAGAAGTCCGCAGAAGCCGGCACCAGAGAGCGCAGAAAGTCCAGGCGGAAGATCAGCCGGACGGCATAGAGAAATGAAAACAAGCTGAAGTACACCAGGCTGCGGTCGGCGGTCTTTCGCTCGACAAAATAGAACGACAGCCCGGCCGCGACGAAGGACAGAATCACCACTCCGATGCCGAAACCCGCCAGTTGCCAGCGAAGTTCGGGCACGGTCGGCCAGTCCACGGCCGGCAATAAGACAATCGCTGAGTTGTAGAACAGGTTCATTGGGTGAAAGCGTGACTCGTAGCCTGGCATTATAGCCAGTTCACCGCGAAACTCGTCGAATGTACGCAAACTTTAGATGAGGGCATCCCTCTCTCTGGTGTATATAGGTAAGCTGTCAGCAAGTCTTTTCTCGTGACCCAAGGGTGGGCGCAAATGCGGCGGGGCCTGTTTGCAAGCGGATCTTCCCATCGTCCTGAGAAGCCGGAGAAGAACGACAAGCAACTACGGCTCACCGCGGGAGGCTGCCATGAGCAATTCGAGTCGCGGCATCGGCCTGGTTTTCCTAATTCTATTTTTAGCCGTTCGCGCCGCCGCCCAAGTGAAACCGGCTGGAAGAACGAAAAGGCAATTATTATAGAGAATCGAAAAGGAAGGGTCGATTGCGTTCGGATGCTCTCCGAAAATCCGCGTGACTCTGCTACAATCACCTCTCATGAAACGCCGTGACTTGCTTCAATCGCTCCCCGCAGCAGCATGGATTCCCGCAGCCAACTGGCTTTCTTCTTTGCAAGAGAAGACCGCCGCGGGCCAAACATCCACCGCGGTCTACGAGCTTCGTGTCTATCACACCTTCGAGGGCAAGCTCGATGACCTCTTGCGCCGCTTCCGCGATCACACCATGCAGTTTTTCGAGAAGCATGGCATCCGCAACGTGGCCTATTGGACGCCCGTAGATGAGCCGCTCAAAGGCAGGACTCTGTTTTACATCCTCGCGCACCCCAGCCGAGAAGCCGCCACCGCCAACTGGAACGCCTTTCGCAACGATCCGGAATGGCAGGATGTGCAAAAAAAGTCCGAAGCTAACGGCAAGCTCGTCGAAAAAGTGGATTCCACGTTTCTCACGCTGACCGACTTCTCGCCCCCGCTGCACTAAGGACGCGGCAACGCGATCCTCTGACGGCCATTTTCGATTTCCCCTATCCGATTTCCCTTGCAAATTCCCGATCATACCGGGTTAACCGAAGCCCCCGGACAGCAAAACGGCGCGTTTCCATTTTCCACAGATTTCCTCTTGCGTCCGTATTGCGTCCGTGTGCGCAGTCATCCATATTTGCAGCGCTGCATCGTATCTGTGGAGAGGAGCGCCATGTTGGTTGCGATCGTTCGCCGGGGCAGGAAATCCGGTACCCAGCTGTTTCCGCATCTCTACAAAGAGGATGGCCGCTATCACGTCAGCCTCACAAGACAGGGCCCGCATATACCTCTTGCGGATGATCGGGACATCCCCGACTACCTGGCCAACGGATATTTGCTTGGGATGAGCAATCTTTCAGCAAATTACAAGCCTACTTTGATTCGACCCTCTTCCATCCGCGGCTGGGAATAACCTTTCGCGCTGCCGTTGGGGTTAAAACTCCGGGGCGGGGAAGGTGCAGGAAAAGAAATCGAAATGGGGAGAGAAACTTGGCAGTATTCTCATGATCCTACGAGTACCCGCAAAACCATAGCCAAGGGCGAGATGGGCTGAAGTCGTCCGGACAACGCAACAAATTCCCGCGCAATTTCGTACCTCTCCTTGAAAACCGGAAAACCCGGCTGGCGGATTGGTCATCAGAGCGAGTTATGCCCGGGCATCCGCGCGGTCTTCCCTGGCGACAAAGCTTAGGAAGGAGCGGGCTTCGGTGACCGCCTCGAGACCGCTTGGATTCGGGCTTTGCCGGGCTTCGAGGCTGGTGCCAGGAGGCGCGTATGAAAAACTTCATCGACAATCTCTTTCGCGACCTGCGCTACTCCTTGCGGAGCCTGAGGAAAGACCGGCGCCTGGCGCTGCTCGCCATTTTTGCCCTCGCCCTGGGCATCGGCGCGACCACCATTGTCTTCAGCGTGATTTATAACGGCCTTTTGCACCCGTTTCCATACAAAGACGGCGACCGGCTCGTCAATTTTATGATCCACGACGCCAAAGAATCCCGCACGGGCGGCCGATCGGGTTACTCGATGACCGAAATGCTGGACTACCGGGAGCAAAACCACGTCCTCGAAGACGTCATGGGCTGCAACCACACCGACGTCCTCTATAACAACGGCGAAGGCACCCAGCAATTCGACGGGGTCATTCTTACGCCCAATACCTTCATGTTTCTCGACGTCCCGCCTCTTCTAGGCCGCATGATTACGGAAGAAGACGCCAAGCCCGACGCTCCGCCGGTCTTCGCGATGAACTACCGGATTTGGAAAACGCAATTCAACGCCGACCCGAAAATTGTCGGCACCACCATGATTCTCAATGGCGTCTCGCGCACGCTCGTGGCCGTCATGCCTCGCCGGTTCGGCCTGTGCGGCGGGGAAGTTTGGATGCCTACGAGCTGGAAGCGCAACCCCACTCCCAATACGGAACTGTTTGGCGACGACAACTTCTTCTGGACCATTGCGCGCCTCAAACCCGGCGTCCGCGAGCAAGCCGCCGCCGCGGATTTGGATGTCGTCGCGCACAGCCTCGCGAAGGTTTACGACAAACGTTATCCTCCCAAGTTCACCGTGCAAGTTGCCACTCTGGCAAGCAACGTCGTCGGCGATTTCAAGGGCATGTTGTATGCCCTGATCGGCGCGGTCTCGATGCTGCTCCTCATCGCTTGCAGCAACGTGGCCAATCTTCTCTTGGCCCGCGCTACCTCCCGCGAAAAAGAAATTGCTGTGCGCGCTTCTATTGGCGCCACTCGCGGCCAGCTCATCCGCCAATTGCTCGTTGAAAGCTTCGTTCTGGCGCTGGCGGGCGGCGCTGCCGGATGTTTCTTTGCCTACGGCGGGCTGAAATGGATCGTTGCTTCCATCCCGCTGCATCAATGGATTCCCGACGAAGCCGCGATTGGCCTCAACCTTACGGTCCTCGCGTTCACTTTAGCCGTGGCCGTGCTCACCACGATTCTTTGCGGCCTCGCTCCCGCGTTGCACGCCGCCCGCAAGGATTTGCAGGCGCGCCTCAAAGACACCGGCCTTGGCCTGCAGGGCGGATCTCGCCACGGCCAGCTTCGCGCCGCGCTGGTTATTGCGGAAGTGGGGCTTTCCATTGTGCTGCTCGTCGGCGCCGGCCTGATGATGCGCAGCGTCTTCGCGCTAACTCACGTGGATCTCGGTTTCAATCCCCAAAACATTCTTGTCGTGCGCATCCCTGCGCCGAAAGGCCGTTACGACACCGCCTTGAAGAAAAAGCTGTTCTTCCAGGAAGTCCTCCGCCGCGTGAAAGGCATCCCCGGCGTTGTCAACGCAACGGAAACCATTTCATTGCCCCCGTACGGCGGCGCGCGTAGCGAAGCGGTGATCCCCGGAAAAACACACTCGGAAGAGTGGAACGCCATGCTCGAGGTTTGCAGCGAAACTTTCTTTCCAACCATGGGCCGTCATTTGCTGCGCGGCACGCTGCTTTCCGCGAACGACATCGAGACCGCGCGCCCGGTGGCGGTGATTAACCAGACCATGGCGCGGGATTTCTTCGGCAAAGAAGATCCCCTCGGACAAAAAATCAATTTCAAAATCCTCGATCAAATTCCGCAAACGCCCCGCGGCCTCTACTTTGAAATTATCGGTGTCGTCTCCGACGCCAAGAACCGCGGCTTGCAGGAACCGGTTATGCCCGAAGCGTTTCTTCCTTATACGATCTCTGGATTCGGCGACCGCGCCATCCTGATAAGGACGGCGGTCGAGCCCGATTCCTTGCTCAATAACGTGCGCAAAGAAATCTGGGCCGTGGACCGCAACGTTGCGCTCGCCGACACCGGCTCGCTCGAAAGTTACCTCGAAAAGTTCTCCTATGCCCAACCGCGATTTGGCGTGGCTTCGCTCGGCGCCTTCGCGGGGCTCGGCTTAGTGCTCGTGGTCATCGGTGTGTTCAGCGTGATGGCGTACGCCGTGTCGCTCCAGACGCACGAAATCGGGATTCGCATGGCGCTTGGAGCTCAGCAAGGCAATGTCCTGCAAATGGTTTTGCGCAAAGGGATGAAGCTGATCGCCGCAGGCATGGTCATAGGTCTGGTCGCCAGCGTTGCCTTGACGCGGCTCCTGGCCAGCCAAATCTGGGGCGTCTCGGCGACCGATCCGCTGACGTTCAGCGTGGTTGTCGTGGTTGTCGTTGCGGTTGGGCTGGTGGCTTGCCTATTACCAGCCCATAAAGCAACAAGAGTCGATCCCCTGGTCGCCCTGCGCTATGAATAGGTCATGGCTCTTTCGAGCCACAAGCGAACCATGAAAATATTTCTGGAGATGGAGTTATGCTGGGACACCGTCTCTAAGCGGACGAAGGCCGCATCGCGTATGTCGTCAAAACAGTGGTGATAAACATGTCGAGTTACTGGGCCTTCTTCGCAGCAATGCGTGGTGAGCCTGCCTGTTTATCCCCTCACAGCGTTAATGTTTGCGGTCCCCCGCTTCCATGTCTCATCGTGGAATGCTTCTCCAAATCCACATTCCACCGTCTGTTTTCGCCGTTTCCATCGGAAACTTTTCCGATTTGTGCCACCAGACCCATTTCGGCCTGTAGGTGACAACAAAGAACATTTCGGCGTGGATTTCGGCTGTTTCCCTGTTTTCAGGCTTGATTGCGATGGCTCGTCCGCATGGAACGGTCATTCTCTGCCCCGGAGACAGGATTTCGGCGCTGGACTCCGGGAAATAGACCGTTGTCCCTTCCACCGCGTCTGTGTTTCTGGCACCAGGTATGTCAACGCGCATCACTTTGCATCCGGCTTTGACATCGTAAACAGGCAGCCAGCCTTTATTGTCCAGATGGAACATGCCTGCCATCAGGTCGTTAGGACGTACTGGATCAGAAACGTCCGCGGATAGCCTGGGCAGATTGGTTAGGACAAACTGAGCCACGATGAGAGCGAGGCAAGCTAGCCCCACAAGCCGTTTTAGGGTTCGTACCGGCGGTATTTTTTGTGTGGGCTGCGGCGGTGGCGCCGACTCGCCTTGGTCGGTTGGGAGCGAGTCGCGAAACAGCGGATGGGGCACAAAAGACCCCGGTACTTCCATTTCATATCGCAATACGCCGGAAGGCTGATACACGTATTCCTTGCCACATTCATCGCAGCGAACGGCAAATGGTTTGTCGATCTCTGGACGAGGCAGTACGGCGTCGGTCTGCCCCAGCGGAATCCGGTGCACGTTAAAGATGTTGGGGCGCCGGTGAAACCAGTTATTCTTGCAGACGACCACCCAGCAATAATTGCTGTCTACCCACATTTCCTTTGCGGGCTCTATTCTGGTTTCGGCGCTCACACTCGCTGCTGCCGGTGCGGCAACCTGGACGGGAGTGGGATTCTCCTTCGCGGCCTCTTTCTCCTTTTCGTCGTTCACCGTGACCGCGGGTGTGGCCACTGCAGGCGTTGCCACTTCGACGGGAGTGGGAGTGGGATTGAGATAATTCGCGATTTGAGCGGTGGTCCAGCGCAGCAGCGGATCTCGACGCAAGCAGTTCTGCGCGATGTCGAGGAAAGGCTGAGGAAGAGTGGATGGAACGCTCGGATCGTCTTGACTCTCCGAGGATGAAGCGGGAGCCTGTTGCGTAAGCGCTTCGACCAGCGTTACACCCAGAGACCAAACGTCGCTCGAGCCGGCAACCAGTGCGGTGGCTGCCTCGGGCGCATCGTAGGCGTCAAGCGGGCGGTAGGCAGGGCGGTGTTCGCCGAGAGGAACAACCGTGTCGCTTGAGAGCTTGATTTGATTGCCGATGGACAAAATGTTGGAAGGTTTGATGTGCGAGTGGGCAAGGCCTTTGCTGTGGATATGGCTGAGCGCGTCTACGACCGGTCCAAGCATTTCGCGGGCTTCTTTTTCGCTGAGTGGACGGTCGGGGAGGGTTCGTCCGAGGTCTTCCTCAGCGTACTCCATGAACGTGAAAACCAAATCGATGTTCGCGAGCTTGCAGCGGCCGCCAGGTAGCAGGTGGAGGAGATTGGGATGACTGAGCTTCGAAGCGCGCTGCAAGAGAGAGGCCTGGAAATCCGCCTTCCCGCCGGGATTTATCAATTTAACGGCGATATTTTTTGGTTGCGGCGGAGGGGATTCCGTTAAGAAGACCGCACTATAGCTTGTGCTGCCTAAGAGCTTCTGAAGCGGAAACTTGTCAAGGAGGACCCGTCCCTCGAACCTCTTCCACTCATTGCTCATGGACACCCCGTAGGCGTGCATGACCAAAGCCCCCGATTATGAACCGTGAGGTCGGGCGAATCGCCTGTGCCTCGAGAACCAGGCTGGTTTCAACAATTATGCACGAAAAGGGAACGGGACTGCAAGTTTGACGTCTGTCACATCATCGCCGAGAGGGTATCTTTGCTCGACGTTTTCAACGGCACCTGCCCCCCAGATCGCCGTCCCTATTATAGGAAACCAAAACGGCGCCGGTAAGAAAGCCAGCGCCGTGAGAATTGCAAGATGCAATGAGCCGTTTCTGGCCCCTGGTGCCGCCCGAGGACATTCAATCCCCGGGAGATATCCGCCTCGCCATGACTTTTTCCGCAACCATGGTCGGGCTGCCCATCGTTTTGAAGAGCAGGCCGCGAACGGAAACCGTGTCTCCGGTCTTGAACGAGCTGAGGCCTGACATCATTTGATCTTCCTCGCTTTCGAACTGGGTGTTGGAGAGAACGTCGACTTGGATGGACATAATCCCTGCGTTCTGAAAGAAGGAGGGCAGCATACCCAAGGTGAAGGTCTGCGGATTGCTGCCTGTGTTGATGGCGGTGATGGTTCCTGTTACGTCCGAAGGTTCAAGCTGCACCTGATCAACGGTTACCGTCACAGTAGGAGGCATCCCGCTCGGAAGTCCCGATGGATGCAGGCGGACCCTTTGTCCCACCATGAGGTCGGCCGGACTCGCGAAATTGAGGCCGGAAGGAAGCATGAAGCCGCCAGAGTCGGTGGAGAAGGTCGTTGAAGTCGCGAGATTGATGGTCAACGGGAAACCCATGGAAAAGCTTCCCATCTCGCCGCCGTACGCCTCTTCATCAAAGAGCACGATCTGGAAGCTGGTGCCGCCCGAGCTCACCGAGGTGATTGTGCCTGCAAAAGAAATCTGGTTAGGAGGCTGAAAGAATTTCACTTGGAAAGCGAGAAGCGAGCCATCCGGCTGCATTTTGGCTTCTACCGCGACGATTTGCCCGGTTTGCAGGCAGGAGAAGTTCGCGGCGCTGCAAGAAGTGCCGAAATCAAATAGCGTGCTGGTGTCGGTTGCGATGGTGAAGGAGGGGCCGTTCATGCCGCTCTGGACTTTGAAGGTGTGAGCGGTCTGGTCAATCGTGGTAATCGTGCCGATCACTTCCACGTCTTCTTCAGCTGGTTGGCCGGTGGAACTCATTGTCGGGATCTGCACGACGCTAACCGTGGGAGTAATGGAAAGATCGCTCTGCTGGACGGATGCATCGACATTAAAGTCCATTTTCAGGACCACCGGGGAATTCATGGTCAAAGTAATGGGGAACGGTGAGCCCTCGACGGTTACCGAAGATTGGTTCAGCATGGGACTGAATTCACAGATCTGTTGATTAGCGCAGCTTTGGGTGCCCAAGGTAAGCGTGCTGCCAGTTTGGTTTTGAATGGTCATCCGAGGGTTCGCAAAGGAGACCATGAGGCTCGAATACGTCCCCGTCGGAACACTCTTGCTGGCCAAGAGCGCCGACTCGGTTTGCAAATGCTCAAGCTCGATGTCCTCGGGGGCGCTCAGCATGGAAACCGGCGGTTTGCTCGTGTCGCTGGGCTGAAGCTCAGCTCCCGTGACGTCAATGTCAAAGGAGAGCACGGTCACGCCCATGGGTGGATTGTCGTGGATCGTCAAGGAAGCCTGCACCATATTGGGATTGGGGGCCGGGGGTTGGTTCGGCGAACTCATGCCCCCTCCGCACCCGACCAGCAGGACGGCGAAAAAAACGAGCAACACCGAGCCGGAAGTCAATTTACTCATGGATGTGCTCCTTCAAGGCGCGCCAGGAATTTTGGGATGAGGGCTGTGCTGGGTAAGATCTGTACTTACAGTATTCTATCTAATGCAGTGAATCACTGCAAGCTAAGGAAGAATGGGCCACAGTGAGCCTCCGGAGCACTTGGAAGCAGCTGTTTTTGGGTTGAGCCTGGGCCCTTTCTTGCCCACGTCTTCTCGAGAAGTGCCGTGAGAGAGTGGCGGATCGGAGGGTGAGTGTCGAAATTCGATGGAAATTGGTCGAGTCGCTTTGCGATACCTTGGGTCTCCCTTTTAACGGCGGTGATGCTTGCGTCGGCCACCGGGGCGCAGGTGAAGCCTTCGCCAAGTCCGCAGGCTCGAAAGAGGATGGCTCAGGCCGTGGACAAAACGTTAAGAGAAGGCTTACAGGCGAAGCTCCCGCCGCATCTTTCTACTTTGCTGGGCTTATCGAAGGAAGAAGAGAGTGTCGTCAGGCAAGGAGTGGTGCGGACTGGAAAGACAGTGCAAGGGTTTGATGTCTCGACCGCGAATAAGAACGACGTTGTTCTTTTTGTCGTGAATGAGGCGACGAACGATCAAACGCTCTATTTGGCCTCGAGGGAAGGAATGCTGCGGAAGGTAGTCACGGTCAAAGCGGGGGTGGGCGAGGTTCGGAGGATTACGGGCGAAGACCGGAAAGCGTTCGAGAAAGAAAAGCAGTTTTGGTTGGACCGGCTGGCCCCTGTCGGTGCGCCATAGTAGCTAACATGCTTGACATGGACTTCGCAAAATGCGAAGTTTTTTTGTGCGGATGGTTAGCCGGAAGGCAATCAGAGAAGCGACCGCCAAGCAGGGCGAATGGGGTGCATCTCTAAACGCTTGGTACAAGATAGCGAAACAGGCGCATTGGAAAAACTTTGCTGAGGTTCGTAGCCGTTGGAGAAATTCAGATGTTGTCGGGCGTTTCGTCGTCTTCGATATAAGCCATAACAGATGCAGGCTGATTGCTTCTATCAAATACGCATGGAGAATGGTGTACATTCGACGCAAGCATGCGAGGAAGAGCATCATGCCATTCCTGACGCTTCTCCGCTGGAAGTCCTTCGCACGTTGATGGACGCTAATGGTCTCCGCCGGAAAGACCTGGTCTCAATTTTTGGCTCTGAGAGTATCGTATCGGAAGTCTTGCACAAGAAACGTGACCTCAACAAAACCCACATAGAGAAATTGAGCAAACGATTCCATATTTCTCCTGCGGCGTTTTTCTAAGCAGCTGCCCGGTCGTCTCTGCCTGCTTGCCTCCTTACTTCCTTGCTTCTCTTGAGGTAAACTGACCCATGCCCTCTCCGAGCAATCTTCCGTTGAGCTTCAACCGCGTCAAAACGGTTCGCCAGCTCGACGCGCGCCTGGAAGAACTGCTCGAAAAGCTGAAAAAGCATCGCCCCTCGGAAGATCCCTGGATTGTGCGTCGGGCTTACGAAATTGCTTCCGAGCGGCACCACGACCAATTCCGCAGTTCCGGTGAACCCTACCTGTCGCACCTGCTCGAAGTCGCGCATGTTCTCGCGGACATGCGCATGGATGCGATCACGCTGACCGCTGCCATTCTTCACGACGCCATCGAGGACACCGAATATCCCGTTTCGCGCATTGAAGAGCGCTTTGGGCCGGAAGTGGCGCATCTGGTAGCAGGCGTAACGAAAATCGGCCGGCTGAACATTAATGCGCCGGAAGCGCGCCAAGCCGAAAACGTGCGCAAAATGCTCCTGGCGATGGTGACCGACGTGCGCGTCGTGCTCGTCAAGCTCGCCGACCGCCTGCACAACATGCGCACGCTCCAATACCTGGAGCCGGAAAAGCAACTGCGCATCGCCCGCGAAACGCTCGACATTTACGCGCCGATTGCGCACCGCCTGGGAATGAGCGTCGTTCGTGGCGAACTCGAGGATTTGGCGTTTCGCTATCTGGAGCCGGAAGGGTTCTTCGCCCTGCAAAAGGAAATCAGCGACAAAGCCGCGTTCCATAAAGAATTTTTGGATGAGGTGCAAGCGACTATCCGGTCGAGGCTCGTGGAAGCCGGCATTCCCGCCGAATTGGAAGCCCGCGTAAAGACGTTGTACTCACTGCACCGCAAGATGCTGCGCCAGGAATCGGGCTTCGAGCAGGTTTATGATTTGCTGGCCGTGCGCGTCATCACCGACACCGAACGCAACTGCTACGCGGCGCTGGGCGTGGTGCACCACATTTGGCGGCCGGTGCCGGGCCGCTTCAAGGATTACATCGCGATTCCGCGGCCCAATCTCTATCAGTCGCTGCACACGACGCTTTTGCACAGCGGACAGCCGTATGAAGTGCAAATCCGCACGCAGGACATGCACCGCGTCGCCGAAGAAGGCGTGGCGGCCCACTGGAAATACAAAGTCGGCAAGGGCGCGCAGGACGACCAGCGCATTTCCTGGATGCGCCAGCTTATCGAGTGGTCGCAGGAGATGCAGGAGCCCAGCGAGTTCCTGTCCACGCTGAAAGTCGATCTTGCACCGGTGGAAGTGTATGCGTTTACGCCAAAGGGCCGCGTGCTCGAGCTACCCCGCGGCGCCACGCCGGTGGATTTCGCCTACATGATTCACACGGAAGTGGGACACCGGTGCGTTGGCGCCAAAGTGAATGGCCAGATGGTTTCGCTGCGACATGAAATCCAGACCGGCGACGTGGTCGAGATTCTGACCCAGAAGGGCCACCACCCCAGCCGCGATTGGCTGAGCTTCGTGAAGTCGTCTTCCGCGAAGAGCAAAATCCGTCACTGGATCAATGAGCAGGAACGCGAAGAAGCAATGGAAATGGGCAAGCGCCTGCTCGAAAACGAAGCCCGCCACTTCGGCAAGAACCTGAAGAAAATTCCCGAGGCGGAAATCACCAAGCTGGTGGCCGACTATGGATTGGCGAAATTCGAAGACGTCTATGCGGCAGTGGGGTTTGGAAAATATTCCACGCGGCAAATTCTGACGCGTTTGCTGGGCGAACCAGCGAAGACAGAAGAGCCGGCAGCGGCGGACTCGTCTCCGAAGCTGGTCAAGACCGTCAAGCGCATGCTGGGATTCGGCGAGGCCCCGCTCATCGTCAAGGGACAAGGCGACTTGCTGGTCTATCGCGCGAAATGCTGCAACCCCATCCCCGGCGACGAAATCGTGGGCTACATCACGCGCGGCCGCGGCGTGGCGGTGCACACGCGCGCCTGCCCCAATGTGCAGAACCTGATGTACCAGACCGAGCGGCGCATCGCCGTCGAGTGGGGGGGCGCGAGCGGCGCGACATTCCCGGTGCAACTCACCATTCGCGCGCGCGACCGTGCAGGACTGCTGGCGGAAATTACCGCTGTGATTAGCGGCGCGGGCTCCAACATCCACAATCTCGAGAGCCGCCCGGACCGCACCAACGCGCGCATTGACGCCAACCTGGAAATTGCCGACCGGCGCCAGCTGGAAACAATTCTCGCCAACATCAAGAAAATCTCCGGCGTTTTCGGCGTCGAACGCATCTACCAAGCCGCGCGCTGACGCGCGCTTTTCCGTGTTGGTTTTCAGCCCTCCGTCTTCAGTTTTCGACGCGCACAGGCTTGCTTGTTTCTTGGTTCTCAACTTTTGGGACTGTGGACTGCCGGTGTGAACTGCGAACTGCAAACAGCCTCTCTATCGCCTGTACTTCTGACGGGTGTCTCAGAAAGCACACTTCAGGATGGCTCCTCTTGCCCCCCGATAAAATGAAAGTATGAAGTACAAGCTCATCCCTCTGGCTTTTTTGTTGCTGCGATTCTACGGATGCAGCCAGCATCTGTTCACGGACTACCGCTCGCTTGACCAAACCGGCATGTGGTCGAGCAGCGTCGAGGAACTCAAAAAGCTCAACACTTCGGATACGGAAGTGGGGCAGCTGACGAGAATGAAGCAAGCGGGGGTCAGCGACGACGCCTGCGTGCAGGTGATTGCGGACGCCCACAACCACCAGCATCCGTTCGCCAGCGCGGATTCCGCCGTGAATTTGATGCGTGCCGGCTACAACGAATCGATCATCCTGGAAATGACCAAGGCGGACCAACTCGATAACTTGAGCGGCGACGCGGTCATGCTTCGCCTCGTGGGATTATCGGACCACGCCGTGGACGTGATTTTGCACAAAAGAATGAAGGGCCAGCGCACGATGAGCAGCGCGGAAATCGGGCGGCTGAAAAATACAGGGCTCTCGGAAGCTCAAATCATGGAGCGCATCAACCGCGGCTTGACCGATGCGCAAGCGGACAAGGAAGCGGCGGGGCGGGAAGCGGCGCGGAACCATGCGAACACTGGGTTTACGCGCGTGCGCGGGCGCAGGCCGCGGTAGAATTTGGGCGCGAGCGGAACGTCCAGTTCGCTTTCGAATGAACTTCAACGGAATTTGATGCTTCGCGAAGACTACGAAGCTTTGTTTTTTTATGGTTTCGCGTTCGCGGCGCAACCGGCAACGTGCACGGAGAACCAAAGCATAATCGCCTTCAGTCGTTCTCCGAGTCGTTGGGAGCGCGGCTTTTTCTTCCAAGGCCGTCCCGTTACAATGATTTATCTGTGAACTTGCGACCTCGCTCTCGCCTCTCCTTGGCTTTGCTCGCTGCCGGCGTCGCCTCTTGGGCAGGTTCCTGCGCGGTAGCGCTAGGGCCCAGCTACACGATTGAAAAGCAGGAAATCCGAGTGCGGTTTGTCGCCGCGCCGGAGCCGCAGATCGAAGTGGCCGCCGACTACCACTTGAAAAACAATGGCAGGCGGCCGCTCGAGGAATTGGAATTGCGTCTGCCTGGAAAGCGCTTCCATTCGAAGGAGCTGCGCGCGACCTGGGATTCGACCGAGTTGACCCTCACACGCGATCCTGAGAACCCGCGAAACGCGGTCGTTGCGCTTGCGGAGCCGTGGAAGGTGTCCGCGCGGCACACTTTGCACCTGACGACGGAGTTGGTGCCTGCCCGGGAAGGAGAGAATTCGCTGAGTTTTTCGAGCGATGCGTTTTTCCTGCCAGCAGCGTCATGGAGCGCGGAATTGCTTCCCCCCAAAGGACGGTTTGCTACCGGCGGCGTGCCGCCAAAAAAGTGGGTTCTCCTGGTTGCCGTGCCGGAAGGATTTCGGATTCACACCAGCGGTATGCCGCGGAAAATAGCGCGAAACCGCGGAGAGACGGTAGTCCGGGCAGAGCAAGGGAAGAAGGATCCGTATCCTTTCCTGATTGCTGGGCGATACATCACAGCGGAAGCTGGCAAGGGCGACAAGAACGTGCATCTGTGGACCAGCAAGCAGCAGGATGCCGCCAAGCTGCGGGACGTGAGCGAAGGTCTGGCGCGGGTGATTGCCGCGTACAACGCCGCTTTCGGGGCGCGCAGCAAGGAATCTTCACAGACTTGGATCGTGGAATGCCCGGTCGTGCCTGGCTGCTTCACCGGCCTCAGTCCGCTGAGGGCCAGGTTGCTCGGCCGAGGCGAAAACGAACGGACCACGACGGAAATGATTTCCCAGGACACCATGGTGGTGGATTTGAGCGAAGGCACGCTGACGTTCGCGGCCCAAGCCGCCCCGTCACTGGCCGCGAGCTGGCTGGGGTATGCGCAAAACCCCGCCTACTTTGAACAAAGTCCGCCGTTGACGATGTTCCCGGTGTTCGCCGCAGCCGTTGGGCACGATGCCGTCGCAGGAGGGGAAGCGCGCGGTGAAACCATCCGGCGGGCGCTTCGCTTGATTCCTCCTGGCGCGAAACTGGCGAAGGAAAAGGAACAAGACGCTGACGTTCTTCGGGTAAAGAGTTTCTTGCTCTTTTATGGGTTGCAGGATCGTTACGGGCAGGAAACATTTCGAAAAGCGACGCGGTACATGCTCTATGCCCGCCGGGAGCGCGGGTTTGATCTGAACGATTTGATTGCCGCGCTGGAACAGGAAACGCACGATAACGTAGTCGAATTTGTGAGAAGGTGGATGAAGCAGCCGGGAGTCCCGGAAGAGTTTCGCGCGCGGTATGAACTCACCACCGCGACAACAGGAAGTCCCCATAAGGAGAGTAAACCATGAAAGACGTCGTACTGACGGACAAAGGCCCGAAGCCGATAGGACCATACTCCCAAGCAATTCGCGCGAATGGATTCCTTTATGTATCCGGCCAGGTGGCGCTCGATCCGAAGACGGGCGAGTTCGTGGGTACCGATATCCGCCAGCAAACGGAGAAGACGCTCGAGAACATCAAGGGGATCCTGGAAGCGGCGGGCTCGAATTTGCATCATGTGGTGAAAACGACGGTTTTCCTGAAAGACATGAATGATTTTGCGGCGATGAACGATGCTTATGGCAAGTATTTTAGCCTTGCGCCGCCGGCGCGCTCGACGGTGCAGGTAGCGCGCCTGCCGAAGGATGCACTGGTCGAAATTGAAGTGATCGCGGGACTGCTATAACCATCCATACCATCCAGGTTTGCCGTCGACAGTTCACAGTCCACAGTTTGCAGATCGAAAGCTAGTGTAGTGCGTCACACAGATGGTCGTTTATTGAGGGCCGCTCGTCCGCGTTTCACTTTTTCCAGGATATCCGAGGCCTTGGCTGTCCAGATAAACGGTTTGGGTTCATTGTTGTGTTGCTCGACGGAAACCATGATCGTGGTGACGAGTTCTTTAACGCTGTGAAACACGCCTCGGCGGATGCACTTGT